>NZ_JBAQLP010000100.1:0-21033 GCF_049301935.1 Pseudomonas sp. | reverse complement strand
ACGGAATAACCCAAGGACACGCCATGACCGCTGCCCTCACCGCCATCGCCCCGATCGAACAAGGCATTGTGCTGATCGTTGACGACACCCCGGACAACCTGGCCGTGCTCTCGGACGCCCTCGACCTGGCCGGCTATATGGTGCTGGTGGCCATGGACGGCACCAGCGCCCTGGAACGCATGCACCGCCGCCGTCCCGACGTGGTACTGCTGGACGCCATGATGCCGGGCATCGACGGCTTCGAAACCTGTCGGCGGATCAAAGCCCAGGCCGAGCTGGCGGACATTCCGGTGCTGTTTATGACCGCCCTGAGTGACAGCGAGCATGTGGTCGAAGGCTTTGCCGCCGGCGGTATCGACTACGTGACCAAGCCGATCCGCACCGACGAAGTGCTGGCCCGCGTCGCCGCCCACCTGCGCACCGCTCGCAGCCTACGCGCGGCCCGTGAATTGCCGGCCGAGCGCCCACAACTGAGCGCCGCGCAAACCCAGGCGGCGTTGAGCAGCCGTTACCTGCTCACCGAACGGGAAGTGGAAGTGCTGCAATGGGTGGCCTGCGGCAAAACCAACCGCGACATCGGCGACATCCTCGGCCTCAGCCCGCGCACGGTGAACAAACACCTGGAGCATGTCTACGTCAAACTCGGCGTAGAAACCCGCACGGCCGCCACCTCAGTGGCCCTCTCGGCAATGGCCGAACGCACCTGAGCCAGGCTGGCTGTCGTGAATAAGAAAGCCCGCCGAAGTGGCTAATGCTGTTCACTTTAGGTCGCATGCGTTTTGCTCCCCTCTCCCATTTATGGGAGAGGGGCTGGGGGTGAGGGCTGAAAACACCGCCAAACTGGAGGCATTCCCCTCTGCCTAACCCTCTCCCCGGAGGGGCGAGGGGATGATCGCGTCCACTCGGTGCCTAAGTGAACAGCATGACGCCAAAGTGGCGGGCCTCGTTCAAGCGAGTTGCGGATCAGACGCGGAACGCTCCAATCAGCTGCTTCAGGCGTGCCACCAGCCCGGACAGCTCGCGGCTGGCCTGTTCGGTCTGGCTGGCACCTTCGGCAGTGCGCTCGCCGGCCTGGCTGATTTCGACGATGTTCTGGTCGATATCCTGCGCCACGGCGGTCTGCTCTTCGGCAGCAGTGGCGATCTGCTGGTTCTGGTCGACGATCATGCCTACCGCGCCGAGGATATTTTCCAGCGCCTGCTGCACCTTGGCCGATTCGCTGACAGTGGTATCAGCCATCTTGTGGCTGGAGCTCATTGCCTTGACCGCCGCACCGACGCCGCCCTGCAGCTTGGCGATCATCGATTCGATTTCCTCGGTGGACTGCTGGGTGCGCTTGGCCAGATTACGCACCTCATCGGCCACCACGGCAAAGCCGCGCCCCTGTTCACCGGCACGCGCGGCCTCAATGGCAGCGTTGAGCGCAAGCAGGTTGGTCTGTTCGGCGATGCCCTTGATCACGTCCAGCACCTGGCTGATCGAGGCGCTATCACTGGCCAGTTTGTTGATCACCGCCACCGACTGGTCGATCTCGCCGGCCAACCGCTGGATGCTGCCCACCTGGGACTCAACCAGCGCGCGACCGCTGACCGTTTCATCGTTCACGCTCTGCGCACTGCCCACCGCGGCAGCAGCGCTATGCGCCACTTCCTGGGCCGTGGCGGACATCTGATTCATGGCGGTGGCGATCAGGTCGATCTGCCCACGCTGGCCGGCAACCGCCTGGTTGCTTTCGCCGGAGACCTGTTGCACGCGATCTGCCTGACGTTCGACCTCAACCACGGTCTGGCCGACGCGCTCAATCAACTGGTGGATCTTGCTCACCGTCTCATTGAACACCTGGCCCAGTTCGCCCAGCTCATCGCGGCTCTGCGCCTTGAAGCTGACGGTCATATCGCCAGCAGCTACCTGGTTCATCACCTGGCCAAGTTTTTTCAGGGTGGTGCGGATCGACACGTAGAAGCCGCCGTACAGGTAGACGATCAGCAGGAACACCACCAGCAGGGCCGCGACCAGCAGCACCATCTGCGTACGGTTTTCCTCCAGGCGCACCTGCAGTTGCTTATCGAGGAACACCAGCACCGCATCATTGAGCTGGTAGGTTTGCTGCATGGCGCCGCTGATATCGGCATAGAACTGCGCCCAGGGCGTGTCCAGCGAATCGGCGATAACCACTTTGTCCTCAAACACCACGGCAGTGGTTTTTAGGGTTTCCAGGCTGCTCGCCGCCTGGCTGGCCAATTCGGTGCGCGCCTGCGCGCTGCTGTTGAGCGATGCCTGCAGGTTCAGGCCATACTCGCCATGTAACTTTTCCAGCTCCAGCAACAACTCATCGAACGCGGTGCTGGCCGATGAATTGAGAAAGCCCTGGGCCAGCGAATAGGCGCCTACCGCACGGCCTTCGCTAAGCGCCGCAGTGACCTTGGGCGTGTCCACGGTGACCAGCTCGATCATCTGCCGCACGGCGCCCTGGCGGTCCTGGCTGAGGCCCGCTTGAGCGGCGACCAGCTTGATAAATACCTGAGAGCTGCCCAGCAGCTTTTCGGCCAGGGCAATCTTGCCCTGCAGCGAGGTCTCGGCCTGCACCGCGCCCAGTTCGGCAATCAGCTGATCGCGTTTGCTGTTGAACTCCTCGACCTGCTCAGCCTCGCGTACTACCGCCGCCATGCCCTGCAACGCCTCGCCGATATTGCCTTGCAGCTTGACCAAGCGCGCTTCAAGATCACCCGCCTGACCGGACTGACCGATCATCGCATTGACCTCGGTGAGATCGACGTAGTCTTCGAGGTTACGCCGCAGCGTCAGGCTTTCACCGAGCAGATCAATGCTCTCGAGAGCCGCCTGGGTGCTGATGAACTGCCGGTAGGAGTCACGCACCAGGTAGAAGTTGGTGACCAGCATGGGCAGAAAGAACAGCACACTGATCAGACTGAACTTCATGCCGAAGCTGAGGCGGTTCATTAGCGCGATGGCCGGATACAACACGGTCTTCACAGGACGTCTCCAGTTCTAATTATTGTCGTGTAGGCTTACAAACGGCCGGGCAGAGTCGCAAACGGCGGCTTGCATGTCCCTTGCTGCTCGACCTGTGGTGTTTGCATCAGCGGGGTAAATACGGGCAGATTAATGTGATCGATATCACACAATAGTCGTCGAGCAGGGCTGCCATATATACCTCTTATCGACCCCAACCTCTGTAACTTAAGGTTAATGATGCATACACCACTGAAGCTGGGCATTGATCTGGGTGGCAGCAAGATCGAAATAATCGCCCTGGAAAACGGCCAGCAAGCCCTGCGTCGGCGCGCCCCAACACCGCAGGGCGATTACCAGAAAACCCTCAGCCTGATTGCCAGTTTAGTTGAAGATTGCGAGCGCGAACTGGGCCACCGTGGCAGCGTCGGCGTGGGCATTCCCGGCACCCGCTCCCCCGACCATGGGCGAATCAAGAATGCCAACTCGCAGTGCCTGATCGGCGAGGACCTGCAGGCCGACCTTGAGCAGCGCCTACAGCGCCCGGTGCGCCTGGCCAATGACGCCGACTGCTTTGCCCTGTCAGAAGCCTGCGATGGCGCAGGCGAAGGTGCCGTGAGTGTGTTCGGGGTCATTCTCGGCACTGGCGTCGGTGGTGGCCTGGTCGTACGCCAGCAACTGCTCAGCGGGCCGAATGCCATCGCCGGCGAATGGGGGCACAACCCACTGCCCTGGCGGCGCAGCGAGGATGGCCCGAGCCGGCGCTGTTATTGCGGCCAGGATGACTGCATCGAAACCTTTCTCAGCGGCCCGGGCTGGGCGGCGCGCAGCAACCTGGGCCTGGATGCAGGGGCATTGGTGAGCGCAGCAGAAGCCGGCAATGCACGCGCGCAACAGGCCGTGGCCCGCTATTGCGACCAGCTGGCGCGCGGTCTGGCATCGGTAATCAACCTGATTGATCCGCATGTGATTGTACTGGGCGGCGGCCTGTCCAACAGCGCAGCGCTCTACTCCCAGGTAGCGCCACTGCTGCCGCGCTATGTGTTTTCCGATCAGGTCAACACGCGCCTGTTGCAGGCCAAGCACGGCGATTCCAGCGGTGTACGCGGTGCCGCCTGGCTGTGGAACGAATAAACGGCCTCAGACAAGCAGGGTCCACACGGCAAACCCGGCGTACCAGAACACTGCCGCACGCACCAACAACTGCCACAGGTCATCCAGGCTGCTGACACCCGCCTCGCCAATCACCGGTTCCGGCGTCTCGCCGGCGGCGCGCGCGCTGATGATCACCAGCTGCGCCGCGCTGATATCCCAGCTGAGCAATTCATGCAGCAACGCCCGGCTGACCCCGGCAAAGTTGCCCACCAAGGCAAAGCTGGCGGCCAGCACGCGCACCGGCAACCAGTCGAAACCGTGACGCACCTGCACGGCCACCTCACGCAAGGCCGGCACCGTGGCATGTTCGCTGGCCAGGGCAACCAGCCGATACGCCAGTGCCGCCAGCGGCCCCAGCAGTGCGTACCAGAAAATCACCGCGAAAAAGCTCTGATAGGCCTGCCACACCAGATGGCCCTGCACGCGCTGGAGTAACTCACCCTCCTCATCCGCCTCCAGCGCCAGATCGCGCCGTGCCACCAGGTACGCGGCCTCGGCATCACCACGGCGCCAACTGTCGCGAAACGGCCCTAGCGCCGTCAGCAAATCGCCACGCCCCAGGCTGTAGATCACCACCAACAGATGCACCGGCAGGGCCAACCAGCCGTACGCAACAGGCTCCAGCACCAACAGAGCCAGCCCGAGTGCCAACAGCGGCAGCAGCACCAGCAAGGCCAGCGCCCGCCAGGGGCGCTCTGCCCACTGCGGCTTGCCTTCAGTTGCGGCCAACGCGCGTAGCCAGGGGCCATCGTGTTGAATGCGGTTGCGCCAGGCGGAAAACTTCTCGACCCACAGCACCAGCAACAGCACCAGAAAGTTCATGTCAGCTCCTTGTCTTGCTGCAAGGCCGTGCGCACGCGCGGCCAGTCGAATGCCGGGCCCGGATCGGTCTTACGGCCTGGCGCGATATCGCTATGCCCACAAATGCGTTCCAGGGTGATCGCCGGGTAAGCCGCTTGCAGCTGCCGGGTCAGTTCAATCAGCGTGGCATACTGCGCTGCGGTAAACGGCAGATCATCCGTGCCTTCGAGTTCGATACCGAGGGAAAAATCATTACAGTTCTCCCGTTCGGCAAATCGTGACACCCCGGCATGCCAGGCGCGCTCGTTACAGGAGACGAATTGCGTGACCGCGCCATCACGCTCGATAAAGAAATGCGCGGACACCCGCAGGCTGGCGATGCTGGCGAAATAGGGGTGTTCAGCCGCGTCCAGACGATTCTGAAAGAACGCCTGCACCTTGCCCGTGCCGAACTGCCCAGGCGGCAGGCTGATGTTATGGATCACCAACAGGGAAATTTCGCCCAGCGGCCGCTGATTGAAATTCGGCGATGGACAGTGCTGAGCGCCATCGCACCAGCCACTGGAAGGGTCCAGCTGCATAAAGACTCCTTGAACGAGCCACCACTCTAGAGCAGCACTTGCTCAAGGCCAAGGGCGAATGCCCAAGCAGACATGCAGATGCAAAAACGCCGCCTGGCAATACCCCGGCGGCGGCGTTGTGACGCATCAATACAAGAGGATCACGTGCCCTTGAGCTTGCGCAGGTTGCCAATCACCGACTCCAGCGCCCGATCAAACAGCAGCGCATCGTCCAGCAGGCGCACCGCACCACGGCGGAACTCCACAGCCAGGCCCATCCGGGTTTTCTCCAGCACCTTCATGCCGGTGCGGTTAACGAAGATGTACTTGCCCGTCGGCTTGATCACCGCCGCCAACTTGCAGCGCAGTTTGTGCTCTTCATCTTCCTGAAACTCGACCCAGCTGCCGACCCGCAGGCTATCGACTTGCCGCAACGACTCATCGTCATCCGGCAGGCTGGCCTCCGGCTCGGCGTTACGCAGCTCACCCGGCGCCAGCAGAATGATCTCTTCCACCACCTCGACCATTGCCGGCTCTTCGAGCGCCTCGGCAAGCGGCAACTCCAGCAGCGGTAAATCGTCCCCGGCTTCGGCCAGTGCTACGCACTGCTCTTCATCGATCTCGGCTGGGCTCGGCTCGGCATCTGCGGCGGGCTTATCCTCCGGCAGGCTGCGCTTGAAACGCTGAAAGGCCTGCACATGAATTGCCTCCAGCTGACTGAAGAACTCGCCCGTGGAGAACGGATCGAATGCCGAATTGGCCATGCCTTCGCGCAGCGCCTTCAGCAACCCCGGCACTATCTCCAGCAGGCGCATGCGCGCCTCGGGTTCATCGTGCGGCTCTACGCTCCACACCAGGTCATCCATGGTTGCCAGGGCCGCCTGCCATTGGCTCGACTCAACCCCATGCTTCAGGCAGGTCAGCATCAGCACCTTGCTCCAGGCCTCTTGCAGCAGGCGCACCACCACCTCCGGCAGGGTCTTGCCGAGCAAGCGCTGATTCAGCGCCTGCTCGACTTCGCGGCGGGCCAAAGCCGCCTTGGCGCTACCCTCTTCGGCATCCCGGGTACGCTGCTCCAGCAGCTCGCTGCGGCGACGCTCGTCACCGGTAAAGGCCAGAAAATCCGCCAGCAGCTCGGAAAAGATCAGCGGATCATCGACAAAGTCATTGAGCAGACGCTGCACCACCTGCTCGATCTTCTGATACAGGCTGTCACGCTGCGCCTCATCCTGATCGCCCCAGCCCAGGGCCGCCGAGGCAACCTCATTCAGCAGGCGGCGCGCTGGATGGCTACCACGGCTGAAGAAGGTCTTGTCGATCACTGCCACTTTCAGCATCGGGATCTGCAGGCGGCCGATCAGCGCCTTGAGCGAATCCGGCAAGGTGCGATCATCGAGAATGAATTCGAACAGCATCGTCACCAGGTTGATAACGTCTTCATCAACCTCACCCACCACCCGTGCCTTACCCACCTTGGTACTGGCACGGGCGAGCAGGCTTTCCAACTGCTCACGCAAGTCGAAGTCATCGCTGGCCTGCGCCGGCGCACGCTGCTGCATGTGTGAGAGCAGACGCATCAGGTCATTACTGGAAATCGGCATGGCCCCAGCAGGCCGATTGCGCCGCGGCACCAGCGTACCGCGCGCCTGAGCAAGCAGCTCCTGCAAGGCGCCGAAAACCTCTTGCACACCCTCGTTGGCAAACTCAGGCGAGCGCTGCGCTGAGTCGTCCTCACGCATGCCGCTGGCTGTAGCGCTGGCACGCGAAGGGTTACGCCGCGCTGGCGCAGATTTGAGGTCCGGCAACACCCCGGCAGCGATCAAGGCCTGATTGGCTTCGGCATACAGCTGATCAAGATCGCTGAGCACATACTTCTCGAACAGCTTGAGGATGATCAGCTTGACCCTGATCTCCACACCCAGGCTGCTGCAGGCGTCCAGGAAAGACTCACACAGGCTGGTCGGACCAATCGGGTTGCTTTTGTCGTCCAGCTTCTTGCTGACCATGGCGTTAAAGCGCGTGGTGAGATGCCCCAGCGCCACCCCATCGCGGCTCATGACCTTGGCCACCATCGAATCCAGCGCCACCGCCTCTTCCAGCGCATCGTCCTGTACCAGCGACAGGCTGCTGAACGACACCCCATCCAGCGCTACAGGCTTGCCGATTTCATATTGATTAAGTGTCGCGAAGGCCTCGAACACCTTATGCAAGAAGCCACGCTCGATATTCTTGCGCTTCAAGCGCAAATCGCGCATCGCCTCAAAAAAAGCGTTTTGCTCGGCATTGCTGGTGGCGCGATCCGCCATCTCGAACAGCGTGTCGTCGGCATTATCAAACAGTGCCTGCAACGCCGTTTTCAGCTGTTGCGCCGCTTTGTCACGCACATTGGTCAGCGCCACGGGCAGTCTTCCTACCGGCGAAGTGGGCGATTGCGCAGGGCTCACCGTACTCAGGTGAACCACATTCGCATCAGTCTTCATTGCGAGTCTCCTGCAGACTGCCCCTCTTGGGCTAACCGATCTGCATAGGATCAACTGAGCGTCATCCGTAACGTCAAATGCCTGGCGTCAACAATTATAAAAGTAAAGCCATTATAGGGATGCACGTACGCGCACCAAGCTGGCTTTTGCTCCAGACATGACCCAGGTCACAGATGTAACACCACAGCTTCCCAACGGTTACCTGCATGCGACCAACGCAACCGCCCCATCGATAAACAGCGGCTGCGCACAATTTACACATCACCTCTTAGCATAGCCCCATAGCCGCCAGAGAGCAGCGGCAAACACTGCGCAAACAGCCGGCAATCCCTATACTCGGCGCATTCTGCTGACTGGAGCCCATCATGCCCAACCTAAGCCTCGCCGACCTCGCCACCGAAATCGAGGCCAACGTGCGCCGCGCACTGGCAGAGGATATTGGCAGTGGTGACATCACCGCCCAACTGATCCCCGCCGAACGCCTGGCCCACGCCCAAGTTATCACCCGTGAATCCGCAGTGATCTGCGGCACCGCCTGGGTCGATGCGGTATTTCGCCAACTCGACCCACGGGTCGCCGTGCACTGGCATATTCAGGATGGCCAACGCGCCGAGCCCAACCAGGTGTTGTTTGAACTGCAAGGCCCCGCCCGCGCCCTGCTCAGTGGCGAACGCAGCGCCCTGAACTTCCTGCAGACGCTCTCCGCGGTCGCCACCCACTGCCAGCACTATGCAGACCTAGTACAGGGCACTGCCGTAAAACTGCTCGACACCCGCAAAACCTTGCCCGGCCTACGTTTGGCGCAAAAATACGCCGTCACCCAGGGCGGCTGCCACAACCACCGCATCGGCCTATATGACGCCTTTCTTATCAAGGAAAACCATATCGCCGCCTGCGGCGGCATCGCCCAGGCTGTGGCAACCGCACACACAATCGCCCCCGGCAAGCCGGTGGAAGTCGAAGTGGAAAGCCTGGAAGAACTGCGCCAGGCGCTGGACGCCGGGGCCGACATCATCATGCTGGATGAACTAAGCCTGGATGACATGCGCGAGGCAGTCGCCCTCACTCAAGGCCGCGCCAAACTGGAGGCCTCCGGCGGGGTAAACCAAAGCACCCTGCGGGCGATTGCCGAAACCGGCGTGGACTACATCTCGATTGGCGCACTGACCAAGGATGTAAAGGCGGTGGATTTATCGATGCGCCTGAGCCTGTAGCCGCCAGAAGTAGGGTGGGTTGAGCAACGCGATAGCCATACGGGCCCAGCCACTTGCATGATGGGTATCGCTACGCTCAATCCATCCTACGGGTGATTAATGCTATGCCTGCGTTAGCCGTTGCAGGAAATCTTAAGGAAAAACACCGAACCTGTAGGAGCGGGCTTACCCGCGATGCTTTTGAGTTAGCACGTAGGATGGGTTGAGCAACTAAGCGTCAGAGTCAATTTGCCGTGGCCTACCCCTTGGCAGAGGCGCTGCACGGCGAGCAGTCCTCGCTTCGATCTGAACACGAAAGCGATCATTACCCAGCGCCCAACCCTTGTTCGTTGCATTGCGAATAACGCTCAGCACGTAGGATAGGTTGAGCAACGCGATACCCATACGGGGCCAGCCGCTTGCATGATGGGTATCGCTGTGCTCAACCCATGCTACGGGTCACCAACTCATCTTCCTGCCCCATGGCATTGCATCGATAACTGGACCAGGGGTATTCACCGGGCTCCGTCACCATCGCCGCCCGCACCGGGTTCAACTCTATATATCGGATGCAAGCCAGTAGATAACTCTCCGAATCGATTACGGTCGCGCGGTAACGGCTTTCCCAAAGCGTCCCCATGTGACCGTATCGGTGATTGAAATACTGCACATAACGGCGACCGAGTGACTGCAAGGCCTTGGCGATACTGTCTTCAGCACCCGGAGTGGCCAGCAGATGGACGTGGTTGGTCATCAACACATAAGCATGAATAGCCAGGTCATATTGCTCGGCTGCCCGCTTCAACCAATCGAGGTAGACCGAATAATCGTCTTCGCAGGAAAAGATGGCTTGCCGGTTATTGCCTCGCTGAATGATGCGCGGCGGCACGCCGGGTAAACCGTAGCGAGGAAGGCGAGGCATGACTGATCCGCTGATGACTGCCCGAGAGACCAAGGCTAGCGGCTAAATCGACTCTGCCCTCATATCCAATAAAAACTTAGTTATGGGTACAGGCGCCGCCAGCGGCCAGATTGCAGGTCACCGTGCCGGTGCCGGGAGTGCGAGGAGTAGCTGTGAAGGAGCCGGCCAGAGTCAAGGTAGCGTCAGCACCGGCATAGGCCGAACAGGCACCATTACTCGCAATCGCAGGGTTTTCAGAGCTGTTCAATCGTACTAGAGCATCACGGGCATAACTCTTCGCCTCACCCAGGCAAGCACTGTTTGCAGCTTTAATGGTGTAGTTCTGATAGGCAGGCAGCGCAATAGCAGCCAGAATACCAATGATCGCAATTACGATAATCAACTCAATAAGGGTAAAGCCTTTGTGCACTTGAGTCTGCATGGGCACCTCCTTGAAGCAATAAGACCCGGATTGCCAGAGATAAAAAACCCATCGAGCCAATATAAAAATGCCCCGCACAAAGCGAGGCATTTTTTATACCAGCATGCGGTGATACTTATGCATGTGTAGCGCCTTTGGCCACTTCACCCTAAGGATCAACCCCTCATAGCAAGATGTAGCTTATGGAGCAGCAGTGAGAAGGCAGCTAGCACTGGCGTCGCAAGTCACAGAACCAGTACCAGGGGTTTTAGCCGCAACGGTGAAAGGCAGCGCGTTAGCAATATCCGCAGCGCAAGCAGAGGCAGTATGAGCAGGCTCCTCAGCAGCGAGACTACCATTAGAGGTCCAAACCAACACCGCGCCAGCATGAGCCTTAGCCTCGCCAAGACATGCATTATCTCCAGCTTTGCGGGTGTAATCCTGATAAGCCGGCAGAGCAATGGCAGCCAAAATACCGATAATCGCTACAACGATCATCAGTTCGATCAAGGTAAAACCTTTTTGAGCTTTCATGATTTTCTCCTAAAGATGGGCAGGTCCAGCGACCTGGTCGGGTATCAGCAATTAGAATGCCAACTCTTGTAAACACATAGTTTCCGGCCTTATCACCTTACGACCACCAAAGCTTCGCATTACGAGCCAGGCACTAACTGCCATTTTTCGTCACCCCAAAGCCATGCATTTGGCAGCCAGAAGCAACTAGGCTATAACGCAGACATTGTTATGGAGCCTGCGATGAACGATAGCGTGTCCCTTACCGGCCTTGCCCGGCAGATGGTTCTGGCCGAACTGCTCGATGAGAAAACCGCTCAGCAAGCCCAGGCCCAAGCGCAACGCAACAAACTCTCATTGGTCACCTACCTGGTGCAGAACAAGCTGGTAAAAAGTCGCGTACTGGCGGAGCTGGCTTCCGAGCAGTTCGGCGTATCCTTCCTTGACCTGAATGCTGTAGACAAGGAAGGCCAGCCCAAAGACCTGGTAAGCGAAAAACTCGTTCGCCAACACCGCGCCATGCCGCTGTGGCGGCGTGGCAATAAACTCTTTATTGCCGTTTCCGACCCCACCAATCATCAAGCCGTAACGGATATGCAGTTCAGCACCGGCATGAATACCGAAGCCATATTGGTTGAGGACGACAAGCTGGGCGAGGCGATCGAGAAATTCTTCGATACGGCTGCAAGCGGCATGGAGGACCTGGCCGACATCGACCTTGATGGCCTGGATGTCGAAGCCGTTAACGACGACGGAAAGGACGACGGGGAAGGCAACGCCGCCGATGATGCGCCAGTGGTGCGTTTTGTTAACAAGATGCTGCTGGATGCCATTAAATCCGGCTCATCCGACCTGCATTTTGAGCCCTATGAAAAAACCTACCGCGTACGGTTCCGTACCGACGGTATTTTGCAAGAAATAGCTCGCCCCCCTATCCAGCTCTCACCCAGAATTTCTGCGCGGCTAAAGGTGATGGCCGGCCTGGATATTTCCGAACGCCGCAAGCCGCAGGATGGGCGCATTAAAATGCGCATCTCCAAGACTAAGTCTATCGACTTTCGTGTCAGCACCTGCCCCACCCTGTGGGGCGAAAAGATCGTGATGCGAATACTCGACTCGGCCAGTGCGCAGATGGGCATCGACGCCCTAGGCTATGAGGAGTCGCAAAAAGAGCTGTATATGAGCGCCCTTAAGCAACCGCAAGGCATGATTCTGGTCACTGGCCCAACCGGCTCCGGCAAGACCGTATCGCTGTATACCGGCCTGAATATCCTCAACACCGTTGATGTGAATATTTCCACCGCCGAAGACCCGGTGGAAATCAACCTGGAGGGCATCAACCAGGTCAACGTCAACCCCAAGCAGGGCATGGACTTTACCGCCGCACTCAAGTCATTTCTGCGCCAGGACCCGGACATCATCATGGTCGGCGAGATTCGCGACCTGGATACCGCCTCCATCGCCATCAAAGCGGCACAGACCGGACATATGGTCATGTCCACCCTGCACACCAATAGCGCCGCAGAGACCTTGACCCGCCTGCGCAATATGGGTGTGCCTTCCTTCAACATTGCCACCTCGGTCAACCTGATCATCGCACAGCGCCTGGCCCGCAAGCTGTGCAACAGCTGCAAGAAAGAGCTACAGATCCCGCGCGAAGCCCTGCTTGAGGAAGGTTTCCCGGAGGACAAGATCGGCACCTTCAAGATTTACGGCCCGGTGGGCTGCGAAAACTGCAACGGCGGCTATAAAGGTCGTGTCGGGATTTATGAAGTGGTTAAAAACACGCCGGCCCTGCAACGGCTTATCATGGAGGAAGGCAACTCTATTGATATCTCCATCCAGATGCGCAAAGACGGCTTTAATGACCTGCGTACCTCAGCCCTGCTGAAGGCCATGCAAGGCGTAACCAGCCTAGCCGAAGTGAACCGCGTGACTAAGGACTAACCGATGGCCGTTAAAGCAATAAAAACCAGCACCTTCGCCTGGGAAGGCACCAATAAGCAGGGTGCCAAGATCAAAGGCGAAGCCAGCGGCCTGAACCCTGCCCTGGTCAAGGCGCAACTGCGTAAGCAGGGTATTAACGCGACCAAAGTGCGCAAAAAACCCACCTCCCTGTTCAGTGCAGGGAAAAAAATTAAGCCGATAGATATTGCGCTGTTTGCCAGGCAAATGGCCACCATGATGAAAGCCGGCGTACCGCTACTGCAATCGTTTGATATTATTGCCGAGGGACTAGACAACCCCAACATGCGCAAACTGGTCGATGATATCAAACAGCATGTTGCTTCCGGCAACAGCTTTGCAGCTTCACTTCGCACTCGCCCAGAGTACTTCGATGACTTATTCTGCAACCTAGTGGACGCCGGCGAGCAGGCAGGCGCACTTGAAAATCTGCTCGACAGGGTTGCCACTTATAAAGAAAAAACCGAAGCACTTAAGGCAAAAATCAAGAAAGCAATGAACTATCCGATCGCCGTAGTTGTAATTGCTGTTCTTGTTTCCGCCATCCTTCTAATCAAAGTAGTCCCTCAATTCGAGACAGTATTTGCGAGTTTCGGCGCGGAACTCCCAGCATTTACTCAATTCGTAATCGGCATATCCCAAGGACTACAAAAGTGGTGGCTTGTATTCCTTATCGCCTTGTTCGCAATAATATTTACGTTAACTGAGTTCAAGAAACGCTCTGAAAAATTTAGAAACTGGATTGATCGAACAGCTCTCAAAGCACCGGTTGTTGGCGACATTATCTACAAATCTTCGGTTGCCCGTTATGCACGCACGCTGGCAACTACCTTCGCCGCAGGTGTACCCCTTGTAGAGGCATTGGACTCGGTAGCCGGCGCCACCGGCAATATAGTATTTAAAAATGCCGTCCAAAAAATCAAGCAGGATGTAAGCGCCGGCATGCAACTAAATTTCTCCATGCGCAGCACCGCAGTATTTCCCTCCATGGCTATACAAATGACCGCTATCGGTGAGGAGTCCGGCGCATTAGACGTGATGCTGGATAAAGTAGCAAGTTACTATGAAGCAGAAGTTGACAACGCCGTCGACGGACTTACAAGCCTTATGGAACCTATAATCATGTCGGTGCTAGGCGTGCTTATTGGCGGCCTGATTGTTGCCATGTACCTGCCGATCTTCCAACTCGGCGCGGTGGTCGGATAATATGCAAGCGATAAACGCGCTAATTAATAGCCCGTTACTTTTCTCCTCAAGCGTGTTTTTAATCGGCTTACTAATTGGCAGTTTTCTTAATGTAGTGGTGTACCGCCTGCCCATCATGATGCAGCGCGACTGGCGCGAGCAGGCCCGCGAGATATTGGAGCTGCCTGGCGAAGCTCAGACAGCCACCTTCAATCTGGTATTGCCCAACTCAAGCTGCCCGCACTGCGCCCACGAAATTAAGCCGTGGGAAAACATCCCGCTGATCAGTTACCTGTTTCTGCGCGGCAAGTGCTCAAGCTGTAAAGCGCCGATCAGCTTGCGTTACCCACTAGTTGAGCTGAGCTGCGGTTTGTTGTCGGGCTTTATTGCCTGGCACTTCGGCTTTACCTGGCAAGCGGGCGGCATGCTGCTGCTGACCTGGGGCTTGCTGGCGATGAGCCTGATTGATGCAGACCATCAGCTGCTGCCGGACTCACTGGTGCTGCCACTGCTGTGGCTCGGCTTGATTGCCAACAGCTTTGGCCTGTTTACCAGCCTGGGCGATGCGCTCTGGGGCGCGGTGGCCGGCTATCTCAGCCTGTGGTCGGTGTACTGGTTGTTCAAACTGGTCACCGGCAAGGAAGGCATGGGCTATGGCGATTTCAAGCTATTGGCCATGCTCGGCGCCTGGGGCGGTTGGCAGGTATTGCCGCTGACCATCTTGCTGTCGTCGCTGGTTGGCGCGGTACTGGGCCTGATCATGCTACGCCTGCGTAACGCCGAAACCAGCACACCCATCCCCTTCGGCCCCTACCTGGCAATTGCCGGTTGGATTGCCTTGCTCTGGGGTGAGCAAATCACCTCTCGCTACCTGCAGATTGCCGGCTTCTAGGTTTGTGCTTTGTTATGAATCAACACCCGTAGGATGGGTTGAGCGCAGCGATACCCATCAGACGTTAATCAGCCTATAGCGCTGATGGGTTACGGCGCGACCGACCACGCACAACCTGACAGCCCACCGGCATGCGCCTAACGTTTGTCTATTAGCCCGCCCCGGTGAGCGCAGCGAACGGTTTGAGCCATTTGTTAGCTGCGGCGATTATTCATAGTGCGTCCAAAGGCGAAGAATTTTCACAGTTTTCTCCTGCTCCAGAACTTGATAAACCAAACGGTGCTGAATATTTATTCTGCGGGAATAAGCACCTACCAAGTCGCCGACCAGTTTTTCGTAAGGTGGCGGATTCTGCAATGGATTGTCTGCTACAACCCTGAGCAGTTCTTGAGCTTTGGCCTTTAAACCTGATGACGCTAATTTCTGCGCGTCCTTCTGAGCCTGTTTCGTATACACCAACTGCCATGTCACCAGTCCAGCTCCTTGGCACATGCGTCTGGCGATTCAGCCATTCCTTCCTTGATCGATTCCCGCATGCCAGGGACGGCTAGAAGGTAAAGCGTTTCTTGTATAGCCTCCCAGTCCTCCGAGGAAACTAGGACAGCGTTATTCCGCTTGCCTGCAATGACAATAGGCTGGTGTGATTCTGCTGCTTGATCCAAGAGACGATACAGATTGGCGCGAGCCTCACTCGCTGTGAGCGTATGCATAAAGACCTCCGACAAGAGCTTTTAGCGTACGCCAAGCCGTACGCACCCACAAGCGGGAAAGCAGCTAACCCATCCTACGAACTAGGTTGGTCATGTTATGAATCAACACCCGTAGGATGGGTTGAACGCAGCGATACCCATCAGACGTTAATCAGCCTATACCGCTGATGGGTTATGGCGCGACCGACCACGCACAACCTGACAGCCTGCCGGCATGCGCCCAACCCATCCTACAAACTAGGTTGATCACGCGCCCACCGTTCGCCAGCAACCAAGCAGCTGCACTACAATCGCGCCTCTGGATGACCGACACGAGCGCGCACCTTGACCACAAAACCCTGGATTCTCGGCCTTACCGGCGGCATTGGCAGTGGCAAGAGCGCTGTGGCCCAGCACTTTATCGACCTGGGTGTGCATCTGGTCGATGCTGACCATGCCGCGCGCTGGGTGGTTGAACCTGGCAAGCCGGCGCTGGCCAAGATTGCCGAGCACTTCAGCAGCGATGTGTTGCAGGCCGACGGCCAGCTTGATCGCGCAGCACTGCGCAACCGGATTTTTGCCGATGCCGATGAGCGGCGCTGGCTCGAGGCCTTGCTGCATCCGCTGATCGGCCAGGAAATCACCCAGCACCTGGCGCGCGCAGAATCACCCTATGCCATTCTGGTTTCACCGTTGCTGGTGGAATCGGGCCAGCACAAGCTGACCCAGCGCATCCTGGTGGTGGACGCTCCCGAGCAACTGCAAATACAGCGCACCATGGCCCGCGACCAGAGTTCCAGCGAACAGGTGCAGGCCATTCTCAAGGTCCAGGCCAGCCGAGAAGAACGCCTGCGCCACGCCCATGATGTGCTGCTCAATGATCGCGATCTGCCCTGGCTGCAAGCCGAAGTGGAACGACTGCACGCCTTTTACCTGACTCTACGCGGAGGCCAAGCATGAGCACACCCACCCTAGTTACCTGCCCCACCTGCAGCGCGCCCGTTGAATGGGGCCCGCAAAGCCCGAACCGGCCCTTCTGCTGCGAACGCTGCAAGCTGATCGACCTCGGCGCCTGGGCCTCGGAAGAGCACGCGATTGCCGGCAACCCACTGGAAGACGACCTGTTCTCTGCCGAGCTACCGCCACGCGAGCACTGATCGTTAAGGCCGCATAAAGCTGTAGTCGCGCTCATCATCCAGGTTGTCAGCGATAAACTGCAGCTCAGCGGCCAGATCCGCCGCGCTGCGCACTGCCAGGCTGCGCTCGATCACGGCGCTCAGTAATGCCCGCAATGCCATCGGTTGCTCAAAACCCTGCGCCTCGACGTCTTTCAAACCCTGCTCAATTGTTTGCCTTGCCCACTGGTGCACACCCATATCACGCCCTCGCTTATTGAGCGATCAAAGATCGCGCATTGCTGCCGCCGCGGCTTGACCTGGGTCAACCTACACAATTGCATCAACACACTGAAGCGCGCGCCATCAGCGCGGAGCATCATCATCTTTCCAGGGCGCCGCCAGATAGCGCGTGCGGTTGAAGGTCTCCAGCCAATCCGGATAGAACACCACCAACGCCGTCACCAGCAGGCCGTTGATAAAGGCCTCGGGAAAAATCACCAACCAGAGGTAACCGATAAAGTCCTCCAGCCAAGGCGGCATCGGGAACAATCCATCCACCCAGAGCACGGCGAAGGCAACGGCGATACACAGCAAGGTCGCCAACGCCGCCGCGAAGAAGCCACTGCAGAAGATGTAGACGAACAGGTTACGCGGCTGCTTTTTCTCGACCCAAAGTGCACAGGCCTCGGTCACCCACACGGGAATCACCACCAGCAGCACACCGTTGACGCCCAGCGCGGCAAAATCCTGCTTACCCAGCGCCAGCAAACCCAGCTGGACAATCAACCCCACCAGCATGGCCAGCGGCCAATCCAGCAGCAAGGTGACCGCGGTCATGCCGATAAAGTGGTAGGACAGGCCCGAGTCGAAATCCCGCCGCACCAGCCACAGCACAAACAGCGCCAGCGCCGTGCCGCCGAGTAGATGCTGGCGGCGCAGATCACTGCATAATTCGATCCAGGGCGCACGCCAGATCGCCCAGCACAGCAGCGGCAAATAGATCAGCCAGCCCAGGATCTGACTGGTGGAAGACAGCACGCTTGCGGAAATCATGCAGAACAACTCCCAAGCCATAGTGGCCAACTTGCGCAGTCTACAACTGCCGCGTACCGCAACACATGAAAAGCCCGCAACAACCGTCGCAGAGGGGTACCAACAACCCAACTGCGCAGGCTAAGCTGAGCCCATGGACGATTCAGATTACCTGCGCCTGCTGACGCATCAGGCCGAACAAGCCAACGCCTTTCTTTCCAACGCACGCAAGTGGGAGCGTGAGCGCTGGGTGTGCCAGCGCCTGCTGCAGGCGTTGAACGTCAGCCACCGCCTGGATGAATTCAGCGCCGCTGGCCATGAGCCGCCTGACGTGCTGTTCCGCGAGGCCAGCTTTGAAGTGTTCTTCGTCCTCGACGAGGGCCGCCGCCTGAATGATGAATGGCGCGCCGAACTGGAACGGCGACGCAGCGCGTTCTCCCTCAGCCAGTTGGTGCGCCGCGAAGCCAAACCCCGGCGCATCGCCGCTGCCGAGCTGCAACAGCGGCTGACGCCGACCCTGCGCAAGAAAGCCCACAACTATCAAGAACGCGGCCTCGACCTGGGCGAGCTGGATCTGCTCGCCTACGTCAACCTGAAGCGCGCCGTGCCGGACTTCAACAGCCACTTTCCGCCGCCAACCGAGTTTCTCCGCCAGGGCTGGCGCTCGCTGTCACTGGTCGGGCCGACTTTTGCCCGCGTGCTGTTCGCCCACCCGGATGCACCGGACTTCCTGCGCCACAACCTCGGCCGCTCGGTGCTGTTCGACGTAGGCATCAGCCTGTGAGCCCGCTGCATGAGTTGCTCGCGGCCGTGCCGCAACAGGGCTGCGTGCGCTGGATTGGCGTACGCCCCGCCCCACGGGCGGCCATGATTGAGCTGGATGCCGTGGAAGCACGCCGCGAAGCCGGCCTTACCGGCGACCACAGCCGGCCGGGGCCGCGCAATGCCAGGCAAGTCACCCTGATCCAGTGGGAACACCTGGCGGTGATCAGCGCCTTGATGGGCCGCCCGGCCGAGCAGCCGATCAGCGCGCCCGAGCTGCGGCGCAATATCGCCATCAGCGGCATCAACCTGTTCAGCCTCAAGGGCCGGCGCTTTCGCCTCGGCCAGGCGATTCTGGAAACCACCGGCTGGTGCCAACCCTGCGCCAAGCTGGAGGAACGTCTGGGGCTTGGCACCTTCCAGGCCATGCGCGGCCACGGCGGCATTACCGCACGCGTGCTACAAGGGGGGATTATTCGCCTGAATGATGCCCTGTGCGTTGAGCCTTTATAAGCCACGCGGCTAGAATGCCCAGCACTTCAGCCGGCAATCGACTTTGCTCAATTGCCAACCGCCCCCTAATTCGAGGCACGTATGTCCAGTCGCCTGAACCCTGATGATCAAAAACGTGTCGAGCAATACCTTAGCGCTCCACAGCATCAGGTCGAACGTCAGCCGTTCAAGGTCTGGCGGCTGCTGCTGATCATCGTCATCGTGGTGATTGGCCTTGGCGTGCTGAGCCGCCTTCTGAGTCGACTGGTGCTATGAGCTGCTTAGCGCTCGCCCACAGCGGCTCGCCACTTTTTCATAAAAGCCTTGTGAGCGTGTCTGATGACTCATCAAATCGTAATTGTCGGCGGTGGCGCCGGCGGCCTGGAGCTTGCCACCCGCCTGGGTAGAACCCTGGGCAAACGCGGCCAGGCCAGGGTCACCCTGGTCGACGCCAACCTGACGCACATCTGGAAACCGCTGCTGCATGAAGTGGCCGCCGGCTCGCTGAACTCCTCGGGT
Source organism: Pseudomonas sp. (assembly GCF_049301935.1). Classification (GTDB taxonomy): domain Bacteria; phylum Pseudomonadota; class Gammaproteobacteria; order Pseudomonadales; family Pseudomonadaceae; genus Aquipseudomonas. Next base: position 1,382 of record NZ_JBAQLP010000100.1, on the reverse strand, counting down.
GACGAACTGAACTACGTGGCCCAGGCCAAGTGGAGTCACTTCGAGTTCCAGCTGGGGCGGATGAGCGGTCTCAATCGCGCAGAAAAACGCATCAGCCTGGCTGCCACCCTGGATGATCACGGCCAGGTACTGATGCCTGCACGCGAACTGAGCTATGACAGCCTGGTGATCGCCGTGGGCAGCACCACCAATGATTTCGGCACCGCCGGCGCCGCCGAGCACTGCCTGTTTCTCGACACCCGCGAGCAGGCTGAGCGCTTCCATCAGCAGCTGCTCAGCCATTACCTGCGCGCCCACGCCAGCCAGAGTGCAGCTACCGAGCTGATCAACATCGCCATCGTCGGTGCCGGCGCCACAGGCGTTGAACTGGCCGCCGAATTGCACCATGCCGCACGCGAACTGGCGGCCTACGGCCTGGACCGGATCAGCCCGGAAAATATGCGCATCACCCTGATCGAAGCCGGCCCGCGCGTACTGCCGGCCCTGCCGGAACGCATCAGTCAGCCGGTGCATAAAACCCTGGAGAAGCTCGGCGTAACCGTACTTACCGGCGCGGCCGTCAGCCAGGTCACCCGCGAAGCGCTGCATACCGCGCAAGGCCAGGTGATCCCGGCCACCCTGAAAGTCTGGGCGGCAGGTATTCGCGCACCGGATTTTCTTAACCAGCTGGACGGCCTGGAAAGCAATCGCATCAACCAGCTGCAGGTGCGCCTGACGCTGCAGACCACCCTGGACGACAATATCTTCGCCTTCGGCGACTGCGCCGCCTGCCCGCAACCCGGCAGCGAAGGACGCAACGTACCGCCGCGCGCACAAGCGGCGCACCAGCAAGCCTCGTTGCTGGGCAAAGCGCTGAAGCTGCGCATCGAGGGCAAGCCGCTGCCGCAATACCACTACCGCGATTACGGCTCACTGATTTCGCTGTCGACCTTCTCCGCGGTCGGCAACCTGATGGGCAACCTGACCGGTAGCGTGATGCTCGAAGGCTGGCTGGCCAGGATGTTCTACGTGTCGCTCTACCGCATGCACCAGATCGCCCTGTATGGCGTCACTCGCACACTGCTGATGATGCTGGGCGACCGCATCGGTCGCAGCACCGAGCCGCGCCTTAAGCTGCACTGATTGGCTCAACCCTATCCGCAGGAACTCGCCACGGCCGCACAGCAACATGCGCGGCATGGCCAGTTCTTGCGTTTATTTGCGCCACGGAATGGTGATCTGCATAAATCGCAGGCAATAAAAAACCCGCGCTAGGCGGGTTTTTTATCATTCAAGCATGCTTGAAATGGTGGGTCGTGTGGGATTCGAACCTACGACCAATTGGTTAAAAGCCAACTGCTCTACCAACTGAGCTAACGACCCAAAAATGGTCGGGGTAGGGG
>NZ_JBAQLP010000099.1:0-72195 GCF_049301935.1 Pseudomonas sp. | reverse complement strand
GGATAGACCTGCTTGACGCCCATCATGGTGGCTACGTACGGAATACCCCAGGCATGTACGTGGAACATCGGCGTGATTGGCATGTACACATCACCGGTACCGAGTAGGCGCACGCGATCCAGGCTGCCCAGCACACTGGCCTCGGCCAGGGTATGCAGTACCAGTTGGCGGTGGGTGAAGTACACGCCCTTGGGGTTACCCGTGGTACCGGTGGTATAGAAGGTGGTGGCCACCGAGTTTTCGTCGAAATCCGGGAAGTCATACTGCGTACTAGCAGCGGCTAGCAGATTCTCGTATTCGCCCACCAGATTGGCGATGTCTGCGGTTTTTTCCGGCGCGTCTGTCAGCAGAATGGTCTTGGCCACGGTGGTCAGCTGACTTTCGATACCCTTGTAGAGCGGCACGAACTCGCTGTTGACCAGGACGAACTTATCCTCGGCATGGTTCATGGTGTAGAGGATCTGATCAGCCGATAGGCGGATATTGATGGTGTGCAGCACCGCGCCGATCATCGGGATGGCAAACATGCACTCCAGGTAACGGTGGCTGTCCCAGTCCATCACGGCCACAGTGTCACCGGCCTTGACCCCGGCTTCGCTAAGCACATTGGCCAGGCGCGCCACACGCTCGTTAAGGGTGGCGTAGCTGTAGCGCAGCTGATCGCGGTAGACGATTTCGCGGGTTTTCTCGTAGCGGATACCGGACAGCAGCAGGCGCTTGATCAACAGCGGCGCTTGGTGTGCATTGTCGGCGGGAGCAATCAGGCGGGTCTGCAGCATGGCGGTACCTATTGTTGGTTTTTTCAGTGCGGCCAATCTAGAGCCCCCGCCGCCTGCTCAAATCAGCCCAAAGAATGATTTTCCATGTGACTCTTTGGGCATTTTTAGTCACGCAGTAGAATCAACGGCTGGCATTCGATGTGTCTGGCCTGCGACCTACTACAAAAACGAGGAGTTTCCCGATGTCCGATATCGTCATCGTCAGCGGCGCACGTACGCCGATGGGTGGTTTTCAAGGCAGCCTGTCGAGCATTGCTGCGGTTGACCTGGGTGCGGCCGCCATTCGCGCGGCAGTCGAGCGTGCCGGTATTGCCCCTGCTGACGTGCAGGAAGTGATCATGGGCTGCGTGCTGCCGGCCGGCCTCAAACAGGGCCCGGCGCGCCAGGCGTCGCTGAACGCCGGCCTGCCGGCTGCCACCGGTTGCACCACGATCAACAAACTCTGCGGTTCGGGCATGAAAGCGGTGATGCTGGCCTTTGATTCGCTCAAGGCCGGCAGTAACAACGTGATGATCGCCGGCGGCATGGAAAGTATGTCCAACGCGCCCTACATCATGAGCAAAGCCCGCGCGGGCCTGCGCATGGGCCACGGCGAAATCAAGGACCACATGTTTCTCGACGGCCTGGAAGATGCGCGCAGCGGCCGCTTGATGGGCTCCTTCGCCCAGGAAACCGCCGACCAGTACGGCATCACCCGTGAGCAGATGGACGCCTACGCCATCGAATCGTTGAAGCGCGCCCAGGCCGCCATCGCCAGCGGTGCGCTGGACGCGGAAATCGTCCCGATCACCGTCAGCGGCCGCAAGGGCGATGTCGTGGTCAAGGATGACGAGCAGCCGCTGAACGCCAACCTGGAGAAAATTCCGGGCCTGAAACCGGCCTTCCGCAAGGACGGCAGCATCACCGCGGCCAACGCCAGTTCGATCTCCGACGGCGCCTCGGCGCTGCTGTTGATGACCGCCGAAGAAGCCGCCAAGCGCGGCCTCAAGCCGCTGGCGAAGATCGTCGCGCACGCCACCCAGAGCCAGGATCCGAGCGAGTTCACCATCGCGCCGATTGGCTCGATCAGCAACCTGTTAAAGAAAACCGGCTGGGACAAGGCCGAGGTCGATCTGTACGAGATCAACGAAGCCTTCGCCATGGTCACCATGCTGGCCATCCGTGAGCACGGCCTGGATCACGCCAAGGTCAACGTCTACGGCGGCGCCTGCGCCCAGGGCCATCCGGTCGGCTCGACCGGCTCGCGGATCATCCTGACTCTGATCAATGCGCTGAAAAACACCGGCGGCAAGCGCGGCATCGCCTCGCTGTGCATTGGTGGCGGTGAAGCCACGGCAGTAGCGGTTGAGTTGCTCTGAGGCGTGACACAACTTCGTAGGATGGGTTAGGCGCATTCGCCACGGACAGTCGCTCTACGAGCCCTGTTGCGCCGTAACCCATCACGGCGCAATACGAGATATCGACTGGTGGGTTACGCGGTGCGCCACGATAGCGGCTTCCGCTATCTCGGTGTCTGGCACCGCTAACCCACCCTACGACCTCTGCCAGCCTCGCTTCTGGCTAAATGCCGATCCTGTCCAGCGACTTGCCAACCTTGCGCCAGAAGCTGCGCTGCATGCGCTCGGTTTCACCGCTGGCGGCAATCCGTTCGAAGGGCTGAATTTCGCGGGTGGCGGCGATTTCCGTTGCAGCCACCTCTTGGGACACCAACTGCAGCGGGCCATCACCCTGGCTGGGCGCCTGCTCGTTGACTGGCGGCGGGTTGAGTTCGTCATAGCGCAGGTAGTAGATGCCGCCGGCTTCGGCATCCAGGCTGAAGCTGCTGATCAGGGTGAAGTCCAGCGGGCCGTCGGCGAACAAGGTCCAGTGCGTGCCGAACAGCGGCCGGCGCATCTCCAGCTGGTAACTGGCGATATCGAACTCCAGCACCATATAGGCATTGCTCGGCAGGCTGCCGATGCGCGCGTTATTCAGAAACAGCGCGGGCGCTTCCAGCTCCTGATCGGCCCAGTGGCTTTGCGGGCGGTACAGGTAGACCAGGGCATGGTTGTCATCGCTGAGCACATGCTCACGGAAGGCTGCGCCCGCGGTTACGCCAAAAAACGCCCCAGGGGTCGAGCAACCACTCAGGGCAACCAACAACAGCACCGCAAGCCAGGGCAGACCACGCATCGACAGCATCCTTATTGGAGTGATAGGCCGAGCATAGCGGTGCCCTGCTCGGCCGACACCCGACAAAAGTGCGGGCCGTAACAGTGCGGGTCAGCGGCGGCGATCGAGCAGGTTGACCAGTAATTGATCCAGCGCGCCCCAGACGGACTGCTGCAGCCGCCGCCACCAGGGCCGCGCGCGCCAGTCGGCCAGGGTGATTTCCTGACTATCGGCAAAGTCCGCCTGAAAGCTCGCCGCCACGCTGGCGGTAAATGCTGGGTCGAGCGCCTCCAGGTTGGCGTCCAGATTAAAGCGCAGGTTCCAGTGGTCGAAGTTGCACGAGCCGACGCTGACCCAATCGTCCACCAGCACCATCTTCAGGTGCAGAAAACGCGGCTGGTACTCGAAGATACGCACTCCGGCCTTGAGCAAACTGGCGTAATAGCGCTGGCCGGCAAAGCGTACCGGCGGATGATCGGTGTGCTGCCCGGCCAGCAACAGGCGCACCTCGACGCCGCGCTTGGCGGCCTGACGCAGGGTACGGCGCACGCGCCAGGTCGGCAGGAAATAGGGCGTGGCCAGCCAGATGCGCTGTTTGGAGCCACGCAAGGCGCGCACCAGCGACAGCAGGATGTCGCGGTACTGCGAGGCATCGGCAAAGGCCACCCGAGCCAAGCCCTGGCCCAGGGTAGGCAAGGCGGAGAGGGTTTTCAGACGCAACGGCATACGCGGCCGCCAGGCGATCCAGGCTTGACTCGTCAGCCACTGGCGCTCGAACAACTGCTGCCAGTCGGCCACCAGCGGCCCGCTGATTTCCACCATCACCTCATGCCAGCGGCTGCTGGCTTGTGCAGGCTGCCAGAACTCATCGGTCGCACCGGTGCCGCCGACAAAGGCGAATTGCCCATCGACCAGCAGCAGCTTGCGGTGATCCCGGTGAAAGTTGCGCACCCCATGCCTCCAGCGCAGCGGGTTGTACCACTGCACCTGCACGCCAGCCGCCTGCAGCAGGTGCCGGTCCGCTGCATGCAGGCCTTGTGCGCCAAAGGCATCCAGCAGACAACGCACAACAACGCCACGCTGGGCCGCCGCGCACAACGACGCCAGCAAGGCGCGGCCGCAGGCTCCGCTTTCTACCAGATAGAGTTCCAGTTCGACCTGCCGGTGCGCGGCGTCGATGCGCGCCAACATCTGCACAAAGAACTGCGGCCCGTCGATCAGCAACGCCAGCGTGTTGCCGTGCCGCCAGGGAAAGACGTTATGCGGCATAAGCGTTCACTTTGGGCATTGCGGCTCACGCACGGGAAATGGAGACGCCACCATAGCCGCCCGGCAGGGCCTTGCAAACCCTGGCCGCCAGCCTCGCCCTCAGGACTTTGGCAGTGCAACGGCTTGCGGCAGCAGTTGGCAGCCCTGGCGCGGCCCTAACCACTGCGCACTCTGGGTACTGCCCAGGCCGCGCGCGGTCACGCGCTTGTTGGCTGGGTCATCGAAGAAGCCGGACAGCGAAACAGACTGCGCCACATACGCCGCGCAGTAGTCGGCCGGGTTGTTTGCCACATAACGGCACGAGCAATATTCCTTGGCCGAGTAGGCGCCGATGATGCCTGGGAAGGCTTGCAAGTGCGCGCGGTTCTGCCAGGCCAGGGCGGCGAGCAACAACCCAATCAGCAGCAACAGAGTGCTCAACGGACGACGGCGAATCATGGCTGCACCTCATCTGCCAATGCGGCGAGAACCAGTTTGAGGAAGTGATTGCGATCAAAGCTGCCATCGCGGTCATCGGCGTAGCGCACGATCAGCAGGTTCTCACTGGCGATCACATACAGCCCCTGCCCCCAATGCCCGGATGCCACCAGGGTGTCCTCCGGCGCATCCGGCCAGGGCCTGCTCGCCCCGGCCACCGCCGCGTTCAACCACCAGTGCCCACCGGGCACCGCCTCACCGGGCTGCTCGGCCTGCGGCTGGTAGTTGGCAAAAGGCGTGCGGTTGAACTCGACCCAGGCTTTGGGCAGCAACTGCTGCTCGCCCCAGCGGCCATCACGCTGCATCAGCAGGCCGACACGGGCCAGGTCGCGAGCGCTCATATAGACGTAGGAGGAGCCGACAAAGGTGCCGGCGGCATCACGCTCCCATACGGCGGTGTTGATGCCCAGCGGATCGAACAGCGCGCTCCAGGGGTAATCGGCATAGGCCGCTTCCCCCACCATGGTCTTCATAGCAGCGGCCAGCACATTGCTGTCGCCACTGGAATAACGGAAGCGCGCACCGGGCTCGGCATCGGCGCTGTGCGCGGCGGTAAAGGCGGCCATATCACTGCGGCCACGGGTATAGAGCATCGCCACCACCGAGGATTTCAGCGGCGCGTATTCATAGTCTTCCTGCCAGTCCAGGCCCGAGGCCCAGTTGAGCAGATGACCGACCTTGACCTGCGGGTGCGCGGCAAATGGCGGGTAGTAGTCGGCCACCGGCGCATCCAGACGAAAGCGGCCCTGGCCATAGGCCACGCCCATGGTAGTGGCCAGCAGGCTCTTGGCCATCGACCAGGTCAGATGCGCGGTGGCGGCGGTGGTCGGCGCGGCATAACGCTCGTAGACCACCTGAGCATCGCGGATCACCAACAAGGCATCGGTGCGCACGCCCTTGCGGGTCGCGTCATCACGGGTCGGGAAGGCGTAGCTTTCCAGTTCCCTCAACGCGGCGCTGGGTGCAGCCAACTGGCTGTCCCAGTCCTCACCTGGCCAGTTCTCAGCCTGCGCGGCCGCGCAACCCAGGCCGAAGGCGCACGCCAGAATCAGCCGCCGTGCGGGAAAGAGAGTGAAGGACATAGCGCTGCCTCTGCGGGGATCGAAGGCGGCACCCTAGCATGGCGCTAATGACGACAAAAAGCGCCGAACACGCCGGTTTAGCCGGTGATTCGACGCGAAATGTCAGTGCGTTGTTTTCACAGGTACAGGTATTAACAGGTAGGTTGGGTTGATGAGCGTAGCGACGAAGCCCAACGAGCTGTAGCAACACCTGTTGGGCTTCGCTGCGCTGGCACATGGATGCTAGGTGCACCAGAAAAAACGGCGCACTTCGACCTTCATGGTTAGGTTCCAGCGTCACCGGGTAAGCGCCCAGGCGTACTGCCTTGCCATCGAAGGCCGCGATGGCTTTTGTCGAGTACATCACCAAGGGCAAGCCCTGGTCCTGCTGCCTTAGCCCGCCGGGCTTATAGAACTCGCGGTCATGTACGGCGCCTTGGCAGTCGATTGCCGCCATGGCCGGCAATGCCGCATGGAACCTGAGGATGGTGGGTATGCCTAGCCAGGTCACCCAGTTGCGCGAGCGTATGCACAAGGTCGCCGAAGTAGCCGCGCCATAAGAGCAACCCTGTTGGCGACTGCCATCATGCAGGACGCAAAATGGCTCCTGCCTGAACCCTGTGACTCGGCTACCCGCGACCGTGAATGAGGTAGTCGCGACTTGGTAAGCGCGCGGCTCCTTCCGGCGGTAAACACGCGAGCGGCCAGCTCGGGCTGGCTCGGCAGCACAATGCGTTTCCCTCTCAAACCTCCCGTTTTGGCGGGGCTGGCAGCCAATCAGCCAATAACGACCGCCACAACATTGTCAACAATCTGCACACCTGCGCTTTGACAGCGGCGAACATCACCCCCTAAAAATCAGTTCTTACACGCAGAAAAAACAAGGCATAAGTGACAAATAAAACGCCTATTTTTCGTAAAAAATCCCATACCCACCCCCTCGAAAACACAGTATTTACGCCTGAAGCACGTCATTTAACACCTCAAGTCTCGCTGTAGCATTCACCTTTCTCCCGCTCTAAAAAGCCATTTTCGCTCGAAAATAAGCCCGCACATCAGCAATCTCGGCGTATTAATAATGCGCAGAAAAGCCATTCCCACTCTGAAATCTTTTGTTACCCATCTGCAGGTCATAAAAAAACCACCGTAGGTACGATTCATTGCGTGAATGGGATGACTTGTAAATGGCGTCAATATCATGACATTCCGATTCACCTTCGAATTGTTAACAAAAATAAGTCCGGAGAAGAAAATGTCACGTTTATCGACACGTGTTTTAGCCGCAACAGGGTCGGTGCTGGTGCTTGCCGCACTTCCCGCTGCAGTTAGCGCTGGCTTGTTGGATGGTCTCCTGGGTGATTCTTCCACTCAATCGACGACGCAAGACTCCAACACCACTCCACAGACCGATCAGAATGCAAAAGGCTATTTCAGCCTCCCATTTGAAGAACCGACCATCGTAGTAGATGGTCAAGTCATACAGACCGATGACAAGTGCATTACTCGCGGCGACGGCATGGATGAATGCAAACCGGCCGCAGGCACGATGGCACTCCTCAAGGATGGACGGCTGCTGTACCTGAATGCGTTGGAAGGGACTGAAAATGTCGAGCTTTCAATCGTGGCCGAGTTTGGCGAAGTGTCGGTTAACGACCAGACTCGCGTACTCTCCCTGGATGCGAACGACAAACCAGCCTGGCTAAAGCCTTCCCCCCTTGATGCTGGCGCCAACCCGGATGGTAACGACAGCCAGACATTGCTCAGTGGCACCTCGCTCAACGGCCTGCTTGATACCGCTGATAACACCAGCAAAAACGACGGCGCGCTGTTTTGCTCAGATGTGGTCGGTCTGGCTAACGGCGATATCATGGCGGTGGGCGGCACTGATTATTACTCTGACCCTGGCATTGATGGTCTGCCGGTGGGTGTTGCCGAACTTGAAGGCCTGAAGAACTCACGCATCTTCGACGCTAAAAACAACACCTGGACGCAAAGCGGCGACATGAATTTTGGCCGCTGGTATCCGTCGCTGGTCACGCTTGGAAATGGCAACGTGTTTGTCGCAAGTGGCGTTACCAAGTTGATCAAGCCTGTGTATCCGCAGGACCCGATCAACAGCGGCCGCAACGTGGTGCAGACCGAAACCTACAACCCGTGTTTGCGCACCTGGACTCAAAACCCGTCCACGGCAGACCGGTCATTCCCCCTGTACCCACGGCTGCACCTGCTGCCGAACGGGCATGTTTTTTATAACGCAGGTGGTCAGGCCTTTAACCCCTTCGGTCAAGGGTATGACCAGGCGCTGTGGAATATCACCGCCAGCTACAATCCCGCGACACAGCGCTGGACCGACATTGGTTACGCCGGCCTTCCACTTCGTCTAGACGAAGCCGGTCTGGGGCAACTCGGCAGTACGTTGAACGTAACCAACCTGTCACTTTCTCAAACCACGTCATTACTTGGCGATGCCGCTTCTGCACCGACTGTACTGATAGAAAATGGACTGGATGTGGGTGTGTCGGATGAGCAGCTGCAAATCGCCATTGCCGGCGGTATGCGCGGGTCAACCTCCTCAACCATGCTGCCCTTGAAGCCTAATGCGAACGGTCAGTATACCGATGTTGAACTGTTGACCGCCGGCGGCGTACCCAGCTATGGCATTTTGACCAACCCGGGTGGCTACTTGCCTACCGCTCAGAGCCGCATCGATCGCATCAGCACCAATGGCGACCAGATTAGTTACGAGTCCCGCTTGACTGGGCCATTGAATCAACCACGTTGGTACGGCACTAACGTCCTCATGCCAGACGGCAGTGTCACCGTATTTAGCGGTGGTGACCGTGATGGCGTCGCTGGACCAGGCCTAGAGGGTCCTATTCGCACCGCCGAGCGTTTTGATCCGGAAACCGGCATCTGGACAGAGATGGCAACCGGCCACCGTGCCCGCACCTATCACAACACCGCCGTGCTGATGCAAGACGGTCGCGTAATGGTTGCCGGACACTCGCCAATCAACACCGCCTATCTGACCTTTGTCGACCTGCAAGGCCTCGGCCTGGCGCCTTATGACGGTCGTGATCCGAGCTTTGAGATCTACACGCCGCCATATGCCATGCGCGATGATCGTCCGGTCATTCAACAGGCACCTAGCAATCTGACCATCGGCGATCGCTTTAATATCAAAGTTGATCAGGCCAGCCAGATTGACAAGGCGCTGTTGATCCGACGCACAGTCATGACGCACGTGATCGATGGTGACCAGCGCGCCATCGAGCTCAACATCGAACAGCGTCCTGGCAACAAGATCACTCTGACCATGCCTAACAACCACAACGTGGTGCCGGCCGGTGAGTACATGCTGTTCGTCAGCAAAAACACTGCAGAGGGTCGTGTGCCATCCGTCTCGGTACCGATTACTGTCGTGAATAATGGTCTGTCTTGCATGGCTCCGGTGATGGCATCCACTGACGTGATCACCGCTGACGGCATCATCGAGTCCACGCTGGATATTCTGTGACCTACACAGGAGGTTGAGCATGACCATCGGACAAACAAGAACCGCTTTTACGGGACTCGTTTTGTTCGGCCTCGCGTGCCTGTCAGCCCCCGGGCTGGCAGGTGCACACGGCGCCCTCGAACTAGACGATGTGCCACCGGGGTTCGTCAAGGCCAGCATCACTGAGCGTTCGGATATGGAAGGCCTGAAGGCGATGATTTTAAGCGCACCCAGGCCCGGCATTATGCTCCGCTACAACGGAGAGCAGCCCATCACCGTGCTGGGCATGCAAGGTGAAGCCTTTCTGCTTTTCAGCCGGACCGGCGTATCGGTGAATACCAACAGCCCAAGCTGGGAAGCGTTGAACGATGGCGCAATGCCTGTCGCCAGGCCATCAACAGCCAGCGACGAGCCATCCTGGGTAACCTTGTCGGAGTCAGGTAGCTTTAGCTGGCTGGATCCAAGACTCAACACGATGAAAGATCCGCAGCACGGTGACGACACCTCGAAAGACTGGTCAATACCGCTGATACGAGCCGACGGCAAAGCTGCTCAGATCAGCGGCATGCTGACATACCAGGTCTATCAGTAGGCGCCACACACGCTCCTTTACCCAACGCCCTTGCTACGCAAGGGCTTTTTTCGGCAGCCGGTAATCCTCCGGCCCCATCAAATCCATGCCGCACTCCAGGTTCTCGATCCAGTAGAGGAAGGCATTGATCATTTCCGCGCCGACAAAGGGTCGCCCGTGCTGCGGCACGATCATCGCCACATCCATGTCACGGACCATCGCCGCCCACAGCCGGCAGACCTTGTTGCTGGCCATATAGCGCCGGTGAAAACCGAGCATGTTCGGCACATGGTTGACGAAGTCCGTTACCGGGTGCGCGTCGTCGACCATCGAGGCGCCCATGTCGCCGGAAAACAGGATCTTGCTCACCGGGTCGTACAGCTGGAAGTTGCCCACCGAGTGGAGAAAATGCGCCGGCACCGCCTTGAGCGTGGATTTACCCAGGGCAAACGACTGGCCGCGGTCCGGCAGCGCGATGATCCGGTCGAAGGTGTTGATGCCACGGCTGAGCGCCAGGTAGTTGGCCGTCAGGTGCGGCAGAAAGCGCGCCCAGAGCTTGGAGCAAATTACCTGCGCGCGGGTGTGCAGCAGCCATTTGTCCAGCGAGGCGATGATGTCCGGGTCCTGGTGCGAGGCGAAGATATAAGTCAGGTCCTGCACTGGAATGTGCTTGGAGAGCTCCAGCGACAGCGGCGTGTAGGTCAGGTCGCCGCCCGGATCGAGCAGCAGGTACTGCTCGTTGTCGGTGATCAGAAACTGGTTGGACTGCACGCCCTCCCCGCTGACCAGGTCATCGAACATCATGCATTGATGCTCGCCGTTATCGAACAGCACTATGGGTTCGCGTCGCATGGCAGGCTCTCTCCCGAAAGCCCGCGAGCTTACTGGCGCAGCGGCACGATCTTACTGATCTGGATCAAGCCGACGCGCCATGCCGGGTTACAGGTTGATGCCGAGCACCGCCTGCGCCTTCTGCAAACGTTTGCTACGCGCACTGCCGGCAATCGCCAGCAGGCCCTGGTCGCGTTGCCAGAGCTGCGCCCAGTGCGTATCGCCGGCGGCAAAGGCGCTGTCCAGCTCGCTGCGCAGGCTGTCGAACTGGGCAAACAGCCCGGCCAGCAGCAGGTGGCTGTCCGCTGCACTGGGGCATTGCCGCGCCACTTCCGCGCAGCCGGCCAGCAGCCCCAGTAGACGCAATTGCAGGGCCTGCGGCCAGGCCGATTCCTGGCCCACACCAAACAGCCAGGCGCTGAGCGCTGCCAGCACATGGGTGTCTTCCAGGGTGCGGAAAGGCTTTACGTAATCATCCCAGCCATCGCCGGCCAGCCGTTCGCACTGCGCGCCCTGCAGATGCAGGCGGCCATGGCTGACATCGGGCATCAACGGCAACGCCGGCAGCGTCTCGATCTGCACGCCCGGCGCGCCATTGCGCACGACCCCAAGAGCAAGCTGCACCGACGCGCCGGCAGCTTCCTCACGAGCGGCCACCAGTAGCCAGTCGGCGGCGTCGGCGGCGGTGACGAAATCCTTGCGACCATCGAGGGTCAGCGCGTTGATCCGCGTACCCATATCCGCCGGCCGGGTGCTGCGCTTCTCGGTTACGCACAATGCACCCAAGGTCCAGGGCGCGGCCGGCCAGAGCGCACGCAACGCGCCCTGATAACCGGCGAGAAACGCCAGCCCCGGCGTCGCCGCCAGCCGACCGCCGAGCAGGGCCAGCTGCAGCGGCGTGGGGTTGCCGATGCGTTCCAGCAGGCTGGCGTACCACTGCTCCAGCCCCGCGACCGGCAGGCGCGTTTGCGGGCTCAACAACTGTTGCCAGGGCATGTGTTGCTCCTTGTTGGGATTATCGAAATCACTGTCACACAAGCATCACCAAATGTTCACGGAGGTGACACCGCCGCTACCTAGCCTGAGCTTGCCCAACAAGATCGACCGGCTGCAAGGCAAAAAGCCGGCTAACGGAGATGACGGCATGACCCAGATGGCAATCACCCGCGACCGCACTACCCCAGCTCGTCGCCTGCAGGCCGAGCGCTTACAGGGCGCGGCCGCCCTGCGCGAAGCCCAGGCGCTGCGCTTTCGCGTATTCAGCGCCGAATTCGATGCCAAGCTCAAGGGTGCCGAACTGGGCCTGGACATGGATGACTACGATATTCACTGCCAACACATCGGCGTACGTGATCTTAATAGCGGTGAGCTGGTGGCCACCACGCGCCTGCTCGACCACCGTGCGGCCGCCAGCCTGGGACGCTTCTACAGCGAAGAAGAATTCAGCCTGCACGGCCTGCCGCACCTCGAAGGCCCGGTGCTGGAAATCGGCCGCACCTGCGTCGACGCCGCCTACCGCAACGGCGCGACCATCGCCGTGCTCTGGGGCGAGTTGGCCGAAGTGCTGAACCAAGGCGGCTACCGCTACCTGATGGGCTGCGCCAGCATCTCCATGCAGGATGGTGGCATCCAGGCCCAGGCGATTATGCAGCGCCTGCGCGAACGCTACCTGTGTACCGAACACCTGCGCGCCGAACCGAAAACCCCGCTACCGGCGCTGGATGTGCCGAGCAACGTGATCGCCGAAATGCCGCCGCTGCTCAAGGCCTACATGCGCCTGGGCGCGAAGATCTGCGGCGAGCCGTGCTGGGATCAGGATTTCCAGGTCGCCGACGTGTTTATCCTGCTCAAGCGCGACGAGCTGTGCCCGCGCTATGCCCGCCACTTCAAGGCGGCCGTCTGAAGGCAGGTCAACGGCTGCGGCGCGTCGGCCCTGCGGCGTTAAAAACAGACTCGGCAAGCCGCTTGCGGTCAGCGAAGCCCGAAGGGCGAGCGAAGCGAGTAATGCTCATGTACAAAAGTACGCTCCGCTTCCTCGCCGTTTTGACCAGCCGAAGGCTGTTACTACGTAGCGCCTTGCAGGACTCTAGCTCGCAAGCCTTTAAACAAATTATGAGTGGAGTTGCACAAGCCGCCGGCAGCCTGTAGACAGTGCCGGCGTTTGTGTTTTGGCCGCAGGAGAGCCTGATGAAGAAATTGCGTTTGTACCTGCGCCTGGCGCGCCTGCTGGCGGTGATCAGCCTCGGCACCCTGCTGGCCGGCGGTATCACCCTGCTCGAACGCCTGGTCCGGCATGACCTGATGCCGACCCGCCAGCGCCTGACCCGCTGGTTTCTCGCGCGCCTGGCTGCCGCGCTGCCGTTCCGTTTGCAGGTACAGGGCGAGCTGCCGCGCCAGCCGATGCTGTGGGTCAGCAATCATGTGTCCTGGACCGATATTCCGCTGCTCGGCATGCTCACCCCGCTGTCCTTTCTGTCCAAGGCCGAGGTGCGCACCTGGCCGGTGGCCGGCTGGCTGGCGCACAAGGCCGGCACGTTGTTTATCCGCCGTGGCTCGGGCGACAGCGGCCTGCTTAATCAGCAGCTCGGCCGGCATTTGCAGCGCGGGCGCAACCTGCTGATCTTCCCCGAAGGCACCACCACCGACGGCCTGGGCCTGCGCACCTTTCACGGCCGCCTGCTGAGCAGCGCCATCGACAGCGGCGTCTCTGTGCAGCCGGTGGCCATCCGTTACCTGCGCGATGGCCAGCCATGCAGCGTGGCGCCGTTTATCGGCGATGACGACATGCTCTCGCACCTGCTGCGCCTGCTGGGCAGCGAGCTGAGTGAAGTGCAGATCCAGCTGCTGCCACCGATTGCCAGCAGCGAGCTGAACCGCAATGCATTGGCCCGCGCGGCGCAGCAGGCGATCAGTCAGGCGCTATTTGGCACCGCTGTAGTGTGCGAGGAAGAAAGCCAGGCCGCCTAACTGGCGAGCCCACGCTCGCGAGCAACGAACGCCTGTAGCTCGGGATAGAACTGGCGAAAATCCTCCAGCAGCGGCTGATACAGCCGCTCCAGCTCGGCCGCACCGCCGGCCAGCAAGCCCGGCCGTGACAGCCGCCGATCAATCCCCGCGACCACCTGTTCCAGCACGGCAAATTCGCAGTAACTGCCCAGCCAGTCCTGCGCCGCCATGCGCGGTGCGATCAGCGCCAGGCGCTCGGGTAAGCGCGGCTCGGCGGCCAGCACCTGATACACCCGCCCGGTAAAGCGCGGCAGTGGCTCGGCGGCATAGTCGGCCCAGTTCAGCGCCAGGCAGTGATCGAAAAACACATCCAGCAAGATGCCGCTGTAGCGCCGCCGTTCGGCAGCAAAGCGCGCCCGCGCCTGCAGTTGCAGTGGGTGGCTGTCGGTAAATACATCGATACGCCGATGCAGGCGGATGGCCGCTTCGATATCCGCCGGCCACTGCCCGACCAGCGGCCCTTTGACGAAATCGCCATACAGACTGCCCAGCAGCTGTGCCGGCGCATCGCCGCCGAGGTGTAAATGCGCGAGGTAGTTCATGGCTTCAGCTTACACATCAGCAGGCGTGATGATGACTATCGCCACGAACGATCTGTATATCGTCAGCAACCGATATAAGGTTCGCCCCATCGCGATATGGCGAAAGCGAACTTTCTGGAATGCCCATGTCCCTCGACATCGATGAAGTAATCAAGGCCCTGGCCCACCCGGTGCGGCGCGACATCCTGCACTGGTTGAAAGACCCGCAGGTGTATTTCGCCGACCAGGAGCACTCACTGGAGATTGGCGTATGCGCCGGCAAGATCGACCAACGCACCGGGCTGTCGCAATCCACGGTGTCCGCGCACCTGGCGACCCTGCAACGCGCCGGCCTGGTGAGCAGCAAGAAGGTCGGCCAGTGGCACTTCTTCACGCGCAATGAAGCGACCATCCAGGCATTCCTCAACCATATCAGCCAAGCGCTTTAAAGCGTTCCGTTTTAGCCGCAACCCGAAGGAAACTGACCCATGACCACACTCTTCGACCCGATCCAGATCGGCGACCTGCACCTTAGCAACCGTATCATCATGGCTCCGCTGACCCGCTGCCGCGCCGATGAAGGCCGCGTACCCAATGCGCTGATGGCCGAATACTACGTACAGCGTGCCAGTGCTGGGCTGATCATCAGCGAAGCCACCGCCGTCACGCCAATGGGCGTTGGCTACCCGGATACCCCCGGCATCTGGTCGGCCGACCAAGTGCGCGGCTGGAGCAATATCACCAAGGCCGTGCATGCTGCCGGCAGCAAGATCGTCCTGCAGTTGTGGCATGTCGGGCGTATTTCCGACCCGCTGTATCTCAACGGTGAACTGCCAGTGGCCCCAAGCGCGGTCAAGCCGGCCGGGCACGTCAGCCTGGTGCGGCCGACAAAGGAATTCGTCACCCCGCGCGCCCTGGAAACCGAGGAAATCGCCGACATCGTCGAGGCCTATCGCCAGGGTGCAGAAAACGCCAAGGCTGCAGGCTTTGACGGTGTGGAAATCCACGGTGCCAACGGTTACCTGCTGGATCAGTTCCTGCAGAGCAGCACCAACCAGCGCAGCGACCGCTACGGCGGCAGCCTGGAAAATCGCGCACGCTTGCTGCTGGAAGTCACCGATGCGGCCATTGAGGTGTGGGGCGCGGGGCGCGTCGGGGTGCACCTGGCACCGCGCGCCGACGCTCATGACATGGGTGATGCCAACCGTGCCGAGACCTTCACCTACGTCGCGCGCGAGCTGGGCAAACGCGGCATCGCCTTTATCTGCGCCCGTGAGCAGGAAGCTGACGACAGCCTGTCGCCCAGCCTGAAGGAGGCCTTCGGCGGCGTGTTTATCGCCAACGAGCGGTTCAGCAAGGCGCAGGCCAATGCCTGGTTGCAAAGCGGTAAGGCCGATGCCGTGGCTTTCGGTATTCCGTTTATCGCCAACCCGGACCTGCCCGCGCGCCTGGCGCAGGATGCCGAGCTGAACACCCCACAGCCGGAAACCTTCTACGGCAAAGGCCCAGTCGGCTACCTCGACTACCCAACACTGTAACTCTGGGGTTTAACAGGCTGTTGAAAACTAGCTGCGTTGGCAATCCCGCGTTAAAAGCGGCCTCGGCAAGCCGCTTGCGGCTAACGCGCTTTAGCGCGGCCGAAGGGCGAACGCAGTGAGTCATGCTCATTTACAACGCGTAAACTGCGCTTTTTCGGCGCGTTGACCAGCCGTTGGCTGTGACTACGTAGCGTCTTGTCTTGCCTGCCTCGCCTGGTTTTTTTCAGCGGCCTATTAACCGATAAACCCATCGGCCAATCCAGCTGTGTGCAATCAGCTCGATTGGCCGACGTTATCTGTCGCGCAAAAATCAGTTACCACCCGCTTTGGCCATCAGCCCACGCCTGAGTGGTTCTTGAGGGTGGCTGTGCGGGCATTTTGACCCTACCGAATGGTCCGCTCGCAAACTTTGTCCAGGGCCCGCGGTGAAAAAGCTGCATTGACCCTTTGCGCAAAATGAAAATCTTTCGCATTATGTTTTGGTTTTTGTACCCGCTTGCGTGGGTACTTACTCTCACCAGCAAAGGATTTCGCCATGCTCCGTATGCCCCTGGCCTCTGCCAGCCTGCTTGCCATCGCCATTTCACTCGCCGGTTGCGGTGAAGATAAAACGCCTGCCAGCCAAGCCGCCGCACCTGCTGCCAGCAGCGTCAGCGCCCCGGCAGCGGCCACCAGCCAAGTCGATGCCGCCGCCGGCAAAGCCGTGGTCAGCCACTACGCCGACCTGGCCCTGGCCGTATTCAGCGACGCCGCCAGCACCGGCAAAACCCTGCAAGGCGCCATCGATGCCCTGCTCGCCAACCCGAATGACGACACCCTGAAAGCCGCCCGCGAAGCCTGGCTGGCTGCCCGCGTGCCCTACATGCAGACGGAAGTGTTCCGCTTCGGCAACGCCGTGGTCGACGACTGGGAAGGTCAGTTGAACGCCTGGCCGCTGGACGAAGGCCTGATCGACTATGTCGCCAAGGACTACCAGCACGCCCTGGGCAACCCTGGCGCACAAGCCAATATCATCGCCAACACCGAGCTGCAGGTCGGCGAAGACAAGCTCGACGTCACCACCATCACCCCGGAACTGCTGGCCAGCCTGAATGAACTGGGCGGCTCCGAAGCCAACGTTGCCACCGGCTACCACGCCATCGAATTCCTGCTCTGGGGCCAAGACCTGAATGGCAGCGGCCCGGGTGCCGGCGAGCGTCCAGCCAGCGACTTCGTCGTGGGTGAAGGCGCCACCGGCGGCAACAACGAGCGCCGCCGTGCCTTTATCAAAGCCGCCGCCGACCTGCTGGTCAGCGATCTCGATGCGATGGTTGTGCAGTGGCAAGCCGGCAACGCCGACAACTACCGCGCCACGCTGGAAGCCGAGTCGGCCGAAAACGGCCTGCGCAAGATGCTGTTTGGCATGGGCAGCCTATCCCTCGGCGAACTGGCCGGCGAGCGCATGAAAGTCGCGCTGGAAGCCAACTCCACCGAAGACGAGCACGACTGCTTCAGCGACAACACCCACAACTCGCACTTCTACAACGGCAAAGGTATTCGCAACGTCTACCTGGGCGAGTACAAGAAGATCGATGGCACCACCCTGACCGGCCCAAGCCTGTCGTCGCTGGTGGCCAAGGTTGACGCCGCCGCTGACAGCACCCTGAAAGCCGACCTCGAAGCCACCGAAGCCAAGCTGCAGGCTCTGGTCGACAGCGCGGGCAACGGCCAGCACTTCGATCAACTGATCGCCGCCGACAACGCCGAAGGCCAGCAGATCGTTCGTGACGCCATCGCCGCCCTGGTCAAGCAGACCGGCGCCATCGAGCAGGCAGCCGGCAAGCTGGGGATCAGTGATCTGAATCCGGATACCGCTGACCACAGCTTCTAACCGTGTAGGACTTGCTGCAACTCGCAAAGTCCGAATTGTTAGTGCATAGAAAGCCGCGACGCCTTAACGGAGTCGCGGCTTTTTATTTTATGGCTATGCAAGCAATGGGTAGGTTGGGTTGAGGAGCAACGCGACGAAGCCCAACGAGACAGGCCATGGGTAAAGGGCTTTTAATGCCTGCGACCTTTGACCGCCATCGATAATGCAAATCCGTCTTATTTAAAACGGGCCAGGCTGTTAAGATCGGCCGCCTGTTTTTCTGTTGCGGATGTCCTTTCATGTTTGCGCCGCATCGCATTGCGCTGTTATTGGCCTTGGGCCTGAGCCTGGCCGCCTGCGATAAAACTCCTCAGTTCAGCCAAGCCGAGCCCGGCGAAGCCCTGTCCGCCGGGAGCGCCACCGTGCGCAAGGCCGACCAGAATGCCTTTTCGCTGCCTTCGGCCAACCTGTCGCCGTCACGGCGTCTGGATTTCAGCGTCGGCAACAGCTTCTTTCGCAATCCCTGGGTCAGCGCGCCAGCCACCACCACCGCGCGTGACGGTCTCGGCCCGCTGTTCAACACCAACGCCTGCCAGAACTGCCATATCAAGGACGGCCGCGGCCATCCGCCGGCCGCCGATGCACAGAGCGCGGCGTCGATGCTGGTGCGCCTGTCGATACCGGCGGGCAGCGAACATGGCGAAATTATCCAGCGCCTCGGCGTGCTCGCCGAACCCACCTACGGCGGCCAGCTGCAGGATATGGCCAACCCGGGCGTCGCCCCCGAGGCCAAGGTGCGCGTCAGCTACAGCACGCAGCAGGTCAGCTTTGCCGATGGCACACAGGTCGAGCTGCGCACGCCCAGCCTGGACATCAGCCAGCTCGGCTACGGCGACCTGCATCCCGACACGCTGTTTTCCGCCCGCATCGCCCCGCCGATGATCGGCCTGGGCCTGCTCGAAGCCATTCCCGCAGCAGCCATCCTGGCCAATGCCGACCCGGATGACCGCAATGGTGATGGCATTTCCGGGCGCGCCAACCAGGTCTGGGACCGCGAGCAGCAACGCACAGTGCTCGGCCGTTTCGGCTGGAAGGCCGGCCAGCCCACACTCAACCAGCAGAATGCCGAAGCCTTTGCGGGCGACATGGGCCTGACCAGCACGCTGGTGGCGCATGACAACTGCACTGCGGCGCAGACCGACTGCCGCAGCGCCCCCCATGGCGGCGAGCACGAGGTCAGCGACAACATCCTCGCCAGCGTGCTGTTTTACACCCGTAACCTCGCTGTGCCGGCGCGGCGTGGCGCCGATACGCCGCAGGTGCTCGCCGGCAAAAACCTGTTCCACCAGGCCGGCTGCCAGGGCTGCCATACCCCGCAATTCACCACCGCGGCCGACGCCGCCGAGCCAGAACTGGCCAACCAACTGATTCGCCCCTACAGCGACCTGCTGCTGCATGACATGGGCGCAGGCCTGGCCGACCATCGCCCGGAATTTCTCGCCAGTGGCCATGAGTGGCGCACCCCGCCGCTGTGGGGCATCGGCCTGACCGAAACGGTCAACGGCCACACCCAGTTTCTGCATGACGGCCGCGCGCGCAACCTGCTGGAGGCCATTCTCTGGCACGGCGGTGAGGCCGAGGCGGCCAGGCAGCAGGTACTGACTTTCACTGCCGACGAGCGCGCCGCGCTGTTGGCTTTTCTGAATTCGTTGTAAGGAGCCGCAGATGATCCGCTCACCCCTCACGCTCGCCCTGCTCAGCCTCACGCTCTCCGCCTGCAGCCCCAGCGACCCGCAGCAGCAGGTCAGCCGCGCGCTCACCGATGGCGTGTTGCTGCCGATCTACAGCGCCTGGAGCGAAGCCGACCGCCAGTTGGCCGCCAGCGGCCAGGCCTTCTGCGCCGGCCAACAGAACCTCGCCGAAGCCCGCCAGGCCTTTGCCAGCGCGCAGAGCGCCTGGGCCGCCGTGCAACCAGCAGCGTTCGGCCCCTTGGCCGAAGGCAACCGCGCCTGGCAGGTGCAGTTCTGGCCGGACAAGAAGAACCTGGTGGCGCGCCAGGTCGAGGCGCTGGTCAACAGCAAGCCGGCGCTGACCCCGGCCGATCTGGATAAATCCAGCGTGGTGGTGCAAGGCCTGACCGCCTATGAATACCTGCTGTTCGATCCGGCCATTGACCTGAATGTCGCCGAGCAGAAAGCCCGCTACTGCCCGCTGATCATCGCCATTGGTCAGCACCAGCACGTGCTGGCCGCCGATGTGCTGAGCCAGTGGCAGGCCAAAGACGGCATGGCCGCGCTGCTCAAAGACTTCCCCAATGCGCGCTACGCCGAAGCCCCGGAAGCAGTGGCCGAACTGCTGCGCACCCAGGTCAGCGCCATCGATGGCCTGAAGAAGAAACTCGGCACGCCACTCGGCCGCCAGAGCAAAGGCCAGCCGCAGCCCTACCAGGCCGAAGCCTGGCGCAGCAAGGCTAGCCTGGCCAACCTCGCGGCCAGCCTGGCCAGCGCCGAGCGCATCTGGCTGGGGGCCGATCAGGATGGCATCCAGGCGCTGCTTGGTAGTGATCAGGACGAACTGAAACAACGCATCAACGCCGCCTACAGCGACACCCGCCAGCGCCTGGCCGCAGCCCAGCGCCCGCTCGGTGAGCTGCTTAGCGACGAAGCCGGCCGCACCGAGGTGAATGCCCTATACGACAGCCTGAATACCCTGCATCGCCTGCATGAATCCGAGCTGGCCAAGACCCTGGGTATCCAGCTGGGCTTTAACGCCCATGACGGCGACTGATATGCAGCGCAGAACCTTCCTCGGCCTGGGCACCGCCGCCCTGGCCGCCAGCGCTTTCGGCGGCTGGACATTAATGCACAGCGGCGCGCAACCGCTGCTGCTGTCGGCGCGCAACGACAGCGCCGGCAAGCACTTTGCGGTGGGCTACCGGCTGGATGGCAGCCAGGTGTTTGCCACCCAGGTCAACGAACGCTGCCACGATGTGATCGGCCACCCGTTTCTGCCGATGGCGCTCTTTGTCGGCCGCCGTCCGAGCACCCAGAGCTACCTGATCGACACCCGCGATGGCCGCCTACTGCACACCCTGAATTCGCCCAAGCAGCGCCACTTCTACGGCCACGCGGTGTTCCACAAGGACGGCGAATGGCTGTACGCCACCGAGAACGACACCTCCGATCCCGGCCGCGGCGTACTCGGCGTCTACCGCCTGCAAGGTGAACAGCTGCTACGCAGCAGCGAACTATCGACCCACGGCATCGGCCCGCACCAACTGCTCTGGCTGCCAGACGGCGAAACCCTGGCGGTGGCCAACGGCGGCATCCGCACCGAGGCCGATAGCCGGGTGGAGATGAACCTCGACGCCATGCAGTCCAGCCTGGTGCTGCTGCGCCGCGACGGCAGCCTGCTCAGCCAGGAACAGCTGCCGCAGCGAATGAATAGCGTGCGCCATATGGCTGTGGCCAGCGATGGCACCCTGGTGACCGGCCAGCAATATATGGGCGAGGTCGGCGATGTGGTGCCGCTGCTGGCAATCAAGCGTCCTGGCCAGCCCTTCCAGCACTTCCCGGTGGCCGACGCGCAGCGCCAGCTGATGAACCAGTACACCGCCAGCCTGGCGATCCATAGCGAGCTGCGCCTGCTGGCCTTGACCGCACCGCGCGGCAACCGCGTATTTATCTGGGACCTGGACAGTGCCGAGCTGCGCCTGGATGCGCCGCTGGCCGACTGCGCCGGCGTTGGCGCGGTGGCGGATGGCTTTGTGGTCAGCAGCGGCGTCGGCCGGTGCCGCCTGTACGACTGCCGTAGCACGCAGATCAGCAGCCAGCCCCTGCAACTGCCCGCCGGCCTCTGGGACAACCACCTGCGCCTGGTCTAAACACACCGCCCGTAAGCCCGTAACACACCTGCGACAGGTTAAAACGGCGCTGTCGCAGAGCCGATCTATACTGCTAGCCTGCCGCTGCTTCCAGGCACCTGGTCCAGGCGATACCGGGCGATCGGGATCTTCGCAGTGAGGGCGCATTCTGCGTCACTGGCATCCAGCCTCCCATCCACAGGGGTGTTACCCATGTTTCTGCAAAAATCCTTGCGCGCGCAAATTCTCGCCCTGCTCGGCGGCAGCCTGGCGCTGATTCTGGTCACGGCACTGGCCTGCTTCAGCTTCCTCTCCAGCGGTATGCAGGCTTACCGCGGCCTGCTTGAGGGCCCGCTGGAGGCCTCGGCACTGATCGATGAGACCAACCTGAACTTCAAAACCCAGGTACAGGAGTGGAAAAACGTCCTGTTGCGTGGCAGCGACAAAGCTCAGCTGGACAAATACTGGAGCCAGTTCGAGGCGCAGGAACGCAAGGTTCAGGACGCCCTGGGCACATTGAGCGAGCTGGCCGGTGCCGACCGCACGCTGAAAACCCAGGTCGATGCATTGCGCAGCGAACACCAGACGCTCGGGGCCAACTACCGCAAAGGCCGCGATGCCTTTGTTGCCGCCGGTGGCGACGCTGCGGTCGGCGATAAGGCCGTGTCCGGCATTGACCGCAACACCGCGCAGCAACTGGAAGCCCTGTCCAGCGAGCTGCACAAGCAGAGTCTGGAGCAGGCCAGCCTGATCAATGCCGCGGCCGAGCGCACCATCACCTTCGGCACCCTGCTGATGCTTGGCGCCACCGTGGTGATCGCGCTGTTCAGCCTGTGGCTGATCAACCGTAACCTGATCAACCCGATCCGCGAGCTGATCGAGCATATCGCCCAGCTTAGCCAGGGCAACTTCGGCCAGCATGTAGACGCTACCCGCCAGGACGAGCTGGGAAAACTCGCCGTGGCCGCAAACATCCTGCGCGATTTTCTCGCCGACACCTTTACCCGCTTGAAGCGCAGCACCGCTGATCTGGATATTGCCAGCGGCGAGCTCAACTCGATTGCCACCTTGATGGCCCAGGGCACCCGCGAGCAGTTCTCGCGCACCGACCAAGTCGCCACCGCCATGCATGAAATGTCCGCCACCTCCCAGGAAGTCGCCCGCCACGCCGCCGAAGCCGCCGGCGCGGCCGATGCCGCCGACACTGCCGCGCGCCAGGGTGAAATGGTGATGCAGGCGACCATCCAGACCATCACCGACATTCGCAGCGAAATCAGCAACACCTCGGAGGTGATTCGCCGCCTGGAAGCCGACAGCGGGCGCATCGGCAAGGTGCTGGAAGTGATTCGCGGCATCGCCGAGCAGACCAACCTGCTGGCGCTTAACGCCGCCATCGAGGCTGCCCGTGCCGGCGAGCAGGGCCGTGGCTTTGCCGTGGTGGCCGATGAAGTGCGCACCCTGGCGCAGCGTACTGCCGAATCCACGGCGGAAATCCACCAGATCATCGACACCGTGCAAACCGGTGCGGTGAATGCCGTGCGCGCCATCGAAAGCGGTCAGCAGCGCAGCGAGCAAGGCGTGACCCAGGTCACCGATGCCGGCGCTACGCTGCAGCTGATCACCCGCGCGGTGGAGGCAATTCGCGATATGAACCGGCAGATTGCCACCGCCGCCGAAGAGCAGACCTCGGTGGCCGAGGACATCTCGCGCAACCTCACCGAGATCACCGCCATCGCCACTGCCAATCAGGAGAACGTACAGCGCACCGAAAACGCCGGACAAAACCTGCATACCCTGTCCGGGCAACTCAATGAGGTCACCCAACGCCTGAGTGCCTGAAGCCGCGTAGAACCATCCGCCCAATGCCAGCCGATGCCGGCATTGGGCCTAAAAGGCTTTGCTCCATCAGCCGACGCAGTGCTAATCGCCTACGCAGGCTTCTTATCGAGCAAAAAGACTGATGCTTCTTACCAATGCAGGCCCTCACCTAGCCCGTTACCCGGAGCCACCATGCGCAGCCTTACCGCCCTTCTGTTGTCCACCAGCCTGCTACTGAGCGCCTGCGGCCTGGGCGAAACAGCCGCCACCACCAGCCTGCAAGCCGAACAGGCCGCACAACTGCAACAGCAGACCGAACAGCTCAAGCAACAGATCGAAGCAGCCAATGCACAGAGCGCCAAACGCCTGGAAGAGGCCTATTGAACAGCGGCGGCTACAGCACTACTGCACTGGCAGGAAGTGCAGAAATAACAGCCCCTGGGCATAACTCACGCCCATGCGCCGGTAGCGTTCATCCAGCACATCGGTGAGCAGGTCCAGGCGCGCGACGATCTTGCCGAACTCCACGGCATAGCTGAGGTTATGCCCCTCGGCGGAAATCTCGTTGGACAGCAGCCAGGGCTTGCCCCCGGCGTCCGTACGTTGCGCGAGCATCCAGCTGGCCTTCTCGAAATTACGCGCGGCGTTATGGATAAACTGTGGGTTCAGGGTATCGCTCAGGTAATACTCGGTGCGCCCGCCGTGAGCGGTAATCAGCATGCTCGCCAGCGAATAGATAAACGCCCCGACCCGGTCGCCCTGGTACTCGGCGCTCAGCGCATAGCCCAGCGCGGCGATATCGCTACGCCCGCCCAGTTGCGGCAGTGGTTGATCCAGCTCGATGGCGCGGTGTACCGCACGCTTGGCCGACTCGACATCGGCCAGGCCGGTTTTACGCCACTCGCGCGGGTTGCGCAGGTACAGCTTGTCCATCAAACGGTAGAGGCTGTTGAGGTTATTGCGCATGCCCAGGGTGGCCATCCGGTCGGCATGGCTCTGGAAGAACTCGCTGGGTTTGATCGGGCTGCGGTTGCTGACGATGGTCTGGTGGTCCTGGCGTGTTGAACAGCCGCTGACAACCAGCACCAGCACCAGCACCAGCACTACAGGCAATTGTCGCAACGCCACGGCGTGGACGCCCACCCAACCAGGGCACTTATGTAGCCATCGCCGGTGCTGCACGGTACTCATCAGAGGAGCTCACCCGCTGCGGTGTGATGGGGTAACGCTAGCAACAAAATCCAGATTGACCAGTTTTCCTCCCCGAATACATGACTTTCAGCACAATCAAGCACCTAGCTACATAAGCTCAGGTGGACTGCCAACAGAGGGCATCCTGTGTAACAGGTTGCTAACCGCTTATCAGGATGCCGTCGAAAGCCCCGTCGCAGAGCGCTTTAACCGGTATGATCCGCAGCTTTTTTGGCTGCCGAGTTACCCATGCTGCGTCTGCTTGTGCTGTTCTGCCTGTTAGCCACCCTGCCCGCCTTCGCCGATGCCCCGAAAACCTTTAGCGCCGCCAAAAAAATCGCCTGGCGGCTGTATGCCGAACGGCCCACCACCTTCTATTGCCAGTGCAGCTACAGCGGCAACCGGGTCGACCTCGACAGCTGCGGCTACAGCCCACGCAAACAGCTGCGCCGCGCGCAACGCCTGGAGTGGGAGCACGTAGTGCCGGCCTGGGTGATTGGCCATCAGCGTCAGTGCTGGCAGAACGGCGGCCGCAAGAACTGCGCGCGCAACGACGCCCGCTTCAAGGCCGCCGAAGCCGACCTGCATAACCTGGTGCCGAGCATCGGCGAAGTGAATGGCGACCGCTCCAACTACGCCCTCGGCATGCTCGGCGACAAGCCCACGCAGTACGGCGCCTGTCCGATGCTGGTCAACTTCAAGGCGAAAACCGCCATGCCGCCGATCCACGCTCGCGGCGCGGCAGCGCGTATCTATCTATATATGGTCGAGCGCTACCAGCTGCGCCTGTCCACGCTCGACCGACGCACCTACGAAGCCTGGAACCGCCAATACCCAATCAGCGAATGGGAGCGCTGGCGCAACCAGCAGGTCGGCTGCGTGATGGGCCACGGCAACCCTTATGTCGGCGCCATCGACCTCGGCCAATGCAGCCCGCTGCGCCGCGCCGGCAACCCGCAACAGCCTAGCGGCTAAGCCTCGCGACCCAGCCTTTGTCCAGCAGGTCCGAAGCACCCTGCACGGCGCTATTGGCGCTAAACTTCATGCCACACCAGCCCGAGCTCTTGCATCATGCCCAACCCCGCCACCCCGAGCGCCGCCAGCGCCATTGCCGAAACCCGCGCCTGGGTCGAGCGCGCCGTGATCGGCCTGAACCTCTGCCCATTCGCCAAAGCGGTGCAGGTCAAAGGCCAGGTTCGTTATGTGGTCTGCGCCAGCGCCGAAGCCGAAGCCCTGCTCGCGATGCTGATCGATGAACTGCAGCACCTGGCCAACTGCCCCGCGCAGCAAACCGACACCACCCTGCTGATCCACCCCGCGGCGCTCAGCGACTTTCTCGACTTCAATGATTTTCTCGCCGTGGTCGACGATACCCTCGACGAGCTCGGCTACAGCGGCACCCTGCAAGTGGCCAGCTTTCATCCGCAGTTCCAGTTTGCCGACACCGGCGTCAATGATGTCAGCAACGCCACCAACCGCTCGCCCTACCCGACCCTGCATATCCTCCGCGAAGCCAGCATCGACCGCGCCGTCGCCGCCTTCCCCGACCCGCAGGCGATCTTCGACGCCAATATCCAGACCCTGGAAGACCTCGGCGCAGACGGCTGGGCCGCCCTGCAGGCGCAGTGCCGCCAGGATGCAGAAGGCCGCTAAGGGCCGTAAAACCGCCTTACCTGCCGCTTTACTGGCTGCTACAGCGATGCTGCCGCTGGTCTTTTTTACACAGTCTTTACACGCGCGCCGGGAATACTGCGCAACGCGCAGTGTCGAAACTGCAAGCCGGACAAGACCGGTTTGCAGAGGAGTTTCGATCATGCTGTCGCGCATCCCCCTTATCACCAGCCTGGTGGCCAGCCTGATGCTGATCGCCCAGGCCCCGGCGCAGGCCTCCAACCGTGACGCAGCGATTGCCGGAGCCGTGGTGGGTGCGGTGATTGGCGGCGTTATCGTCAGCCAGAGCCGCCACGTAGAGGTCTACGCCCCGCCACCGCGTGAGTACTACCCGCCACCACCGGCCTATTACCCGCCAGTACGGGTGTACTACGAGCCCAGAGCGGTCTATTACCAGCCGGCCCCGGTGTATTACGTGCAGGAACGCCCGCGCCACAAACGCTGGCATGGGCACAAACACCACCGCCACCACGGCCGTGGCCATGGCTATCGCTGGTAAACCAAAGGGTCGCGCCTGCTGGCTCAGCACACAGCAGGCGCCGCGCATCTAACGAAGCGCTTGCTCCGACTACTCGCCAGCGACGGCCCGCTGACCCAGGTAACGACGGGTGAAGTCGGCGGCGCGCATCGGCCGGCCATACAGGTAGCCCTGGCCTTCGTCGCAGGCATAGTGGCGCATAAGCCTGGCCTGCTCGTGGGTCTCGATGCCCTCGGCAATCACTTCAAGCTGGAACCCGGCCGCCAGCCGGCTGACCGCCTCGATGATGGCCTCATCGCGCAGGCTGCGGTCGACTCCGCTGACGAAGGAACGGTCGATCTTCAAGCGGCTGACGGGATAATCCTTAAGCATGCTGAGCGACGCGAAACCGGTGCCAAAATCATCGAAGGCAACGCCCACGCCCAGGGCGCGCAGGTAATGCAGCGGCTGCATGATGCGCTGCTCGTTGCGCAGAATGGTGTTCTCGGTAATTTCCAGCTCCAGAGCGCTGGGCGGCAGATTGAATTCGGCCAGGATGGCCTCGACCATGCCTGCGAAATCACGGGTGCGAAACTGCGCCGCGAACAGGTTCACACCGATCCGAAAGTCGCTAAGGCCCATGCTGCGCCACTGCGCAGCCTGCTGGCAGGCCGTACGCAGAATCCACTCGCCCACCGGTATGGCCAACAGGCCGGCTTCCAGCACCGGCAAAAACGCCGCTGGCGCTGTCACGCCCTGGGTCGGATGGTTCCAGCGAATCAGCGCCTCGGCCCCACACAGCGAACCGTCGGCCAGGTTGACCTGCGGCTGGTAATACATCTCGAATTCCTGACGCTCCCAGGCCTGGCGCATCGACGAACTGATCGCGCCCTTGCGAGAGGCCGTTTGGCGCAATTCCGGGTTGAAGATATTCACCAGATGGCGGCCGTCGGACTTGGCCTGGTAAAGCGCCAGGTCGGCATTGCCCAGCAATTGCTCATCACTTTCACCGGTGCCGCAGTGGATCGCCACGCCCACACTCGCGCCGATGAAAATGGGCTGATCATCGAACTCGATCTGCTCCTCGATCACCCCAATCAGCTCCAGGCCCAAAGCCCGTGCCTGCTCGTGATCGGTGCTGCCGGTCACAAACACCACGAACTCGTCGCCGCCAAGCCGGCTGACCAACTGCTCCACCGGCACCGCACGGCGCAAGCGCGCCGCCACCACCTGCAACACGAAGTCACCGGCGCTATGCCCCAGGGTGTCGTTGACATCCTTGAAGCCATCCAGATCGATCAGCAGCAAGGTAGCCGGTTGTTGCGCGGCCAGCGCCTCCTGGATGCAGCGTTTAAGCCGCGCACGGTTGGCCAGCCCGGTCAGGTAATCGTGTTCTGCCGCATGCTTGAGCTGCTGCTCCAGCTCGGTGCGCGCGGTAATGTCACGGATGATCGCGCCAAAATAGCGCTCACCCTCCTCCTGCCACTGCGACAACGACAACTCGATGGGGAACTGCGAACCGTCGCGCCGCAGCGCCTGCACATTGACCGACGAACCAATCAGCCGCGGCGCGCCACCACCGACAACCCGTGCAACCCCGGCGGCGTGGGACCCGCGCATCGGTGCCGGGATGATCAAATCCAGCTTCTGGCCGATGGCCTCCTGCGCCGAGTAGCCGAACAGCGTCTCGGCTGCCTCGTTCCAGGAGGTGATCAGGTTGCGGCTGTTGGCGCAGATGATGCCGTCGGGTGAAGTGGCCGCAATATGCCGAAAGCGGCTGCGCACCTCATGGCCCTCACGCGCGAAACAGCGCTGGTCGATGTACTCGCTGAGTAGCGCAGCCAAGTCCTTGAGGATCTGCTCGTCGCGCACGGAAAAATCATGCCGCGGTTTCTGGTCGATCACACACAGGCTGCCCAGCGCATGACCGTCGGCCGTGAACAGCGGAAACCCCGCATAAAAGCGAATATGCGGTGCGCCCGTGACCAGTTCATTAGCGCTGAAGCGCTCATCCTGCTGGGCATCCGCCACAACAAACACCGTCTGTCCCATGATCGCGTGGGTACAGAAGGACAGCTCGCGGCTCATCTCGCAGACATCCAGCCCCACTCGCGCCTTGAAGAACTGATGGTCGCGGTGCACCAACGACACCAGGGCTATCGGCACATCGAAAATCCGCGCGGCCATCTGCACCACGCGATCAAACTCGCGCTCCGGCGCGGAGCCCATCAGTTCAAGCGCGTCCAGCGCACGTATGCGCGCGCCATCGTTAACCGGGCGTGGGTAATCGCTCATGTTCAAGGCCTGCGCAGAGAATGCCTTCACTCTAGTGTAAAAATCCCCCCGTGGCGCCCACTACCAGGTTCAGGCTGGCCATTCAGGTCGCCAGCAAACACCGCAACATGCTTTTTGCTTTTCAAACCGCGATCTCGCAAACGACGTCAAACGCCCCATCAGGAGGCCGAAACCTAGCGCAGCGCAGTAACAGCCGCAGGCTGGCCCGCAGGGCGAGCGCTGCGAGTCAACCATTAGACCGGGCAACATAGAAGCGGCAAGCACACACACATCGCCAAGCACGCCCCGTAGGATGGGTTGAGCAACGCGATACCCATCAACCAATCCCACATAAAACCGCTACTACACTCAGCCAACCGCGACTCTGCAAAGGACTGCAGCCATGACAGACTACCGCCGCGACCTCACCCCAGGCGCCAGCTGGTTCTTTACCCTCAACCTGGCCGACCGCCGCCAGACGCTACTAACCGAACAGATCGACCTGCTACGCAGTAGCTTTCGCAGCGTGATGCGCAGGCACCCGTGGCGGATCGACGCCATCGTGATCCTCCCGGACCACCTGCATGCGCTATGCACCTTACCCGCCGGCGATGCCGATTTCGCGGTGCGTTGGCGCCTGATCAAAACCGGGTTTTCCCGCGCCTTGCCCCATGGCGAGCGCATATCCTCCAGCCGCCAGCGCAAAGACGAACGCGGCATTTGGCAACGGCGTTATTGGGAACACCGCATTCGCGACCAGGTGGATTTCAACCGGCATATCGATTACATCCACCACAACCCGCGCAAGCATGGCCATGTGCAGCGTGTGGTCGATTGGCCGTGGTCGTCGTTTCACCGGTATGTGCGAGCGGGGTTATTGCCGGGGGATTGGGCGGGTGATGAGGAGACAAATGTGGGCGCTGGTGAGCGCTGCTGTGATGATTTCAGATAGCCATTATTGATGGGTATCGCTACGCTCAACCCATCCTACTAACTTGAAGGCCGTACATATGACGATTGCGCATCGAGCCCCCGGCAATCACCTATACCACTACACCTCAGCAAAAACAGCAACCCTAATTCTTGACAGTAGGAAATTGCTATTTGGATCAATGCAAAAGGTCAATGACCCTAAAGAATTTTCAGATTGGAGGCTAGAGCCGGTTCTGAACAGTGCTGATATTAAAAGCCGACAGGTTTCAATATTTAATAGAAAGATAAGCCATCGATGCAAAGAAATCACACAAGCATTATGTTTCTCCATGGACTCTTTGCACTCACGCAACAACGGCCATGCCTACTACAGGTCAGGCTGCCTTGGCCGAGGCTTTGGCAATTCTCCAATGTGGCATTTTTATGGGGAAAAACACAAAGGTGTTTGCTTTGCATTCAACAAGAACCTTCTATTAGAGCAGCTAAATTCAAAAACGCAGGGCAAGTTCTATCGACATGGCGAAATCTGTTATGACGATGAGTTTCTTCCTAATGATCATAACCACCCCTATCAATATGACTTAGACCGCCTACTTGAGATTGGACTAGAAAATTATTGCTACGAATTCTTAAAGCGCTCTCTAGAGTATATTTATTTCAAAAAACAGACCGCTTGGTCTTATGAAAACGAGTACAGAGCCATTGTAGTCAATGATAGCGCCAATAGATTCCCACTCGACTATGGAAGCTCCTTAGATTCAATTATATTTGGCGTTAATTGCAGCGATAAAACCAAGCTAGCAATCCGAAGCATAGCCGAGCCAAAAGGCGTACCATGCCACGATCTTATTGTTATAAACCACACATTACAACTCAACTTACAACCGGACTTTTCATCAATTTTCAAGGACGTTAAACAGTGACCTAATATGGACCAAGCAAAGTCCGCAAGATGGGTAGAGCGCAGCGATACCCATCAACTCTCAAAACAAAAGGCCCGTCAATCGACGAGCCTTTTGTTTAAATCACCACTCAGCACAGCACTCGGCTCAGACCAGCGCCGCCTCGCTGCGACGCTCAAGCTTCCGCCCCTGATACTCCCGCGCCGCCTGATGAAACGCCTCCAACAGCGCGTTGTAATCCGCCTTCTCCCAATAGCGATACTCGGGATGCCACTGCACCCCCACGGCAAACGCCTTGGCGCCAATCACGCTGACCGCCTCGATCTGCCCATCCTCGGCCACGGCTTCAATCTGTAGGCCCTCGCCCAGGCGATCAATCCCCTGACCGTGCAACGAGTTGACCTTGATCTGCCGCTCGCCGAGCACTGTGTGCAGCACGCCACCCTCGGTCAGGGCTACGTTGTGCATCGGGCCGTAGGCCACGTCATCCGCTACGTCCTTCACCTCACGGTGATCGAGACGCCCTGCAACCGCATGCACTTCACGGTGCAAGGTGCCGCCGAACAGCACGTTGAGTTCCTGCACGCCCCGGCAGATGCCGAGGAAGGGAATGCCGCGCTCCAGGCAGGCGCGCATCAGGCGCAACACAGTTTCATCACGGGGTTTGTCGGCCAGGCCGAGGCCGGGATGCTCGTCGCCGTAGAAGCTGGGGTGCACGTTGGAGAGTGAACCGCCAAACATGATGCCGCTGACGCTGTCGAGCACGGTGTCCATATCCAGGTCATCGCCAAAGGCCGGGATCATCAGCGGGAAGGCGCCGAAGCCGGTGACGGCGTGGATGTACTTCTCGCCGACCAGGTGAAACCAGCCGATATCACGGCTGGTCAGCTGCCAACGGCACAGGGGAAGGCCAATCAAGGGTTTGCTCATAGGGAGTCCTCTTCATAATTAATTGAAGTGGGCTGCCCTTGGGAGAGCGGGCTTGCGGGCCAGGAAACCCTGAACCCGCTCACCCAAGGGGTGCCGTAACCTGCGGTCACTGCACCAACGCCGCGCCCGCGCGGCTGGTTTGTTGCGTAAAGCGGTTGTGGCTTGATGGGTATCGCTGCGCTCAACCCATCCTACGGCGCTACTTGTGTAGGAGCGGGCTTGCCCGCGATTCGGTGGTGGCCTTGCTCGCGGCCAAGGCCGCTCCTACAGGTCGTCATCCACATCCAAAAAGGGGGCTGATCCTGCGATCAGCCCCCCGTTACTTAACCATTACTCGGGAAGGCGAACTGAGCCGCTTCGTGCGAGGCGCGCTGCGGCCAGCGCTGGGTGATGGCTTTTTTGCGGGTATAGAAGCGCACACCGTCCGGGCCGTAGGCGTGCAGGTCACCGAACAGCGAGCGCTTCCAGCCGCCGAAACTGTGGTAGCTGACCGGTACGGGCAGCGGTACGTTGACGCCGACCATGCCGACTTCGATTTCGTCGCAGAACAGCCGCGCCGCTTCACCATCGCGGGTGAAGATGCAGGTGCCGTTGCCGTATTCGTGGTCGTTGATCAGCTGCATGGCGGCTTCCAGGCTGCCGACGCGGACGATGCACAGCACCGGGCCGAAGATTTCGTCGGTGTAGATGGTCATCTCCGGGGTCACCTTGTCGAACAGCGTGCCGCCGACGAAATAACCATTTTCATGGCCGGCCACCACCAAATCGCGACCGTCGACTACCAGGCTTGCGCCCTGGGCCACACCGGCGTCGATATAGCCTTTGACCTTGTCACGCGCCGCGCCAGTCACCAGCGGGCCCATGTCCAGGCCGCAGGAGGTGCCGGCACCGATTTTCAGCGCTTTGATTTGCGGCACGATTTTCTCGACCAGGGCATCGGCGATCTGATCGCCTACGCACACGGCCACGGAGATGGCCATGCAGCGCTCGCCGCAGGAGCCGTAGGCGGCGCCCATCAGTGCGCTGACGGCGTTGTCCAGGTCGGCATCGGGCATCAGTACGGCGTGGTTCTTCGCGCCGCCCAGGGCCTGTACGCGCTTACCGCGCTTGGTGCCTTCGCTGTAGATGTATTCGGCAATCGGCGTCGAGCCGACAAAGCTCAGGGCCTTGACTTCCGGCGCTTCGATCAGCGCATCCACCGCTGCCTTGTCGCCGTGCACCACGTTGAGCACGCCTTTGGGCAGACCGGCCTCGATCAGCAGTTGGGCGATATACAGGGTGGAGCTGGGGTCACGCTCGGATGGCTTCAAGATAAAGCAGTTGCCGCAGACGATGGCCAGCGGGTACATCCACAGCGGCACCATGGCCGGGAAGTTGAACGGGGTGATGCCGGCCACAACGCCGATGGGCTGCATATCGCTCCAGGCGTCGATATTCGGGCCGACGTTGCGGCTGTACTCGCCCTTGAGGATTTCCGGAGCGGCGCAGGCGAATTCGACGTTTTCGATGCCGCGCTTGAGTTCACCGGCGGCGTCTTCCAGGGTTTTGCCGTGCTCTTCGCTGATCAGCTTGGCGATGGTCGCTTCGTGCTGTTCCAGCAGCTGCTTAAAGCGGAACATCACCTGGGCGCGCTTGGCCGGCGGGGTGTTGCGCCAGGCCGGGAAGGCGCTCTTGGCCGAGTCGATGGCCAGTTGCATGGTGGCGCGGTCGGCCAGGGCGACTTGCTTGGTGGCTGCGCCAGTGGACGGGTTGAACACGTCTGCGCTGCGGCCGGTGCCGGCGGTCAGTTCGCCGTGGATCAGGTGGTTAACGAGGGTCATGGCAGTTCCTTGGTAACAGATTTGTTGTTGTAGGAGCGGGCTTGCCCGCGATGCGTGGTGATCGCGGGCATGGCCCGCCCCTACGGAATAGTGTTTGGCTTAATCCAGGCTGTTCAGCACATCGCCAACGGCGTTGAACACGGAGTCCAGTTGCTCGGGCGTGGTGTTGAAGGTTGGCCCGAACTGCAGGGTGTCGCCGCCGAAGCGCACGTAGAAGCCGGCGTTCCACAGCTTGATGCCGGCCTCGAAGGGGCGGATCACCGGGTCGCCGTCACGCGGGGCGATCTGCAGCGCGCCGGCCAGGCCGCAGTTGCGGATGTCGACCACGTGCTTGCTGCCCTTGAGGCTGTGCAGCTTCTCTTCAAAGATCGGCGCCAGGGCAGCCGATTGCTCGATCAGGTGGTCGCGCTTGAGCAGTTCCAGGGTCGCCAGGCCGGCGGCGCAGGCTACCGGGTGGCCCGAGTAGGTGTAGCCGTGGCCGAACTCGACCATGTGCTCGGGAATCGCCTGGTTCATAAAGGTGTTGTAGATCTCGCTGGAGGCGATCACCGCGCCCAGTGGAATCGCGCCGTTGGTGATCTGCTTGGCGGTATTGATGATGTCCGGGGTAACGCCGAAGAATTCGGCACCGGTCCACTTGCCCATGCGCCCGTAGGCGGTGATCACTTCGTCGAAGATCAGCAGGATATTGTGCTGCGTACAAATCTCTCTCAGGCGCTGTAGGTAGCCAACCGGCGGCACGATCACGCCGGCAGAGCCGGACATCGGCTCGACTATCACCGCGGCGATGTTCGAGGCGTCGTGCAGTTCGATCAGCTTCAGCAGCTCGTTGGCCAGCTCCACGCCGCCGGTTGCGGCCATGCCCTTGGTGTAGGCCAGGTGCGCCTGCAGGGTGTGCGGCAGGTGGTCGGCGTCCATCATCTGGCCGAACATTTTGCGGTTGCCACCGATGCCGCCCAGCGAGGTACCGGCGATGTTTACGCCATGGTAGCCACGGGCGCGGCCGATAAATTTGCTTTTGCTCGGCTGACCTTTCAGGCGCCAGTAGGCGCGCGCCATCTTCACCGAGGTGTCGGCGCACTCGGAGCCGGAGTCGGTGTAGAACACATGGTCGAGGCCGGCCGGGGTCAGCTCGGTGATTTTCTCGGCCAGCTGATAGGACAGCGGGTGGCCGTACTGGAAGCCCGGCGCGTAATCGAGGGTGCCCAGCTGCTTGGCCACCGCTTCCTGAATTTCTTTGCGG
Organism: Pseudomonas sp.; assembly: GCF_049301935.1. GTDB lineage: Bacteria > Pseudomonadota > Gammaproteobacteria > Pseudomonadales > Pseudomonadaceae > Aquipseudomonas. The sequence continues at coordinate 37,545 of NZ_JBAQLP010000099.1, read as the reverse complement.
TTATGCCCGGCACCGCAGGTCCACAGCCCGGACAGGCTGTCGAAGATGCGCCGGCCCTTGTCGTCGATGAAGTGGTTACCGTCAGCGCCGACGATCAACCGCGGGTCGCGCTTGAAGTTGCGGTTGGCGGAAAACGGCATCCAGTGCGCATCCAGCTTGAGCTGGCTGGCCAGGGACGGGACTTCGGTCTGCGGCATATTCATGGGGCGGCCTCGCAAGGAAGGGTGGTGTTCTTATAAGGAGAAGCTGTTGCCAGTAAAGGTGCCACGGGCTTAGAGTCAGAAAAACACGACTCTTCTTATCTTTAGTTCATCACTTACTAAACAATGAGCCCCAGCCAATGAGCACTCGCCGCCCCGACCCGCTGGCCCAGGTCAGTGACTTTGATATTCGCCTGCTCAAGCTGTTTCGCAGCGTGGTCGAATGCGGCGGTTTTTCTGCGGCGGAAAGCGCCTTAGGCATCGGCCGCTCGGCGATCAGCCAGCAGATGAGCGACCTGGAACAGCGCCTCGGCCTGCGCCTGTGCCAGCGCGGTCGCGCCGGCTTTGCCCTGACCGAAGAGGGCCGCGAGGTGTACCAGAGCACCCAGCAGTTGCTGGCGGCGCTGGAGAGTTTTCGCACCGAGGTCAACGGCCTGCACCAGCACCTGCGCGGCGAGCTGAATATCGGCCTGACCGACAACCTAGTGACGGTGCCGCATATGCGCATCACCAACGCCCTGGCGCGCCTGAAGGAGCGTGGCCCGGATGTGCATATCCATATCCGCATGACCCCGCCCAGCGAAGTGGAGCAGGGCGTGCTCGATGGCCGTCTGCATATTGGCGTGGTGCCGCAGGTGACGGCACTCTCCGGCCTGGACTACCAGGCGCTGTACGACGAACGTTCGCTGCTCTACTGCGCGGTCGGCCACCCGCTGTTCTATGTCGATGATCGGCAGCTGGAGGACGCGCGCCTGAACAGCCAGGAAGCCATCGCGCCGACCTTTCGCCTGCCGCCCGAGGTGCAGAGCCACTACCAGGCGCTCAATTGCACGGCCAGCGCCTCGGACCGCGAAGGCATGGCCTTTCTCATCCTCACCGGACGCTATATCGGTTACCTGCCTGATCACTACGCCCAGGCCTGGGTGCAGCAGGGCCGCCTGCGCGTGCTCAAGCCCGATAGCCGCTTCTATGACGTCAGCCTGGCCTCGGTGACGCGCAAGGGCCGGCGCCCGCACCTGGTGCTGGAGAGTTTTCTGGAGGCATTGGCTGAGGCTTGATGCGCGAGGCAGAAGCCAGTTCCCCGAACACTTGAACCTGCACAAAGACGGTGCAAACACCCGGCAAAATGGCGCTTATCGCGTTTTTCTGGCCCTTGCGCTTGTCACCCACGCGACACTGGGGTATCAGTGCAAACGTCCGAAAACCTGAGCACTGCGGAACCGCCCATGACTGTTGAAGTACTTGCCCACCGAACCGACCCGAGCACTAAACCCGCCGGGCGCATCCGGCAGAAAAACCAAGAAGCGATCATCAAGGCCGCCGAGGAAGAGTTCGCCCGTCACGGTTTCAAAGGCACCAGCATGAACACCATCGCGCAGACCGTTGGGCTGCCCAAGGCCAACCTGCACTACTACTTCAGCAACAAACTGGGCCTGTATCAGGCGGTGCTGAGCAATATCCTCGAACTCTGGGACAGCACCTTCAACACCCTGACCGTGGACGATGACCCGGCCACCGCGCTGGCCGCTTATATCCGCGCCAAGATGGATTTCTCCCGCCGCCAGCCAAAGGCCTCGCGCATCTACGCCATGGAAGTTATCAGCGGCGGCGAGCACCTGTCGCAGATACTCAATCAGGACTACCAGGCCTGGTTCCGCGGCCGCGCCGCGGTGTTCAAGGCCTGGAGCGCGGCAGGCAAGATGGACCCGGTCGATCCGGTACACCTGATCTTCCTGCTGTGGGGCAGCACCCAGCACTATGCCGACTTTGCCTCGCAGATCTGCCGCGTCACCGGCCGCTCGCGCCTGGTCAAGGCCGATTACGAAGAAGCCGCCGACCAGCTGATCGCCATCATCCTCAAGGGCTGTGGCCTGACGCCTCCCGTCAAAGACGCCTGATGCCCTTTTCCCTGCTCGGCCCTTGCGACTACCGCGAGGAGATTCGTAAAAGCCGCTTTATCGCCCTCGCCGCGCCGGTTACCAGCGCGGCCGAGGCGCAGGCGTTTATCACGGCGCACAGCGACGCCAGCGCCAGCCACAACTGCTGGGCCTGGAAGGTCGGTCAGCAGTACCGTTTCAGCGACGACGGCGAACCCGGCGGCACGGCGGGCCGGCCGATACTCGCAGCCATCGAGAGCCAGGAGATGGACCAGCTGGCGGTGCTGGTGATCCGCTTCTACGGCGGCATCCAGCTCGGCACCGGCGGCCTGGCTCGAGCTTACGGCGGCAGCGCCAATAAATGCCTGCAAGCCGCCCCGCGCATCGAGTTAATCGCCCGCGAGCAGTACCGCTGCCATTGCTTGTTCGCCGAGCTGCCACTGCTCAAGGCGCGCCTGGCGGAACTGGACTGCCTGCTGCTGCAGGAAGACTACGACGCCACGGGGGCCGACTTGCAGCTGGCGATCGCCGTGCCACGGGTGGCTGACTTGCAACGCCTGCTGGCGGATATCAGCCGTGGGCGCAGTGAACTGCGGCCGCAGTAGGTGAACTACGCTTCTGCATTGTGGCTGTGAGCCTGCAGCTGATTTCACGAATTATCGCGGGCAAGCCCGCTCCTACATGTGAGCGCGTGTTGAGCTGCTGCCCCCGTAGGAGCGGACTTGCCCGCGATCAATCTCATATACAGCACAAGAGGCAATGGAATGCCTGCAAAACCCCATGGCAGTAACCTGCGGCGCGGCCGCTATTCAGAGCCAGAGCGTATTTACCTGCTGACCACCACCCTGTTGCAGCGCCGTCCGCTGTTTAACGACTTTGCAGTGGCACGCTTACTGGTGGCAGAACTTCGCGCAGCCCATGAACAGCACAGGGTTACGTCTCTGGCCTGGGTGGTGATGCCCGATCACCTGCACTGGCTTGTACAACTGCAAGCAGGCTCGCTGGATGCACTGATGCGTCGCATAAAAAGTAACAGCGCACGGCAGATCAATCAGTACCTCGGCACACAGGGCCCGATTTGGCAGCCGGGTTATTACGACCGGGCGCTGCGTCAGGATGAAGACCTGCAATCAGCGGCTCGTTATATAGTCACCAATCCATTACGCGCCGGCCTGGGAAAGCGCATTGGCGATTACCCGTTATGGGATGCGCTGTGGCTGTGAGCCTGCGCCGGTCTTAGGATTTATCGCGGGCAAGCCCGCTCCTACAGGGGACAGCGGCGTTGCGCGGGCAAGGCGATTGAGCGCCCGGCGACTCGGCGAAATCCTGTCCTAGCGGTTAAACTTTGTCGCGACCACGCCTGCTAACGAGATCTGACCATGAACGACTGGCTCAACGCACTGCCCAAGGCCGAATTGCACCTGCACCTGGAAGGCTCGCTGGAGCCCGAGCTGCTGTTTGCCCTGGCCGAGCGCAACAAGATCAAATTACCCTGGAATGACGTCGAAGCGCTGCGCGGCGCCTATGCCTTCAACAACCTGCAGGAGTTTCTCGACCTGTATTACGCCGGGGCCGACGTGCTGCGCACCGAGCAGGACTTCTACGACCTGACCTGGGCCTATCTGCTCAAGTGCAAGGCGCAGAACGTGATCCACAGCGAACCGTTCTTCGACCCACAAACCCACACCGACCGCGGTATTCCCTTCGAGGTGGTGCTACGCGGGATCAAGCAGGCGCTGCGTGACGGCGAGCAGCAGCTGGGCATCAGCCACGGTTTGATCCTGAGCTTTCTGCGCCACCTGTCCGAAGAGGAAGCCTTCAAAACCCTGGAACAGGCCATGCCGTTTCGCGATGCCTTTATCGCCGTCGGCCTGGACAGCTCGGAGATGGGCCACCCGCCGCGCAAGTTTGCGCGGGTATTCGACAAGGCACGCAGCGAAGGTTTGCTGACGGTGGCCCATGCCGGTGAAGAAGGCCCGCCCGAATACATCTGGGAAGCGCTGGACCTGCTGAAGATCGAGCGTATCGACCACGGCGTGCGCGCCATCGAAGACGAGCGGCTGATGCAGCGCATCATCGACGAGCAGATCCCGCTGACCGTCTGCCCGCTGTCCAACATCAAGCTCTGCGTGTTCGACGACATGCGCCAGCACAATATCCTGCAGATGCTCGAACGCGGCGTGAAGGTCACGGTGAACTCGGACGACCCGGCCTACTTCGGCGGCTACGTCACCGAGAACTTCGCCGCCCTGCATGACAGCCTGGGCATGACCCAGGAGCAGGCCCAACGCCTGGCGCAGAATAGCCTGGATGCGCGCCTGGTTTAGCCCTCGGCACCAGACACTGGCCTAACGGCACAACCGCTAGGCCAGCACTATCAGTGGTGCGCCGCTTTCTGCTCGGGCGCATCCTTTTGCACCGCGACCTCCACCTCAACTGCACCGGCCTTCTCAAAGGTCAGGGTCAGCGGGAAGCGCTCGCCGTCCTTGGCCTGCTGCTGCAGGTTGAACAGCATGACGTGGTAGCCCATGGACGCAAACTTCACTGCGCCACCGACGGGAATCGCCACGTTCTGCACCTGCTGCATCTTCATCAAACCATCGGCGTGGATATGTTCATGCAGCTCGGCCTTGCCGGCGTGTGGGGTGCTGACACTGAGCAGGCGATCCACCTCCGCGCCCTGGTTGTGCAGCACAAAATAGACCGCTGCCGTCGGTGCGACGGCCGGCATTTCCCGCGACCAGGGGTGTTCGATATGCAGCTCGCCGGCACTGTATTCATGGGCGCTGGCGAACAGGCTCGGGCTCAGCAAGGCGGCAATCAGCAGAATCTTCTTCAACAGCATGGTGTTCCTCCGGTGGTGGACTGACTGTCCATAACAAGTGTTGTAACGCGAAGCCTTGGCGCGGGCCAAACCTGCGCCGGTTATGCCATTAAGACGGTGGCGCACAGCTAATCCGTACGAGGCAACGGCAGGAGTATCCGGGGCTTAGGCCCAATGGCTATGGAAGCGAAGGTGAGGCGCGGGGATTGGCCGAGGGCCAGAGGTAGCGGACAGGTCGCGGGGTAAAGAAGAACGTCAGCAGGGGGGCGCGATTGGGTGCCAGTAAGCCCAGCAGGCCGAAGAACGCCGCCAGGATGATCGCGCTGAAGGTGGAGTTCAGGGAGCAGCCGGAGCCGGTGGCGGGATTGGGCGCCACAACACCGGAGCCATCCAGGTCCGCCCCGGCGCCGAAATTGCCGTCGAAGGAGCAGTACTGGCTGCTAAGGCCGCTGAGCTGCAGACCGGCCATCTGCCCGTGACCAATACTGCAGACGAACGCACTGAACAGCACGCTGAAATACAGCATCCAGGCCAGCAGGCGGCGGTCAGTACGGATCATTTTCATGGGCGCGACTCTAGCATTGCTCTGGGGCGCATATGACGCAGCAGCACTGCGCTGGATTGCCGCAGTGCGCTGGCGGCAATCTTAGTGTGGCCAGGGCGCATCCGCCAACAACTCGGCACAGCGTGCTTGGACAAACTCGCGCAGCAGCAACACCGGTTTGCTCAGTTGCGCCCTATGCGCGCAGATCAGGTTGAGCGGTGTCGGCTCGCCGCGCAGTTCGGGTAGCAACACCTGAAGCCGCCCGGCACGCACATCACCGGCCACATCCAGCCAGGACTTGTACACCAGCCCAGCACCGCTGACTGCCCAGCGCCGCACCACATCGGCATCATCACTGACCCGGTCGCCTTTGACGCTGATGCCCTGCTCGCGCTTGCCATCGCTGAAGCGCCAACGGTCATGCAACCGCCCGCCGAGCATATAGAGCAGGCAATTGTGCCCCGCCAGCTCGTCCACCGAGTGCGGCTCGCCATGCTTGTGCAGGTACTGCGGCGCAGCACACAGCACACGCCGATTTAGCGCGGCCACCGGCAAGGCGACCAGGCTGGAATCCTCCGGCGCGCCGTAGCGCAGGGCGATGTCCACCGGCTCGCGAAACAGGTCGGCCACCCGGTCGCCCAGCAGCAGGCGCAGTTGCACCTGCGGGTGCATCTGCTGAAATTCATCCAGCCAGGGCAGCAGAATATTGCGGCCGAAATCCGAGGGGGCGGACAGCTGCAACGGCCCGCTGATGCCAACCTTGCTACCGGCCAGTTGCTGCCGGCCGTCGTCCAGGCTGTGCAAGGCCAGGCGCGCATGGCCGAGAAACAGCTCGCCCTCGGGTGTCAGGCGCAGGCTGCGGGTGGAGCGGCTAAACAGGCGCGCCTCCAGTTGCTGCTCCAGGCGCTTGAGCGCGGCGCTGGCCAGCGCCGGTGAAATATCCAGACGTCGCGCTGCCGCCGAGAGATTGCCCAGGTCAGCGGTGGTGACAAACAACTGCAAATCATCAACGCGCAGCATGGCGGCTCATTATCAAAAAAACATTGAAAGAGACTCTAGTAGCAGGCGGTTTTTCTCGTCAATCGAATAACCGAGCATGCATGGCACTTGAACCGGAGCCCAGCATGACCACGCCACTGACGTTGATTGCCACCCTCACCGCGCGCCCCGGCCAGGCCCAGGCGGTTGAAGCCGGCCTGCGCCAGCTGGTGCCACCCAGCCAGGCCGAAGCCGGTTGCCTGCAGTACAACCTGCACCGCCATCAGCAGCAGCCCAACCGCTTCATCATGGTTGAGCAATGGCAGGACGCCGCTGCCCTTAGCGCGCACCAGCAGACCGTACATTTTCTGCACTTTGGCGAAACCTGCGGCAGCCTGCTGGAGCAGGTCGATCATCAATTAATGCACCGTATTCTCTAAGGAGCCCTCATGAAAGCTGTCGCCTACTACCAGTCCCTGCCCGCCGACCACGCCGACGCCCTGCAGGATGTCGAACTGCCGGCGCCCACGCCCGGCCCGCGCGACCTGCTGGTCGAGGTCAAGGCCATTTCGGTCAACCCGGTGGACACCAAGATTCGCCGCAACGTCGCCCCTGAAGACGGCGCCGCCAAGGTGCTCGGCTGGGACGCCAGCGGCATCGTCAAGGCGGTGGGCAACGAGGTCAGCCTGTTCCAGCCCGGTGACCGGGTGTATTACGCCGGGGCGATCAACCGCGCCGGGGCCAACAGCGAGCTGCATGTGGTGGATGAGCGCATCGTCGGGCAGATGCCCAAGAGCCTGCCATTTGCCGAAGCCGCCGCCCTGCCGCTGACCGCGATCACCGCCTGGGAGCTGCTGTTCGAGCGTTTGCAGATCACTCAGGGCAACGCAGACCTGGGCCAGAGCCTGCTGATTGTCGGCGCAGCCGGTGGCGTCGGCTCGATCCTGGTGCAGCTGGCGCGCCAACTTACCGGCCTGACCGTGATCGGCACCGCCTCCCGCCCGCAAACCCAAGCCTGGGTCCGCGAGCTGGGCGCGCATCATGTGATCGACCACAGCCAGCCGCTGAGTGAAGAACTGCAACGCATCGGCATCCATCAGGTCACCCACGTCGCCAGCCTGACCCAGACCGACCAGCACTTCGCGCAACTGGTCGAAGCCCTGGTTCCACAAGGCCGCCTGGCGCTGATCGATGACCCGGCGCAGGCGCTGGACATCATGCAGCTCAAGCGCAAAAGCCTGTCGCTGCACTGGGAGCTGATGTTTACCCGCTCGCTGTTCGAAACGGCGGACATGATCGAGCAGCATCAGCTGCTGGATCGGGTGGCCGAACTGGTGGATGCCGGCACCCTGCGCACCACCCTGGGCGAGCACTTCGGCAGCATCAACGCGGCCAACCTGCGCCGTGCCCATGCGCTGCTGGAAAGCGGTACGGCCAAAGGCAAGATCGTTCTCGAAGGCTTTTAAAGCCGCTTAGCCACCCTGGCTCACGCGCTGCGTGGGCCGGGCAGCTTTTTTACCGCGCGCCCTGCATTCGACAAGGGGCCGGCTAGACTCAATGCATTGCCTGCTTGCAGGCACGCCCATTCAACTCTTGCAACATGACTAGCCATTGGCGGTGATGGATGCGACCCGATCTTCAAGGCCCACTGCGCCTGGCTGGCGTATATAGCCTGTTCAGCGCCCTGTGGATTTTCGGCAGTGACTATCTGTTGCATACGCTGGTCCGGGACAGCGAACTGGTGGCTGAGCTGCAAACCGGCAAAGGCCTGCTGTTTATTCTGCTGAGCACCGGGCTGATCTTCTTTGTCAGCCTGCGTGACCGCCAGGCGCAGCATCAACTGCTCGCGGCGCTCACCCACAACAGCCGCGTGCTGCAACAGGCGCAACGCAACGCCGGGCTAGGCAGCTGGGAATACCGCAATGGTTTCCACTGGAGCGACGAGGCCCTCTGCCTGTTCGGCCGCACTGTTGACAGCCAGCAGTGCAGCAGCGAACAGCTGCTCAGCTGGCTGCACCCCGCCGAACGCTGCGCCGTGCAACGCGCCCTGCGCGGCTTGCTGGAGAGCCGCAACACAATGCTGGTGAGTGCCCGCCTGCTGCAACCCCAGCAACAGCAAACCACTTGGCTGATGCTGCGCGGTGAAGTGGATGAGCAGGGGCGCGTCCTCGGTACCGTGCAAAACATCAGCGCACAGAAACGCGACGAAAGCGCCCTACGTGAAAGCGAGCAGCGTTTTCGCCAGCTGTTCGAGCAGACCCCGCGAATTGCCGTGCAAGGCTACGACCGCGACCGCCGGGTGATCTACTGGAACCAGGCCAGCACCCAGCTTTATGGCTATGCCCTGCATGAGGTGATGGGCCAGCGCCTGGAAGAGCTGATCGTTCCGCCCCAGGCACGCAGCAAGGTGGCCAGTGCGATCAACCTGTGGCAGCTCGGCGGCCCGCCAATCCCTGCCGCCGAGGTGCAGCTACAACGCAAGGACGGCAGCCTGGTGTGGGTCTATTCCAGCCACCTGATGCTGCGTAACAGCCTGGATCAGCTGGAGCTGTACTGCGTCGACATCGACCTCACCGAACAGAAGAAAATCGATAACGAACTGCAGGTCAGCGAGAGCCGCTACCGCTCGCTGGTCGAGCACCTCGGTGATGCGATTTTTATCACCAGCCCCGACGATCAACTGAGCTTCCTCAACCCGGCCTGGGAACGGATCAGCGGTTACCCGATCCACGAAAGCCTGGGCAAGCCATTGCAGCGTTTTATGCCGGAACTGGCTCAAGCCACGCTAAGCCAACGCCTGGAAGAATTGCGCAGCGGCAAGCTCGGCAGCCTGCGCCTGGAATGCCAGTTGCTCACCCGTAGCGGTCAGGCGCGGCGAGTTGAACTGCAGCTCAACCTGAGTCTGCCCGAGCACAGCCTGCACGGTAGCCTGCATGACCTGCATGAGCGCCACCAGGCCCAACAACTGCAACAGGCACGCAACGCAGTGCTCGACGAGCTGCTGGGTCTGTACCCGCTACGCAGCATTCTCAGCGGTATCAGCCAGCGCCTGGAAAGCCTGCAACCGCAGATGCGCGTGTCGATCATGCTACTCGATGAGCAACAGCGCCTGCATCTTGGCGCAGCCCCCAGCCTACCGGAGGCCTATTGCCGGGCCATCGACGGCAAGCGGGCCGCGCTGGAGGTTGGTTCATGCGGACACGCCGCCGTGAGCGGCGAACTGGTGATCGCCGAAGACCTCAGTCAGCATCCGTATTGGCGCGATTACCAGAGCGTCGCCCTGGCCGCCGGACTGCACGCCTGCTGGTCACTGCCGTTCAAGGATGACAACGGCCAGGTGCTGGGCACCTTCGGCATCTACTACCCGCAGCCCAGCCGGCCGAGCGCCGCCGATATTGCCCTGGTCACCGAATTCACCCGGTTGGCCGGGCTGGCCGTGCAATTCAGCGCCACGCAGGTGAGCTGATCAGACCAACGGCACGCCTGCCGTGATTGAATTGTTACAGGTCAATGAAAGTTCATATTGAGCGACTAGACTGGCTTTTCTTGCATAGGAGGCTCGGCGATGAACGTCATGATCCAACCGGTAAAAACAGCCGCAGGTTCAGGCTGGCAAGTAAGCTTTGGCAAGCAGAGTGTGACCTTTCGCAGTGAAAGCGAGGCCCGCCAGTTTGTCAGCACCCTGCAAGCGCGCCTGAGCGCGCCGCATAGGCTGCCATTCGAGCAACAGCGCGCCGTAAGTTAAGCCTATGCGCGGATCGCGCCGCGCTCGACCCAGCGGGTAAACAGGGAAAAGCTTACGGCCAACACCCCGCAAGCGAAGATCACCACGGCAATCGGCCAGGCGCTGCCGTCATGCAGCACGCCCACCAGGGCAGCGGCACTGGCGGCGATCACGAACTGCAGACTGCCGAGCAAGGCCGAGGCACTGCCGGCATGCCTGCCCTGCCCGGCCATGGCGCAAGCCGAGGCGTTGGGCAGCAGAATGCCCAGGCTGGCAATGCAGCCGAACAATGGCAGCAGCAGCGGCCACAAGGCGTGCGGCTTGGCCAGCGCCACCAGCAGCAGGGCCAGACCGCACGCCAGGTAGAACCACACGGTCTTGCCCAGCCAGTACGCCGGCCCATGCCGCGCCACCAGCCAGGCATTCAGCTGCGCCACCAGAATAAAGCCCAGGGCATTGCTGCCGAACAGCCAGCCGTAATGCTCGGCGGGGATGCCATACAGCTCGATAAACACGAACGGCGAGCCGGCGATATAGGCAAACATCCCGGCAATCGCACAGCCGCCGGTCATCGCATAGCCGAGAAACGGCAGGTCGGCGAACAGCCGCTTGTACTCCCCCAGCGCGCCGCGCAGGGGTGCCGGCGGCGCGTCCTTGGCCAGGGTTTCCGGCAGCCACTGAGCCACCGCCAGCAGGCAGATAAAGCTGAACAGCGTCAGGCAGATAAAGATCGACGGCCAGCCCAGCGTGCTGAGCAGCAGCCCACCGCCCAGCGGCGCGAGAATCGGCGCCAGGCCCATCACCAGCATCAGTTGGGAAAATACCTTGGCCGAGTTGATCGGGTCACACAGATCACGCACCACCGCCCGCGACACCACCATCCCCGCGCAACCGCCCAGGGCCTGCACAAAGCGCGCGGCAATCAGCCATTCCAGGCTCGGCGCCAGGGCGCAGGCCAACGACGCCAGACTGAACAGCATGACCCCGCCCAGCAGCGGCTTGCGTCGGCCAAAACGGTCGGCCAGCGGGCCATACACCAGTTGACCAATGGCCAGGCCGGCAAAGTAGGCCGCCAACGACAGCTGCACATGCTCCACATCGGTGGCGAAGGCGCGCGCCAGGGTCGGAAAGCTCGGCAGGTAAAAGTCGATAGCCAACGGGCCAAAGGCGCTTAACGCGCCGAGAATCAACAGCAGAGGTAACGGCATGGCGGTCCAAATAAGTTGTAGCCCGGATGCAATCCGGGGCATTCAGCGCCTGACCAACCGTTCCCGGATTACATCTGGACTACGGCCTGGCAGCATGGGTATCGCTATGCTCAACCCATCCTACGTCCTGGCGCGCCAAAGGCTCCCACCTGACCGAGCCTTTGCGCACACGCCTAACCCACCCTACGGCCTTTGCCGATTTTCTCTGCCAGCGATTCCACCAGCAGGTAGAACATCGGGATCAGGAAGATCGCCAGGAAAGTCGCCGCCATCATCCCACCGATCACCCCGGTGCCGATCGAGTGACGGCTGGCCGAGCCTGCGCCCGAGCTGATCGCCAGCGGCACAACGCCGAGAATAAACGCCAGCGAGGTCATGATGATCGGGCGAAAGCGCAGGCGTGAAGCCTCCAGCGCCGACTCGAAGATGCCCATACCCTGCTGCCTGCACAGCACGGCGAACTCGACGATGAGGATGGCGTTCTTCGCTGCCAGGCCGATCAGGGTGACCAGGCCGACCTGAAAGTACAGGTCGTTTTCGATGCCGCGCAGCCACACCGCGAGAATCGCGCCGAACACCGCAAACGGCACCGCAGTGACCACCGCCAGCGGCAGGGTCCAGCGCTCGTACTGCGCCGCGAGAATCAGGAACACCATGATCAGGCCGAAGACGAAGGCACTGCTGCCCGAGCCCTGCGAGGCTACTTCCTGGAAGGCCGAGCCGGTCCAGCCGATGCTGTAATCGCTGCCCAGCACCTCATCCGCCACCTCTTGAATCGCACTTAGGGCCTGGCCGGAGCTGAAGCCAGGCGCCGGCCCGCCGAGGATCTTCGCCGCCGGGTAGACGTTGAAGCGCGCGTAGGTATCCGGGCCGAGAATCCGCTCGACCTTGACCAGGCTGGCCAAGGACACCAGCTCGCCACTGGCCGCACGCACATAGACCTGGGACAGGTCTTCAGGCTTGCTGCGAAACTCCGCCTCGGCCTGCAGGCTGACCTGGAAGGTACGCCCATACAGGCTGAAATCGTTGACGTAGTAGCTGCCGAACGTCGCCTGCATGGCGGTGAACACATCATTCACCGAGACCCCCAGGGCGCGTGCCTTGATGCGATCCAGGTCGATAAAGTACTGCGGCACATTGGCGCTGAAGGTGCTCTGCACCCCGGCCAACTCAGGACGTTTGGCCGCAGCGGCGAGAAAGGCCTGAACCTTCTCGGCCAGCTGCGCGGTGCTACCGCCGCTGCGATCCTGGATATAGCCTTCGAAGCCGCCGGTGGTGCTCATGCCGGTAATCGGCGGCGGGTTGAAGCTCATCACCACACCATCCTTCTGCGCCGCGCCCATGCCCATAAATTCGCCGGTCAAGTTGCGCGCATCCAGCTCGGGGGTGGTGCGCTCGCTCCAGTCCTTCAGTGGCACGAAGCTCACCCCGGCGTTGCTGCGGGTACCAAAGGTCAGCACGTCGAAACCGGCGAAGGTCACCACGTCCTGCACCGCCGGGTGCGCCATCAGCTGCTGGGTCACCTCACCGGTCAGCTTTTCGGTACGGGTCAGCGAGGCGGCGGGCGGCAGGAAGTAGGCGTTGATCACATAGCCCTGGTCTTCGTTGGGCACCAGGGAACTGGGCACCCGGTTGAACAGCACCACCATCAGCGCAATCATCGCGCCGAACAGCAGCAGGCCGACCGCCGAACGTTTGAGGAAGAACCGCACCCCGGCGGTGTAGCCGCTGGTCAGCTTGTCGAAGACCCGGTTGAAGGCGCGGAACGGTGCGGCCGGTTCGTGGTGCCCAGGCTTGAGCAGCAAGGCGCACAGCGCCGGACTCAGGGTCAGGGCGACGATGCCGGAGATCACCACCGAAATGGCGATGGTGATGGCGAACTGTTTATACATCTCCCCGGCCAGGCCGCCGAGAAAGCCCACCGGCACGAATACTGCGCAGAGCACCAGAACGATGGCGATAATCGGCCCGGTCACTTCTTGCATGGCCTTGATGGTCGCCTCGCGCGGGCCGATCTTGTCGCTGGCCATCACCCGCTCGACGTTTTCGATCACCACAATGGCGTCGTCCACCACGATACCGATGGCCAGCACCATGCCGAACAGGGTCAGCAGGTTGATTGAGAAACCGAGCAGGTACATGCCGGCGAAGGTGCCGACCAGCGACACCGGAATCGCCAACAGCGGGATCAGCGTGGCGCGCCAGTTCTGCAGGAACAGAAACACCACCAGCACCACCAGGATCAGCGCTTCGAAGAAGGTCTTGATCACTTCGTCGATCGACACCTGGACGAATTTGGTGGTGTCGTACGGCACCTTGTAGGTCATGCCGCTGGGGAAGTTCTGCGACAGACGATCGAGCGTCTTGCTCACCGCGGCGGCAGTGTCCAGGGCATTCGCGCCGGGCTGCAGGTACACGCCAAACGCGGCGTTCTGCTGACCGTTGAGCGAGGTCATCAGCGAGTAGTCCTGGGCACCCAGCTCGATCCGCGCAACATCCTTGAGCAGCAGGCTGGCGCCGGTGTCGTCGGTACGCAAAATGACGTTTTCAAATTCTTGCGGGTCGGTGAAACGCCCCTGGGTGGTCACCGTGTAGGTGAAATCCTGTTCCTGCTTGAGCGGCTGCTGGCCGAAGCTGCCGGCGGCGAACTGCGAGTTCTGCTCACGGATCGAATTGACCACATCGGTGGGCGTCAGGTTGAACTGCGCCAGCTTGTCCGGGCGCAGCCAGATGCGCATCGAGTAGTCTTTCGAACCGAACTGGCTGACATCGCCCACGCCGGGCAGGCGCTTGAGTTCGTCGATCACATTGATCAGCGCGTAGTTGCTGATAAACACCGGGTCGCGCGAGCCATCCGGCGAGTACAGGGTGACAACCTGAAGAATGTCCGAAGACTTCTTCTGCACCTTGACGCCCTGCCGGCGCACTTCTTCCGGCAGTTTGGCCAGGGCGGCCTGCACCCGGTTGTTGACGTCGATGGTGGCCTGATCGGGGTCGCGGCCCACCTCGAAATACACCGACAGGCTCATGGCGTTGCCGCCGGAGTTGGACTGCTGGTAAATCATCCCTTCGACGCCGTTGATCGACTGCTCCAGCGGCGCGGCCACGGTTTCGGCAATCACCTGGGCGCTGGCCCCGGCGTAGCTGGCGCTGACCGACACCTGCGGCGGCAGGATCTGCGGGTACTGGGCGATCGGCAACGAGCGCATGGCCATCAGGCCGGCCAGCACGATGATGATCGAGATGACCGCGGCAAATACCGGACGGTCGATAAAGAAGCGTGAGATCACCGGGAACGCTCCTTAGGATTGGCTGGCAACTGGGGCGGCAACTTTGACCGGGCTGTCCGGACGCACCTTCGGCAGGCCCTCGACGATCACCCGCTCACCGGCACTGATGCCGGACACAATCACCCAACGGCCTTTGGCCGTATGCCCGGTGGTGACCTGACGCATACGCGCCACCCCGCCTTTATCCACCACGTAGACAAAGGTACCGCCAGGGCCCTGGGCAATCGCGCGCTCAGGCAGGGTCATGGCATTAGGGATGCTCAGGCCCAAAACCTGCACCCGCACAAACTGGCCGGGCAACAGCGTCTGATCCGGGTTAGGCACCACGGCGCGGGCGCTGACGGTACCGGTGCCACGATCCACCAGGCTGTCGGTGAAATCCACCTTGCCTTCCAGCGGGTAGACACTGCCGTCACCGAGCTTGATCTGCACGCTCATCTTGCCGTCTTCCGGCAGCACCAGGCTGCCGTTCTGCAAACCGCTGCGCACACTTTCCACATCGGAGTCCGGGGCGGCGAAGTTGACGTAGATCGGGTCCAGCTGGGTGATATTGCTCAGCAAGCTGGCATTCGGATCACCGGCCACCATCAAACTGCCTTCGGAAACGGTTTCCTTGCTGGTGATACCGGAAATCGGCGCTTTTACCGTGGTGTAGTCAAGGTCGATCTGCTTGGACTGCACCTCGGCCTCGGCGGCCTGGATATTGGCCTTGCTCTGCTCGAAGTTGGAGATGGCGTTATCCAGCTCGCTCTCGCTGGCAAAGCCCTTCTTCTGCAGCTCGCGGATGCGCTTGAGGTTACGCTCGGTCTGCCGGTAGCGCGCCTGCTCCTGCGCCAACGCACCCTTGGCGCGGCTCAGCGCGGCCTGGTAGGTGCGCGGGTCGATGCGGAACATCACCTGGCCTTGCTTGACCTGACTGCCTTCCAGATAGGTGCGTTCCTGCAGGATGCCACTGACCTGGGCGCGGACCTGCACTTCGCGGAAACCCGCAGTGCGCGCGGAATATTCCAGCTCCAGCGGCAGCGACTCGGCCTTGACGGTTTCCACCACCACTTCGGGTGCAGGCGGTGCATCGGCGGCATACAGGGGGGCAGCCAGGACGGCGAGCAACAGGGAACCGGCAGCAACCGGCAGATGACGGGGAAAAAACATGGATGTCTCCAAGAAAACGCAGGGCGCAACGTTTGAGACGAGCAATGCTAGTTACATACATAAGTGTTTGTAAATAGAACATTACCCTTAAGTTCATTACACTTCGTCCTGAGCCTAGCCAGAAATCCGCCTGCAGCCATGCGCCGAACCAAAGAAGACGCCGAGAAAACCCGCATCGCCCTCCTTGAGGCGGCCGAAACCCTGTTTCTGCAAAAAGGCGTGGCGCACACCAGCCTGGAGCACATTGCGCGGCACGCCGGGGTGACGCGCGGCGCGGTGTATTGGCACTTCGCCAATAAGGCTGACCTGTTCAACGCCATGCTCAATCAGGTACGCCTGCCGCCCGAACAACTGGCCGAACGCATGCGCGGCTGCCCGGCTCACGACCCGCTAATGACCCTGCGTGAGCTGTGTATCGAGGCCATCGAGAACCTCGCGCGCGATCAACAAAAGCGCCGTATCTTCACCATCTTGCTGCGCCGCTGTGAATTCACCGAAGAGCTGCGCGAGGCCGAAGAACGCCACGAAGCCTTTATCAACCTGTTTATCGCACTCTGCGAGCAACAGTTCAGCGCCCCGTCCGCCGCACCGCGTCTGCACTCTGGGCTCAGCCCGCGCCTGGCTGCGCGGGCTGTGCATGCGCTGATTGTCGGGCTGTTTCACGACTGGTCGCGCGACCCCAATCTGTTCGACCCGCTTAACGACGCCGCGCCGATGATCGATGCCTGCTTTCGCGGGCTGATCCGTGACTGGCCAAGCGCCGCAACGCCTACGCCAGGCTGACGCCGTAACCCTGCTCGACGATCGCCACCATCAGCTGATCCACCGCAACGCTGCTGCTCACCTGCACTTCGCCACCGGGAAATTTCACTTTTACATTCGCCGCCGGGTCGCAGGCCAACAGCGCCTCGGTGATGGTCTTGACGCAATGCTGGCAGGTCATGCCATCGACCCGGAATGTGTGAACCTGAGAAACCTGCATAAGCCACCTCCTGAATAAATAAACCGCCATGATAAGCGGACAGCTGCAGTGTTGGCCTTGCCATAAGGGCAAGGTCAAGTGAGAAATGGGCTTGACCTTATCCTTATGTCAAGGTTGATCCTATACTGGAACTCAATGGAGGACCACCCATGTCCAGCCTCACCACCTTCAACCTGCCCATTAGCGGCATGACCTGCACCAGCTGCGCCGGACGGGTCGAGCGCGCCTTGATCAAGGTGGCCGATGTCGCCAGCGTCAACATCAACCTGGCCAGTGAACAGGCGCGAGTCGAAGCGCCCGCCGGCAGCCTGGCACAGCTGGTCAATGCGGTCAGCGCGGCCGGTTATCAGGTGCCCAGCGAGCGCCTGGAGCTGAACCTGGAAGGCATGACCTGCGCCAGCTGCGCCGGGCGTATCGAACGCGCCCTGGCGCAGCAGCCGGGCGTACTCGCGGTCAGCGTCAACCTGGCCAGCGAACAGGCGCAGCTGCAGGTGCTGCGCGGTACTGATCACCATACTCTGCTGCAGGCCGTCAGCCAGGCGGGTTACCACGCCAGCCTGCTGGACGATGCAAGCCAGGCCCAACCAACGGCCGAGCCGCATTTGCAGCGCGAACGCTGGGCGCTGCTGCTGGCCATTGTGCTGACCCTACCGCTGGTCATCCCGATGCTTGCCGAACCCTTCGGCCTGCACTGGATGCTGCCGGCCTGGCTGCAGTTCGCCCTGGCCACGCCGGTGCAATTTATCTTCGGTGCGCGTTTCTACCGCGCCGCCTGGAGCGCCCTGCGCGCCCGCGCGGGAAATATGGATCAGCTGGTGGCCATCGGCACCAGCGCCGCCTACGGCCTGAGCCTGTATCAGTGGGCGGTAAGCCCCGCTGGCAGCATGCCGCATCTGTATTTCGAAGCCTCGGCGGTGATCATCAGCCTGATCCTGCTCGGCAAATACCTGGAGAGCCGTGCCAAACGTCAGACCAGCAGCGCCATCCGCGCCCTGCAGGCGCTGCGTCCGGAACGCGCCCTGCGCCTGCAAGAGGGCGGCGAGCAATGGGTGGCGCTGGGCGAGTTGCAATTGGGCGACTGCATTGTGGTCAAGCCCGGCGAACGTTTCCCGGTGGATGGGCGGGTCACGCACGGCCAGAGCCATGCCGACGAGGCGCTGATTAGCGGCGAGAGCCTGCCGCAGCCCAAACAACCGGGGGACAAGGTTACCGCGGGGGCGATCAACGGCGAAGGCCGCTTGCTGATCGAAACCACCGCCTTGGGCGCAGAAACCGTGCTGTCACGCATTATTCGCCTGGTCGAAGACGCCCAGGCGGCCAAGGCGCCGATCCAGAAGCTGGTGGATAAAGTCAGCCAGGTGTTTGTGCCCAGCGTGCTGCTGATCGCCCTGGCTACTCTGCTCGCCTGGCTGCTGCTGGGCGCCGGGATGGAAACCGCGCTGCTGAATGCCGTGGCGGTGCTGGTGATCGCCTGCCCCTGCGCCCTCGGCCTGGCCACGCCCACGGCGATCATGGCCGGCACCGGGGTGGCCGCGCGCCACGGCATCCTGATCAAGGACGCCGAAGCCCTGGAAATCGCCCATTCGGTCAGTCTGGTGGCGTTCGACAAAACCGGCACCCTCAGCTCCGGCGCGCCGCGTATCGCCCATCTGCGCGCAGTGGACGGCGACACCAACAAGCTGCTGCAACTGGCCGGTGCCTTGCAACGTGGCAGCGAACACCCGCTGGCCAAGGCGGTGCTGGACGCCTGCACAGAACAGCAGCTAGCCCTCGCCGAAGTCAGCCATAGCAAGGCGTTGGCCGGGCGCGGTATCGCCGGGCAGATCGGCGAACGGCAGCTAGCCCTGGGCAACAAGCGCCTGCTGGAAGAGCACTTCCTGCTGCCTGACGAACTGGCCGCCGACGCCCTGGCCTGGGAGGCCGAGGGGCGCACCCTGTCCTGGCTGCTGGAACTGGCGCCGCAACCGCAGGTGCTCGGCCTGTTCGCTTTTGGCGACACACTCAAGGCCAGCGCCTTGGATGCCATCGCCGCACTGAGCGCACGCGGCATCGAAAGCCATCTGCTCAGCGGCGACAACCCCGGCAGCGTCAAGGCGGTGGCCAAGGCCCTGGGTATCACGGCGGCACATGCCGAGGTGCTGCCGGCAGACAAGGCGGCGATCATCGCAGCACTTAGACAAGACGCGGTGGTGGCCATGGTCGGCGACGGCATCAACGATGCGCCAGCGCTGGCGGCTGCCGATGTCGGCATCGCCATGGGCAGCGGTACCGATGTGGCCATGCACGCTGCCGGCATCACCCTGATGCGCGGCGACCCGCGCCTGGTGGCCGACGCCCTGGATATCAGCCGGCGCACCTACAACAAGATCCGCCAGAACCTGTTCTGGGCCTTCGCCTATAACCTGATCGGCATCCCGCTGGCGGCCTTTGGTCTGCTCAACCCGATGCTGGCTGGCGCGGCCATGGCGCTCTCCAGCGTCAGCGTGGTGAGCAATGCCTTGCTGCTAAAAACCTGGAAACCTAAGCCATGACTCGTAGGATGGGGCGCACGCCCTTAGCCTGCTGCCACACAAGCAAAGGCGCCGCCATCATCGGTATAAGCCATGCAAGCGGCCACAGGCATAGACCGATGATGGGTATCGCTACGCTCAACGTCATCCTACGAACAACCTTTGCGAGACGAGTATGAATATCGGCCAAGCCGCCAAGCAAACCGGCCTGAGCGCCAAGATGATTCGCTACTACGAAAGCATCGACCTGCTGCCCGCTGCGGGTCGCTCAGGCAGCGGTTACCGCCAATACGGCCAGCAGGATTTGCATCGCCTGGCGTTTATCAAACGCTCGCGCGATCTGGGTTTTTCTCTGGAAGAAGTCAGCCAGCTACTGGCCCTGTGGCAGGACCGGCAACGCGCCAGCGCCGATGTGAAAGCCCTGGCCGCCGCGCATATCGCCGAGCTGGAGCGCAAGATCAGCGAACTCAGCGGCCTACGCGACACCCTCAAGGACTTGATGGACAACTGCCAGGGCAACGACCGCCCGGACTGCCCGATCCTCAAGGATCTGGAGTCCGGCTGCAGTCATTAACAGAGGCTGCGACTGGCCGTAGCCCGGATGCAATCCGGGCCATTGCCGGATACGCGCGCCCGCCATCCCGGATTGCGCTGCGCTTATCCAGGCTACACGACTGACTGCGTTCGTCGGCTACAACGACCGCTGCAACGCCCGGCAATCCAGGGCGAAATGGTCGGTCAGCTGCGGCCAGGGGTTTTCCGCCAGGTTGACCAGCACGCTGCGCGCCCCGGCCGCGCGAGCGCATTCCAGGTCGAAGCGGTAATCGCCAACCATCACCAGCTCGCTCGGCGCGACCTGCCAGGCCCGGGCAAAGTGCAGCAGACCACCCGGATCGGGCTTGGGCGGCGCCTCATCACGGCCGATCACGTCGGGTACGGCAAAGCAGTCATCCAGGCCGATGGCGCGCAGGGTCAGCAGCGCCAGCTCATGGGCATTGCGGGTGAGGATGCCGAGGCGACAGCCACGCCCGTGCAGCTCGCGCACCAGTTCAATCGCCCCGGGTGCCGGCTCGGCGCTCAGCGCCAGTTCACGCTCATGCTCCAGCAGCCAGGCATGCTTGGCCGCCGCCACTGCCTCAGGTAGCGAGGCCAGATGGCCGAGAATGTCGTCAGCCAGCGGAATATCCAGCGCCCGCTTGATGGCCTCGAAGTCGTGCACCGCCAGGGTCAGGGTGCCGTCCATATCGAACACCCAATGCTTCGCACTGCGAAGACTCATTTCCAATCCTCACGGATTCGGGTCAAGCCCTCTTGCGCTACCGAAGCGACCAGCTGGCCCTGGCGGTTGAAAATGCTGCCACGGGAGAAACCACGGGCGTTGCCAGCCCAGGGGCTGTCCATGCTGTAGAGCAGCCAGTCGTCCATGCGCAGGTTGCCATGGAACCACAGCGAGTGGTCGAGGCTGGCGACCTGCATAAACTTCTGCCACACGGAAACCCCGTGCGGCAACATCGAGGTGGTCAGCAGGTTGAAGTCGCTGGCGTAACCCAGCAGGTATTTGTGCAGCTGCGGATCATCCGGCAGCTCGCCTGCGGCGCGGAACCACACATGCTTGACCGGCTCGCTGGGTTTGGGGGCGAAGGGATTGCCGACTGTTACCGGGCGAATCTCGATCGGCTTGTCGCTCACCGCCCGCTCACGCATGCGCTCCGGCAGGGCATCGACCACCAGGCGCGCCAGCTCGGTTTCCGATTTCAGCTGTTCCGGCCCCGGTACTTCGGGCATCGCATTCTGATGGTGGAAGCCTTCTTCATCGAACTGAAAGGAAGCGCTGCAGGTGAAAATCGGCTTGCCCTTCTGAATCGCCGTCACCCGCCGCGTGCTGAAGCTGCCGCCATCACGCACCCGCTCAACCTGATAAACCACCGGCAGCGTGGCGTCACCCGGGCGCAGGAAATAACCGTGCATGGAATGCACATGCCGCGCAGGCTCCACCGTCTGACTGGCCGCCGAGACGCACTGACCGAGCACCTGGCCGCCATACAACTGGCGAAAGCCGAGGTCCTGGCTGACACCACGAAACAGATTCTCTTCGATGGTTTCCAGGGTCAGCAGGGCGACCAACTCATTCAACACCTGACTCATGCATGCTCTCCTGTTAACGCATCTGGCTGGGGGCGAGATGGTAAAGACTTTGCCAAGGCTTGTCGGCCCGACTGAACGATGGATGCGGACAATAATGGCAGCATTATGGCCAATCAGCAGCCGAGCTTGAGTGTCGGACAAACCTGCCGCCATACTTCGGGCTCTTTCGCCCGAGCCCGCCGCCATGCGCCTGCCGCTGGTCTACCACGACGATTACAGCCCGCCCTTCCCGGCCAATCACCGCTTCCCCATGGAGAAGTTCCGCTTGCTGCGTGATCACTTGATCGATAGCGGCCTGAGCACCGACGCCGAGCTGCTGCGCCCCGAGCTGTGCCCAACCGACGTACTCGCCCTGACCCACTGCCCGGCCTATATCCAACGCTTTGTCAGCGGCGAGCTGGCCCATGAAGAACAACGCCGCCTTGGCCTGCCCTGGAGCGCCGCCCTGGCCCAGCGCACCGTGCGCGCCGTGGGCGGCTCGCTGCTGGCGGCTGAACAGGCCCTGCAACATGGCCTGGCCTGTCACCTGGCCGGCGGCACCCACCACGCCCACTACGATCACCCGGCCGGCTTCTGCATCTTCAATGACCTGGCGGTGATCAGCCAGTATCTGCTGGCCAGCGGCAAGGTGCAGCGGGTGCTGATCTTCGACTGCGACGTGCACCAGGGCGACGGCAGCGCACGCCTGCTGGAAAACACCCCGCAGGCCGTCACCGTGTCGCTGCACTGCGAAAAGAATTACCCGGCGCGCAAGGCCGCCAGCGACTGGGACATTCCCCTGCCCAACGGCATGGGCGATGCCGACTACCTCAAGGTGGTGGACGACAGCC
Source organism: Pseudomonas sp. (assembly GCF_049301935.1). Lineage (GTDB taxonomy): Bacteria > Pseudomonadota > Gammaproteobacteria > Pseudomonadales > Pseudomonadaceae > Aquipseudomonas. The sequence continues at coordinate 15,281 of NZ_JBAQLP010000099.1, read as the reverse complement.
TCAACTACCTGCTGCCGATGTATCAGCCGGATATCGTGCTGTACGACGCTGGCGTCGACGTGCACAAAGACGACGCCCTCGGCTACCTCAACCTCACGGATGCCGGCATCGCTGCCCGTGACGAAGCCGTGCTTAACCACTGCCTGGGCCGCGATATCCCGGTAGTGGGTTTGATTGGCGGCGGCTACGACAAGGACCGTCACGCCCTGGCCCGGCGCCACGGCATCCTGCATCACAGCGCCGCCAAGGTTTGGCAGGCGCGCGGGCTGGGATAAAAGCGGCACAGGGCGCAGTCATATCGCCCATCACCACAACCAAGGAAGCACCCATCCCATGCACGGAAAGATCATCGCCCTGCTGGCCGCACTGGCATTCGGCAGCGCCACTGCCGCACCAGCAGCCGACACACTGCAGTCGCTGGTAGACGCCAGCGTCCGTCCGCTGATGGCGGAATACGACATTGCCGGCATGGCCGTGGCGCTCAGCCACAACGGCCAGGCGCACTACTTCAACTATGGCGTGGCGCGCCGGGACGACCCGCAAGCGGTAACCCGCGATACCCTGTTTGAAATCGGCTCGCTGAGTAAACCGCTCACCGCCACCCTCGCAGGTCTGGCGCAGGCGAACGGCAAGCTCAACCTCAGCGACAGCGCCGGCCAGCACTGGCCCGAGCTGCGCGGCAGCCCGCTGGAAAACGCCAGCCTGCTCAACCTCGGCACCTACACCGCCGGCGGGTTGCCGCTGCAGTTCCCTGATAACGTGACCGACCCAGCCAGCATGCTCGCCTACTACCGCCAGTGGCAGCCTGAATACGCGGCGGGCAACCACAGGCGCTACTCCAACCCCAGCATCGGCTTGCTCGGTTACCTCACCGCACGCAGCATGGGTCAACCCTTCCCCACACTGATGGAAGGCACGCTGTTCCCCGCGCTCGACATGCCACACAGCTATATCCAGGTGCCAGCCGCGCAGATGCCGCGCTATGCCTACGGCTACAGCAAAGACAATCAGCCGCTGCGCGTCTCGCCAGGGATGCTCGACGCCGAAGCCTACGGGGTAAAAACCAATGCCAAGGACATGTTGCGCTTTGTACAGGCCAACCTCAGCCCATCCGGCCTGGGCCCTGAACTGCAGCGCGCCATCGCCACCACCCAGACGGGCTTTTACCGCATCGGCGACATGACCCAGAGCCTCGGCTGGGAACGCTACCCCTACCCGATCAGCCTGGAGCGCCTGCAGGCCGGCAACTCGCCAGCGATGGTGCTGGAAGCACAAAAAGCCAGCCGCCTCGCAACGCCCAAATTCGAGCCGGGCAGCAGCCTATTTAACAAAACCGGCTCCACCGGCGGCTTCGGTGCCTACGTCGTGTTTGTCCCTAGCCAGCAACTGGGCCTGGTCATGCTGGCCAACAAGAACTACCCCAACTCCGCCAGAATCAAGGCGGCCTACACAATATTGGCCGCGCTGGATCAGCGTACGCAGGGCACAAGCACACCGTAGGATGGCGTTGAGCGCAGCGATACCCATAGGCAGGTATCGCTGTAACGTCTGGAGGATGATGGGTATCGCATTGCTCAACCCATCCTACGAACTGGGCCGCGATATCCCGGTAGTGGGTTTGATCGGCGGCGGCTACGGCAAGGACCGTCATGCCCTGGCCCGGCGCCACGGCATTCTGCATCACAGCGCCGCCAAGGTTTGGCAGGCGCGCGGGCTGGGTTAACAGCCCGGCCCAGGTACCACGGCGGCGGGCATAGGCACGCTATAACGGCGTCCACGGGGGTGAAGTGAGTGCTATGCACCAGGCACTGCGCGAAAGCCATCCAGCATGCTCGCCATGTCCTCGGCGAGCGCGGCAATCTGCGCGTCCGGTACCTCGCGCGTGGCAAAGGCACGCAGGCCCATGATCTGCGCTTGCAACAAACGGGCTAAGCGCTGGCAATCAACATCGGCACGTAACTCCCCAGCAGCCTTGGCCCGCGTCAGGGCGGCATACAGGCGCGCTTCAATCAGCGCCAGCAGGGCCTCCACCTTCGCCCGCAAAGCAGCATCTTCGGTATTTACCTCAAGCAGCGTTTTAACCAGCAAACACGCCTGCGTCGGGGCGTGTGCCGTGCCCATACAGCGGCCTGCAAGCGCCTGCAGGTAGCCCTTGAGCCCCTCGATAACACTCGGTGCACTGTCGAGTACCTGGGCAAACTCATCCCTGCCGCGGGCCGCGTAAGCATCCAGGGCCTCGCTGAACAAACCGCTTTTGCTGCCAAACGTGGCGTACAGACTGCCCGGGCGCATGTCCAGGGCCTCTTCAATATGCTTCATTGAGGAGGCGTAATAACCACGTGACCAGAACAGTTCCACGGCCCTGTGCAGGGCAACCTGTCGATCAAAACGAGCAGTGCGGGCCATCGTCAGCTCTCGGATAAAACGGCAGTTTAACCACCAGATTCAATTTTGAATGATCGCTCAATTTTGGCTTGATTGCCTGTAAATCTTCAATTACGGTGAGCGCCATAATTATTGAACGATCACTCAAATAAGGAGTTGCACCATGCGCTCTTTCACCCTGCACGACCACAACAGCGCACCCGAAGCAGCCAAAGCCCTACTGGAAAAATCACACAAAGCCTTTGGTCGAGTACCCGGCCTACATGCGGTGATGGCAGAATCACCTGAGCTGCTCAACGCCTATCAAGCGCTCCACGGCTTGTTTCTCAATAGCAGCTTCGACGCCGATGAGAAGACCGTGGTATGGCAAACCATCAACGTCGAGCATGCCTGCCATTACTGCGTACCGGCGCACACCGGCATCGCCAAGCTGATGAAGGTATCGGACGAGATCAACCATGCCCTACGCGACGAGACAGCACTGCCTACGCCCAGGCTGGAAGCCCTGCGCGACTTCACCCTGGCTATGCTGCGCCAGCGCGGCGAGCTAGAAGCCGGCCAACTGGAGGCGTTCTACGGCGCCGGTTTTACCCAGCAGAATGTACTGGAAGTGATTCTTGGCCTGAGCCAAAAAATCATCAGCAACTACACCAATCACATTGCGCAAACCCCCATCGATCAAGCCTTCCGAGGCTTTGCCTGGGAAAAAAAGTAGGTCAATGCTGATCCAGGTACAGCCCCTCGGGGCGTACCTGCGCTAACCAGATCCGCCATCTCTCCGCAAACAGAGGATGCTTATATGAACATGCACGGCGCCGTGGCCTTTGACATCTACGGAACACTGATTGACACCCAGGCAGTTCTGGCCCGTTTGACCGACTTGATCGGTGACAAGGCCCCCACTGTCTCGCGCCTGTGGCGGCAGAAACAACTGGAGTACAGCTTCCGTAGGGGGCTGATGGGGGATTATTGCGACTTCTCAGTGTGTACCCGCCAGGCCTTGGTGTTTGTCTGCCGTGAACAGCAGGTCGCCATCAGCGAGAACGCCGTCGAACAGGCCATGCAGGCTTATGCCGAACTGGATGCTTTTAGCGACGTACCCGCCGGCCTTGAAGCGCTGCGGCAGCAGGGCCGACAGCTGTATGCGTTCTCCAACGGTAGCCGTGCGGCCGTACAACACTTATTGCACCGAGCCGGCCTAGCTGACTTTTTTGCGGCGGTGGTGAGCGTCGAGGATGTGCGCTCGTTCAAGCCAGACCCCAAGGTTTATCAGCACTTGGTACGCAGCTGTGGCCTACCGGCCAAAGAGGTGTGCCTGGTCTCATCGAACGCCTTCGACATTCTCGGGGCCGCCCACGCCGGCTTGAGCACGGCCTGGTTACGCCGTGACCCGCAGGCTGTGTTTGATCCGTGGGAGGTTCAGCCCGACATTACCCTCGCCGATTTTAGCGCGTTGGCCAGCCAACTCGGGCCCGCCAAATAGCCATTCGTCGAGCACTTAATTCCTTCAACCTCTTGCCCATGTCTGACTGACGGCGGGGATACGGAGCCACTTGATGAAAAAAATCACCCTACTGTTACTGCGTGTCTCGCTGGGTTGGCTGCTGGTTATCTGGGGCGCCGACAAGCTGTTCAATGTGGAACACGGCCTGGCAGTGGCCAACAAGTTTTACTTTGGTTTTCTTGCGACACAGAGCGCACTGCAGATTGCCGGTGTGCTGCAGATTCTTATAGGCCTGGCCGTGGTGGTGGGTTGGGCCCGCCGCTGGGCGTATCCCGTACAGCTGCTGCTCAACAGCGCCTCACTGCTGGCGGTGTTTAAATCGGTACTGGATCCATGGGGTTGGTTCTTTACCGGCAGCAATGCCTTGTTCTATCCGTCGTTGATCATCTTCGCCGCCAGCCTGTTGCTGATTGCCTTTCGTGAGGATGACACCTGGGTGCTGGACAGGTCCTGACCACCGAGCCATGCACACCCGTCCACAACAGCAAGACTGCATCGGCAGCAATGCCGGTGCGGTGGCTGTTGTGCTTAGATGGCTAATTTCTGCTCCCGCTGGACACTGATGAGCACACGAACCCTACTGCTGACGGCACTGGCCATGCTGGCTTTTGCCGGCAATTCGCTGCTGTGCCGCCTGGCACTGCGCGACACCGACATCGATGCAGCCAGCTTTACCAGCCTGCGCCTTGCAGCAGGCGCTCTGACGCTGTGGCTGATCATGCGTTTGCGCATGACCAAGCGCATCAGCACCGGCAGCTGGCCCGCCGCTGCTGCGCTATTTGTGTATGCGGCCGGGTTTTCCTTCGCCTATATCAACCTGGATGCAGGCACAGGGGCCTTGATTCTGTTCGGCGCGGTACAACTGAGCATGTTTGCCTGGGGCCTGTACCGCGGCGAACGCCTAAGCCTCAACGGTTCCTGCGGCCTGCTGCTGGCATGCGCCGGGTTACTGGTATTGCTATTACCGGGAGCCAGCCGGCCGCCCACCGGCGCTGCACTGCTGATGCTTGTGGCGGGTGTAGCCTGGGGCGTTTACTCGCTACTGGGGCGCGGGGTGAACGACCCACTGGCCGCCACAACCGGCAACTTTCTGCGCGCCACGCCCTTGGCGCTGTTGCTCAGCGCCCTGTTTTTCGGCCAAGCCCGCTGGGACATGCCGGGGCTGGTGTATGCCCTGCTGTCGGGCGCGCTGACCTCCGGGATCGGCTATGCCATCTGGTACACCGCACTGCGCGGCCTGCAATCCTTTCAGGCCGCCTGCGTGCAGCTCAGCGTGCCCATTATTGCCGCACTGGCCGGCAGCCTGCTGCTCGACGAGGCACTGAGCGTGCGCCTGCTGATCAGCGCCGCCGCCGTACTCGGCGGTATCGCTTTGCTGCTCAATGCCCAGCATCGGCGCGCCTAGCCAGGGCGAATACGTTAGCCCGCCAATACCTTATCCAGCGCCTGCTCCAGCGTGGCTACGGTGCGCTCGATATTGCCCAGCTTATCCAGCCCGAACAGGCCCAGACGGAAGGTCTGAAAATCCGCCGGCTCGTCGCACTGCAGCGGCACGCCGGCAGCGATCTGCAGGCCCTGGGCGGCGAATTTGCTGCCGTTCTTGATGCTGGCATCGGTGGTGTAGCACACCACCACACCGGGGGCTTCGAAGCCTGGCGCGGCGACGCTGTTAAAACCCTTGCGGGTCAGCAGTGCGCGCGCGCGCTCGCCGAGTTCCTGCTGTTGCTGGCGCACGGTGGCAAAGCCGATGGCTTCGGCCTCACGCATGGCCTCGCGAAAACGCGCCAGGGCATCGCTGGGCATGGTCGCATGATAGGCATGGCCGCCCTGCTCGTAGGCCTGCATGATCTGCAGCCATTTTTTCAGGTCGCAGGCAAAGCTGCTGCTTTGCGTGGCTTCGACGCGGGCCTGGGCGGCTTCACTGAGCATGACCAGGGCGCAGCAGGGCGAGGCACTCCAGCCTTTTTGCGGGGCGCTGATCAGCACGTCGATACCGCAGGCCTGCATATCCACCCAGAGGGTGCCGGAGGCGATGCAATCGAGCACAAACAGGCCGCCAACCGCATGCACGGCATCCGCCACGGCGCGCAGGTAGCCGTCCGGCAGGATCATCCCGGAAGAGGTCTCCACATGCGGGGCGAACACCACCTGCGGTTTTTCCGCGGCGATAACCGCCAGCACATCGACCAGCCGCGGCGGCGAGAACGCGGCCTGGCTGCCCTCGGCGACCGGACGCGCCTTGAGCACAATCGACTCAGAAGGGATCTGGCCCATCTCGAAAATCTGCGTCCAGCGGTAGCTGAACCAGCCATTGCGCAGCACCAGGCACTTCTGCCCGGTGGCCAGCTGGCGCGCCACCGCTTCCATGCCGAAAGTGCCGCTACCGGGCACGATGGCCACCGCGTGGGCGTTGTAGACCTGTTTCAGGGTGCTGGAAATATCCTTCATCACGCCCTGGAACGACTGCGACATATGGTTGAGGGAGCGGTCGGTGTAGACCACCGAGTATTCGATCAGGCCATCGGGGTCGATGCTGGGATAGAGGTCAGACATATGCGGCTCCAGGCAGAAAAGTCGTGTCCCGACCGTGCCCGAAGCCGGGGCAAATAACAAGGTCGCGGCGGCCTCGGTTAGAATGCACGCCCTTAATTCCCGCCCGATATCGCCATGACCACTAACGCCCAACAGCCTGCCCCTCGCGTTGCCATTATCGGCGGCGGCCCCGCCGGGCTGATGGCGGCCGAGGTACTGGCCCAGGGCGGTGTGCAGGTCGAGCTGTACGACGGCATGCCCTCGGTGGGGCGCAAGTTCCTCCTGGCCGGGGTCGGCGGCATGAATATCACCCACTCCGAGGCCAAGCCGGCCTTTGTCGCCCGCTATGCTGCGCGCCAGAGCGAGGTGGCTGCACTGCTGCGGGACTTCGATGCCAACGCCCTGCGCGCCTGGATTCACGGCCTGGGCATCGACACCTTTGTCGGTACCTCGGGCCGGGTGTTCCCCAGCGATATGAAGGCCGCGCCGCTGCTGCGTGCCTGGCTTAAGCGCCTGCGCGAGTTGGGTGTACAGATCCATACCCGGCATCGCTGGCAGGGCTGGGATAACCACGGCGCGCTGCGGATTGCCTCGCCCGCCGGCGAACAATCGATAACGGCCGACGCCACCCTGCTGGCCCTGGGCGGCGGTAGCTGGGCGCGATTGGGTTCAGACGGTGCCTGGGCGGCGCTGCTGCAAGCGCGTGGCGTAACTATCGCGCCCTTGCAGGCGAGCAATTGTGGCTTCGATGTAGCGGCCTGGAGCCCGTTTCTGCGGGACAAGTTCGCCGGCGCGCCGCTGAAGAACATCAGCCTCCAACTGCCCGGTGAAACGCCACGCCTGGGCGAGTGCGTGCTGACCGCCAGCGGTATCGAAGGCAGCCTGGTGTATGCCCTGTCGGCGGCTATTCGCGAAGCGATCAACCAGCACGGCAGCGCCACTGTTTATCTCGACCTGCTGCCGCAGACGCCGCTGGCCAAGCTGCAGACGGCCCTGAGCAAACCACGCGGCTCGCAGTCGATGGCCAAGCATCTGCATCGCCAGGCCGGCATCGACGGGGTCAAGGCCGCCTTGCTGCGCGAACTGGCCAGCGCCGCTGCCTTCAATGACCCCGTGTTGCTGGCCAACGCGATCAAGGCCCTGCCGATCACCCTGATCCGCCCACGGCCACTGGATGAAGCCATCAGCACGGCCGGCGGCGTACCTTTCGAGCAACTGGACGGCAACCTGATGCTCAAGGCGCTACCCGGCACCTTCTGCGCTGGCGAGATGCTCGACTGGGAAGCGCCCACCGGTGGTTACCTGCTGACCGCCTGCTTTGCCAGCGGCCGGCGCGCCGCACAGGGGATGCTGGATTGGTTGCACAGCCCTAGGATGGGTTGAGCGCCGCGATACCCATGCGGCCTGGGCCAGCGACTATGCTTGCAGAAAACCGCCGCAGAACGACGCCCTTTCCACGCACACAGGTACCCTCTAGCCGTGATCCCTCTAGTGGTCTGCGACGACTCGAATATGGCGCGCAAGCAGTTGATCCGCGCCCTGCCGCCGGAATGGCCGGTGACCATCAGCCAGGCCACCAATGGCCAGGAAGCCCTGGCTGCGCTGCGTCAGGGGCTGGGCCAGGTGATGCTGCTGGACCTGACCATGCCGGTACTGGATGGCTACGAAACCCTCACCGCACTGCGCGCCGAAGGCCTGGCTTGCAAGGTGCTGGTGGTTTCCGGGGACGTGCAGGAGGAAGCCGTACGCCGGGTCAAGGCACTCGGCGCCCTGGCCTTTATCAAGAAGCCCGCCGACCCGGAAATCCTGCGCAGCACCCTGCTGGAGCTCGGCCTGTTCGACCCCAAGGCCACGCCTGGCGCCATCGCCCAGGCCGCGCTGCTCGATGAGCTGAAGGTGAATTTCCGCGATGCCCTGCGCGAGGTCAGCAACGTCGCCATGGGCCGCGCCGCCGCACTGCTGGCCAAGGCGCTCGGGGTCTTTGTGCAGTTGCCGGTGCCGCAGGTGAATATCTTCGAGGTCAGCGAACTGCATATGACCCTCACCGATGCCATGCGCGGCGAGCGCCTGAGCGCGACGTGCCAGGGCTTTATCGGCGACGGCATCGCCGGCGAGGCGCTGCTGCTGTTCCACGACTCGGAAGTGACCGATATGGCGCGCCTGCTCGACTGGCAGCCCAAGGACGATAGCGAGACCTCGGAAATGCTCCTGGATCTGGCCAGTATCCTGATCGGCGCCTGCCTGGCCGGGCTTGCCGAACAGATCGACGTGCGTTTCTCCCAGGGCCACCCCCTGCTGCTGGGCCAGCACGCCTCCATCGAGCGGCTGATTCATATCAACCAGCGCCGCTGGAAAAAGACCCTGGCGGTGGAAATCAGCTACAGCCTGGAGGCGCACAATATCCACTTCGACCTGCTGTTGCTGTTTACCGAAGACTCGATCCAGCGCCTGACCCACAAACTCAACTACCTGATGAAGTAGGCGGTACGCCCATGCCCGCGCAAATAGATATCCAGGAAGTGCACTGGTTGCTCGATATCGTGCAGTGCATCGACGTCGGGGTGATCGTCCTCGACCGCCAGTACCAGGTGGAAGTGTGGAACAGCTTTATGGAAAACCATTCGGGCCTGGGGCCGGATGAGGTGCAGGGCAAGACGCTGTTCAGCCTGTTCCCGGAAATCAACGAAACCTGGCTAAAACGCAAGGTCGATAGCGTGGTGCAACTGGGCACCCGCGCGTTCAGCCTGTGGGAGCAGCACCCCTACCTGATGCGCTTCAAGAACTACCAGCCGATCACCGGCCAGGAAGATTTTATGTACCAGAACGTCACCCTGCTGCCGCTGGCCGGCGGCCAGGGCGAGGCCGAACATATCTGTGTGGTGATCTACGACATGACCGCCGCCGCCACCCACAAGAAACAGCTGGAAGCCCTACAGGCCAGCAGCCGCGCCTAAGATTATTTAGCGAATTTTCCAGGCTTGCCCGCTTTCCCAGCAAAGCTCGGCACCTTGCGCACCGCCTTGACCGCCGGCGCGGCCGGCTCATCGGCCTCCATCCAGCGACCCAGGCTGCCGCCCTTGCCGCCGCCAACCACTTTCGGCTTCTTGGCCTTCTTCGGCTTTTTCACCACCTGGCCGCCGGGCAGGGTCTGCGGCACGCGGTGGTCGGGGATAAAGTCCGGCTCGTCGATACGTTGCAGCACCTGCTGGGTCAGGGTTTCGATGGCCGATAGCAGCTGCACTTCATCGGCGCAGACCAGCGACACCGCCTGCCCCACCGCGCCGGCGCGGCCGGTACGGCCGATACGGTGCACATAGTCTTCGGCGACGATCGGCAGGTCGAAGTTGACCACCAGCGGCATGTCGTCGATATCCAGGCCACGGGCCGCCACATCGGTGGCCACCAGCACCTTGACCTCGCCATCCTTGAAGCGCTGCAGGGCGCGCTGGCGGGTGGCCTGGGGCTTGTCGCCGTGGATCGAGTCGGCGCTGATGCCGTGGCGCTGCAGTTCGGCTTCCAGCTCGTCGACGCCCTTGCGGGTCTTGACGAAGACCAGGGCCTGGCTCCAGCGCTTGGCCTGATACAGATGGAGAAACAGCTCGCCCTTGCGCTTCTTGTCCACCGGAATCAGCCACTGCTTGACCGACTTGGCGGCGGCATTGCGCGGGCTGACCTCGATGCTTAGCGGGTCGTTGAGCATCTCGCCGGCCATGGCGCGGATCGCCTCGGAGAAGGTCGCGGAGAACAGCAGGGTCTGGCGCTTCTTCGGCAGTGCGCGAAACACATTCTGCAACTCGTTGGCAAAACCCAGGTCGAGCATGCGGTCGGCTTCGTCCAGCACCAGGGTCTGCACCTGGTTGAACTTCACCGCGTTCTGCCGATAGAGGTCGAGCAAGCGGCCGGGGGTGGCCACCAGCACGTCCAAACCCTTGCGCAGTTTCATCATCTGCGGGTTGATGCTGACCCCGCCATACACCGCATAACTGCGCAGCGGCAGGTGCTGACCGTAGGTGATAAAGCTCTGCAGCACCTGCTCGGCCAGCTCGCGAGTCGGCACCAGCACCAGCGCGCGCACCGAGTTGCTCGCCACCTGCGGGCCTTCCATCATCAGCCGTTGCAGCACCGGCAGGGCAAAACCGGCGGTCTTGCCGGTGCCGGTCTGCGCCGCGGCCATCAGATCGCGGCCTTGCAGGACCGGCACGATGGCCTGGGCCTGCACGGCGGTGGGGGTTTTGTAGTCGAGGCTGTCGAGGGTACGCAGCAGAGGCTCGATCAGGCCGAGGGAGGCAAACGTCATAGGGCTAACCGCTGAAATAAGTCGATGGTGCAGAGTTTATCCTGCCTGGGCACGCACGCTGCTCGTTGCTTTTGTAGGAGCGAGCTTGCTCGCGATGATCGAACGCAAGATCGCCAGCAAACTGGCTCCTACAGATGGTTTGCCACACTCAGGGCTTGTGCGGGCGCGCGAGAAACTCATGCGACTGCATTTCCAGCAGACGACTCAGCGTGCGCTGGAACTCGAAGGTCAGCCGGCCGCCGGTATAGAGGTCTTTCAGCTCCACTTCGGCGGAGATGATCAGCTTGACGTTGCGGTCGTAGAACTCGTCCACCAGGTTGATAAAGCGCCGCGCCATATCGTCCTTGGCGGTGCTCATCTGCTCAACGTTGGCCAGCAGCACGGCGTGGAAGATCTTGCCCAGCTCGATGTAGTCGTTCTGGCTACGCGGACCATCGCACAGCTCGCGGAACTCGAACCAGGCGACGTCGTCACCGACCTTGCGTGCCGTGATAGCGCGGTTCTCGATCATCAGCGGCTCGTTTTCCTGCACCGAGCAGTGTTCGGGCAGCAGGCTGAGGAAACTCTTCTGCAGGCTTTCCTCGGCCGCCGCATCCAGCGGCCAGTGGAACAGCTCGGCCTGCTCCAGGGCACGCAGGCGGTAATCGATGCCGCTGTCGACATTGACGATCTCGGTGTGCTGCTTGAGCAGGGCAATCGCCGGCAAGAAGCGCGCACGCTGTAAACCGTCCTTATACAGACCGTCCGGCACGATATTGGAGGTGGCGACCAGGCTCACGCCGTTCTTGAACAGCTCCTCCAGCAGGGTGGCGAGGATCATCGCGTCGGTAATATCGCTGACGAAGAACTCGTCGAAGCAGATCACCCGCGCTTCATCGGCGAAACGCTTGCCGATAATGGTCAGCGGGTTCTTCTCGCCCTTGAGGGTGCGCATTTCTTCATGCACGCGCTTCATAAAGCGGTGGAAGTGGGTGCGCACCTTGCGCTCGAACGGCAGCGCATCGAAGAAGGTATCCACCAGATAGGTCTTGCCGCGACCCACCCCGCCCCAGAAATACAAGCCCTTGACCGGCCCCTGGGGCTTTTTGCCGAACAGCTTGCCGAACACGCCGGAGCTGCCCTTGTCCGCAGCGACCAGGTCGTCATACAGGCGCTGCAGATGACGCACCGCAGTTTCCTGGGCGGCATCATGAAAAAACTCAGGGCGTTTGAGGTCAGCCTGGTAACGTTCTAGGGGCGTCATAATTCGTAAGAGCCTGTTCAAAGTCTGCTGCGCGTCGGGCCTGCTGCGTTAGAGGCAGGCTCGGAATGCCGCTTGCGGATAACGCGCTTCAGCGCGGCCCGAAGGGCGAGTGCAACGAGTAATGCTCATGTACACCAGTACACTCCGCTTGATTCGCTGCGCTCACCCTAGGGGCCAGCCGTTGGCTGTTACTACGCTGCGCTACGTTTCTCGCCTGTCTCTGCCTTGCATGCCTCTAGCTCGCGAGCCTTTGAGCAGGCTCTTAGTCGGGCAAGTAAAACGGGGGCGTTACTTTAGCGACGCCCCCGCGGCTTGGCAATCGGCCAGTACGGCTGGCGAGCGGAAATCCGATTAATGCAGCCGTAGGATGGGTTGAGCGCAGCGATACCCATGCTGCCTAGTGATGGGTATCGCAGGCTCAACCCATCCTACATTCCGCTCACTCCTGCGGGGCCAAGGCCTCATGCAGACGCTGGATCGCCGCCTGACAGGCGCTGCTGTCGGCGAATACCGGGCTGTGCGCCACGCACTCATCGTCCAGCCAGACGCCAAAGCCGCCGTCCTGCTCGCGGATATCCAATGCTTCGCCGGATTGCAGACGCTTGTTGACCAGGCCTGCCGCCTTGCCATCGGCAAAGGATTTGGACAGCAACAGCTGCTCGCCAGCGGCATCCAACAGGCGGAAGCGAAAACTGCCGTCGTCGTCGCGGAAGCTGACAAAGCGCGCGCTCTTGCCGGCTTTCTTCTTCTCACCCGCCGTGTTGACGGCCTGGCTACGGAAGGAGCGCAGGCCCACGGCTTCACGCAGCTCAGCGAGAAACGGCGTGGCAGTCTTGCGTGCCTTGGCGGCACCGGCCAGCAGGATGTCTTCCAGGGCCGCCGGCTTTTCGATCAGCGCGTGATAGCGCTCGCGCGCCTCGCCCAACTCGGCTTCCAGCAGGTTGCACAGCGCCTGCTTGGCTTCGCCCCAGGCCATACCGCCCTCCAGCGCAGCGCGGAAGTCCGCCTGCTGGGTGGGTGCGGCAAAGGCCTGATAGAGGGTAAACAGGTGCGAGCTGTCCGGGTCTTTCGGTTCACCCGGCAGCTTGGAGTCGGTCACCACGCGTGCAACGGCATCCTTGAGCTGCTTGGCGCTGCCGAACAACGGGATGGTGTTGTCGTAGCTCTTGCTCATCTTGCGCCCGTCGAGGCCGGGCAGAGTCGCCACATCTTCCTCGATCACCGCCTCGGGCAGGGTGAACAGCTCCTTGCCATTGCCGAACAGGTGGTTGAAGCGCTGGCCGATATCGCGGGCCATTTCCACGTGCTGGATCTGGTCACGGCCGACCGGCACCTTGTGCGCGTTGAACATCAGGATGTCCGCAGCCATCAGCACCGGATAGCTGAACAGACCCATGGTGATGCCGGCATCCGGGTCTTCGCCCTGCTCGACGTTCTTGTCCACCGAGGCCTTGTAGGCGTGGGCGCGGTTGAGCAGGCCCTTGCCGGCGACGCAGGTGAGCAACCAGCACAGCTCGGGAATCTCGGGGATATCCGACTGGCGATAGAAGGTTGCCTTATCGGTATCAAGGCCCAGCGCCAGCCAGGTGGCAGCGATTTCCAGGCGCGAGCGCTGGATGCGCGCCGGCTCATCGCACTTGATCAGCGCGTGGTAGTCGGCCAGAAAGTAGAACGAATCCGCATCGGCAGCGCGGCTGGCGACGATAGCCGGGCGAATCGCGCCCGCATAGTTGCCCAGGTGCGGCGTGCCGGTGGTGGTGATGCCGGTAAGGATACGAGTGGTCATATTCAAATTCGCTTTGCTTGAACCATCTTGCTGATCTTGCGAGCTAGAAGCTGGCTAGGCAAAAGCAGGCGAGGAAGCGGAGTGTACGGCTGTACATGAGCATTCCGAGCCTGATTTTAACGACGCCAGGTCGACGCGCAGCTGATCAGAGGCGAGGCAGCAGCAGATCTTTTAGGTCTGTAAGCTTGCCGTGAAAAAAGTGGCCGCATTCTGCCACTTTCAGCAGCTCATGGGCACGCCCGAGTGCCGCCGACCACTGGTAGACCAGCTGCGGGTCGATCACTTCGTCGTCTTCGGGCTGGATCAGAATCAGCGGGCAGTGGCTGGCTGGGGGCGTTTCGTCACTCAGGCGCTGCACCGCCGGGGCCACCATAAACAGCTTATCGAGCGTCACACCCTGGGCTTCCAGGCGCGCGCCCAACGCTGCGGCAACAAAGCCACCAAAGGAAAAGCCCAGCAGGGTCAACGGCAATTCGGGGTACTGCGCACGCAGCCAGTTGGCCACGGCTTCGGCGTCATCCACCTCGCCACTGGCCATATCGTGGCTGCCGGCGCTGGCGCCGACACCGCGGTAGTTAAAGCGCAACGTGGCCAAGCCACTGTCACGAGCGGTGCGTTGCAGGGTGGAGACCACCTTATTGAGCATGCTGCCGCCCTGCACCGGATTGGGGTGGCAGATCAGCGCCACGCCACGGGCGTCGGGGGTATCCAGCCACAAGGCTTCCAGTTGGCCGCAGGGGCCGGCAATCATCAGAGGGGTTTCGCGGGTGAGCAACACTGAACTCCGTGACCTCGCAGTGGGTCGACTCGTCTAGCTGACAGCCTGCGCCACACACAACACCGCAAACGTTTCGGCATTGCATTGCGGTATACAGCGCAGGTTCGAGCCGTTAACGTAAAGCAAAGCCGTTTAGAGAGGAAGGACTCGTGGAACAGACGCTCACCGCCTGGTTGCTACCCGCCATTACCCTGGTAGCCGGCATTGCCATTGGCTTCCTGATTGCCCGCCTGGCACCCAATGCGGCCCCAAGCCGCACCCAGCGCCAGCTGGATGAAATTCAAGAACGCTTCGATGCCTACCAGAGCGAGGTGGTGACTCATTTCAACACCACCGCCAATCTGGTGAAAAAGCTCAGCCAAACCCAACTCGACGTGCAACAGCACCTATCCGACGGGGCCAATCGCCTGGCATTCGACGAACTGACTCGCCAGCGCCTGCTCGCCACCCTGCATGCGGATGACAGCAGTGAAAAGCGCGAACGCATCAAGGCACCGGCACACCACGAAATGCCCAAGGACTACGCGCCGAAAAGCGCCGATGTTCCGGGTATGCTCGATGAAAGCTACGGCTTGAAGAACAAGTAACAGGCGCTTATTCGGTTGTTTCGGCGACCGAATAGGCACTAAGGAAACTCTGAAGAAGACTTCCTGATTTTGGCAAAATACCCGGATTCCAGCCGCTGAGTTTTCCGATGAAGCAGATGACCTTCGCCGACGCCGAATACGCAGGCAAGCGCAAGCAGACCCGCAAGGA
>NZ_JBAQLP010000098.1:0-29396 GCF_049301935.1 Pseudomonas sp. | reverse complement strand
ATCCGCAGTGCGCCGGTTCACCAAAAAGATCACGCAGGAGAATTGAAGTGCACATCGGTGTTCCTCTCGAAACCCATGCTGGTGAGACGCGCGTTGCCGCAACTCCCGAAACCATCAAGAAGCTGATCGGCCAAGGCCATCAGGTGACTGTACAGAGCGGTGCTGGCGTTAGCGCGAGCATTCCGGACAGCGCCTATGAAGCGGTTGGCGCGGCTATCGGCAGCGACGCTGCTGCCTTTGCTGCCGATCTGGTGCTGAAAGTGGTTGCCCCAACCGATGCTGAGCTGGCGCATATGCAAGCCGGTGCCGTATTGGTGGGCATGCTCAATCCGTTCAGCAACGAGACCATCGCGCGCATCAATGCCCGCGGCGTGACCGCCTTCGCCCTGGAAGCCGCCCCGCGCACCTCCCGTGCGCAGAGCCTGGACGTGCTCAGCTCGCAGGCCAACATCGCCGGCTACAAGGCCGTGCTGCTGGCCGCGCATCACTACCCGCGCTTTATGCCGATGCTGATGACGGCCGCCGGTACCGTGAAGGCCGCGCGCATTCTGATCCTCGGTGCCGGTGTTGCCGGCCTGCAGGCCATCGCCACGGCCAAGCGCCTGGGTGCGGTGATCGAGGCCTCGGACGTGCGTCCGGCGGTGAAGGAGCAGATCGAGTCGCTCGGCGCCAAGTTCGTCGATGTGCCGTTCGAGACCGATGAGGAGCGCGAATGCGCCCAGGGCGTGGGCGGCTACGCGCGGCCGATGCCAGCCTCATGGATGGAGCGTCAGGCCAAGGCGGTGCACGAGCGCGCCAAGCAGGCTGATATCGTCATCACCACCGCACTGATTCCGGGCCGCAAGGCACCGACCCTGCTGCATGCCGCCACCGTGGCGGAAATGAAGCCCGGTTCGGTGATCATCGACCTGGCTGCAGCACAAGGCGGCAACTGCCCGCTGACCGTCGCCGAACAGGTGGTGGTTGAGCATGGCGTGACCATCGTCGGCCACAGCAACCTGGCGGCCCTGGTGCCGGCCGATGCTTCGGCGCTGTACGCACGCAATCTGCTGGACTTCCTCAAGCTGGTTATCGACGGCGAAGGCAAGTTCCACCTCAACCTTGAAGACGACATCGTCGCCGCGTGCCTGATGTGCCGTGACGGCAACGTCGTGCGCACTAACGGCTAAGGGGAGCAACGCTCATGGATATGATTTCTGACGGCATCTACAACCTGATCATCTTCGTGCTGGCCATCTACGTGGGCTACCACGTGGTGTGGAACGTGACGCCGGCCCTGCACACCCCGTTGATGGCGGTAACCAACGCGATTTCCGCGATCGTGATCGTCGGCGCCATGCTGGCCGCGGCGCTGACCGTAACCCCGCTGGGCAAGACCATGGGCACCCTGGCCGTGGCCCTGGCCGCGGTTAACGTGGTCGGTGGTTTCCTGGTAACCCGGCGCATGCTGGAAATGTTTAAGAAGAAAGCGCCGAAAGCCGCTGCAGTGGAGAAGCATTGATGAGCATGAATCTGATCACTGTTCTCTACCTCGTCGCCTCGATCTGCTTTATCCAGGCGCTTAAAGGCCTGTCACATCCGACCACCTCGCGCCGCGGCAACCTGTTTGGCATGATCGGCATGGGTCTGGCGGTACTGACCACCGTGGGCCTGATCTACAAGCTCGGTGCTGAGATTGCCACTGCCGGCATCGGCTATGTGATTGTCGGCCTGCTGGTCGGCGGCACTGTCGGCACCGTGATGGCCAAGCGTGTGGAAATGACCAAGATGCCGGAACTGGTCGCCTTCATGCACAGCATGATCGGCCTGGCTGCGGTGTTTATCGCCATTGCCGCCGTGGTTGAGCCGCAGTCCCTGGGTATCGTTGCCGCGCTGGGCGATGCGATTCCATCGGGCAACCGTTTGGAGCTGTTCCTCGGTGCGGCCATCGGTGCCATCACCTTCTCCGGTTCGGTAATCGCCTTCGGCAAGCTCTCGGGCAAGTACAAGTTCCGCCTGTTCCAGGGCGCACCGGTACAGTTCAAGGGCCAACACTGGGTCAATCTGGCCATCGGCCTGGCGATTCTTGGTCTGGGTCTGGTGTACACCTTCACCGGTGACATCACTGCCTTCGCCATCCTGCTGGCCCTGGCCTTCGTCATCGGCGTGCTGATCATCATCCCGATTGGCGGCGCGGACATGCCGGTCGTCGTATCGATGCTTAACAGCTACTCGGGCTGGGCAGCGGCCGGTATCGGCTTCTCGCTGAACAACTCGATGCTGATCATCGCCGGTTCGCTGGTCGGTTCCTCGGGTGCGATCCTCTCGTACATCATGTGCAAGGCGATGAACCGTTCGTTCTTCAACGTGATCCTCGGTGGTTTCGGTGGTGCGGCTGAAGCTGCAGGCCCTGCCGGTGCTCAGGAAGCTCGCCCGGTGAAGTCCGGCTCGAGCGACGACGCGGCCTTCCTGCTGACCAACGCCGACACCGTGATCATCGTCCCCGGCTACGGCCTGGCGGTGGCCCGTGCCCAGCACGCACTGATGGAACTGGCCGAGAAGCTGACCCACCGTGGCGTGACCGTAAAGTACGCGATCCACCCGGTTGCCGGGCGTATGCCGGGCCACATGAACGTTCTGCTGGCCGAGGCCGAAGTGCCTTACGAGCAGGTGTTCGAGATGGACGACATCAACTCCGAGTTCGGCCAGGCCGACGTGGTGCTGGTGCTCGGTGCCAACGACGTGGTCAATCCGGCCGCGAAGAACGATCCGAAGTCGCCGATCGCCGGTATGCCGATCCTCGAGGCTTATAAAGCCAAGACCGTGATCGTCAACAAGCGCTCGATGGCCAGCGGCTACGCCGGCCTGGACAACGAACTGTTCTACCTGGACAAGACCATGATGGTCTTCGGCGATGCAAAGAAAGTCATCGAAGACATGGTTAAAGCCGTGGAATAACGCTTGACCGCTGAATCCTAAGCTAGACCTCTAATGCCGTTCACTTGCTCGGGTGAACGGCATTTTTCTCTTTTGTGCAAGAGCGGCTACATGCCTGCAAGCAGAGTTGCGTGGTATTGCCTGGTGTCGCTGTCCGACGCTGTAGTCCACCAGAAAATTTATTCCTGCCAACCCGCCCCGGTGGTGCCCGGGCAGCGCTCTGAACTCCCCTCTAAACAATAAACCGCAGTACGGCCAAATGTCCGGCGCTATTGGGTAGCCGCTCTAAACCAACGCAATACGTTAGACCTCAGTTATTTGAAGGCGTGTCACAGGTATGGTTAACACAGTATCGGCAGCTGATTCAGCGGGTAGTGGGAGGGTGCGAAGAACCAGGCCTCGATAGCATAGCGATCACGGCTCATCTGCGAATCGATTGCAGTTCGGTGCAAGTTCAGCTCATCGAACAAAATGGCATCCCCAGCCTTGAAAGTCAGTCTGACCGGTGGAGTGTCGCCTGCCGCCGCCATTACCGCCGGGTCATCCAGCGACCAGCTAAAGCTGGCCTGGCCGGTTCCCGTTGGTACTATCGAGTCTAGGCGCTTTGGCACCATATCCATGGACGGTGCATCTACGCCGCAATCGCTCAAGGCTATCCAGAGGTTGACCGTACGTATGTCGGGGCCGAGAAACGCGCCGTCCTGATGCCAGCCTGAGCTCGAAGTTACCGGCACCCGGCGCAGGGTCGTTTTTTTCACTGAAAGTGCAGGGCGCTCACCTAGATAATCGCCAAGCACTGATAGTACGCCGACCTGTCCCAGGATCTCGGTAAGGTTGAAGACAGCCCTGGGCGAGTCCGCTGCCAGTATTCCTCCGCCATCCCGTACCCATTTTCTTGCGATTTTCTGGGGGCCGTTTTCCGAACAAGGTTGCAGAGGGCTATACCAAACCTGTCGGTCATCCAGTTGCGTTTCGCCAGGCCCGGCGTCATAGGCCAAGATTGCATTGTCTATCGTTTCGACCATACGCTTGACCTGTACGGGGGTTAGCAATTGCCTGACGATAAGAGAGCCGTGGCCGATAATCCCGTCTTTAAGTGTCTGTGCAGAAAACTCGCTGCGGCTGACAGCCGGAATCGCACCCGCGGGGTACGGTGACTCTACAAGTTCAGGTGGCCAGCAGCCCAGCCCTGCATCATGGGCAAGGTGGAAGAAGCCTTGATGCCTCATTTCGACCAGGCGTTGTTCGACTTCTGTCGAGGCAGCCTGCCGGTTCTGTTCGGTCAACAGTTGAATTGCTTGCAGAACGTGTCCCGAATCGAACAGTCGGTTGGCTCTTTCAAGCGTACTCTCCTTAAAAAACATGCTTGCTGACAATCGTTTTAGTAGTGAGATCACAGTTCACCATGCACGCTGCAGGAGCGGGTCTCCCGGATTGATCGATTTCAGATCGTGGATAAGCGACTGTATTTTGTCCCGGTCGCCGGAATGTTGTGCATAAGCTAGCAGGGCTCCACGAATGATGCGATCCGCTGGGTCCTGAAGCAGGCGGGTGTTGAGAATGTTTAGGGCCTTGTCCATCATTCCGGCCTCATAAAGCCCTACCGCATAAGCATAGGCATAGTGGCCACGGCCGAGGGTTAGTTCATGGGCCTTTTCCAGCTGTACTAGCGCCTCCTCACGCTGACCAAGGCGTATCAAGTGCATTGCCAGTGCGTGATGCAGATCGGCTGGCTGCTGAGCATGCTCTATCGCGCCCTCAAGTAGCTGCTTCGCTGATTCTGAGCCACCACCTTGCTCGATCCATTGCGCAAGCAGAATTCTGGCTGGTTGAAATTGCCCGTCACGTTGTAGAGCCATGCGCAATGCGGGCTCGACCTGCGCGTGTCGGCCACGCAGTTGATACAACATGGCCAGGTTGAGACAGCTCTCGGGACGTTCAAGTAGGGTCAGTTGAACTTGTTCGTATTCGTCAATGGCCTGCTGGAAATCATTCGTACTCGAAATCAGACTCTGATTCACCTGCGCCAGTTGCCATGCCGCTGCTATGCGGACCGCTCGTACTGGGTCGCGCAGCAGCGGGCTTAGCCACTTAAGCTTTTGCACTTCGTCCGTCAGGTTTTCCAGGCTGTTGACTGCGACCTCTCTTACCTGCGGATCAACATGTTCAAGCGCCCGTACGGCCATCTGCTGAGCTTGCGCGGAAGGGTATCGAGGCAGCTCAGTCAACAGGGTCGCCCTGCGTATAGCCGCCAGATCTCTCTCAGGCCGAGCCAGCTGTGTCAGCAGCGCCTCGGCTGCGCCAGCGTGACCATGTCTGGCTTTGAAGAGAGCCGCGGCATAGCCGCCATCACGCGGCAAGGGGTTATCAAAGCGAAGCTTGAACTGTTCGATCAGATCGGTCTCAGGCATATCTTGGTGACAGCTAATACAGGCATCATTGTGCCCCAGTTTTATGGCCTGAACCGGGTTTGGCACACTGAAGCTATGATCGTGGCGCAGGTCTTTGACCATAAAGTGGCGGCCCGGCATATGGCAACTGATGCATTGCGCCGCCGTCGTTTCCTGTCGATGCCGATGATGTTCCGGCGAGTCGTAATTCTTGCTCACAAGGCCTGCA
The DNA here is from genome assembly GCF_049301935.1 of Pseudomonas sp. Lineage (GTDB taxonomy): Bacteria > Pseudomonadota > Gammaproteobacteria > Pseudomonadales > Pseudomonadaceae > Aquipseudomonas. The sequence continues at coordinate 23,861 of NZ_JBAQLP010000098.1, read as the reverse complement.
GAGTTGATACCGGCACGAACTGCCTGGCCCGATGGGTTGTGACATTGCGTGCACAGGGCATTCCCCGTGGCGCGCAACTCGGTGGAGTGTGGGTTGTGGCAGTCCGTACAACGCACACCGGCGGCATGCATGCGGCTCTGTACGAAGGAGCCGTATTCGAAGACTTCGTCTTTGATCTTGCCATCAATTTCATTGAGGACCGGGCTAAGGATGCTGGGCAGGTAGTCATCCATCATGTGATTGGCATGCTGGTAGCCATCGCTGAGTGCGGCCCTGCGGCTGTGGCAGCGACCGCAAACCTCGGCCTCTCTTCTTGCACTGTCGTCCACGGGCGTAGATGAAAAGCCATGGCCTGCCTTCTCGGTTGGATGCTCAAGCCATTCCAGGTGGCCTGCTGCGGGCCCGTGGCAGCTTTGGCAGCCCACCCCCAGAGCCTGCCAGGTGCTGGCATAGCGGTCGGTAAGCGGATCGTAGTTGCGTTTGAAACCCGTGGCATGGCACTCGATGCACATAAAGTTTGCGTTCTGATTCAGACCCGTCCAATGCAGGGCGTCGTCATGCTTGATTTGCTGGCCTGGGTAGAGTTCGAACCATTGCTTTTCCTGGGTATCCCAGGCCACGTCGAGCGCCTGTAGCCGCCCGCCGGGCAACGCCAGCAAGTACTGCTGCAGCGGCTCGACACCAAAGGTATAGACGACAGGGTAGTCAGCCGGCTTGCCATCGGGACCTGTGGTATTCACCCAGAAGCCATCGGCCTTGCGCCGAAAATGGGTGTGTCCTCGCGATCCGGAAAAGGTCTGGGTATCGAAGCTGCCCAGCACCGACTGTTCGCTTGCCTGCTGCATTGCCAGGTGGTGGTGGGAGCCTTGCCAGCTCTGGTGCTGCGGCTGGTGGCAGGTCTGGCAGCTGTCTTCGGCTACCCAGTGGTCAGTGGCCGATAGAGATGCTGGGCGCACTGTACCCATTCCAATCCAGGCACCCAGGCTAACCAGTGGCAGAATCAAGCATGCGAAGACTATTGCGCGGCGACTCATTTCCGCATTATTGCGCTGTAAGCAAGCCATCGAGATCCATTGGACTCAGAGTTCATCCAGCAAGTCCTCTGGACAAAGTTCTGTGGCCATATCCGCGAGGTCGTATCCCTCCTGTCCGGCGAGCAGGAGCTTGTTGACTATGACCGGTTGCGCCAGCAACTTGCCGAGAAATGGCTGTTTACCATCGGCACTAGCACCAATAACGGTGGGGTTGGCTAGCACTTCTGCAGAGTCGGGGCGGTGCAATACGGTATCGCTATCCAGCAGCACTTCACCGTTCCAATAGAGCAGCAAACGTGAGCTTGCGGGGCCTGGGAAAGGGTAAGTGCTGGCAGGCTTTACATGGGCACTAAGCACCAGTTTGTTACAACGCTGGGTTATGGCGGTTATCGGGGCACTGAACTGCTCGACATCTCCGACGCTGACCCGTAAGCGTCTATCGGGCAGCCAGTCCAAGCGCCATACACCGGTTTGATCAACTAGCGTTTGTAATCTTTCCGTTGTCGATAATTCACCCAGCGCTAGCCCCAGGCTGAAACCACCAAATACCGGGGCTCTCTGGAAGTCCCTGCCGCTGAGTCTTGCCGGCTGGCCTTCCGTATTGGGCTGCCAGGTAAAAGGCGGGCTGCGTAAATCACGCTCAACTACTTTTATTAACCGGCTGGCCTGCTCCCGTTCCGGTGCCCTTCCCTGGGGGCCGTCATTTTCTGAGGTCGCATCAATCGCTGGAGTAACCGGGCCGGTCTGGAAAACACCAAATCCATCCCGATAAAACAGCCTGGACTGATCAAGCAAATGAGCAGCATAGCTCATGCCCAGGGCTCCACCATCTGCCATCCAGTGGAAAGCTGCAGGTTCCGCCATGGATTCACCATCCATCAGCGGGCGCAGATTGCGCCCCATCAGATCTCCTGACGACTCGCCACCGGCCAGCGCCAGCAGGGTCGGATAAAGATCGGTGATATGTGTTGGTGCGGTTATTTCAGTATTTTCATAGTGCCCAGGCCAGCGCAGCCAAAGGGGGCTGCGTACGCCGCCCTCCAGGTACGTAGCTTTCTTGCCTAGCAGGGGATAGTTGTTATCTCGCGCAATATTGGGGCCGCCGTTATCGCTGGCGAATATCACAATGGTGTTTTCTGCCAGTCCCTTGCGCTCGAGGCTTGCCAGTAGGCGCTCGACGTTGAAATCGATATGTTTGAGGATGGACTGAAATTGTCCCTCGGCGGTGTCCGGGAATTGATCGGAAAACCTGGGTGAGGGTTGATAGGGCGTGTGAGGTGAGAACAGCCACAGGTTGATAAACCAGGGCTGTTCACTGTCTACCATCAGCTCTAAGGCTTTGTCGGTTAACAAATCGTCCAGATAGCCCTGATACTGACGAGGTGGCGTCCCATTATCCTGGAGCCAGGGATCTATATGGGTTGGCTGTTGGCGCACTATCCCCCCATCCGGACCCGGCCCGCGAAGCACGAAATGATTGAGCATGCCGAACCAGTAGTCGAAGCCGTGATACCCGGGCTGAATCTCCGGATATTCAAGCGCCTCCCCTACATGCCACTTGCCTACATGGGAAGTTCGATAGCCCAGGGCCTGTAGGCTTTTGGGCAGGGTCTCCAGGTCTTGGGAAAGACCGAGGCCATCTGCTTGAAAGCCGACACTTACTGGGTGCTGGCCGGTCAGCAAGGCCGCTCGGCTGGGAGAACAGGTGCTGTCGGTAAAGTGCCTGCGAAAGCGCACGGATTGACGGCTCAACTCATCCAGCGTCGGTGTCGGGGCTGTCCCGTCACCCCAGCTGGCGATATCGTTGTTGCCCAGATCATCGGTAAAAATCAGCAGGATATTCGGTCTGGGTTGTTGATCAGGGCCATTGCCTGAACAACCCGAGGTCAGCAGAATGACCAGCAGCGCCAGGCCGCACAATATGGTTCTGAGAGAAGCCGACACAAAAGGATCCCTGATTAGTGAGTAACGCATCATTTCCGACATTGATCGGTGATCAAGCCACCATGCCAACTGCCTCGGGCCTGTTGATCAATTATTCGGCATTGCAGGGCGCTGTAGAACGGTTGGCTCCTCTCTATCAGGATAACCAGCCATTTCCACACATTGTAATTGATGACTTCCTGCCCCCGTCTACGCTGCAGAAGCTTTTGCAGCAGTACCCTTATGATCAGGGTCTGCCTATCTGGAACGATGCCACGCACAAGGACAAGAGCAGCGGCGAATATGTGCAGAAAGACAAGCGCAATATTCGTGACTGCCTGCAGATGCCCGAGGCCTACAGGCAGTTGGTCTGGGAGTTGAATTCGCATTATTTTCTCGACTTCCTTAGCCGAATGACCGGTATCGATAAGCTGATTCCCGATCCCAATCTGCGCGGGGCTGGAATTCATCAGATTAGCCGTGGCGGATTCCTCAAGGTCCATGCCGACTTCGCGACACACCGCGACTTTGCTCTGGATCGCCGTCTCAATTTCCTTTTGTATCTGAATCAGGATTGGCCGGAAGAATATGGCGGCCATCTGGAACTTTGGGACAAGGACATGCAAGGGCCACCCACGCGTGTTCTGCCAATCCTCAACCGTTGCGTTGTGTTCAGCACGACCTCCAACTCCTACCACGGGCATCCCCAGCCGGTAACTTGTCCGGAGGGGGTCTATCGCAAATCCCTGGCGCTCTACTACTACACCAATGGCCGTCCAGCCGGCGAGGCCGAACCGGGGTTTGCTACGCTTTGGCAGGATGTGCCAGAAGCCTACCGGTGAGTACCGGCAAGTGGGGTTTCAGTTTAAGGAAGGGGCTTTCGATAAAGCGGTAACACAGAACTGCCGCCAACCATGACAACAGGAAACTGCCGCCAACAGCGGTCAGCATCCTGATATCCGACAATGTGCCGGTATCGCCGATAGCCACTTTTACGGGATAGATCAGATAGAACTGAATTGGTACATGCACTAGGTATAACGAGTAGGAAATAGTGCCGAAGTGACTGATCAACGGGTTGATGATCAGCTTCTGCAACCCGCCCTTGAGGCCGAGACTACACAGCAGAAGCCCACCCCAGAGCAACGCCTCGAGATCATGGTAAAGCGGCATGAGTATCAGCGCAGGTTTCTGCCCCTTCACCCCGTACCACTGTAAGAGCCCCGTCATCAGGCCCAACAACAGCAGGAACACTAGGGCGATAAGATAGCGTGAGTCGAGCAGCCATTGTCGCCCTCTCCCTAGATAAAACCAGGCGCACAAGCCTCCAATGAGGAAGGCCGTGCCGCGACCGAACAGTGTCGACTGCAGCCACACCGGCGCATGACCGCCTAGCCATTGTGGCCGAAGTAAATAGACACCATGCAGAACTAGGTAGGCAATGCCACCAACTAGCATCAGATAGCGCCCAGGCGCAGAGTTCAGCGCCAGCATGATCCAGGGCAGAAGTAGATAGAACTGCATTTCCGTGCACAGCGACCACCAAGGGACACTAAACGGGAAAATCTCAAAACCGACCGGAAGGAACAATAGAGCCTTCAACGCGCTCGGTGAGTTGGAGCTGACCAGCCATGCGACGAAAACAGCCAAGTAGTAAAGCGGCAGAATGCGCAGCAGGCGAGAAACATAGAAACCACGGATACTGATCTGCTCACCGCTGCGCAGTGCCCGGATGAACGGCTGCATCAGCAGGAAGCCGCTGAGCACGAAGAACAGCGTGACACCGGTGTTGCCAGCCGCCAGCAGGCGCAACCAGAACGGCGCTTCATCCGCCAGACCGCTCATCCCGCCGAGCAAAATGCCGAAGTAATGGAACGCCACCACCAGCAGAATCGCCCAGCCTCGCAGTGACTCCAGTTGGGTAATGTAATGACCGGGCTGACGTAGTCCAACCAATGCTTCAGCCTGGCTCATGCGTCACGCCTCGCGCCTCGCGCCTCGTCAAGAAGGGTTCCCGTACACTGCCAATTCCAGGCATCCCGGCACATCTGCTCCAAGTCCAGACCTGCCCGCCAGGCAAGTAATTGCTGCGCCAAGGTAGAGTCGGCATAACACTGTGCGACATCTCCCGCACGTCTGGCCACGATCTCGTAAGGGATACGCAGTCCGCTAACCCGCTCGAAAGTCCGCAGCACCTCTAGCACTGAGTAGCCTTCCCCGCGCCCCAAGTTAAGTGTTGTCACCTGCAAGTCATCCAGCACCTCCAATGCCCGGACATGGCCACGTGCCAAATCCACCACGTGAATGTAATCCCGAACTCCGGTGCCATCCGCGGTCGGGTAGTCGCCACCAAAAACGCTCAGTTTCTGCTTAAGCCCCGCCGCGACCTGAATGATATAGGGCATCAGGTTGTTCGGTGTGCCACGCGGGCTCTCGCCTATCTCGCCACTCGGATGAGCCCCTACCGGGTTGAAGTAACGCAGAAGGGCAATTCTCCAACGGCTGTCAGCGTATCCAATATCCGCCAGCATTTGCTCGACCTGCAGTTTTGTTCTGGCATATGGGCTTGCCGGCGATAGGGGAGCGTTCTCTCTAAGCGGTAACGTGGAGGGTTCCCCGTATACCGAGGCGGATGAACTGAAGATCAGTCTCCGGCAGTTGAACGCCTCCATAGCCGATATCAGGTTGAGAGAGCCCGCGACGTTATTCTCGTAATAGACCGCCGGGTTGATGACCGATTCGCCAACCGCCTTGAGCCCTGCGAGGTGGATAACCGCATCGATTTCGCCATACTGCGTGAACGCACGGTCGACGGCCTCACGGTCACGGATATCGGCGCGACACAGAGGTATCGCACTGCCTGTCAGGCCCTCGACCCGGTACAGCGCTTCGGCGGAACCGTTGGACAGGTTGTCCAGAACCACCGGGCTATGCCCGGACGACAGCAGCTCTACAAGCGTGTGCGTGCCTATATATCCAGCCCCGCCAGTTACCAGTACCCGCATTGCAACCTCCAGTGGCGTCAGTGCATTCCTGAAAGATGGTTGGGGTAACTCTTGTGCAACGCATCTGCGAGCGCGGGAGGCACATGGCTAATCGTGCAACGCTTGATGGTATAAAAACCTTCATTAAATAGTGGCTGGTCACAGACACTGTCCAGATACTGGGGAATGGGGCAAGTACCGATCGACTTGTGGAATGCCCACTCCATTTCACTTATCGCGAAACGAAACTGCAGTGGGTTCGCGAGTTCGGTCATCTGTCCCGCATGAGCAGCGCCGGACTCTCGTTCGCTATTGAGAGCATCACTCAGAAGCAGTACCACATCCTTGAGGGGCTGATCCTCTGGGGCCGCGTAATCGAGCAAACGCGACACAGCCCAATTACAACCGACCAACGGCCCCTCTTCGCCGCGAACCGAAGCCGCGCGAATAAAGTTTTTCTGTGCGGCCAGCGCATCTGCAGGAGCGGTCTTGAACAACGCAAGCCCGAGTACAGTCTCCTTCTTTGCAGGTGGCAGCATAACCACAGCAACAGCCAATGCGGCCGGCACCAACCAAGAGCGCAGCCGCAGCGACAGTAACAGCGCAAGGATCATGCAACTCAAAATGATCGCGATCCTGGCGTATCGAGGAGCGCCCGTGGAAATGCACATGAACCAGATCCAATGGGCAGACGCCGCCCCCGCTAGCAGAAAAAGCAGCAGCGCGTAGCCCTTTACCTCGCGACGAAACGCCAGAACAAGCCCCGTGATCAGTGGCAGGCAGAACAACGCAAAAACCCAGCCCCCTGCCCACCATTGTGGGATCTCGAAGGATCGGACCAGCCCCGAGAAATTTCTCTGAGCCACGCCCCACATATAAGCGAATAGGTCATCAGCCTGGTACAGGCCATCAATACCAGAACCAAAAGCCTTGAAGAACTGAGCATCGAAAATCGCGCGTTGAGCCCTCACCTCTTCAGAAAGAGCACTCAACACATGCGCCTTGTAAAGCAGCCACGGTAAAAGAATGCAGCCGGCCCCCAGAAACAACGGTCCCAACAAACGGACTAGTCTGAGTGGTGTTCCCTGTATCCAGGCGCGCCCCAGACACCACAGCAGCGCAGCCAGCAACCCCAGAATCGCTATTACCCCGTATAACTTGCTCAGCAACGTCAGCCCAAGCAGGACACCCGCCAGCACCAGCGCCTCACCACCGGACTTGCGTTCGAGCACGCAAACCAGCAATACCGATACGGCAGCAACCGCTATCGGGATAAAGCCGTCACCGACAAACTCGCTCCATGCACGGGTATCGTAGAGTCCAAGAAACACGAGGGTGGCAATCACCACGGCAAGATACTGACTGGTACTATCGGTCAAACGGCGTAGCGCCAACCCATAAAGCAGTAGGCCTGAGAGCATCAACAGAACGTTACTCAGCGCCGGAATCCACAGCTTAACGCCGAGGAAGTTGATAAGAACGGCCGCAGGGAGCAATAGCGTTGGCCCGGATGTAACCGTGCTGTTGAACGGTACTGTCGCGTGGTAGTCCGTGACCCACCCCTTGCCGTCGGCGATATTCCGGGACACCGCAGCGTTGTAGGCGTCATCGTAGACAAGGGGCTGCTGAATAGCACTGAACACCAACGCCGCCGCGAACCATGCAAAAAAAAGCGTAGCCACAACATCCCAATACAGCCTTTTACTCATTGCTCGCCCCCTCACATCGGGCGGCTGCTCCTATCCGCGCAGCAATTTCGCGGCCGATACGACGGCCTTCACGTACTGCATAGTTGGTGCCACGGTCCTCTGGATACACCTGTGCCATCGAACAGAGATGCAGGCCAGAAACCGGACTTTCCAACCCTGCCAGCAACTCGCTGTAGTGTTTTTCCACCACCGGCTGAGACCAGCGCGCCTTCCACAGATGTGCCTTGATCACCCACTCTGCCTTGAACTCGGGGAACATACGCTGCAGGTACGGCAGCGCATACTCAAAGAGCAACTGTGCATCCATCGCATATAGCGCATCTGTATAGGGCAGATACCTGGAGAGATACACAATGTGTCGACCGCCATAGCTGGCCGTCGATTCGAAATTGGTATGCTCGATCACACCGACGAACGGAAAATCCGGATCATTTACGTTCAGCCAGTAGGTATCCGAAAGCGATTTTTTAAGCTCCAGCACCAGGCAAACATTTGCCAGGTACTGGATCCGTCGTAACCGCGCAAGGTAATCAGCGGCAGCCCAGCCCTCAACCATTTCCGCGGCGATCGGCAGTGCCGTAGTTACCACCACTTGAGCGGTGTGGATATCCCGGGAGTTCGTGGATACACGCCAGCCGCCCTGATCCGGCTGTACCCCGACCACTTCCTCGCCAGTGATGACCTGCCCGCCCAATTGCCTGATCCGCTCCGCCAGAGCTTCAGCCAACGCAACGAAACCGCCCTTGTAGTATGCCAATCTTTCCTCGCCACCTTTGCCGCGGCTACCGCCCCGCAACTTCAGTTTGTTCCAAAACCAGACGGCTGATATGCGCTCGCTGGCTTCGCCGAATTTGCCTTTCAGGAGCGGTTCCCACACTACGCGGTAAACTCGTTCCCCACCCAGCTCGAGCAACCACTCACTGGCCGTACGGTTCTCCAGCGTGGACCAGTCACGCACCCTGCGCGCACGCAGCGCCAGCAGTCCCAGGCGGATACGATCTAAAAAAGGAAGTGGAGTGAATCTGAGGAGGTCCCAGGGCGTGGAGAGGCGGTAGAAGTTGTTGGCGTAATACATTCCTGTATTGGTCGGATTAATGGAAACCCGCCCGGATTCACCCAACTCATCAATCAGATCCATAATGTGGCGATCATTGGTGAACCAGTGATGATAGAAGCGATCAAGCCTTTCCCCCCCGACATCAAAGGCAGCGGCCAGGCCACCAAGCTCTTGCTCGGACTCGAGGACGGTGACGGCCACGCCCTGCTTGGCCAGTTCATACGCTGCAGAAAGCCCCGAGAAACCGCCCCCAACCACCACCACGCCTTCTTCGTGTGCCCTATTCAATTTTCGCTTCCTTGGAGAGAACCAGTTTCTTCATGGGAGACATCAATAAATAACATCCCCCTATCATGGTGACCGGAAGCCACAGCATGAGATGTACCAACAGGGCATAAGCTGCAGAGGCCAGGAAGTCATTTCCCGACAAGTGCATGGCCTGCATGGTGAAGTAATCAAAAGTGCCCACATAGCCTGGCGTACTGGGAATCAGGGTTGCCAGGGTTCCCACTGGCAACGCCAGCCAACTGGCTTCGGTCACCGCAAGCGCCGACAATCCCTTGGCCAGACACCAATACACACCGCCCTCCGCGCACCAAGCCAGCCCACTCCAAAGCAACAACCCGGCGGCAGTGTTACGCCGGGCCAGCTTTCCCAGCATCCGCTCGACCTGTTCGACCTCGGGTGCCACTCTCGCGCCAAGCCGAGGTAACCACCTGACCAGCAAGCGAACGCCAAGGTGCAGTAGGCCCGTGAGCAGCCCAGGGAACAGCAGCAACGACAAGGCCCCGGACGCCAACAGAATCAGCGCCAGGGCGCTTACACCCAGTAATCGGTTGACCCCGATACCCGATACCTCGATGGCCACCCCCAGCAATAACAGGATCAATATCAGGTCGAGCAGTCGCTCGACGACCAAGGTCGAAAGCGTAAGTGTTGGGCTTACCCCCAACTGCTGACTGAAGGCAAACGCTCTGGCCACATCTCCCAGCCGAAATGGCAGAACATTGTTCAGGGCGAAGCCCGCCATAAATGGTCCGGCACACTGCTGGCAGCTTATTGCGGGATTCTCAATCGCGAGCATCTGTCGCCAGCGGGCAACCCGTGCCGCATATCCAAGCAAGAGCAGGGCGAATGCACCGACCAACCATCCTGTATTGACCGATGCGATGGCACTCATCAGCCGTCCAAGTTCGATCTGGCGCAGGAACATGAATGAGAATATTCCGGCAACAATCAGGCCCAGAAGAGGCTTGAGTATCCGCCCCTTCATTGCGCGGTGGCCGTCGGGTTCCGTAACGAGCTAGGCTCCTGTACCGAAAACCCTACGTACTCCTGCACCACATACATAGGCCTGCGTTTGACTTCTCTGTAGATGCGCCCCACGTATTCCCCCAGAATGCCGAGGCAGATCAACTGACCTCCACCGAGAAATAGCACAGCGATCATGATCGCCGTCCAACCCTCGATCCAGATGTTGGTAAATATGCGTAACGTAAGCGCATAAACGATGCCGGCCAATGCCAATAACGCCGAGAACATGCCAAAGCCAATAGCGATCTGCAGCGGTTTGGTAGAGAACGACAAGATTCCGTCAACGGCAAAGCGGATCATCTTGCGCAGCGGATACTTGCTTTCACCCGCGAACCGGCTGGCACGCTTGTATGGCAAGGCGACCTGCCTGAACCCCACCCAGCTCACCATGCCGCGAATAAAGCGATCGCGCTCAGGCATCGCACGCAAGGCGTCAACTACAGGCCTGCTCATCAACCTGAAATCACCTGTGTCGAACGGAATCGCCACATCGGAAAGGTGGTTGAGCAACCGATAGAACGCCTTTGCGGTTGTTTTCTTGAAGAAAGACTCGCCTTCACGCTCAGTACGTGTGCCATAGATAACGTCGAAGCCCGCTCGCCAGAGCTCAATCATTTCATGTATGACTTCCGGTGGGTCTTGCAGGTCGGCATCGATCAATACGACCGCATCACCGCGAGCAGCATCAATACCCGCACTCACTGCAATCTGATGACCGAAGTTACGGGCAAAACCGACCACCCGGACACTAGCGTCGAGCTGAGCTCTGGCTTTGAGTATCGCTCGCGTATTATCGCGACTACCATCGTCGACGAATATCAGCTCGACGGTAAAGCCTTCAAGCTGGTCGCAAAAAGCTGCAAGCCTGTTGAGCGTTTCGCCTATAACCGCTTCCTCATTGAAGCAGGGCACCACAACCGACAACAACGCATTGCCTATCCCAGAACGCTCGTTCATCTTTGAAATTCTCGATTTGGTTGAATCGCTATCGCTTTGGGCAAGTCAGGTGGGCTGTCCCTGCAGTCGCTTCAATTTTCGAGTGTTTTCTAAATGCTTACTGGCATGTACATAGAACGCTCGCAGCCGGACGTCACTCTCCGCGCCTTTATCGAACAACAGCTTTAGCAGTTCTGGATCATTACTGCGTTCACCGCCCGGTTTACGCAACACACCAAGGCCAAACCCATGATTGAAGGTGAAGGTTTCATGCTGGCCGCGAATCTCGTCCCAGAACTTCCAGGCCCCGAAATCCTGCAAGCGCGCCTGCACATCATGGAAGAGGATAATGCCGCCGGGTTTTATCTTGGGATACCAGTTGGCGAAGTCTTCGCTCACTGCCTCGTAGGTATGGAAGCCGTCTATATGCAGCAGGTCGATGCTTTCTTCATTGAAATGCTGCAGGGCATCCTGGAAGTACATGCGCATCAAATAGGAAAAACCATGGTAGTTCTGACGGTTATGGTTATTCACTGCGTTAAACACCGACTCGTCATATTTATCGGTGTGCTCGTCGCCCTCAAAGGTGTCGATTGCATAGCACAGACCGTCGATTTCATTTTCCTTCATCGACTGGCAGAAGGTGAAATAGGAGAGGCCCTTGTGCGTGCCCAGCTCCACCAGCATCTTCGGGCGCAGGGCCGCTACCAGATCGTAGCCAAAGGGTAGATGATCGACCCAGGTACTGAACACCATATGCAAGGGTTCGAAGCGGCGAATCGACGGCGGCATATAGACGAGGCTCATACTTTATATCCTTGCGAGACTGGTGCTGGAATCAACTTATTTTTAAGGGATAGCGAGGGCTTTTCTATGGTCCAGTATAAGAACTGGGCTGTAACGAGAGATAGGGCAATAGCCAGGAAGGTCGCTAACTCGGGCGCAGCAATATTGCCATGTGTTAAAACCAAGTAAATAATCGGCATATGTATCAGGTATAACGAAAACGATATTTTACCAAAATATCGAGTTATTCGATTATTAATAAAATTGTCATCAGGAGCACGGCGCATCAGCATGACCAACATAATGCCTCCCCAGATGCCAGCCTCTGGCAGAACATACCAGGGCGACTCCCATATATAACGCTCCGGGCCAATTTTTGCCGATGGTACAAGCACAAGTATCAAGCACAGCATAAGAATCAACAAGAATATACTTGCTTGTTTCTCTGGAATAACCATTTGGCTTTTCTTATAGGCAAGTGCTATTGCCGTGCCGACTAAAAAAGCTGGCATCTGACCGAAAACGGATAAGATCATCCTGTACTTAAATTCGAATCCCTCGTTACCACTAGGGCCAAGCACCTTAAGTACGATACACACGTAGACGACCACCAGGGTCAGCAGTATGCAAATGCCCAGCACTCTACTTGGGGCGCAGCAGGTCAAGTAAAATAGTATTGGCATCAGTATATAAAACTGAATTTCAGTACTGAGGCTCCACCAGACTGTGCTGAAGTAACCCACATCATAGGCGCTAGCCGTGAAAGTCAAGACAGGCAATAACTGCTCGAACTGCTGGGTAATGACAAGTCCTGCACATGCAACGAAATAATACGTAGGCAAGATACGGATAGCACGCTGCGCCATATAGACTCTGAGCGAAGGTAGCTGCCCGGTAGGTAAGTTTTCAATAAAGGGGCGCGTCACCAAAAAACCACTGAGTAGGAAGAACAGTGTGACGCCAGTATTGCCGGCGAACAGCAGCGCTAAGATAAATACGTCACCTTCCATTATTTTTTGGCCAGAAAGAATTGTCCAGCTGTGATAGAAAAGCACAAGTAGGATGGCGAGACCACGCAAGCCGTCTAGGCTGCTAATTCGCTCGGCAGGTTTCATGATTGAGGTGACGGGTTTAGTGATTTAGTGCGCTCATCGGCATACATATCTTTATTCAGCGCCGCCCAGCGTTGTGCTCTTTGTATTCCGCGCTCGACAGAGAACTGCAGGTAACGCAGGGCTTCAGCAGGCACCTTGCCCAGCAAAACTGGTTCTATCTTCGGTGAGCGGAAGGGCTCTCCGAGCAACTCGGTGAGCTGTTCGCGTTGGCGTTGCAGGATGGCGTCGCGTTGGGCCACTTCCGATGTGGTGACCCCGCCATGCAGTTGGTGGAAAGAGCCTTCGCCCGCGAGCATGAACGCGCGGGTGCGTGGGTACATGGCGGCCTTGCGGTAGATGCAGAGATTCAGTGCGCCCCCGCCCGGCAGATCAAAGCGCTCATCGGCCTGACCGATCTCGCGAAATACATCCGCGGCCAGGAACAGGCAATTGCACTCCATAAAGGGGTGGAAGATCCCATTGGGGTTGGCCCCGCTCAGGCAGGAGATGTCGAACAGGGCATAACCGTTGTTCTGCCAGTCGATTTCGTCGAGCAGACGCTGTTCCTGTTCCTCGCAATAGCCATGAGTCAGGTGGAACTGCTGCTCGTTTTCCCCGAGGTGGTAACCCGGCACCACGACCATGGCATCGGCCGTCATGCGCAAGGCCATCAACGCATAGTGCACAACCCCAGGCGTCACCATCCGCGCCCCATCGATCATCAGGCCGATAAAGCGACCGCGCACCTGGCTGAAAGCGAAGTTGATGGCCGCTGCAGGTGAAACTCCTGGCTCATCGCGCAGAAAATAGCGGAAGTTTCCCGGCAGACGGGCGATGGCCTCGGCGTCCATGTTTCGTTTTGAACGGTTCTCCACCAGTATCACTTCATAGTCGTCGGCGTCCACGCCCTGCTGATAGGCCGGGCTGAGGCTGATCAGGGTATTGAGCGCCTGGCGTGGCATGTCGTAAGCGATGACGATAATCGACAGCAGGGGTTGGCTCATTGCGGTTGAACCTTGTCCAGGGAGTGACGGATAAAGCGATAGACGCTCGGGTGCGGCGTGCCGAAGAGTATCGGCCTGACATTTGGCGGCGCTCGGTCATCGCCGCGCAAGGCCCGATCCTGGTCATCCAGCTGTTTGTAGATGACGTCGCGCTCGGCTTTGCGCGTGCCGGTCGTAACGCCCCCGTGGAACTGGTGGAACGAACCTTCGCCGAACAGCATATAGAAGGCCGTACCCGGTGATTCGAGCAGTCGTTTGTAAAGGTCGAGGTTGGCGTTGCCGCCGCCAAAGTCGTTGTAGCGGGTATCGACACCGCCCAGCGCCTTCCACTTTTTGGTGGGCATGGCGATAAAGTTGCTCTCGTAGTTGGACTGGAAAAAGCCCCCCTGACAGGAGCCGCTGAGGACGGCAATATCGAACAGGCTGTAGCCGTCCTGAGGCCAGGCGATGCTTTTCAGAAGCTCAGCCTCGGCCTGCTCGTTATACCCCTCGTTGACGGCTACCTGCTGCAGCTTGTGGCCAATGTGGTAGCCCGGTGCCGAGACCGCAGCCTGTGGGTCGGCCTGAAAGGCGCAAAGCGTCAGGCGCACGACGCCTGGCGTCAGCATTCGCGCGCCGTCGATCATGATGGCGACATAACGCCCCCTGGCTTGTGCTGCGCCAAAGTTGATCGCGTTGACCGGGCTGCGCTGGCTTTCCTGGCGATGGTAATAGCGCACATTGGATGCATGCTGGCACGCGCGAGCCGCGCCGAGCAGTCGATCCGAGTGGTTTTCCACCACAATCACCTCATAGTCCTTCTCGCGCACGCCCTGCTGGTATGCAGGGCTCAACGAAAGCAGGGTTTTCTCGGCCTGGTCGGGCATCTTGTAGACGATCACCACGATTGACAGTTTGGGCCTGGGGCGAAATAGCGACATCGAGGTCTCTCCTAATCAGCGGGCGCAGGCGCAAAGTTCTTGATAAAGCGCTTCATGCTCTCGCGGCAGGGGTAATGACTGCTGTTCATGGTGCTTGAGTTCAGCGCTGAAGAAGCGCTCCTCGACCAGCGGCGCAAGCGCCATCTGTTGCAAGACGACATTCAGCTTGTCATGCAGCGTGGCCTCATCCTCGTCGAAGCACAGCAACGGGAAGGCGAACTCCTGCTGCAGCTGCAGCAGCTTCTCGTTGTACGCCTTCCACAGTTTCAACGCCTGCTCCAGAGGCATACCGCCGCGGGCGGCGAGTGACTGAGCGACGGCTGTCGGGTGGCGGAATATGCCGACAAACTTGAGATCCGGAATCAGATCCAGCCAGCCGTCCACCACCAGCAGGGAGCGCGGATCCTTGAAACCCCAGCGCGGTACACCCTGGTAATCGGCAATTAGTTGTTTAGCCTGATGTCGCTCCTCCGCTGTCCACCTGAGTGGCTCGGTCGGCGGGTTGTCCCAGGCGCAGCCGCGGGCTGCCAGCAGAGCGTCATGGAATGTGACGATCTCCAGGTTTTCCCGATTGCCTTTGAGGTTGTGCGGGTTCCATGCGCTATGTTTGCCTAGCTCGAGTCCGGCTTGCTGCAGTGACCCGGTCAGAAAGCTGGTGCCGCTGCGATGCATGCCCACAACCATGACGGGGGCGGCCGGCTGGGTGGGCAAGGGCTTGGATGATTGGACGCGTGAGAGCAGGGTCTGAATAAACCGCATGTAAAGCCTCTTGTTGTCAGCGGCAGGGCCATTTGTCGGAAAGGGTGTGGGTAAGACTTGCGGGTATCTTGCTGAAAAAATACCGCATTGTGTTTAAATGAGCGCCCTATTTCAATCAGGCCAGCATCTAGATGAACTACCGGGAAATTCTTTGGTATGGGGTTTATAGCGAGCTGCGCACGGAGATTGCCAGGCGCTTTCTCGGCTTTCTCTGGTGGATCATTGAGCCGATCATGTACATGGCGGTCTTCTATGTGGTGTTCGGCATGGCCCTGCGCCAGGGCGGTGCCGATTATGTGCCATTTCTGCTCAGCGGCATGATCGCCTGGAAGTGGTTCGATGGTTCGGTACGCCAGGCCAGTGTGTCGATCCCGATTAATGCCGGCCTGGTGCAGCAAATCTATGTCCCCAAGTTTCTATTTGGTCTGATCCAGATTTTCAGCAACACCTTCAAATTTCTGATCGTGCTGTTTCTGCTGCTGGTATTTCTCCTGCTGACGGGCAAGGTGCCTTCGGTCGAGTGGCTGGGTTTGGTGCCGGTGATCCTGACGCAGTTGCTGCTGATCATCGCGGTTGGCCTGTTGCTCGCTGCCGTGATTCCCTTCGCACAGGACCTGAAATTGGTGGTCGACAACCTGCTGATGCTGATGATGTTCATGTCCGGGATCTTCTTCAGCGCCGACCAGGTTCCGGAGTCCATGCGCGCAGCATTCGAGTTCAACCCCATGGTGCTGCTGATTTCGGCCTATCGCGACGTGTTGCTGCATAACCAGTGGCCGCGGTGGGGTGCACTTGGCTACTGCGTAGCGCTCGCTCTGCCAATTCTGGGCGCGGCACTGCTGATCCTGCAGCGCAACGAGCGCCGCTACCCGAAACTCCTGTACTGAGGCCAGCCATGAGCAAGCGGCAATTGATCCTCGAGGCACATAATGTCGGGCTGTCCTATCGGCAGCGTACCGGCGTGCTCAAATACCAGAAGTTCTGGGCACTGGAAGACGTTAGTTTCACCCTCAACGCGGGCGAAACACTCGGCATTATCGGGGCCAACGGGGCCGGCAAAAGCACCCTGCTGCGCATGATTGCCGGAATTACCGAGCCTGATCGCGGTCGGCTCTGGCGTCAGCCCGGCATGACCGCCAGTTTGCTGGCCTTGAGTGTTGGCTTCAAACCGGAGTTGTCTGGGCGCGAAAACGTGATCATCGGTGGCCTGTTGCTCGGTCTCAGCCTCAAGCGGGTACGTGCCCTGATCGACGATATTCACAGGTTCAGCGAACTCGGCGATTTCTTCGAACGACCAGTGGGTACCTACTCGACGGGCATGCGTGCGCGGCTTGGTTTTGCCGTCGCCATCCACGCTGACCCGGACATCCTGCTGATCGACGAAGTACTCGGGGTCGGTGATGAGAGTTTCAAGGTGAAATCGCATAACGCCATGCGGCAGAAGATTCGTGACAAGAAGACCGTGGTGCTGGTTTCGCACAGCATGGAGGCGATCCAGTCGCTTTGTGATCGTGTGGTCTGGGTGCATGAGGGGCGCAGCATCGCCTGCGGCCCCGCCGACGAGGTCATTGATCTTTACCTGCAAGCTATTCGCTTAGCCGTAAAGTTGGAGCAAGCGAAGGAGCGCGAGGCTAAACGCCAAGCATTTGCCTAGATCTGCCCCCGAACAATCCGCCCCCATAGCAAGAAAGGCTATAGACAAGGCCTGGTTGAGGTACTCATGAGCATTGAGTGTACGAAGATCATCATCGTTCTCGGTATGCACCGCAGCGGTACAAGCGCCATTACCCGGGCGCTGGAAACCCTGGGTGTAAGCCTAGGTGGCAACCTGATGCCGCCTGCGGCAGGCAACAACGAAAAAGGCTTCTTCGAAGACCTAGACATCCACGACTTCAATACCCGTCTGCTGACCGACCTGGGTAGCGCCTGGGACCGGCTCGATCCATTGCAGCCAAGCCAGTTGGCTGACGATATACTCGCTACCCGCCTTGAGGAGGCGACCCAGCTGCTGTGTGGCAAGCTGCAAGGCCCTCAAGTTTTCGCCTTCAAGGATCCGCAGACTGCACTGCTGCTGCCTTTCTGGCAGCAGGTGTTGCTGCGCCTGGCGGTCGATGTGCGTTACCTGATTTGTTTGCGCAACCCGCTCAGCGTTTCGGCATCCCTGCACAAGCGTGATGGTATCGACCTGACCAGAGGTCACCTGCTCTGGGCCAAGTATCAACTGGCTGCGCTACGCCATACCGACGGGAAGCCACGTCTGCTTGTCGACTACGACGCCTTGATGGAGCAACCGCAGCAGCAGTTGCAACGCATTGCCAGGGCATTCGAACTGCCTGCGCCCGAATCGGATCCGCAAGCGCTGGCGAGCTTCTGTCAGGAGTTTCTCACCGCCGGGCTGCGGCATAGTCAATACAGCGAAGCGCAACTGGCTGATCCGAGCAAGGTTTTGCGCCAGATCCACACGCTGCACGCCCTGCTGCGCCAGGCCGCCGATGACCGTCTCGACCAGCAGGCGGTCAGCACCCTGGCCAGCGATGCGCTACTGGTTGAACAGTTGGACGAGTTGCAGCCGCTCAGCCTATCCGTTGACCGGTTGGACCAGGAGCGTTTGCGTCTACATGACCTGCTCGGCCATCGCGACTGTGAGTTGACGCTGCTTGGCAATAAGCTCGAGCACCGCGACTGCGAGCTGACACGTCTTGGCGATGAGCTCGAACACCGCGACTGCGAACTGGCACGCCTTGGCGATGAGCTCGGATGTCTTGATGACGAGCTAAATCGCCTGCGCGATGAATTGGGTGGGCTGCGTACACAGCACAGCATTGTGACGGACGAGTGTCGTAACGCCTGGGCGATGCATGACCAGGCATTACGCGACAAGCAAGAACTTGGCAACGAATTGCTGAGCAGTCTGCAGCGTCAGGCGGAACTTCGTGAAGAGATCGCCCGGGTCTATGCCAGCAGCTCCTGGCGCATGATGCGACCGCTGCGCGGCCTGCGCCGGCACTACCGCAACCCGCTACTGCTGCTGCGCAGCCTGGCCTCCGAAAGCATGCGAGCCCTTTGGCAGCTGTTGCCGTTCTCCACGGTGCAAAAGCAGCGGCTCAAAGGCGCGGCATTCACCTATGGCCGTGTACTTTTCGCCAGGACTCAGACCTATCGCAACTGGCAGTGGATGAACGCTATTCCGACAGAAACGTCGTTGCCGGAGAGTCGCGAAGCGCTGGTGCTTATCGACGAGCCTGTTCAGCAGGTGCGGCGACTTCAAGCTGTAGCTCCGATCGAGCCTCCCGCACGCCTAATCGCCTTCTATCTGCCGCAGTTCCACCCCATCGAAGAGAACAACCAATGGTGGGGCGAGGGCTTCACCGAGTGGACCAATGTGAAACCCGCCCAGCCCCAGTACCTGGGTCATTACCAGCCTCACGTGCCAGGTGATCTGGGTTATTACGACCTGGAAGAGGTCGAAACCCAGCGTCGTCAGGTGGAGTTGGCCAAGCTCTATGGCCTCGGCGGTTTCTGCTTCTACTTCTACTGGTTTGCCGGCAAGCGTCTGCTCGAGAACCCGCTCGAACAGTACCTGCAGAACCCAGACCTCGATCTGCCGTTCTGCCTGTGCTGGGCCAACGAGAATTGGAGTCGGCGCTGGGATGGCCTGGACAGTCATGTCCTGATCGGACAGGACCACTCGGCCGCAGACGATCTCGCCTTTATCGCCTATGTCGCCAAGTACATGCGTGACGAGCGCTATATCCGCATCGACGGCAAACCGCTGCTGCTGGTCTATCGGCCGGGCCTTTTGCCCGACGCCAAGAGCACCACCCAGCGTTGGCGTACCTGGTGCCTGGAGAACGGCCTCGGTGAGATATACCTGGCCTACACCCAGTCGTTCGACAGCGTGGCACCCGCCAAGTACGGCTTTGATGCCGCCATCGAGTTTCCCCCCAATGCTACCCAGCCGCCAGCGGTGACACACAAGATCGAACCCCTGAGCGACGATTTCGCCGGTCAGGTTTTCGACTGGAGTATCTACCCCAAGCGCAGCACCAACTATGCCCAGCCGCCCTACAAGCTGTTCCGCGGTGTATGCCCCGCCTGGGATAACACCGCCCGCCGCAAGAACCACGGCACATCCTTTATCAATAGCTCACCGCGTGGTTATCAGGAATGGCTGTTCAACGCTATCCAGGACACCCTGCAGCGCAATGCGCAGGTCGACGAGCGACTGGTATTTATCAACGCCTGGAACGAATGGGCTGAGGGTGCCCATCTGGAGCCTGATCAGCGCTATGGCTATGGCTATCTGGAGGCTACGCGCATGGCTAGCCTGCGCGTCAACCTGCAGCAATACAGTGCACCCGGTATCGCACCACTCAAGCTGGCCGTACTGATTCATGCCTATTACCCGGAGGTGTTCCGGGAAATTCTCGATTATCTACAGCAGGTTGAGGGTATTGCACTCAAGCTCTACGTTTCCTGCCCGGGGGAATGCTCGCGAACGATTGCCAGCATTCTTGAGGGCTGTAGCCACGACTACCAAATCGAGCAGCTGCCCAACCACGGTCGTGACGTGTTGCCGTTCCTCAAGTTGCTGCCCCGTGCCATTGACGAGGGTTTCGAATACATCCTCAAGGTCCATACCAAGAAGTCCACTCATCGCGCAGACGGCGACGTCTGGCGACGCGACCTCTACGACAAGTTGTTAACCGAGAAAGCCATGCGCGCTGCGCTGGACACTTTCGCCAGCTCTCCCAGCACAGGCATCCTTGGTCCTGATGGGCACCTTGTACCGATGAGCTTCTACTGGGGTTCGAATGCCCATGCGGTGGAAAAACTGGCATGCCGGCTGGGTATACGACCCGGCGACCTCGCTGACCTCAATTTCGTTGCCGGCACCATGTTCTTTGCCAAGGTTAGGGCTTTACAACCTCTGCTCGGTCTTGCATTGGGCGACGAGGACTTTGACGTCGAGACCGGCCAGGTTGATGGCACTCTGGCCCATGCTCTTGAGCGCGCCATGAGCATAAGTGCTCTAGCCGCCGGCCTCGGCGTACGCAGTGGTACAGCGTTGGTCGTTCAGCGTGACTACGCCTACGCCGAGGCCACGTCTTGAGTGCTGACGATAATCAACACAAGCACCTGCTCTTGAACCGTCCTTAGCAGATTCAAACGAGGGCAGCGGAATGTTCAATGATGTCATTCACGAGGTGGACGACTTGCGCTATGTCGGGGTCCCGGATAACCGTGTAGAGCAACCTCGGGTGGTGATACTGATGGCCACCTACAATGGTGGTAGATACCTCGATGAGCAACTGCGCTCGATTGCCCTGCAGACGTATCGCAACTGGTTGATTGTGGTTTCGGACGACGGTTCCAGCGACATCACTCTGGAAACCGTCGAGCGCTGCCGTCGCCGGTTCGGCGACCAACGCGTGCGCCTGCTCAAGGGCCCGGGTCGTGGTTTCGCCGCCAACTTCCTTTCGCTGTGTTGCGAACCGTCCATAGACGCCGAGTTCTTCGCCTTCTGTGACCAGGACGACATCTGGCGGCCACACCACCTGGAGCGTGCACTGGCCTGGCTGCAGGACATCCCGGCCGAGCGTCCGGCTTTACACTGTGGCCGTACCAATCTGATCGGCGACTCCGGACTGTCATTCGGCGCATCGCCAATATTTGGCAAGCCGCCAACCTTTCACAATGCGCTGGTGCAAAGTCTCGCCGGTGGCAACACCATGGTCTTCAATGCCGCGGCCAGGAACCTGCTACTCGAGGCAGGGCCGCAGGCTATCGTGTCCCACGACTGGTGGGTGTACATGCTGGTCAGCGGCGCGGGCGGGCAGATCTGCTATACAACCGAGCCATCGGTGGACTATCGCCAACACGGTGGCAATCTGATCGGTGCCAACACCGGCTGGCGGGATCGCCAGCATCGTATCAAGCGCATGCTGGCCGGCCACTTCAAAGGTTGGAATGAGCTCAACCTGGCTGCGCTCGAACAATGCCAGGCGCTGCTTACCGAACCTCACAGACAAGTCATGCATCGCTTTGCCGAGGCTCGCCGGGCGCATCTGCCACGGCGCTGCCTAGGGGTTTTGCGCTCCGGCGTGTACCGCCAGACCTGGCTCGGCAATCTAGGCCTGGCTGCCGCCACCTTGCTGGGTAAGTTATGAGCACGTTCAGGCGATATGACGAGGAGTTAGAAATGAACCAGAACACTAGCGCCGGGAACCTGGTCTGGCAGGCTGCCAGCGTGACTCCGGAAGCTCGGGTGCAATTGCTCCGGCAACGCCCGGTGACCCTATGGATGACGGGCCTGAGTGGTGCGGGTAAATCGACCTTGGCGTTTGCCCTGGAAAAGCGTCTGATCGAACTCGGGCATGCCTGCTTTGTGCTCGACGGTGACAATGTGCGTCACGGCTTGAACGCTGACCTGGGGTTTTCTCCTGAGGCTCGTACAGAGAACATTCGGCGTATCGCCGAGGTTGCCAAATTGATGAATGCTGCCGGGTTGATCGTCATCACCTCGTTTATCTCGCCCTATTGCGAGGATCGACACATGGCGCGCGAGCTGATCGGCGTAGAAAAATTCCGTGAGATCCATATCAGTACGACCCTGAAGAGCTGCGAGCAGCGCGATCCGAAGGGGCTTTATCAAAAGGCCAGGGCAGGGCTGATTAACGAGTTCACTGGAGTATCAGCACCCTATGAAGTACCAGAGGACCCTTGTTTGAGTCTTGACACCTCTGAACTTCAGGTCGAACAGTGTCTACATTTTCTGTTGGGTGTGCTCCGGCCTTTTATTAACGAAACTGCGGGCCAGCAAACGGCTAAGGGGCGGGCTTGAGCCTATCCCGGCGAAAGAGGTGAGTGATTTGAAGCAATTGTTAGCTATTTCCAAGCATATAAGCGCGAAGCTGGCGTTCTTCTCTCATAACGAAGAGGATGAAAAGCTGTTCGCCATCTTCACGATAAAGAACCCGGCAGGGTGGTGCCACTAGCTCTCTATAAACGGAGTTTGGCAGCTCTGGCGGAGTTCGACCCGATTGGGGAAAGCTTTCCAGACGTTTGGTTTTTTCGAAAACAGCGCTGACTAACTGGCTTGCTGCGGTGGAATTATCTAGGGCAATGTACTCAGCGATGGCTTCCAGCTCTTGGAGGGCGGGCTCCGTCCAGATTACTTCAGCCATTTGCTCATTTTTTCCTTGGCCTCACTTTGGGTGTACGTTCTTCCTTCAAGTACAGCGCGCTCTCCACGTGAGAGCCCGTCAAGCAGTGCCAGTCGGCGTTGCATGAACTCGTAATCCTGTACATCGACGAGATACGCAGATGGTTGGCCATGCTCGGTGATCAGTACCGGCTCCTTTGAAACATGCAGATCTGCAAGGATTTTCGTGGCTTGGCGCTTGAGATTGGTGACGAGCTCAACTTTCATGATGGCACCCTAGATAAGATGAAAGTGATACTATAGTGTCACTCTTGGGGTGGCGCAAGCAGAGCTAACGGTTCGGTTCAGGGCGGCCTCGCGAAGCGAGGACGTCCCATGGAACCGATTGTTGGGCGACGAGGAACATCAGATGTGAATCGCGAGGCCGTACCTACCACCCACTTGGGCCACCTTGCTGACTTCCGGCGGGCCCGGCGGAAGTTCGCGATCCAGTGCCGAAAACATCTGAACTGCTTTGCTTCCTGTTCCTGTGACCTCCAGCATCTCGCCGCCTCCGGGGCCAAAGCTGAAGGCATGAACCGTACCGGCTGGCACGTGTATCAGCGTTCCTGCAAAACACGTCGTGGTTTGGCCGCCGCATGCAAATTGAACCTGGCCCTTGGTTATGTAAAACGACTCTTCCCAGGGATGGCTATGCGGCGGTGGGCCAGCGCCCTCGTCACCCGCCTGGAGCGTGACCTGCTGACTTTGGGAAACTGCATCTGGAACAAGGACGGTGATTTTTACGCCTACGACGTTGAGCGGCGGGTCCCGATCGCCTGGCTTCACGACGAGCAGTTTGGGCTTCATGGCTTTGCCTCCTATGCAGTCTGACCAATACGTAAGGTGCTGCTGTAGGTACTTTGCGCTCGAAAAAGGGCCTTTGACCAGAAAAGTATCTCGTAGCTCCGCCGAAGCCTGCGTCGCCCAACGGTTGGCTAAGGGGCGGGCTTTAGCCCGTACCAGTGAGCGCAGCGAACGTTTTGAACCAGTTGTTAGATGCTTTGTGTGTAAGCGTCCGGCCAACACACCTACCTGACAGCGTCGTCTAAGGCGATGGTGTCCACCTGATTTTAAGTGGACACCATTTTTAGCCTTTTTAAGAGGACGCTCATGCAACAAGAACGCCACACCTAT
>NZ_JBAQLP010000097.1:0-8769 GCF_049301935.1 Pseudomonas sp. | reverse complement strand
CGCAGCGATACCCATCAGGCTCATTATGGGTACCGCTGCGCTCAACCCATCCTACGGTCTCGATTGCCTGCCCATGCCTATCCATTCCCCCTGGCGCGTTGACTTCCCTGGCATTCTGGCCCTTGCGGCCGAAGGCCAGAGCTATCTGGACAGCGCTGCCACCGCGCAAAAACCCCAGGCCATGCTCGATGCCCTGCTCGGCTATTACACCGGCGGCGCAGCCAATGTGCATCGCGCCCAGCACCTACCGGGCGAGCGCGCCACCCGCGCCTTCGAAGCCAGCCGGGAGAAAGTCGCACACTGGCTGAATGCGCCCGACGCACAGCAGATCATCTTCACCCGCAGCGCCACCGAAGCGTTCAATCTGCTGGCTTATGGCCTGGAGCAGCGGTTCCAGCCGGGCGATGAGATCGTTATCAGCGCGCTGGAGCACCACGCCAACCTGCTGCCCTGGCAGCAACTGGCGCGGCGTCGGCAGCTCAAACTGGTGGTGTTGCCGCTGGAGAGCAACGGCCTGATCGACCTCACCCACGCCGCGCAGCTGATCGGCCCACGCACCCGCCTGCTGGCGGTCAGTCAGCTGTCCAATGTGCTCGGTTGCTGGCAGCCACTGCAGCCGTTACTGGCTCTGGCCCAGGCGCAAGGCGCGCTGACGGTGGTCGATGGCACCCAGGGCGTGGTGCATGGTCGCCAGGATATGCAGGAGCTGGGCTGCGACTTCTATATCTGCTCCAGCCACAAGCTCTACGGTCCGGACGGCGTCGGCCTGCTCTATGGCCGCCCGCCGGCCCTGGAGCAGCTGGCGCATTGGCAGTTTGGCGGCGAGATGCTGCTGCACACCGACTACCGCAACGCCAGCTTTCGCCCCGCGCCACTAGGTTTTGAGGCCGGCACGCCGCCGATTGCCTCGGTGATCGCCCTGGGCGCCAGCCTGGATTACCTGGGCCGCCTCGACGCCAATGCCGTTAGCGCCCACGAAGCGGCGCTGCATGCCGAGCTGATCGCCGGGCTGCAACAACGCCAGGGCATACGCCTGCTCGGCGCGCCCACTGTCGCCCTGGCCAGCTTTGTGGTCGATGGTGCGCACAACGCCGACCTCGCCCACCTGCTGACCGAACAGGGGATTGCCGTGCGCGCCGGTCATCACTGCGCCATGCCACTGCTACAAAGCCTCGGCCTAAGCGGGGCGATTCGTGTATCCCTCGGACTGTATAACGACGCCAGCGATCTGCAGCGTTTTTTCAGCGCCCTGGATCAGGCCCTGGAGTTACTGCAGTGAGCCTGCCTACAGACGCGCAAACCGCACTGCAAGCCTTTAACGCTTGCCCAGGTTGGGAGCAGCGTGCACGCCTGCTGATGCAGTGGGGCGAGCAGCTCGCCCCACTCAGTGACGCCGAACGCTGTGAAGCCAATCGGGTGCAGGGCTGTGAAAGTCAGGTGTGGCTGCTGGCCGAGCGCGACGGCGCGCACTGGCAGTTTCGCGCCAGCAGCGATGCCCGGCTGCTGCGCGGCCTGCTCGCGCTGCTGCTGGCGCGGGTCAATGGCTTGCCAAGGGCGGAGCTGCAACAGCTGGATCTGCCGGACTGGTTTACCCAGCTCGGGCTGGCGCGCCACCTGTCGCCCTCACGCAGCAACGGCCTACAGGCCGTGTTGACGCGGATGCAGCAATTGCTCGATGCAGACGATCAGGGCGCCTCGCGCCACTGATCGGCATCACCGGCGTACAGGGCCTGCTGCAAACGCGCCAACTCACCGTTCTCAGCCAGGCGGCGCAAACCGCTATTGAACACTTCACGCAACCGATCAACACGCGCATCGCCCTTGCGAAACAGCAGGTGCAGCGGCTCGGTGTTCAATACACGCGGATGATGGGTGATCAGCGCACGCGCCTCGGGGGTAAACATCCGCCACAGCATGGCGTAACCCACGGCGCGGTCCTGCGGATGAAAATCCACCCGTCCCAGCTCCAGCAGACGAAAACCGGTGTCTTCCTTACCGCTTTGCTGCACCTGCAACTGCCCGCTCTGCACCGCCGCATCGAACTGCGGACCATAGGAATAGCCCAGGGTGGTGGCGATACGAAATGCTCTGAGGTCGCTGATATCCGCCCAGTCCAGCTGCTGGTCGGTGCGCTGAAACAGCACCACCTCGCCCTTCACCACCGTATCGCTGCAGGTACTGACACGCTGGCGGGCCTGACTGCAGATATACGGCATCACCGCATCCAGGCTGCCGTGTTCGAGCATCAGCAGGTTGCGGTCCCAGGGGTAGTAGACGAACTCGACCCGATAACCCGCCGTCTTGAAGATATGGCGTACCAGCCGCGACAGGGCGCCGCCATCTTCGCGCTGCTGATCGACATAGGGCGCCCAGTCGCCGGTGCCAATCCGCACAATAGAATGGGCATGGGCGCTCAGGCAGGCGCAAAGCGCTGCATACAGCAGCACAGATCGCGGGAGATGACGTAACACATGACGCAGCAGGGATAACACAACACACCTCAATAGAGCGGAAAACAGCTTATCCCTGCTGAACAGCGACCTTAACCGGCCGTTTTTACAGACTAGTCACCGCGCGCCGCTATCCATCAGGCGCACGCGGCCGCTCTGCCGGCCGCCGTGTACCGGCAACCAATTTATCGACGATGCGCGCGGCGGCCACCATGCCGAAGGTGGCGGTCACCATCATCACCGCGCCAAAACCGCCGGCGCAGTCGAGCTTGACCCCCTCCCCCACAAAGCCCTTGTACTGACACACCGTGCCGTCGGGTTTTGGATAGCGCAGCTGCTCGCTGGAATACACGCACGGCACGCTGTAATTACGCCCCGGCGTACGTGAGAAACCATAGTCGCGGCGCAGGGTGGAGCGCACCTTGGAGGCCAATGGATCATTCCAGGTCTTGTTCAGGTCGCCGACCTGGATCTGCGTCGGGTCGATCTGCCCGCCCGCGCCGCCGGTGGTAATCACCTGGATCTTGCGCCGCTTGCACCAGGAAATAAGCGCGGCCTTGGCGTTGACGCTGTCGATACAGTCGATCACTGCATCCAGCTGCTCGGTGATGTACTCGGCCATGGTCTCGCGGGTGACGAAGTCCGTCACGGCATGCACCACACAGCCCGGATTGATTGCGCGAATGCGCGTCGCCATCACTTCGACCTTGGGCTGGCCGATCGTGCTGTCCAGCGCATGCAGCTGACGGTTGCTGTTGCTGATGCAGACATCATCCAGATCAAACAGCGAGATTTCACCCACCCCGGAGCGCGCCAGCGCCTCGGCCGCCCAGGAACCCACACCGCCTATGCCGACCACCGCCACATGTGCAGCCGCCAGCCGTTCGGCCCCTTGGCGACCATACAGACGGGCGATCCCGGCAAAGCGTTGTTCATCCACAGGCATTCTTCTCTCTCACAAGCCATAAGCGGCGCGCATTATAGGTAGCCGGCGAGCTGTGCCCAAGCGCTGCGTCATGCAGGGCGTAATTAGCCGATGAGCTGCAATGTCAAATTGCCACAACAGGAACCTTCAAGCCCCTTCGGCATCCCATCAACATGCCCAAAGGCCGGGCTATACAGCCCAATGACGGCGGCGTAGCATGCGCCACCCGACGCTCGTCGCTTTTTATTGCCCCTTCGCTGGACCTGCTCACTATGCCTTCGCGTAAGTTTGGACTGAACCTGGTCATGTTCCTGGCAATTGCCGCCGTGTTTACCGGTATCTGGGCGCTGTACAACCGCCCTGTCACCGCGCCGGACTGGCCGGAACAGATCTCTGGGTACTCCTTCTCGCCCTTCCGCGCCGGGCAAAACCCTCAGCAGGACACCTACCCCAGCGATGCGCAAATGCGTGCCGACCTGGAACTGCTGAGCGCTCAGACCGACAACATCCGCACCTACTCGGTGGATGGCGCGCTGGGCAATATCCCCGTATTGGCCGAAGAGTTTGGCCTGCGCGTGACCCTGGGCATCTGGATCAGCCCGGATCTTGCGCGCAACGAGCGGGAAATCGCCAAGGCCATTGAAATTGCCAATAACTCACGCAGCGTGGTGCGCGTGGTGGTCGGCAACGAAGCGCTGTTCCGCAGCGAAGTCACACCCGAGAACCTGATTGCCTATATCGACCGCGTGCGCGCGGCGGTCAAGGTGCCGGTGACCACCTCCGAACAGTGGCACATCTGGCAGGAATACCCGGAGCTGGCGCAGCACACCGACCTGGTCGCGGCCCACGTGCTGCCCTACTGGGAATTCGTGCCGATGGAGGACGCCACCGAGTTCGTCCTCGAGCGCGCCAAGGACCTGAAAAAGCTCTTCCCGAAAAAACCGCTGCTGCTCTCCGAAGTGGGCTGGCCGAGCAACGGCCGTATGCGCGGCGGCGCCGATGCCTCCCAGGCGGACCAAGCCATCTACCTGCGCACCCTGGTCAATGCGCTGAACGCCAAAGGCTACAACTACTTCGTTATCGAAGCCTTCGACCAACCCTGGAAAGCCAGCGATGAAGGCGCAGTAGGCGCTTACTGGGGCGTGTACAACCTGGAACGTCAGGCCAAGTTCGCCTTCGAAGGCCCCGTGGTGGCGATTCCGCAGTGGCGCTTGCTGGCCATTGGCTCGGTGGTACTGGCGCTGCTCAGCCTGGCGCTGATGCTGATCGACGGCAGCGCCCTGCGCCAACGCGGACGCACCTTCCTGACCATTGTCGCCTTCGCCGGCGGCTCGGCCCTGGTGTGGATCGGCTACGACTACAGCCAGCAATACAGCACCTGGTTCAGCACCCTGGTCGGCCTGTTGCTGGGTATCGGCGCCTTTGGCGTGTTTATCGTGCTGCTCACCGAAGCCCACGAGCTGGCCGAAACCGCCTGGACCCGCGCACGCCGCCGGCCGTTCCAGCCGGTGATTGCCGACAGCGCCTACCGGCCCAAGGTGTCGGTGCACGTGCCCTGCTACAACGAGCCGCCGGAGATGGTCAAACAGACCCTCGACGCCCTGGCTGCGCTGGATTATCCGGATTACGAAGTCATCATCATCGACAACAACACCAAGGACCCGGCCGTGTGGCAGCCGGTCGAGGCGTATTGCAAAGTATTGGGCCCGCGTTTCCGCTTCTTCCACGTCGCGCCGATTGCCGGTTTCAAGGGCGGCGCACTGAACTACATCCTGCCGCATACCGCGCCAGACGCTGAAGTGGTGGCGGTAATCGACGCCGATTACTGCGTCGACCAGAACTGGCTCAAGCACATGGTGCCGCACTTCAGTGACCCGCAGATCGCCGTGGTGCAGTCGCCACAGGACTACCGCGACGGTAACGAAAACATCTTCAAGAAGCTCTGCTACGCCGAATACAAAGGCTTCTTCCATATCGGCATGGTCACGCGCAACGATCGCGACGCGATCATCCAGCACGGCACCATGACCATGATCCGCCGCACCGTGATGGACGAATTGAAGTGGGCTGACTGGACCATTTGCGAAGACGCCGAACTGGGGCTGCGTGTATTCGAGAAGGGCTATAGTGCCGCCTACGCCCACGAAAGCTTTGGCCGTGGGCTGATGCCGGACACCTTTATCGACTACAAGAAGCAGCGCTTCCGTTGGGCCTACGGCGCCATTCAGATCATGAAGGGCCATGCACGTAGCCTGTTCCTCGGCAAGGACTCCGAACTCAAGACCGGCCAGCGCTACCACTTCGTCGCCGGCTGGCTGCCATGGATCGCCGACGGCCTGAATATCTTCTTCACCGTCGGTGCGCTGCTCTGGTCGGCGGCGATGATCATCGTGCCGCAGCGGGTCGACCCGCCGCTGATGATCTTCGCCATCCCGCCGTTGGCGCTGTTCTTCTTCAAGCTGGGGAAGATCCTGTTCCTCTACCGCAAGGCCATGGGCGTCGATCTGCTGCGCTCGTTCCAGGCCGCGCTGGCCGGTCTGGCGCTGTCGCACACGATTGCCAAGGCGGTGCTCTACGGCACCTTTACCAAGACCATCCCGTTCTTCCGCACACCGAAGATGGCCAGCAACCACGGCATCCTGGTGGCCCTGGCCGAGGCCCGCGAAGAAGTCTTTATCATGCTGCTGCTATGGGGGGCGGCCGGGGGGATCAGCATCGTCCAGGGCTTGCCCAGCGCCGACGTGAAGTTCTGGGTGGCCATGCTGCTGGTGCAGTCGTTGCCCTATCTGGCCGCGCTGATCATGGCCCTGCTGTCGTCGTTGCCGGCGCCGCAGGCAAGCCCGCAGGAAACCGCCGCTACCAATTGATCGCGGATGTGTCCGAATGCCAGACGGCGGCCAATGGCCGCCGTTTTGCTTTAAGATGGCGACCTTCCGCCTGATGCCGCCTTGGAGCCGCAATGACCGCCAACGCCACGCCCCTCTCCCCGACGCTGGAGCTTGCCTGCGAGCTGATTCGTCGCCCGTCCGTCACGCCGCTCGATGAAGGCTGCCAGGAACAGATGACGCGCCGGCTGGCCGCCTGCGGCTTCAGCATCGAGCCGATGCGCATCGAGGAAGTGGACAATTTCTGGGCCAGCCACGGCCAGAGCGAAGGCCCGGTGCTGTGCTTTGCCGGGCACACCGATGTGGTGCCCACCGGCCCGGTGCAAAACTGGCAGCACCAACCCTTCAATGCGCTGATCGACGCAGACGGCATGCTCTGCGGCCGTGGCGCGGCGGACATGAAAGGCAGCCTGGCGTCGATGATCATTGCGGTTGAGCGCTTTGTCGCCGACTACCCGGACCACAAAGGCCGTATCACCTTTCTGATCACCAGTGATGAAGAAGGCCCGGCGCATAACGGCACCAAGGCCGTGGTCGAGCGCCTGCGCGCACGCAACGAACGCCTGGACTGGTGCATCGTCGGCGAACCGTCGAGCACCACTCTGGTCGGCGACGTGGTGAAAAACGGCCGCCGTGGCTCGCTCGGCTGCACCCTGACCGTGCGCGGCAAACAAGGCCACGTGGCCTACCCGCACCTGGCCCGCAACCCGATTCACCTGGCCGCCCCGGCCCTGGCCGAACTGGCCGCCGAACACTGGGACGACGGCAACGCCTTCTTCCCGCCGACCAGCTTCCAGATTTCCAACCTGAATGCTGGTACCGGCGCGACCAACGTAATTCCGGGTGAGCTGAAGGCCATCTTCAACTTCCGCTTTTCTACCGAATCCACGGTCGAAGGCCTGCAGCAGCGCGTCAAGGCAATCCTGGCCAAGCATAGCCTGGACTATCACCTGGACTGGGCGCTCTCCGGCCTGCCGTTTCTCACCGAGCCGGGGGCACTGCTTGACGCCGTGGCCGCCAGCATCAAGGCGGTCACCGGCCGCGACACCCGCCCATCGACCAGCGGCGGCACCTCCGACGGGCGCTTTATCGCCACCCTCGGCACCCAGGTGGTCGAACTCGGCCCGGTCAACGCCACCATCCACCAGGTCGACGAACGTGTGCTGGCCAGTGATCTGGATGTGCTGACCGAAATCTACTACCAGACCCTGGTCAATCTGCTCGCATGAGTCTGATCTGCCCCATCTGCCAGGCGCCGCTGCAAACGCTCGATAACGGCGTCACCTGCCCGGCCAACCACCGCTTCGACCGCGCGCGCCAGGGTTACCTGAATTTGCTGCCGGTGCAGCACAAGAACAGCCGCGACCCTGGCGACAACGCCGCCATGGTCGAAGCCCGGCGGCGCTTTCTCGACGGCGGTCATTACGCACCGCTAGCCAAACGCCTGGCCGAGCTGGCGGCCGGTTATAAGCCGGCGCGTTGGCTGGATATCGGTTGCGGCGAGGGTTACTACACCACGCAGATCGCCGACGCTCTGCCGCAGGCCGACGGCTACGCACTGGATATTTCCCGCGAAGCGATCAAACGTGGCTGCAAACGCGCGCCCCAGCTCAACTGGCTGGTGGCAAGCATGGCCCGCGTGCCGCTGAGTGATGCCAGCTGCCAATTGCTCGCCAGCGTCTTCAGCCCCCTGGATTGGCAGGAAGCCAAGCGCCTGCTCGCCCCCGGTGGCGGCCTGCTGCGCATGGGCCCAACCCGCGAGCACCTGATGCAGCTGCGGCAAAAGCTGTATGACGAAGTGCGCGACTACGATGATCAGAAGCACCTGGAGCTGATCCCCGACGGCATGCGCCTGGCCCACAGCGAAACCCTGACCTTCAACCTGCACCTGCCCAGCAGCGAGGCCCGCGCCGACCTGCTGGCCATGACCCCGCACGGCTGGCGCGCCAGCGCCGAACGCCGCGCGGCAGTCATCGCCGAGCCCTGCGAGGTGACTGTTGCCATCCGCTACGACTGGATCGAGAGACTATGACCATGCGCCAACCGGATATCGAGATTTACCTGAAAGACGCCGACCACACCGCCATCGGCGAGTGGCTGAACAGCGCACTGGGCAGCTGCACGCCCTGGCAGCAGAAAG
Organism: Pseudomonas sp.; assembly: GCF_049301935.1. Classification (GTDB taxonomy): domain Bacteria; phylum Pseudomonadota; class Gammaproteobacteria; order Pseudomonadales; family Pseudomonadaceae; genus Aquipseudomonas. Next base: position 369 of record NZ_JBAQLP010000097.1, on the reverse strand, counting down.
GCCAGACCTATAAATGCATGGCCGGTGAAGTGCCCGTCACCTGGCTGCCCAAGGCAGTCGGCAAATGGCACAGCCTGTACCTGGAAAGCGACGCCACTCCTTGGGCGGACGACCTGGCCTGCGCCCAGGCCGCCTTCGCCGCGCTGAATGTCGAAGTACGCTGCGCCCCCAACGGCTGGCAGGAAGAAGAAAGCGACGAACAGGCCGACCGCTGGATGCGCATCAGCGCCGATGGGGTGGAAGAGATCACCTGGCGCACGGGTTAACAGCCCCCTCGTAGGGGGGCTCGCCGCGTGCACCGGAAGTCTTGGCCCCTTTGACAACAAAACCCCGCCGCGGCGGGGTTTTGTTTAACCGGGCGCTTACTTC
>NZ_JBAQLP010000096.1:0-28192 GCF_049301935.1 Pseudomonas sp. | reverse complement strand
GCCGCCACACATCTGGATAAACCGGTCGGCCAGGGTCGACTTGCCGTGGTCAATGTGGGCGATGATGGAGAAATTGCGGATATGACTCAAATCACTCACGGATCAACACTCAAAAAGGTCGCAGGCGACTGCCCGCCGAAAATAGCCGCGAAGTGTACCCGAAAGCCACCTTGCACGTCATCAAGGCCGCACGGCAGCACTGTGTCAAAAGACCACATGTAAAAGGGCGACCGAAGTCGCCCTTTTAGCCAGCCAGGGCCGTTAGTCGGCCAGTTTAAAGGTGATAAAGCTGGCGCGCCCCTGACGCAGCACACGCATCGACACCGAACGATTCTTCGGCAACGCCTGCGCCACCTGAGTAAAGGTCTTGGCCGAATCAATCGCCTGATTGTTCAGATGAGTGATCACATCGCCCGGACGCAGGCCGATCAGTGCCGCCGGGCCGTCCTGTACCTCGGAAATCACCACGCCGCCTTTCAGATCAAGGCTCTTCTGCTGCTCGGCAGTCAGCTCAACCACCTTGACGCCCAGGCGGTTACTGCTGCGTTCAACCCCAGGTGCTGCAGCACCCGCCAGGGCTTCACCGTCTTCAGGCAGCGCGCCGATGCTCACTTCCAGCTTCCTGCGCGCACCATCGCGCACCACATCCAGCTCGGCACTGGTACCCGGCTTGAGCGCACCGACCAGATGCGGCAAATCGGCGGACATGATGATCGGTTTACCGTCCAGGCTGAGAATCACATCGCCGACCTGCAAGCCGCCTTTGGCAGCCGGACCTTCCTCTAGCACCTGCGCCACCAGCGCGCCAGCCGGCTTATCCAGGCCAAACGACTCGGCCAGATCCTTGTTCACTTCCTGAATCACCACACCCAGCCAGCCGCGGCTGACCTTGCCTTCCGCCTTGAGCTGATCGGCCACATCCATGGCCACGCTCATCGGAATGGCAAACGACAGCCCCATAAAGCCGCCGGAACGAGTGAAAATCTGCGAATTGATACCAACCACTTCGCCGGCCAGGTTAAACAGCGGACCGCCGGAGTTACCCGGATTGATCGCCACATCAGTCTGAATAAAGGGCACATAGCTCTCATTCGGCAGGCTGCGACCCTTGGCGCTGACGATGCCGGCGGTCACCGAGTGATCGAAGCCGAAGGGCGAACCAATAGCCAGGACCCACTCACCGACTTTAAGGTCTTCCGATTTACCCAGCTTGACGGTTGGCAGGCCAGCCCCCTCAACCTTGAGCAGCGCCACATCGCTGCGTGGATCGGTGCCAATCAGCTTGGCTTCCAGCTCACTGCGGTCCGACAGGCGCACGATGATTTCATCGGCATCGGCAATCACATGGTTATTGGTCAGGACGTAGCCATCAGCGGAAATGATAAAGCCCGAACCCAGCGACTGGGCCTCACGCTGTCGACCACCGCCAGGCGCGCGCGGAACCTGAGGAATATTGCGCTCGAAGAACTCGCGAAACATCGGCGGCATGCCTTCCAGGTCAGGCATGTTGAGCTGACCACTGCCGGCCACCGCACGATCCGGCATCTTCTGCCGCGTACTGATATTGACGACCGCCGGTGACGCCTGCTCAACCAGCTCAGTGAAGTCCGGCAGGCTCGCCTGAGCGAACAGCGCCTGCCCCATCAGCAGCACGGCAAATAACGCGATAAATGAAAATTTCAGACCAGGCTTCGACATACAACTCCCCATCAGGCCAGCAAAAGTCTTAAAACGCTGCTGCGGCACCACCAAGCAACGCACGCAACACCACAGGCTGCAAGGCCGGATCACCGGCCGTAACACGGCTGCGCCAGCGTACCGCGCAGCAGGCAAACAGAAAACCGCACAGTGCACTGAGGATCACCCAAGGCTCGCTCAAGCCCGCCTGCTCAGCCAGCACAGCCGCAGCAAACAGCCCGAGCAACGGCAGCAGATAAACCAGCAGCGAACCGCGCACCAGCAGCTCTTCGCGCACACCGATAATCACCACATCGCCAACACTCAGCTGCAGGTCCGACAGTGCACGGACATAGCCACGTCGGCCACTTGCCCCGAACTGATCAAGCAAACCCTGACCACACCCGGCCTTGACCGAACAACTGGAGCAGGTGCTTTTACGCAGGGTTTCGACCCACACAGCGCCGGGCTCAACAGCCACGACCCGCCCCTGCTCCTCGATCACTGCGCCACCTCGGCCGCCAAGCGCATGGACAAGGCCACTCGCTCAGCCGTACCCAAAGGGATTTCGCCGACCACGGTGACCATGACGTCGCCATCAGCGGTCTTCAACCGGCGTGAAACCGCTACGGTCGGCCCCAGCTGACTGCGCGCATCCTCAACAGCAGCGCCGCGCAGCGGCTCCATAAATACGGAGAAACGCGCCAGACCATCTTCATACACCTGACAGGCAACTGGCTCGTCCGATGCAGGGCTGCGGCGCTGGGTCACCGAGCTCAGGCTAAAGCCTGGCGGCAGCCAGTCCGAACGCCAGGTCTCGACCGCATCAAGCTGGGCGGCAGACAAACGCACCGGACGGCAGCCTGCGCCAGGCTCAAGGTTGGAGGCTGCGGGGGGTTCGGTTTGTAGTTGGGTAAACTGAAAACGCTCAAGCAACTGCCCCTGGTCATTGACCAGCAAGGACTTGAGCGGCAAGCCGGTTTGCTGATCGAGGTGCAGTTCGATGCCATAACGATGCTGATCGCGCGGCACCAGCGCCAATACGCTGGTAGCTCGGCCCGCCACACGGGACTTGCCGAGCACACGCAGTTCATACCACTCACTCAGCTGCTCGGCATTCAGCGCCCGAGCGGGCCACAGCTGGCTGTCGATCAACTGGTCGGCCAATGCACCACTGGCGCATTGCACCTGCCCATCGACGCGCAACACTTCCTGCGCGGAACCGTCCAGTTGCAGCAGACGCTCGCGCAGTACGCCGCCCTCGCCAACTTGATGCCAGATGCTATGCGTCGAAAAACTGCCATTGCGCTCGTAAACAAAGGTGCCCTGAAAACTCTGCGTGCGCTCGGCATCCGCCAACCGCTGCAGCAAGGCACGGCCTTCATCGGCAACTGCCGGCAACGCCAAGCAGCTGCCCAGCAACAGAACGCTTAAGGGAATAAAGCGCATGCAACTCCTCAACAACGGGCCGTTAACGGTTTTCCAGACTGGCTGCGCGCGCGTAAGGCAGCGCACCCTCACTCGTACTCATGGCTGCCTGCTGCGCATGCTGACGCAGATAGGCCGGCAACCGCTGCTCATGCCAGCCTGGCTGACCTTGACCCACGGCGCTGGCCGCTGGAGCAGACTGCTCTTCGGCGCTGTTGAAGCCTGCCAGCATGGCCGGCCCGCTAACCTGAGGAATATTCAGCACCGGCTGACTGGCCTGCTGCGCCAACTGCGCACCGGTGATGTCGTCCTGGTTGTACAGACGCACACCCGCCAGCACCGCCACGGTAACCGATGCGGCAATAGCCAGGCGACCTACGGTGCGCCAAGGGCCGCGCTGCACCTGCTGCGCAACTGGGGCCGCATCGTCAGCCAGGGCGGCGGACACAGCAGCGGCAATATCCAGACGCGGCTCAAGCAGCTCTTTATGCATGACCGCCCGTGCAATCTGGTAACGCGACCAGGTTGCGCGCAGCTCAGGGTCATCACTGGCCGCCAGCACTCGCCTTAATTCAAGTTCATCCGCTTGGTTATCCATCACCGCGGACAGCGATTCCTGCAGGGTTTCACGACTCATGGCGGTTCCTCTCTTGGCTGACGCCGCTGTCTCAGGTTTCCTGCAGCAACGGCTGCAGGGATCGATCAATAGCCTCACGCGCCCGGAAAATTCGCGAACGCACGGTGCCGACTGGGCATTGCATGACGCTGGCAATGTCCTCGTAACTCAGACCGTCAAATTCACGCAAGGTTAGCGCTGTGCGTAAATCTTCCGGCAACTGCTCGATGCTGCGGTGCACGGTGGCCTCGATTTCGTCGCGCAACAGAATGCGCTCCGGCGACTCGATGTCCTTGAGGGCGTGATCGCCGTCATAGAACTCGGCATCCTCGGCACTCACATCACTGTCTGGCGGGCGCCGACCACGCGACACCAGATGGTTCTTCGCCGTGTTGATGGCGATGCGGTACAGCCATGTGTAGAACGCGCTGTCGCCACGAAAATTACCCAACGCCCGGTACGCCTTGACAAAGGCTTCCTGCGCCACATCCTGCGCCTCATGGGTGTCATGCACAAAACGCACGATCAACCCGAGAATCTTGTGCTGATACTTGAGCACCAATAGATCAAATGCACGCTTGTCGCCACGCTGTACGCGCTCAACCAGTTGCTGATCATCTTCCTGGGTTAGCATGAAAACTCCTCATAAGGTTTGAAGGAGCGCAACACCAACCCTTTACTCGGTCTGCCAAAGTAGACTTGGGCATTGCGCAAAAGTTCTCTCCCTCAAACAAGCTTCCTGCAGAGCACTTAAAAGCCCTGCACGGAACAGCGCAGCAAAGGGATTCCCCTGCTGCGCTTGTAGTCTGGATCACCCGCCGGCTAGGCAAAAACCGCAGGCCCGCTGCAAAGCCGCCCGACACAGGCGACTTACCACCTAAACAACCGCCTATGAAACCCGAAACACTTAAAAAGTTCCCGAGCAACGCACTTGGTCATAAGCCGGCTATTGTGCCGCCGCCCCCCTCTATATACTAGAGCCCGCCTTTCGCGGAATTCGGACATGAGCCAACATTACCAACACGACGTTCTGGTTATCGGTAGCGGCGCCGCCGGCCTGACCCTGGCCCTCACACTGCCTGAGCACCTGCGCATTGCCGTACTGAGCAAGGGCAACCTGTCCAACGGCTCGACCTACTGGGCGCAAGGTGGCGTGGCGGCGGTGCTGGATGATACCGACACCATTGAGTCGCATGTCGAGGACACCCTCAATGCCGGCGGTGGCCTGTGCCGCGAGGACGCCGTGCGCTTTACCGTGGAGCACAGCCGCGAAGCCATCCAGTGGCTGATCGACCAGGGCGTACCCTTTACCCGCGACGACCAGACCGCCCGCGAAGACGGCGGCTTCGAATTCCACCTGACCCGCGAAGGCGGCCACAGCCACCGGCGCATCATTCATGCCGCCGACGCCACGGGTGCGGCGATCTTCAATACCTTGCTGGAACAAACCCGCCAGCGCAGCAATATCGAACTGCTGGAGCAGCGCGTGGCCGTCGACCTGATCACCGAGCGCAAACTCGGCCTGGATGGCCAGCGCTGCCTGGGCGCATACGTGCTGGATCGCAGCACGGGCGAAGTCGACACCTTCAGCGCGCGTTTCGTGATTCTCGCCACCGGCGGCGCGGCCAAGGTTTATCTCTACACCAGCAACCCGGACGGTGCCTGTGGCGACGGCATCGCCATGGCCTGGCGCGCCGGCTGCCGGGTCGGCAACCTGGAGTTCAACCAGTTCCACCCGACCTGCCTGTATCACCCCAAAGCCAAGAGCTTTCTGGTCACCGAGGCGCTGCGCGGTGAGGGTGCACTGCTCAAGCTACCCAATGGCGAACGTTTTATGCCGCGCTTCGATGAGCGCGCCGAACTGGCACCACGGGATATCGTGGCCCGCGCCATCGACCATGAGATGAAGCGCCTGGGGATCGACTGCGTGTTCCTCGACATCAGCCATAAACCGGCTGATTTTGTGAAGTCGCACTTCCCCACCGTGTATGAGCGCTGCCTGGACTTCGGCATCGACATCACCCAAGAACCGATACCGGTGGTACCGGCGGCGCATTACACCTGCGGCGGCGTGCTGGTCGACCAGAGCGGTCGCACCGATGTACCGGGCCTGTATGCCATCGGCGAAACCAGCTTCACCGGCCTGCACGGCGCCAACCGCATGGCCAGCAACTCGCTGCTGGAATGCTTTGTCTATGCCCGCTCGGCGGCGGAGAACATCCTCGCTCAGCTGGAACAGATCAGCATGCCAAGCGAACTGCCCAGCTGGGACGCCAGCCAGGTCACCGACTCCGATGAAGACGTGATCATTGCGCACAACTGGGACGAACTGCGGCGCTTTATGTGGGACTACGTCGGCATCGTGCGCACCAACAAGCGCCTGCAGCGTGCCGAGCACCGGGTACGCCTGCTGCTCGATGAAATTCACGAGTTCTATAGCAACTACAAGGTCAGCCGCGACCTGATCGAGCTGCGCAACCTGGCTCAGGTCGCCGAGCTGATGATCCGCTCGGCCATGCTGCGCCACGAAAGCCGTGGCCTGCACTACACCCTGGACTACCCGCAGCAGTTGGCCGAGGCCAAGGACACTATTCTGCTACCGCCCACCTATGGCGACTGAATTTAAGCCGCACCCGTAGGCGTCGGTGCTGATCCCGCGCCAGGCTGTCGCGGGCGATGCACAGCGAGCGCACACGACGCTGCCCGGCCAGACGAAAGCGCAACAGCACGATCAGCGGTAAAGCCAGGCTATCGGGGTGCAACTCGATGGCCTGCCAGCCCTGCGCCGCACTGTGCACCTGCCAACCCTCGGCCGTGCAGCGCAGCGCTCGGTAGGCCTGCGGCGAACTGAGCCGCAAATGTCGCGGTAGCACCCAGGCGGCATGGGCGAGACAGAAGCCAATCCCGAGCAAAAGCACCCACAGCGCAATATCCACCCGCGCCAGGCTAAGCAGCGCTAATCCCTGGATCAGGGCATAGCAGACCAGTAGCTGCCGTGAAGGCTGCCACCGGCATTCGAAGGCGTCACTGCGGCTGGACACGGTCCAGAATCATCCGCACCATACGCTTGAGATCGGCATCTTCCGGCTCGCCCCGCTGCATAAACCAGCCGAACATGTCCTGATCCTCACATTCGAGCAGCTTGCGATAGCGCTCGCGGTCCGCCTCATCGAGGTGCGGGTACACCTCCCTGACGAACGGCACCAGCAGCACATCCAGCTCCAGCATGCCGCGGCGGCTGTGCCAAAAAAGCCGATTGAGTTCAACCGAGTCAACCATGGGTATGCTCCTTGGATAAGGCGTGCAGTATACCGATGAAAAGCGTCCCTGTTGACCGCGCGCATCAGCCGACCAGGCAATGCCCTCAAGCGAAGCAGCGGCAAGCGCTGACAAGGCACGAGGCGCGCTCTATGATGAGCCCCCTAACTTTTAGCCAGCGATACCTAATCCACCATGGCCGATACCGCGTTTTTCTGCACCCTCAGCCACGAAGGCATCCTTGCCGTGCGCGGCCCGGACGCCAACAAATTTCTCCAGGGCCAGGTCACCTGCAACCTCAACTACCTGAGCGACAGCCACTCCAGCCTGGGCGCGCGCTGCACCCCCAAGGGCCGCATGCAGTCGAGCTTTCGCATCGTCAGCGTTGCTGACGGCTACCTGCTGGCCATGGCCAGCGAGCTGCTGGAAGCACAGCTGACTGACTTGAAGAAATACGCCGTCTTCAGCAAATCCAAACTCACCGACGAAAGCCAGGACTGGCTGCGTATCGGCCTGAGCGGCGGCGATGCGGCCCTGCACAGCCTCGGTCTGCAACTCGCAGAAGCCGCTGACAGCGCCGCGCGCCGCGATGAACTGTTGGCCGTGCGCCTAAGCGATGGCCGCGCCGAACTCTGGCTGCCGGCCACCCAGGCCGACGCGGTAAAAGCTCAGCTGGCCGCACAATTACCTGAAGCATCGCTCAACGACTGGCTACTGGCGCAAGTGCGCGCCGGTATCGGCCAGGTCATGGGCAGCACCCGCGAGCTGTTTATTCCGCAGATGCTCAACCTGCAGGCCGTAGGCGGCGTGAGCTTCAAAAAAGGCTGCTACACCGGCCAGGAAATCGTCGCGCGCATGCAGTACCTGGGCAAACTCAAACGCCGCCTGTATCGCCTGGAGCTGCATGACAGCCAGGTGCCAGAGCCTGCCACGGCGCTGTTTTCGCCCACGCATGCCTCCAGCGTCGGCGAGGTGGTGCTGGCCGCGCGCAGCCCGGCCGGCGTCGAACTGCTTGCCGTCTTGCAGGACGATGCTGCGCTCAATGGCGTTATTCACCTGGGCTCTGCCGCAGGCAGCACGCTGAGCGTGCTCGATTTGCCATATACACTGGATTCAGACCGCGAAATCCAGCGCTAAGCCCTTACTCCATTTATTATTGCCTGACCGCCTAAAGAGAATTGTCCATGAGCAAGCTTGCCGAGAAAGTCCAAAAGGAACTGATCCAGGCCATCGACGGAGACGAACTGGTACTGCCAACCCTGCCGGAAGTCGCGCTAAAAGTCCGCGAAGCGGCAGAGAACCCGGACATTGGCATCGCACAACTGAGTAAGGTGATCGGCAACGATGCGGCCCTTACCGCGCGCATCATCAAGGTGGTGAACAGCCCACTGCTGCGCACCAATAAGGAAATCACCGACCTGCAAATGGCCGTAAGCCGCCTCGGCATCAACTACACCTGCAACCTGGCCACGGGCCTGGCGATGGAGCAGATGTTCCAGGCCACCAGCGACGTGGTCGACCGCAAAATGCGCGAAGTGTGGAACAAAAGCACGGAAATCGCCGGCATCTGCCACGTTCTGTGCAAACACTACACGCGCTTGCTGCCTGATCAGGCCACCCTTGCCGGCCTGGTGCACCAGATCGGTGTGCTGCCGATCCTCACCTACGCCGAAGAGCACAGCGAACTGCTGGCCGACTCGATCAGCCTCAACCATGTGATCGAGCAGATCCACCCGATCATCGGCGACAAGATTCTGCGCACCTGGGAGTTCCCCGAGCTGATTGCCATGGTGCCCGGCCAGTACCTGGACTTCAGCCGCGACAGCGCCAAGGTCGATTATGTCGATATCGTCCAGGTCGCCACCCTGCAGAGCTACCTGGGCAGCGAACACCCTTACACCCAGCTGGACTGGAGCCAGATTCCGGCGTTCCGTAAGCTGGGCCTGGACCCGAGCCAGAACCTGAACGAAGACGAAGACCTCTCCGCCGCCATGGAAGCAGCCATGAGCATGCTCCAATAACGCCCCTCACGCGCATGCAGCCGAATGCAACTAGACTGAACGCAGTCCCCGCAATCGGCATACGGCTCATGCGCACCCTGCTGTTATCTGTCCTGTTCAGCCTGTTCTGCGCTGGTTTCGCTGTAGCCGACTCAGTGCGCCTGACCAACGGCGAATGGCCGCCGTATCTGGGCGATCAGCTGCCGCACAAGGGCGTCGCCTCGCGCATCGTCGCCGAAGCCTTTGCCCTGCAGGGGGTTGATGTGGCCTGGGAGTTCCACCCCTGGGCACGTTCGCTGCAACTGGCCGAGCGCGGCCAACGCGACGGCAGCGCGGTCTGGTTGCGCAGCCGCGAACGTGAGGAAAAGTTCTTTATCAGCGACCCGGTGGTGGAAAGCGGTTACTACCTGTTCCACCGCAAGAGCTACAGCTTTGATTGGCAGCAGGTCGCCGACTTGCAAGGCCGGCGCCTGGCCGGCACCCGTGGCTATGACTACGGTGAGGCTTTTCAGCAAGCCGAAGCCAGCGGGCAACTGCGGGTCAATCGGGTGACCAGCGATGAAACCGCGTTTCGCCAACTGCTTGCCGGTCGTGTCGATCTGTTCCCGATGGACAAGGTGGTCGGCTTCGACATGCTGCATCAGCACTTCAGCGCCGCCGAGCGTGCGCAACTGAGCTTTCACCCCAAGCCCCTGCGCAGTGACAGCCTGCACCTGCTGCTCTCGCGGAAAGTCCCCGGCAATGCCGAGCTGATCGCCCGCTTCAACCAGGGCCTGGCGCAACTGCGTGAAAGCGGCAAGGTTGCCCAATACCTATTGGAAATCCAGCAACCGCTTAGCCTGGCGCCCTGATTCAAGCCTGCGCGCTGGCAAACGCGACACGCACCAGCAAACCCTGCGGCTGCGCCTGATGCAGGCTGATCTCGGCCTGATGGGCGCGGCAGATCTCACCGACAATCGCCAAGCCCAAGCCCGCCCCCGAGCCCTTGTTGCTGCGCCGATAGAAGCGCGCAAACACCCGCTCATATTCTTCTGGCGGAATCCCCGGGCCGTCGTCCTCAACCTCCAGCACCCCGGCCGACAAGACCCGCAGAATCACATTGCCGCCGGCTGCGGTGTGCGCCAGGGCGTTATCCAGCAGGTTGCACAGCAGCTCGTTGAGTAGCGTCGGCTCACCGCTGACCCACACCGGCTGCTCGGCCTCCAGCGCCAGGGCGATGCCCCGTGCATGGGCCAGCGGCGCCAGCGCCATCCCCAGTTCGCGCGCCAGTTGACTGAGGTCAAGTCGCTGCGCACCGCCCTCGGCAATCGCCCGCGCGCCGCTTTCGATACGCGCCAGCGAAAGCAATTGATTGGCCAGATGGGTGAGTTTGTCGGTGTTCTGCGCCGCTTCTTCCAGGGTGCTGCGCCAGGTTGCCGGTTCCTGCGCGCGCAGGCCTAGTTCGACCCGCGCCTTGAGCGCCGCCAGGGGCGTGCGCAGCTCATGGGAGGCATCGGCAATAAATTGCGACTGACGTTCGAACAGGTTGTGCAGGCGGTCATTGAACTGGTTCAGCGCATCGATCAGTGGGCGCAGCTCACGCGGCATGCCGACAGCCGACAGCGGCTGCAGATCCTCGCTGGTACGCGCCGCCACGCTGCGGCGCAAGGCCTCCAGCGGGCGCAGCGCAGCGCTTACCGCCAGCCACACCAGCAGCAAGGCACTCAGTGACAGCACGCCCATGCGCACTAAGGTGCCAAGCAATAACTCACGAGCCATGCGTTCACGCGCACCCTGGGTTTCCGCCACGCGAATTTCCGCCACGCCATTGACCCCTGGCTCGCTGACCGGCTGCAGTAGGCTGACCACCCGCACGCCCTGGTTGCGGTATTCGCCATCGTAGAAATGCGCCAGCGCCGGGTAATCCTCGGTGCGCTTGGTGCCGGGCGGTGGCGGCGGCAGGTCTTCGTAGCCGGACACCAGTGCGCCCTGCACATCCAGCACCTGGTAGTAGATGCGCCCGGCACTGTCGTAGGCGAAGGTATCCAGCGCCACATAGGGCACGTTGGCATTCAGCCGTTCGGCGGTGGCGTACAACCCGTCGGCAATCGCCCGCGCCGAGGCCAGCAGGGTGCGGTCATAGGCAGTATCGGCAGCCTGCCGAGCGCTCCAGTAGGCGCTCAGGCTGCTAACCAGCAGAATCAACGCTAGCAGCAGCGCCAGGCGGCGCAGCAGCCGCCCGCGCAGGCTGCCCGGCTCGGGTGTTGCGGGCTGCCGATAATCAGTCACCCACAGCCTCCAAGAGATAACCCAAACCACGGAAAGTGACGATACGCACTCCGCCACCTTCGAGTTTTTTGCGCAGACGGTGCACGTAGATTTCGATGGCGTCGCTGCTGGCCTCCTCATCCAGGCCGAACACCTGGGCGGCCAATTGCTCCTTGCTCATCACCCGCCCAGGCCGGGCAATCATTGCCTCCAGCACCGCCTGTTCGCGGGAGGTCAGGGTCAGCAGGGCATCGGCCAGGGTGAAGCGCCGGGTATCCAGGTCATACAGCAAATTGCCGCAACGCTGCTGGCGTTCGCCGCCGAGCACGGTACGGCGTAGCAATGCCTTGACCCGCGCCTCCAGCTCGCTCAGTTCGAAGGGTTTGGCCAGGTAATCATCGGCGCCCAGATTGAGGCCATGTACGCGGTCCTTGACCTCGCCACGGGCAGTGAGCATCAGCACCGGCAGGGTCTTGCCGCGCTCACGCAGGCGCGCCAACACCTGAAAACCGTCCAGGCGCGGCAGGCCGATATCGAGAATCGCCAGGGCGTAATCCTCGCTGGCCAGGGCCAGATCGGCGGCGACGCCGTCATGCAGCACGTCCACGGTAAGCCCGCTGCCACGCAGGGCCTGGGCCACGCTTTCAGCCAGGGGCAGATGGTCCTCGACCAGCAGGATTCGCACGGTAATTGCACTCCATGAATTTGTTGTTATGCGCCCAGTGTAACGGCGCAAAAGCCAATGCGAGCGCACCGGCCATTTTCTTTCAAGCTGAAAGCCTGGTGAAAGCTTGACCCCCTAGCATCGGTTTCAGGTGGCTCGATCCACCGATCTGAACGACTGACGCAGTGGTGCGCAGCCGTGACAAAAACAACAATGGAGACCACAGGATGCCGACTGCATCTCATCGGGCACTTGCGCCTGTACACCTGCTTAGCCTGGCCATCAGCATGGCCCTGCTCGCCCCCGCTGCCCACGCCGACTTTGTCGCCGACAGCACGGCCAGCCTGACCACGACCAATATCTACCTCAATCGTGATTTCCGCGAAGGTACAAGCAGCCAGCAGAACAAGCGTGAAGAGTGGGGCCAGGGCTTCTGGCTCGACGTCCAGTCCGGCTACAGCGAAGGCACCGTGGGTTTCGGCCTCGATGCCCTGGGCCTGGTTGGGGTCAAGCTGGATTCCGGCGGCGGCCGCACCGGTACCGACCTGCTCCCCGTACAAGACGATGGCGGCACTCCGGATCAGTTCGGCCGCCTGGGCCTGACCGCCAAGGTCAAGCTCGCCAATACCGAGCTGCGCTACGGCTCGCACATCCCCGAACTGCCCGTGGTCAAGGCCAGCGACAGCCGGCTGCTACCGCAGGTGTTCGAAGGCGGCCTGCTGACCTCCAGCGAACTCGACGGCCTGAGCTTTATCGGCGGACGCCTGGACAAGGTGATCGACCGCGCTTCGACCAACTCCGAAGAGTTGATCCTCAACAGCAAGAACCGCCGCTTCGCCGCCGGCATCACCGCTGATCATCTGGACCTGATGGGCCTGGATTACAGCTTCAACAAGCAGCTCAAAGGCCGCTACTACTTCGCCGACCTCGACGATATCTACCGTCAGCACTTCTTCGGCCTGCTCGCCAGCCAGCCGCTGGGCAGCGGCACCCTCAGCGCCGATGTACGGATGATGCTGAGCAAGGACAGCGGCGCATCCAATGCCGGCAAGATCGACAACCGTGCGTTCAACGCCATGCTCAGCTACGCCATCGACGGCCACAAACTGGGCCTGGGCTTGCAGGACATGAGCGGCGACACCGGTTACGCCTATATCGATGGCAGCGACCCGTTCCTGGTCAACTTCGTGCAGATCAACGACTTCGCCAACGCCGACGAGCGTTCCTGGCAGGCCCGTTACGACTATGACTTCGCCAAGCTCGGCGTTCCCGGCCTGAGCTTTATGACCCGCTATATCAAAGGCAGCGACGCGCAAATCGCTGGCACTGATGACAGCGGCGGTGAGTGGGAGCGCGATATCGAGGTCAAGTACGTGGTGCAAAGCGGCCCGCTGAAAGATGTCTACGTGCGCCTGCGCAACGCCAGCTTCCATTCCGACTTCGCCCGCGATGCGGACGAGAACCGCGTGATCGTCGGCTATACCCTGCCGATCTGGTAAACAATAAGAACTCAGAGGAACACACCATGAAAACTGCCTTTACCCGCATCGCCCTGGCCACTGCCTGCATGGCCTTCGCCGGCCAACTGCTGGCTGCCGAACCCAAGCGCCCGGAATGTATCGCTCCGGCCAAGCCCGGCGGCGGTTTCGACCTGACCTGCAAACTGGCGCAGAGCGGCCTGAAAGACAGTGGCCTGCTGAAAGCGCCGATGCGCGTCACCTATATGCCCGGTGGTGTCGGTGCGGTGGCCTACAACGCCGTGATCGCCCAGCGTGCCGATGACCCGGGCACCATCACCGCGTTCTCCAGCGGCTCCCTGCTCAACCTGGCGCAAGGCAAGTTCGGCCGTTACGACGAAACCGGCGTGCGCTGGCTGGCCGCGGTCGGCACCGACTATGGTGCGATCACCGTGCGCGCCGACTCGCCCTACCAGAACCTCGACGACCTGGTGCAAGCGCTGAAGAAGGACCCCTCGAGCATCGTCTTCGGGGCCGGCGCCACCATCGGCGGCCAGGACTGGATGCAGACCGCGCTGATCGCCCGCCTGGCCGGCATCGACCCGAAAAACCTGCGTTACGTGGCCTTCGAAGGCGGCGGCGAAACCCTCACCGCCATGCTCGGCGGCCATGTGCAGGTCACCTCCAGCGGCCTGGGCGAAGTCACCCCGCAGCTGGCGGCGAAGAAAGTGCGCATCCTCGCCGTGCTCTCCGATGAACGCCTGCCGGGCAAACTGGCCGACATTCCCACCGCCAAGGAACAGGGCTACGACATCGTCTGGCCGGTAATCCGTGGCTTCTACATGGGCCCAGAGGTCAGCGACGAGCAGTACAACTGGTGGAAACAGCAGTTCGACAGCCTGCTCGCCCGTGAAGACTTCGCCACCCTGCGTGAACAGCGCGACCTGCTGCCACTGTCGGTCACTGGCGACGAGCTGAAAGCCTTGGTCTTCAAGCAAGTTGAGGAATACAAGGCATTGGCTGGCGAATTTGGCCTGGTGCAATAAGCCGCCACGCCGCAATTCGTAGGATGGGTTAGCCGCGCAGCGGCGTAACCCATGCTGTGACGCCCCATGGGTATCGCTGCGCTCAACCCATCCTACGGTTCCACGGTCTTTCCCTGACCCTCGATTAGGTAATCCGCCATGTACGTTCGCCTGTTCGCCGCGAGCTGGCTGCTGTTTTGCGCCGTGCTCGCCGTCATCGCCTGGGGCTTCCAGGCCCCCTTCGCCTATGACCCAGTCGGCCCGCGCGCCTATCCGCTGCTGCTGCTCAGTCTGATGGCCGCCGGCAGCCTGTGGCTGCTGTTCAAGCCCGGCCTGCTGGCGCAGACACTGAATACCCGCGCCGCCCTGCGCGCCACCCTGTGCGTACTGACGCTGCTGGCCTATGCCCTGCTGTTCGAAGCGCTCGGCTTCGTCATCAGCACCACGCTGGCCACCTTCGCCCTGGGCCTGCTGTTTACCGGTCGCCCGCTGCCCTGCGCCATCAGCGCCGTACTGATGGGCGTGCTGCTGTATGGCCTGTTTGATTACCTGCTGGATGTGCCGCTGCCCCTCGGCCTGTTCGAAGCCTTCGTGGAGAGCTGAAAATGGAAACCCTGAATTTCTTGATGCAAGGCTTCGAAGTCGCCACCCGACCGGAAAACCTGCTGGTGGCGCTGTTCGGTGCCTTTGTCGGCACCATAGTCGGGCTGCTGCCGGGCCTGGGCCCAATCAATGGCGTGGCGCTGCTGCTGCCGTTGGCCTTCGCCCTCGGTCTGTCACCAGAAACCGCGCTGATCCTGCTCGCCGCCGTGTACCTGGGCTGTGAATACGGCGGACGTATCTCGGCGATTCTGCTTAACGTACCGGGCGACGCCGCGGCGGTGATGACCACCCTCGACGGCTACCCGCTAGCGCGTCAGGGCAAGGCCGGGATCGCCCTGTCGCTGTCGGCGGTCAGCTCGTTTATCGGCAGCATGATCGCCACCTGCGGCGTGGTGCTGTTCGCGCCAATCCTGGCGAAATGGGCGGTGGCCTTTGGCCCGGCTGAATATTTTGTACTGATGATTTTCGCCATCGCCTGCCTGGGCGGCATGGTCGGCGACAAACCGGTGAAAACCCTGATGGCCGCCTTGATCGGCCTGGCCCTGGCCACCGTTGGCGTGGATTCGACCACCGGGGTGTATCGCTTCACCTTCGGCAGCGTCAGCCTGTCCGACGGTATCCAGTTCGTCATCGTGGTAATCGGCTTCTTCAGCGTCAGTGAAGTGCTGCTGATGCTGGAAAAAACCCACAACGGCCAGAAAGCCGTGAAGGCCAGCGGCCGCCTGCTGTTCAACTTCAAAGAGTTCTGCTTCACCTTCTGGACCATGGTGCGCAGCGCTGTGGCCGGCTTCGTCATCGGCGTACTGCCGGGTGCCGGCGCGACCATCGCCAGCGCCATGACCTATATGACGGAAAAGCGCATGGCCGGCAGCAACGGCACGTTCGGCGACGGCGACCTGCGCGGTCTGGCCGCACCGGAAGCGGCGAACAACGCCTCGGCCTGCGGCTCGCTGATCCCCATGCTGACCCTCGGTGTACCGGGTTCGGGCACCACCGCAGTGATGATCGGCGCGCTGACGCTTTACAACATCACTCCAGGCCCGCTGCTATTCGAACAGCAACCGGACGTGGTCTGGGGCCTGATTGCTTCGCTGTTTATCGGCAACGTGATCCTGCTGGTGATGAACATTCCGCTGGTTGGCCTGTTCGCCCGCATGCTCAGCGTACCCAACTGGGTGCTGGTGCCAGCGATCACCGTGATCAGCATGGTCGGCGTCTACGCGGTGCACAGCACGGTATTCGATCTGGTGCTGATGATTGGCCTGGGTGTGTTCGGTTATATCCTGCGCAAGCTGGACTTCCCACTCTCGGCGCTGATCCTCGGCTTCGTCCTCGGCGAGCTGATGGAAGACAACCTGCGCCGCGCCCTGTCGATCTCCGCCGGCGAGCTGAGCATCCTCTGGAACAGCCCGATCAGCCTGTGCCTGTGGGCACTCACCGCGCTGATGCTGGCCCTGCCAGGCCTACGCTGGTGGCGTGCGCGCCGTGCGGCGCAACTGGCCAATGCCGCCAATGCCGCCAACGCCTAAGTTGTTTGCGCTCACCGGCTGGCAAGGCTGGTGGGCCACGCCCCTGGTCGGCCTGTTAGGCGGCTATCTGGCCAGCCTGATCGGCTGGCCTTTGCCGTGGATCATCGGCGCACTGCTGGCGGTAATCGCCGCCCGCTGCAGCGGCTGGCTGCTCACCGAGCCGCCCGGCGGACGCAAGACCGGCCAGTGGCTGGTATCCAGCGCCATCGGCCTGCACTTCACCAGTGAAGTATTCGGCCAACTGCTCAGCCACTTCGGCATCATCCTGCTCGGCGCCCTGCTCACCCTGCTGCTGAGCCTGATCGGCATTATCGTGCTGCGCCGCGCCGGCCTCGATCGCGCCACCGCGTTCTTCGCCAGCATGCCGGGCGGTGCCAGCGAGATGGTCAACCTGGCCCAGCGGCACCACGCCGAAACCGCCAAGGTGGCGGCGGCCCATAGCTTGCGTCTGCTGCTGGTGGTGTTGCTGGTTCCGGCGATCTTCACCTGGAGCCTGCCGCCCATCGCACCGCCCCCGCCTGCGCTAACAAGCTGGCCCTGGCTGGCGGTGTTGCTACCGGCTGGCGCGCTACTGGCTTGGTTATGGGGACGCTTGGGCCAACCCAACCCCTGGATGCTCGGCCCGCTGAGCGTTTGTGCGGTGGCCAGCGTGAGCTTCGATCTGCACCTGGGCTTGCCCGATGGCCTCGGCCAAGTCGGTCAATGGCTGATCGGCTGCGCCCTGGGTTGTCACTTCGACCGACATTTCTTTCGCAGCGCGCCGGGGTTTCTCGCGCGTATCCTGCTGTTCTGCCTGCTTGCCATGCTCGCCGCCGCAGCACTGGGCCAAGGCCTTGGCTGGCTGGCCGGGGAAAACCAGAATGCGCTGATGCTCGGCATGATGCCCGGCGGTATCACCGAACTGTGCCTGACCGCCGAGGCCCTGCAGCTCTCGGTGGCACTGGTCACCGCCCTGCAGGTGTTGCGCTTGTTTCTGGTGATGTTTCTCGCCGAGCCCTTGTTCAGGCTCTGGCAGCGCAGCTGAAAGCTGCTTTAACGACCACGTTTAGCCCGCCTTGAGCGGGCTCTTTTTTGCCTGCAACGCAGCAGTTTTTGTTTAACAGATATGTCCGCGGCCACTCAGGCGCAGGCCACGGCGGTACTCTCAGGCCTTCATCACCGAGGCATCCTCCATGAGCGTATTGCGCTGGCCCGCCGTGAAAACCCTGCTGCTAATGCTCTGCCTGAGCCTGCTGGTTACTGCCTGCAGCCGCGCCGGCCTGGCGTATCGCAATCTGGACTGGCTGGTGCCCTGGCGGCTGAACGACTACCTGAACCTCGACAGTCAGCAGCAGGCCTGGCTCAAACCCCGTTTGCAAACCCACTTGCAATGGCATTGCAGCGCCGAGCTGCCGCGCTATATCGATTGGCTACACACCACCGAAAGTATCCTCACCCAGCCGCAACCGAATAGCGCTCAGCTGCTTGAGCAATTCGCCCAGTTCGATGCTGCGCTCAAGCGCATCGGCGTCGAGATCACCCCCACCGCCATCGAGCTACTGCAGGGCCTGAGCGAGCAACAAGTCAGCGAACTCTACACAGCGCTGGACGAAGACAATCTGGAAGATCGCCAGGACTTTCTCGACCCACCCCTGGCCACCCAGATCAGCGAACGCCAGACACGTATGCAGGAACGCCTGCGGCCCTGGCTCGGTCGCCTGAACACGGCCCAGACGGAACATATCGCCGCCTGGGCCAATAATCTTGGCGAGCAGAACCGCCTCTGGCTGGAGAATCGACAACGCTGGCAAGCCGAGCTGCGCCAGGTAGTTGCCGAGCGGGGCAGCGCCGACTTTGCCGAGCGACTAACCCCTCTGCTGCAGCAACGCGAACGCTTCTACAGCGACGAGTACCGCGCCAGTTATGGCCGCTCACGCCAGGCGCTGGCCAGGCTGTTCAGCCAGCTGCTGAGCAGCAGCGATAAAGCCCAACGCGAGCGCCTGGCGCATCGCCTGCGTGACCTACGCCGCGATCTGGCCGAGCAGCAGTGCAGCGTTTAAGCAGTCTCGGGCAAACGCCAGTCGATCGGGCTTAGCCCATGCTGCTGGAGAAACTTGTTGGTACGGCTGAAATGGCCGTTGCCGATAAAGCCACGGTGCGCTGACAGCGGCGAAGGGTGCACCGACTTCAGCACCAGGTGCTTGCTGACATCGATGAGTTTTTCCTTGCTCTGCGCATGGGCGCCCCAGAGCAGAAACACCAGGCGCTCCTGCTGCTGACTGACCACCTCAATCACCTTGTCGGTAAAGGTCTGCCAGCCGATCTTGGCGTGGGAGCCGGCAATACCGTGCTCCACCGTCAGTGAGGTGTTAAGCAGCAACACCCCCTGCTCGGCCCAATGCTGCAGGTTGCCGTGGTCGGGAATATCGATATTCAGGTCGCGCTTGAGCTCTTTATAGATATTCACCAGCGACGGCGGCGTCTTCACCCCAGGCTGCACCGAGAAGCACAAACCATGGGCCTGCCCTGGGCCGTGGTAAGGGTCCTGGCCGATCACCACCACCTTGGTCTGCGCCAGCGGCGTGGAATTGAGCGCATTGAAAATCAGTGAACCAGGCGGATAAATCTGCTTGCCTGCGGCCTTCTCGCCACGCAGAAAATCCCCCAGCTCACGCATATAGGGCTTCTCGAACTCCTCATGCAGCGCAGCTTTCCAGCCGGCTTCGAGTTTGACGTTATCGGCGGCGCTCATGCCTGATTCCTGCTTATTTCAACGAAGACGGCACGCTAAGGAAGGTGCTGGGCCAAGTCAAGGCTGGCGGCGCGTGGCCGCGTAGGTTGTGGTTGAGCGCAGCGAAGCCCAACAATAGGGCTGCCCGGACTTGTGAAATAAACCAGAGACAGGCCACGATTAATGCTCCCGAAAACCGGGGTCTGCCCCCTATTTTTGTGCCCTATAGGGGCCAGTCGCTTTCCTTGCCTAATGCGCTGTGCGGCAGTGTTGTACCGAAAGTAAAGACTTTCGGTCGCTCCGCCGCGGTCAGATTGGCCGCGCACCATGCCTGCAGAAATGCCGCAAGGGCTGCGCTGTCATCCTGGCCAACGGCGGGCACGATAAAGGCTTTCAGGCGTTCGCCTTCACCAGGCGACATCAGCCGAACGGCCGCCGCGGCAACCTCGGGCAGGCTCTGCAGGCGCTCGCTGATGCTGGCCGGAAACACATTGATTCCGCCCACCTGTACAGCCTTGTCGCGACGGCCTAGGGGGCGAAAAGAGCTCTGATCCAGCCACTGCAGTTGATCGTTCAGTTGATAGTCAACGCCGCTGACGCATTCGCTCAGGGTGTCGGCATGACTGCCTCGCCGCCAGCGCGGAAGCAGCTTGAAGGGCGCCTCGGGATCGCTGCGCAGGCCGATCCCAGCGGTCTCGCTTGAGCCGTATACCTCGATCATGCGTTCCAGGCCCTGCTGTTGCAGTTGGCGAATGATTGCGGGGTCACAGGGGCCGGTGGAGGTAATGGCAGTAACCCCCGGTGCCAAGCTGACGCCCTGGCGACTCAGTTGGCCCCAGATAAACGGAAAGCCGATCAGCACATCGCCCGCCTGCAACTTGCGCTGGTTGATCAGTGCCATTGCCTGCGGGCCTCGTATAACCGGCAGTTGCAACCGCAGGGTCAGCAGTACGCTGAAGATAAAGCCATAAATATGGTGGCACGGGCTGAGCGCGATAACACGCTGCGCCGGCTGCTCAGCGCCCGGGCCTAGGCACTCGGCAAAAAAATCTGCCTCGTTGAGCAGGGCATTCCACTGCTGCAGGCATTGTTTGGGTATGCCCGTGCTGCCGGATGTGGCAAAGGTAATGTTCTCGGTGCCGCGCAAACGTGCGTTTACAACCAGCTCTGCCCACTCGCCAAGGGTCTTGAAGCGCAGCAGGTAATCCTCAAGGCCGCTGTCATAGATGTTGAAGAAGGTGGCGACGCGGGTCGCCAGACTAAGCAGCTCCAGGGAGTCTGCGCCTATGGCGATCGGCTGCTGCTCAGACGCTTCATGTACTTCGCCGAGCAGAGTCGATGCCTCCCAGCGCTCGCTACCTGTCTGGTGTGCAGACAGATGGCGCAGGGTTTTGAGTTCATCAGCGAGTAGCGACACGATCACGGCCAGGATGCTGGCCTGATCTAGTGCAGGTCGGTTCACGCTGATCTCTGCAGGTTGCTGAGCCATGGCCAGTGCATCAGAGGCGCTTGACGAAGACCCAGTAGGTGTCGCCGGTCAGGGCCTTCTTCATATGCACTTTTACTTTGGTGGGCTTCATTTGATAGTCAAAGACATATTCGAACATCGTGTTGAGGTTGCCACTTTTCACGCCTTCGGCGAAACGGCCCTGGAACTCAGGGCGGTTGGTGCAAGGCGCCACATCACGGAAAAAGCTCTTGCCAATTACTTCGCTCGGCTTGCGGCCGGTGATGTCACCTTCAGCGGCGTTGTACTGCAGGATTTTTCCGGAGGCATCGAGCTGAATGGCGCCGAACGCCACCTTGTCGAGTTGCCCGGCGGTCATCTTGGCAAGGGTGTTTTCAATGTCGTTTGATCCGAAACTGACTAATTCCATGACGTATTACCTCTAAGGCTGCGCGGTGACTAACTTGTACATCATGATATATATGTACAAGTCCTGCAAAGCAATGCCCACCCCTACTTTTGTATGCACTCGATGACCGCTGCCCCTAGAAATCTCTAATTTAGCCCTGATGCAGCGCCCGGTAATGACTCGGCGCCATGCCCACCACTTTGCGAAATAGCCGCGAGAAGTAATACACATCCTCATAGCCCAGCTGCTCGGCGACTTGGCGGATGCCCTGTTCGCCCTCATCGAGCAGGCGGCAGGCGTGGGCCATTTTCAGTTGGATAAAGTCCTGAATCGGCGCATGGCCGGTCAGGGCGCGGTAGGTCTTGGCGAAGTGAAAGCGCGACAGCTTGAACTGTGCGGCCAGCTCATCGAGGTTTAGCGAGTCATGCAAATGGGCGCGCATCACCGCCTGCACCGCGTCCACATCCAGCACCCGTCCGGACTTCAAGGTGGTGCGCGCCGGCAGCACGGCCAGGGAGGTGAGCAGCACCTGCAACTGATGCGCGGCATGAACGAAATGCGCCAGGTTCAAACCCTGCTTGCGCAGGTTAAGCAAGGCGTCGAACTCGGCCAACAGGCGCGGCTGCACGCCGATGCGCCACAGCGGCCCCTGGCCCAGGGGTTTGAGAAAGTCCGCGACTAGCTCGCCATCAAAATGCACCCAGTACAGGGTCCAGGGCTTGTCCACGTCCGCGCCGTAGGCGTGCGTCACGCCCTTTGGTAACAGCAGCAGATCGCCACCACTGACAGCTAATCGTCCATCATCTGTTTCCAGCCAACCCTGCCCGGCACGGCAGTAGATCAGCAAATGATCCTCCGGTTGTGGGCGGTGCATGCGATGGCCCTGGGCCTGCGGGTAGAAGCCCAGAGCCAGCGGATAGCAGCCCTGCGCCAGTGGGCTGCGGGCGAGCAGACGGCGCAGCCTGGGCGGCGTAATAAAGCGTACGCCGTTGGCCGGCAGTGGCCAGTTGGAGGTGTCGACCTGCGCGTTCATGGGCATCCTGGCTACTGGTTCAATCCCAAGATAGTCCATCTACAGGCCAAGATCGTCAATCCACAAAGCCGAGCAAGGCAGCTATAACACTGACAAAACAACAATCGGACCGCAGAACCTGTTGGCGGTCCAGCGTGGAGGAAACAATGGCCAAGGCAATCCCGCAGTTGATCGACGGTGAATGGCGCGAAAGCCGCACCCGCGAATTTATCGAAGTCACCGACCCGGCCACCCAGGAAGTGCTGGCCCTGGCGCCCAAGGCCACCGCCGAGGAAATCGAAGCGGCGATTGCCAGTGCCAAGGCCACCTTCCTGACCTGGCGCGAAGTGCCGGTATCGGATCGGGCGCGGCTGATGCTGCGTTACCAGCACCTGCTCAAGGAACACCACGACGAGCTGGCGGAAATCCTCTCGGGCGAAACCGGCAAAACCCTGGCCGACGCCAAGGGTGATGTCTGGCGCGGTATCGAGGTGGTCGAGCAGGCCTGCAATATCGCCAGCCTGATGATGGGCGAGACCATGGAAAACGTCGCCCGCGACATCGACACCGCCAGCTGGATTCAGCCGCTGGGGGTGTGCGTCGGCGTCACCCCGTTCAACTTCCCGGCGATGATTCCGCTGTGGATGTTTCCCCTGGCCATCGCCGCCGGCAACACCTTTATTCTCAAGCCCTCGGAACAGGACCCGCTGACCCCCAACCGCCTGGCCGAACTGTTTATCGAGGCCGGCGCGCCCAAGGGCGTGTTGCAGGTGCTGCACGGCGGCCGCGAGGTGGTCGACAGCCTGCTCACCCACCCGGATATCCGCGCCATCTCCTTCGTCGGCTCGGTGCCGGTGGGCCAGCATATCTACCGCACCGGCACCGCTCACCTGAAGCGCGTGCAGGCCTTCGCCGGGGCGAAGAACCATATGGTGATCATGCCCGACGCCAACAAGCAGCAGGTGCTGAGCAATCTGGTCGGCGCCAGTTGCGGTGCGGCCGGGCAGCGCTGCATGGCGATCAGCGTGGCGGTGTTTGTCGGCGAATCGAAGCAGTGGATCGACGAGTTGGCCGCGCAGATGGCCGAGCTGCAGCCTGGCTACTGGACCGATGGCCACGCCGCCTTCGGCCCGCTGATCAGCCAGCAGGCCAAGCAACGCGTGCTACGCCTGATCGCCGAGGGCAAGGCCGAAGGCGCCGAATGCTTGCTGGACGGCTCGCACTGCGCGGTCGAGGGCTACCCCAACGGCAACTGGATCGGCGCCACGCTGTTTCGCGGCGTGACGACCAAGATGAGCCTGTACCGCGAGGAAATCTTCGGCCCGGTGCTGGTATGCATGGAGGTCGATACCCTGGAAGAAGCTATCTCACTGGTCAACGCCAGCCCCTACGGCAACGGCACCTCGATCTTCACCCGCTCCGGCGGTGCGGCGCGGCATTATCAGCACGCGGTGGAAGTCGGCCAGGTCGGCATCAACGTACCGGTACCGGTGCCGCTGCCGTTCTTCTCCTTTACTGGCTGGAAGGGTTCGTTCTACGGTGACCTGCACGCCTACGGCAAACAGGGTGTGCGCTTCTTCAGCGAAACCAAGACGGTGACCAGCCGCTGGTTTGATGAGGACTCGGTGGCCGGCACCAATATGACCATCCAGCTTAAATAAGCGTACGCCAGGCCGGTCACGAGTCGGCCTGGCTTTAACTGCCGGGGATTACCCACCCCGCTAAGGATCACTGATGGATTTCGAACTGACTGAAGAACAACGCCTGCTGGTCGACAGCGCCCGCGCCTTTGCCGCCAGGGAACTAGCGCCGCATGCCGCTGACTGGGACCGCGACCACCACTTCCCGGTGGATGTGATCAAACGCGCCGCCGAGCAGGGCTACCTGGCACTCTATATAAAGGAAGAGGATGGCGGCCTGGGCCTGTCACGCCTGTCCGCCTCGTTGATTTTCGAACAGCTGTCGGCCGGTTGCATCGCCACCACGGCCTTTCTGACCATCCACAATATGGCCAGCTGGATGCTCGCCTCCTTCGCCGATCAGGCGCTGAAAGATACCTGGCTGCCGCGCCTGGTTAGCGGTGAACTGCTGGCCTCTTACTGCCTGACCGAGCCGGACGCCGGCTCCGACGCCGCGCACCTGCGCACCCGCGCCAAGCGCGATGGCGACGACTATGTGCTGGACGGCAGCAAGTGCTTTATCTCTGGCGCCGGCTCAACCGACGTGCTGATCGTGATGGCGCGCACTGGAGAAGACAGCGGCGCCAAGGGTGTCTCCTGCTTCCTGGTGCCGGCCGATGCCCCCGGCGTGAAGTACGGGCGCAATGAATTGAAGATGGGCTGGCGCGCCCAGCCGACCCGCACCATCAGCTTCGAGGGCGTGCGCATTCCCGCCGGCAACCGCATCGGGCCGGAAGGCCAGGGCTTTGTCTACGCGATGAAGGGCCTGGACGGCGGACGGATCAATATCGCCAGCTGCTCGCTGGGTGCGGCGCAGGCCGCGCTGGAGCAGTCGCTGCGCTATGTCGAGGAACGCAAGCAGTTCGGCAAGCCGCTGAGCGACTTCCAGTCCCTGCAATTCAAGCTCGCCGACATGCTCACCGACCTGACTGCCAGCCGGCAGATGGTGCGCCTGGCCGCGCACAAACTGGATCATGGCCACAGCGAAGCCAGCCTGTATTGCGCCATGGCCAAGCGTTTCGCCACCGATCACTGCTTCAACCTGTGCAATGAGGCGTTGCAGCTGCATGGCGGCTACGGTTACCTCAACGACTACCCGCTGGAGCGCTGGGTGCGCGACAGCCGCGTGCACCAGATACTGGAAGGCACCAACGAGATCATGCGGGTGATCATCGCCCGCCGCCTGCTGGATCAGGGCGGCATGCTGGATCGCTTGCTGTAGCTTTTAATTCCCTCCCCCCTCGGGGAGAGGGTTAGGAAGAGGGTCGGCGTCGCCCGCAGCCCTCTCCCCCAACCCCTCTCCCAAAGGGCGAGGGGAGCAACCTGACGAGGACCGTTATGAGCCACGCCATCGAAGCCTACCACCCGGGCGTATTCGACCTGACCCACAAGCTCACCGTGGAAAAACACGGCCACACTGCGCTAATTACCATCAACCAGCCGCCGGCCAATACCTGGGACCGCGACTCGCTGATTGGCCTCAAGCTGCTGGTCGAGCACCTCAACCGTGACGATGACATCTACGCCCTGGTGATCACCGGTCAGGGCGGCAAGTTCTTCAGCGCCGGCGCCGACCTCAAGCTGTTCGCCGATGGCGACAAGGCCCGCGCCCGCGAGATGGCGCGGCGCTTTGGCGAGGCCTTCGAGGCGCTGCGGGATTTCCGCGGGGTGTCGATTGCCGCGATCAACGGCTACGCCATGGGCGGCGGCCTGGAATGCGCGCTGGCCTGCGATATCCGCATCGCCGAACGCCAGGCGCAACTGGCCCTGCCGGAAGCCACCGTGGGCCTGCTGCCCTGCGCCGGCGGCACCCAGCACCTGAGCTGGCTGGTCGGCGAAGGCTGGGCCAAGCGGATGATTCTCTGCGGCGAGCGTATCGATGCGGAAACCGCCCTGCGCATCGGCCTGGTCGAGCAGGTGGTGGACAGCGGCGAGGCCCGTGGCCACGCTCTGCTCCTGGCAGCAAAAGTCGCGCGGCAAAGCCCGGTGGCGGTGCGCACCATCAAACCGCTGATCCAGGGTGCCCGCGAACGCAGCCCGAATACCTGGCTAAGCGAAGAACGCGAGCGTTTTGTCGACCTGTTCGACGCCGACGACACCCGCGAAGGGGTCAACGCCTTCCTGGAAAAACGCGACCCGCAATGGCGCAATAAATAATCCGCAGGGTGACAACCACGATGAACGTGCAATTCGAAGAACGCCCGGCCCAACATGGCATGCGCATCGGCATCGCCAGCCTGGATGCCGAAAAGAGCCTCAACGCCCTGTCGCTGCCGATGATCGAAGCGCTGGACGCCAAGCTCAAGGCCTGGGCGGACGACCCGGGTATCGCCTGTGTGCTGCTGCGCGGTAACGGCCCCAAGGCCTTCTGCGCCGGCGGCGACGTGGTGCAGCTTGTTCAACAATGCCGCGAACACCCGGGTGAAATCCCGCCCCTGGCGCGGCGCTTCTTTGCCGACGAATACCGCCTCGACCAACGCATCCACACCTACCCGAAACCTTTTATCTGCTGGGCCCACGGCCATGTGCTGGGCGGCGGCATGGGCCTGATGCAGGGCGCAAGCATCCGCATCGTCACTCCCAGCAGCCGCCTGGGCATGCCGGAAATCAATATCGGCCTGTACCCGGATGTCGGCGGCAGCTGGTTCCTCGCCCGCCTGCCGGGCAAGCTCGGCCTGTTTCTCGGCCTGACCGCCAGCAGCATCAACGCCCGCGACGCCCTGGATCTGGACCTGGCCGACCGTGTGCTGCTCGACAGCCAGCAGGATGACCTGCTCACAGGCCTGACCCAGCTCAACTGGCAGGAGCAGAGCGCGCAGCAACTGCACAGTTTGCTCAAGGCCCTGGAAAACCAGGCCCTCGCCGAGCTGCCGGAAGCCCAGTGGCTGCCGCGCCGCGCACGCATCGATGAGCTACTCGATACTGCCGACCTGCCCCACGCCTGGCACGCCATCAGCGCCTTGCACAACGACAGCGACTTGCTGCTGGCGCGCGCCGCCAAGACCCTGGCCGGCGGCTGCCCGCTGACCGGACACCTGGTGTGGGAACAGATCAAGCGCGCCAAACAGCTGTCCCTGGCCGAGGTGTTCCGCATGGAATACGCCATCAGCCTGAACTGCTGCCGCCATCCGGAGTTCCCCGAAGGCGTGCGCTCGCGGCTGATCGACAAGGACCACGCGCCACGCTGGCACTGGCCGGATGTGGCAAGCATTCCACAGCAGGTGATCGATGCGCACTTCGTCCCGGCGTGGGATGGCGCACATCCGCTAGCGAATCTGTAACAGGCTGTAGGGTGGGTTAGGCGCGTGGTACGAAGATCGGCCACACGCGCTTATTAATCGCGCCGTAACCCACCAACACGCCCCATCAAGCAGCATGGGTATCGCTACGCTCAACCCATCCCACGCCCCGCACACAACCCAGTGGGACGCCCCAGATAAGGAGCCTAACAATGACCA
The DNA here is from genome assembly GCF_049301935.1 of Pseudomonas sp. Classification (GTDB taxonomy): domain Bacteria; phylum Pseudomonadota; class Gammaproteobacteria; order Pseudomonadales; family Pseudomonadaceae; genus Aquipseudomonas. The sequence goes on along the minus strand of NZ_JBAQLP010000096.1, from coordinate 973 downwards.
CAATCGCTTTTATCGGCCTCGGCCATATGGGCCTGCCGATGGCGCGCAACCTGCTCAAGGCCGGCTTTACCCTGAAGGTCTTCGACCTGGTACAAGCCGCCATTGACGAACTGACCCGTGAAGGCGCGCTACCCGCCAGCAGCGCCCTGGATGCGGTACAGGATGCCGATGTGCTGGTCAGCATGCTGCCCGCCAGCCGGCATGTCGAAGGCCTGTATCTGGGTGACAACGGTCTATTGGCCGCGCTCAAGCCCGGCAGCCTGGTGCTGGAATGCTCGACCATCGCCCCGGAATCCGCGCGCAAGGTGCATCAGGCGGCCGCCGCATGCGGTATCGAAATGCTCGACGCCCCGGTCTCCGGCGGCACCGCCGGCGCGGCAGCCGGCACCCTGACCTTTATGATCGGCGGCGCTGCAAAAACACTGGCAAAGGCCCAACCGATCTTCCAGGCCATGGGCAAAAATATCTTCCACGCCGGCCCCGACGGCGCCGGCCAGGTGGCCAAGGTGTGCAACAACCAGGTGCTGGCGGTGCAGATGATCGCCACCGCCGAAGCCATGGCCATGGGCGTGGCCAATGGTCTTGAGCCGGCGGTGCTGGCCGAGATCATGCGCCAAAGCTCGGGCGGCAACTGGACGCTGGAGAAGTACAACCCCTGGCCCGGGGTGATGGAAAACGCCCCAGCTTCCAAGGGCTACAGCGGCGGCTTTATGGCCGAGCTGATGGCCAAGGACCTGGGCCTGGCCCAGGAAACCGCCCAGGCCAGCGGCAGCAGCACGCCGATGGGCGCGCTGGCGTTGCAGCTGTATCGCTTGCTGCTCAAACAGGGCAAGGGCAAGCAGGACTTCTCGGTGGTGCAGCAGCTGTTTGTCGAGTAACCGCGGCCTTAGTCGCCCGGAGGCAATCCGGGCTAGGCTGCTGGGTTACGCCGTAGGATGGGTGATAACCCATCAACCGATTGATGGGTTATCAC
>NZ_JBAQLP010000095.1:0-24133 GCF_049301935.1 Pseudomonas sp. | reverse complement strand
TGATGACCCTGCACAGCGCCAAGGGCCTGGAGTTCCCCCAGGTGTTTCTGGTGGGCATGGAAGAAGGCCTGTTCCCGCACAAGATGAGCCTGGAAGAACCCGGCCGCCTGGAAGAGGAACGCCGCCTGGCCTACGTCGGCATCACCCGGGCCATGCGCAAGCTGGTCATCAGCTACGCCGAGACGCGCCGCCTGTATGGCAGCGAGACCTACAACAAGGTGTCGCGCTTCGTTCGCGAGATTCCGCCGCAGCTGATTCAGGAAGTGCGCCTGTCCAATAGCGTCAGCCGGCCGTTCGGCGCGGTCAGCCGTAATCTGGGCAGCAATAGCATGAGCGGTGACAGTATGTTCGCCGGCAGCGCCGTGCCGGACACCGGCTTCAACCTCGGCCAGCGCGTGCAGCATGCGCTGTTCGGCGAAGGCACCATCCTCAACTTCGAAGGCAGCGGTGCACAGGCGCGGGTGCAGGTGAATTTCGAGAGCGAGGGCAGCAAGTGGCTGATGCTCAGCTACGCCAAGCTGCAAGCGCTGTGATCGATCGCCCATTCAAACAATAAGGAAGCCCCCATGATCCGCCGCCCCCTGCTGCTCGCCAGCGCCCTGCTCGTCGCCTTCGGCCTGGCCGGCTGCAAGGAAGAGCCCGCCGCCCCGCAAGCCAGCGCCGAGCCGGTGCAGACTTTCCAGTGGAAGATGGTCACTGCCTGGCCAAAGAACTATCCCGGCCTGGGCACCGCTGCCGAGCGTCTGGCCGAGCGGGTCATGGCCATGAGCAACGGCCGCCTGACTATTAAGGTGTATGCCGGCGGTGAGCTGGTGCCGCCGCTGGAGGTGTTCGATGCGGTGTCGCGCGGCACCGCCGAGCTGGGTCACGGTGCGGCCTATTACTGGAAGGGCAAGGTGCCGGCGGCGCAGTTCTTCACCGCCGTGCCCTTCGGCCTGTCCAGCAGCGAAATGCACGCCTGGCTAAGCAAGGGCGGCGGCCAGGCCTTGTGGGACGAAGCCTATGCGCCCTATGGCGTAAAACCCATGGTGGTGGGCAATACCGGCATGCAGATGGGCGGCTGGTACAACAAGGAAATCAACTCGCTGGATGACCTCAAAGGTTTGAAAATCCGCATGCCGGGCCTGGGCGGCGAAGTGCTGAGCAAGCTCGGCGCCACCACCGTCAACCTGCCCGGAGGTGAAGTCTTTACTGCGCTACAAACCAACGCCATCGATGCCACCGACTGGGTCAGCCCCTACAACGACCTGGCCTTCGGCCTGCACAAGGCGGCCAAGTTCTACTACTACCCGGGCTGGCAGGAGCCGCAGGCGGTGCTCGAACTGCTGATCAACCAGAAGGCCCTGGACAGCCTGCCGGCCGACCTGCAGGCGATTCTCCGCGAAGCCGCGCGCGCCGCCAGCCAGGACATGCTGGATGACTACGTCTACCACAACGCCATGGCTCTGGATGAGCTGAAGCAGCAGGGCACCCTGCTCAAGCGCTTCCCCGACGAAGTGCTCGATGCCATGCAGCACCAGTCCACCCTGGTGCTCGGCGAACTGGCCGCGCAGAGCGAGCTGAACGGCCGCATCTGGGCCTCGATGCAAGCCTTCCAGGCTCAGGTCAGGCAGATGCACCAGCTGTCGGAGAAAGAGTTGTACAACTGGCGCTAAGCCATAGCTGTAGGATGGCTTAAGCACAGCGCTACCCATCGCCAGGGCTTGATGGGTTACGCCGCTGCGCGGCTAACCCATCCTACGCATTCGGCCCCAGCACCAACGGAAGCTTCGGCTTCCGTTGGTCGACTCCACACCGCCTCCCGCGCACCTCGGCCCATACTGCTTGGCGAGGTGAGCCGATGAAAAAACCGACAATCACAGCAGCGCAGATCCTCGATAGCGCCCTCAAGCTGGCCGATGTCTGCGGCTGGGAGCGCCTGCACCTGTTCGATGTGGCCGCCGACCTGGGTGTGGGCCTGGACGCCATCGCCGTGCATTACCGCGACAAGGATCAACTGGTCGAAGCCTGGTTCGACCGTGCCGACCAGGCCCTGCTGACGCGCGGCACCGGCGCCGACCTGCTGGCGCTGGAGCCGGCCAAACGCCTGGAAGAACTGCTGATCGCCTGGCTCGACAGCCTGGCAACGCACCGCGCGGTTAGCGGGCAGATGCTGCTGTACAAGCTGGAACCGGGGCATATCCACCTGCAGATTGGCGGCCTGCTACGCATAAGCCGCACCGTGCAGTGGTGGCGTGAAGCGGCGCAGCGGGAAACCCTGCACCTGCGGCGCATCGCCGAAGAAAGTCTGCTGACCGGCGTCTACCTACGCTGCGTTATTCACTGGCTGCGCCACCCCGAGCAAAACCCCGCCGACTTCCGCGCCCTGCTGCGTAGCCAGTTACGCTGCGCGCCGTTGCGGGTGCTGCTGCGGCGGTAGGCTGGGCCGAGCTGCGCGAAGCCCAACGCGATACCTGCAAGAGACACCCCACAAGGACGCGATGTTGGGCGTCGTCGCTTCGCGCCTCAACCCCACCTACACACTGAGCATGTCGACAATAGCCAACGCAGATGCGCTCAAAAGCAAAAGCCGGAAACATTCTAGGCCTAGCCAGCGGCGATCACGCCGGGCAAGATGCCGCGCGTAGAACCTATAACCAAGAGACAGCCAACCATGCAGCGTTTTCTCAGTGTCGCCCTGGCCATGTGCCTTAGCCTGGGTCTTACCATGAGTTTCGAAGCCGAAGCCAAGCGTTTGGGCAGCGGCAAATCCTTTGGCTCCGCGCCGAGCCACCAGACCCGCCAGGCGCCGACCCAGCAAACCGCCACGGCCCCGGTAGCCGGCAAGCAGCCTGCTGCCAGCGGCGCCTCGCGCTGGCTCGGCCCATTGGCCGGCCTGGCCGGCCTGGCCGCCGGTGGCCTGCTGGCCTCGATGTTTATGGGTGATGGCTTCGAAGGCCTGCAAATCATGGACATGCTGGTCTTCGGCCTGATCGCCTTCCTGCTGTTCCGCTTCCTCGCCGCCCGTCGCCAGCAAGCCAGCCCGGCGACTGCCAACGGCGCACCGATGCAGCGTGAAATGCCCGCTGCTCCCGCATCGATCTTCGGTGGCAGCGGCGGCGCCGCGATCAAGCCGGTCATCAACGCCCCGGCCTGGTTCAACGAGCAGAGCTTTATCAACGCCGGTCGCGAGCACTTCCTCAGCCTGCAGCAGCACTGGGATGCCAACGAAATGGAGAAGATCGCCGAGTTCGTCACCCCGCAGCTGCTGGAATTTCTCAGCCGCGAGCGGGCCGACCTGGGCGAGGGCTTCCAGTCCACCTACGTCGATAACCTCGATGTGCAACTGGATGGCGTCGACGACCTCAGCGACAAGACCGTCGCCACCCTGACCTTTACCGGCGTGGCCAAGACTTCGCGCTTCGACCAAGGCGAAGTGTTCAGCGAAAGCTGGCGCCTGGAACGAGCGGTCGGTGACAACCAGCCCTGGCTGGTCGCCGGTATCCGCCAGAACGGCTGATCCCTCGCCGTATCGACAACCCGGGCAAGCCCCGGGTTTTCTTTGCGCGTTATTCGCGGGCGTAATTGCCAGGCAGCGTTAGACTCAAGTGAGCGATGCACACAACCCAACCACCATGAGGATGCGACGATGATCGGATACACCATGCTTGGCACCAACGATATCGAAAAGGCCAAGGCCTTCTACACCCCCTTACTGGCCGAAATGGGTGCCAAGATCGTTATGGATATCGGCCGCGCGGCCTTCTATGGCGCCGCCAAGGGCCAGCCGATGCTTGCCGTGTGCCAACCCTATGACAAGCAACCGGCCAACCCTGGCAACGGCCATATGACTGCCTTGCCGGGCGGCTCCCGCGAAGGTGTGGACAAGCTCTACGCCAAAGCCATCGCCCTAGGCGCGAGCAGCGAAGGCGAACCCGGCGAGCGCATGCCCGGCTTCTACGGTGCTTATTTCCGCGACTTGGATGGCAACAAGCTGGCGTTCTTCCATATGGGCTAAGTATTAGCCCGGGTCGACGCTCGTACCCGGCGGCTTGGCCGCCGGGGCAGGCTGCTGGGCCTTGTCGCCCCAGGCCTGGATATCCTCACTGCGCTTACGGCTGTTGAGCTGGGCGCGGTCAATCGCTTCCTCGTAATCCGCCAGCCAACTGCGCGAACCGGGCAGCATATTGGCCAGGTCGCGCATACCGACCTTAAGGCCTTGCATCACCAGCTGATAATCACGCTCCTGGGCCTGCAATACCTTGCTCACTTCGGCGATGCTGTCGGGATTTTCCGCACGCTCGAACAGACCGGTCAACTGCGATGCCTGCTGACTGGCCAGCAGCTCCTCCTGATTGTTCAACGCGGTCTGCTGCACCCCCAGCTGCTGTTCAAGCCGTAGCACCTGCTTTTCCAGGGCCTGAATCCGCGGCTCATCGCCGGCACTCAACGCGCTGTGGATATTCAGCCCAATCGAAGCCAGCATCAGGCTGCCCAGCACCCCGGCCAGCGCCAGGATAAACAGACGATTGCGCTTGCCGGCGGTGGTCAGCAATTGCAGCCGCTGCTCCTCATTGAGTGCAGCGCTTTCACTCTCTTGCGTTTGACTTTTCATAACTCGACCAGTTTATGACGTTCAAAAATTGACGCACTGCTCATCTGCACAATAGCACTGTGCCAGCTTTTTGCTTAGACCCGTCTAGGGTATAAGACGCTCCCGCATTACCCGTAATTAAAGAGGCAGACACCGTGGAAGAAGTCATCGAACAGTTGCGCGAACTCAACGAGCCGGTGCCCGTCCCGCTGGAGTTGCCGGAAGAAGAGACCCTGGTGGAGATTCAGGAACAGATCCTGATCCACCTGCCCTTCGCCCTGCGCGAATACCTGCTGCAGGTCAGCGACGTGGTCTACGGCCGTTTGGAGCCCGTCACCGCCAGCGACCCGCAATCACACACCTACCTGCCGGAAGTCGCCGCCACCGCCTGGTCCCTCGGCGTGCCGCGCGAGTTCGTGCCGCTGTGTGAAGACCACGGCAACTACTATGTGGTGGAAGAAGACGGCACCGTGCTGCTGTGGGAAGCGGAAACCGGCGAGATCAACCCAGACGAAACCTGGGAGTCGGTCTGGCACTGGGTACGCGACGTCTGGCTGGAAAGCTGAGCCCTGTTCTATGCCGCAGCGTAGAGGCGCGACAGTCCGCTGTTAACCTAGCGGGCCAGGTTCCAGGTCGAGCAGGTTGAGCAAGAACCGCGCAAAGTAACTCAGGTCCTGTTCCATGGCCTGGCGCGCGGCCTTGGCATCACCGGCTGCGATGGCGGCAAAGGCGTCTTCATGGAAGTCATTCAGCCGTAACGACAGGTCGGCGCCGGTGAACAGGCGGTTGAAAAACGGGCCGATCTGCAGCCACAGCGACTCGATTGAGCGCAGCAATACCGGGTTGCCGCAGGCACCGTACAGGCGCAGATGGAACTGGCTGTTGGCAGCCAGATAGGCCTGAACCTGCCGTTGTTCGATGGCCTGATCCATACGCGCCACGCAGGCGCGCAGCTCGGCCAGATCGGCCGGGGTCAGGCGCGGGGTGGCCAGCTCCACGGCCAGGCCTTCCAGGCCCAGGCGCACCTGAAAGATATTCTGGTAGCGCTCGCGGGTCATCGGCGGTACCCGCACCGAGCGCTGCGGCTCGCCTTCCAGCGCCCCTTCGGCGACCAGACGCTGCAAGGCGGCGCGCACCGGCATCGGGCTGGTGCCCCATTCGGCGGCCAGGTCACGAATCTTCAAGCGCTCGCCGGGCTGGAAACGCCCGGCCAGTAAGCCTTCACGAATACGTTGGTAAAGCTGATCCTGCAGGTTATCGGCCATGGCTTAGCAGCGTCCTTGTGCCGGCGGTGCAGGGAGTTGGGCGAGGGTCAGTGAGCAGTTGTGCATGGCGGAATCTCTATCTACAGATGATAAAAGACGGATCCCGGTTCGGCGCACCAGAATCTGTGATCACAAGTTAAGTTAAATTTAACCTATTAGCGCTTTTAAGACATCTATTGACTTATCTGTGATCACAAATTACCATGTGCAGATATTCGAACGAGGTGTTCAACATGACTGCCAGTGGTATCAGCCCAGCCGCCGTAGCAACGTTCGCCCAGCGCGAGCGCGAACGTTTTATCGCACGCAACCCCAAGTCCGTGGCCCTGGCCGAACGCGCGCGTAATTCGCTGTACGGTGGCGTGCCGATGCACTGGATGGCCGACTGGTCGACCCCGGTGCCGCTGTTCGTCGAGCGGGCCAAGGGCGCGCGCTTCTATGACGTGGACGGCCACGAATATATCGACTTCTGCCTGGGCGACACCGGCAGCATGTTCGGCCACTCGCCGGAGCCGATCGCCAAGGCCATCAGTGATCAGGGCAACCACGGCCTGACCACCATGCTGCCGGGCGAAGACGCGGTGGTCTGCGGCGAGCTGCTGGCGGCGCGCTTCGGTCTGCCGTTCTGGCAGGTCACCGCCACCGCCACCGACTCGAACCGCTATGTGCTGCGCTGGGCCCGCGCGATCACCCAGCGCAACACCCTGCTGGTGTTCGACGGCTGCTACCACGGCACCGTGGATGACGTGATGGTGCGCTGCATCGACGGCGAGACGGTGCCGCGCTCAGGGTTAGTCGGCCAGGCCTATGACCTGACCCAGCACAGTCGCTCGATCCCGTTCAACGACGTAGCCGCACTGGAAGCCGCGCTGGCTAAAGGCGACGTGTGTGCCCTGCTCTGCGAGCCGGCGATGACCAATATCGGCATGGTCCTGCCCGAGCCGGGCTTTATGCAGCAATGCCGCGAGCTGACGCGCAAGTACGGTGCGCTGCTGATCATCGACGAGACCCACACCATCTCCACCGATATGGGTGGCTGCACCAAACTATGGGATCTGGAGCCGGACTTTTTCGTGGTCGGCAAGCCGATTGCCGGCGGCGTGCCCTGCGGCATCTTCGGCTGCAGCGCAGCGATGGCAGGCGCCATGACCGCCGCGCGCAAGCGTGCCAGCGAGGGCAGCCACGGCCACGGTCACAGCGGCATGGGCACCACATTGTCGGCCAACGCCCTGGCCATGCACTGCATGCGCGCCAACCTGGAGCAGGTGATGACCGAGGCCGCCTACGCGCATATGCTGCCGCTGGCCAAACGCCTGGCCGATGGCTTCCGTTCGCTGATCGGCAAGCACGAGCTGAAGTGGTCGGTAACCGAGCTGGGCGCGCGTAGCGAGTTCCAGTTCTGCCCGGTGTCACCGAAGACCGGTGCCGAAGCCGAAGCGGCGTTCCACGATGAACTGCAGATGGCCCTGCACCTATACCTGATCAACCGCGGCATCCTGATCACCCCGTTCCACAACATGACCCTGTGCTGCCCGAGCACCACGGCGGACGATGTGGACCAGCTGATCGGCATGCTCGATGCGGCCCTGAGCGAGCTGCTGGCCATCCCCGGCGCCCGTGAATAAGCCGGGTGCCCCTAAACCGTAGGATGGGTTGAGCCTGCGATACCCATCGCCCGTCACCGCATGGGTATCGCTACGCTCAACCATCCTACCCAGGCTCCACCACGAGATCCGACCATGCAATTTGCCAATCCCCAGGAAGCCCGTGACTTCCTCGCCGCCCACCCCGACGTGCGCAGCATCGAGCTGATGCTGATCGACGCCAACGGCATCCCGCGCGGCAAGCTGCTGCACCGCGACGAGCTGCTGGCCATCTACGAGCACGGCCGGCCGCTGCCGAGCTCGATCCTGGCGCTAACCATCCAGGGCGAGGACGTGGAAGAAAGCGGCCTGGTCTGGGAAGTCGCCGATGCCGACTGCTGGACCTACCCGCTGCCCGGCAGCCTGTGCCTGCAACCCTGGCGCGCGCTGCCCACCGGCCAGCTGCAGGTGAGCATGCACCCGACCCAGGGCCTGCCGGCCGCCCCGGCCGACCCACGGCATGTGCTGGTGCGCGCCATCGACCGGCTCAAGGCCGACGGTTACCACCCGGTGATGGCGGTGGAGCTGGAGTTCTACCTGCTGGATAAACAGCGCGACGGCAACGGCCGCCCGCAGCCGGCACTGCAAGCCAACGGCGTGCGCCCGCAGGCGCCGCAGGTCTACGGCGTGCTGGAGCTGGAGCAGCAGCAAGCCTTCCTCGACGACCTCTACGCCGCCTGCGAAGTACAGGGCCTGCCGGTGCGCACGGCGATTTCCGAATACGCCCCCGGCCAGCTGGAGCTGACCCTGGAGCACCGCTTCGACGCGCTGCAAGCCATCGACGAAGGCGTGCGCTACAAGCGCCTGGTCAAGGGCGTGGCCAATAAACATGGGTTACAAGCCTGCTTTATGGCCAAGCCGTTCGGCGACCTGGCCGGCAGCGGCCTGCATATGCACGTGTCGCTGGCCGACGCCGAGGGCAATAACCTGATGGCATCCGAAGACCCACATGGCACGCCGCTGTTGAAATATGCGATTGGCGGCATGCTGGCCACGCTCAACGACGCCCTGGCGATCTTCTGCCCCAACGCCAACTCGTTCCGCCGCTTCCAGGCCAACAGCTATGCGCCGCTGGCCAAGAGCTGGGGGGTGAACAACCGCACCGTGTCATTCCGCGTACCCGGCGGCCCGGCCAACAGCCGGCATGTGGAACACCGCATCTGCGGCGCCGACGCCAACCCCTATCTGGCAGCGGCGGCAATCCTCGCCGGCATCCATCACGGCATCAAAAACCAGATCGATCCGGGCGAGGCAATCGTCGGCAACGGCTACGAACAGGCCCGCGAAACCCTGCCCACCGACTGGCTTACCGCCCTGCGCGCGCTGGAAAACTCCAGCTGGGCCAAGCAGGCGCTGGGCGAGGACTTCCTCAAGGTGTTTCTGGCGATCAAATGGGCCGAATTTCGCCAGTTTATGGGCGAAGTCGGCGAGCAGGATTGGCGCTGGTACCTGACCCACGCCTGAAGCGGGCGAGCGTGCCGCGCTGAAGAAGCCATTGCTGAAGCCGTACGCGGCGCCGGCGCGGCTTCTTCAGCGCCTTAAACGCAGCCAAGGGCATTCGCCAGCTGCTATGGTTGCGCAACATCCCCGCACAGAGCCCGTTATGGAACCCGGAAATGCCCAGCTGTCGATGACCGTCCTGATGACCCCGGACATGGCCAACTTCTCCGGCAAGGTGCATGGCGGCACCCTGCTCAAATACCTCGATGAGGTGGCCTACGCCTGCGCCAGCCGCTATGCCGGCTGCTACGTGGTGACCCTGTCGGTGGACCAGGTGATGTTCCGTGAGCCGATCCATGTCGGCGAACTGGTGACCTTCCTCGCCTCGGTCAACTACTCCGGGCGCACCTCGATGGAGGTCGGCATCAAGGTGATCACGGAAAATATCCGCGAGCGCTCGGTGCGCCACACCAACAGCTGCTTCTTCACCATGGTCGCGGTGGATGAGCAGGGCAAACCCGCACCTATCCCTGCCCTCGAACCCACCACGGCCGATGCCCTGCGCCGCCAGCGCCAGGCCTTGCAACGCCGGCAAATCCGCGACGAACTGCAACAGCGTTACCAGGCCCTGAACGAAAAAACAGCAGAGTAAGCAGGCCCTAATATGATCGACCTCTTCGATGTATTTCTGCTGATGCTGTTCGCCACCGCCTGCGCCTGGCTGTGGCATGCCCACGGCCTGCGCGAGCGTGCGTTGACCCTGGTGCAGCAGCATTGCGCCAAGGTCGATGTGGAATTGCTCGATGGCAATGTCGCCCTGCGCCGGCTCGCCCTGTTGCCCGATGCACGCGGGCGCAAGCGCTTGGCGCGGGTGTATGGCTTCGAGTTCACCGTCACCGGCGAGCAGCGGCACGCCGGCAGCATCGTGATGTTCGGCCAGCAGCTGGGGCGGATCGAGCTGGCGCCGCATCCCTTCCGTGAACCGCCGACGCCCAGCGCTCAGGTGATTGAAATGCAGCAGTGGCGCAGTCAGCAACACCGTTCGGACGACACCACTACGCGCCACTGAGGGCGATTCAAGCCCGAGGCGGATCAGCCAGCCAGTCTCGCGGCGGCTGACTAATCGCGCTGCAACAGAAAGTGCACCACGCGGGCCGCGCTCTCGGCCGGCTGCTCCTGCATAAAGCAGTGCCCACCCGGCATAACATGGGCGCTGACCTGGGCATTGCTGGCGCACCAGCGTGCCACCGACTTGGCGACAAAGGGGTAACTGCGTTGCCCGTAAAGCACCTGAGTCGGCGTGATCACCTTGGCCAGCGACGGCCACAGACGCCTGGGAAAGGAGCTGAAGATGTCCGCCTCCCGGCTCGGCCGACAACGCAGCTCGGCGCCCTTGTCGCTGTCTTTCAAGGCATGCTGGATATAGGCGGCAAACGCCTCTTCGGTCCAGCCACGGAACATCCCACGGCCATGCAGTGCTGCATGGGCAGAGGCGCGATCCGGCCAGCTGCTGCGGCGCTTGAGCGCCTTGCTGGCCAAAGTGGTGCGCCGGCTCAGGCCCATCACATCGGACAACACCATCACCCCGATCATCGCCGGGCTGAACAGCACCGGATCGAGCAATACCGCGCGCTGGAACAGCTGCGGCTGCTGGGCCAGCATCAGGCTGGTCAACACCCCGCCAAAGCTGTGGCCCAAGGCATAGGCCGGCGCACCGCCAAACCGCTCACGCCCTGCGTTAAAGGCTTCTACCGCCAGTTCTGCGCTGCGGTTCCAACCGTGGAAGCGGCCACCGTGATCACTCTCGCCATGCCCCTGCACATCGCACAACCACAGGTCGAAATCCTCGGCCAACAGCGCCAGCAGCGGCGTGTAGACCCGCCCGCAATAGCCGTTGCCATGCAGAAAATGCAGCACGGGTTTGCCCGAAGGCGGGGTATGCCAGCCACGCAGGGTAAAGCCGGCGCTGCTGTCGTGGGACCAGGGTTGAAGATTCATAACCGGCTCGCTGTCGTAGGCGCGCCAGTTTACTGCGCTGCACGTCTGTCGCCGAGCATCGGTTCAAAATGGCGCGCAGATACGTACCCGAATCCTGGCCCATGGATGCCGCGCATAAAAAATGGGCACCTGTTGGTGCCCGAATGTCCACACTCACCTCTTACCCAACTACTAGCCGCGAATAAAGCGCTCCAGCAGGGCATTTAATTGCTCGGGTTGATCCAGTGGCGTGGCGTGCCCGGAATCGGCCACCACCTGCAATTCGGCATTGCGCAGCGCCGCGACATAGGCCTGTTTGTAGGCCAGTGGCGTGTAATCACGGTCGCCGGCAACAATCAGCATCGGTGTGTCGACGCCATTGACGGCTGGCAGCGCCGACCAGCCGAGAATCGCGCGGATCGCATGCAGGTAGGACACCGGGTCGTTCGCACCGATACGCATGGCGGTGCGCCGGCGCAGCTCACTCTGCTCGGCATAGGGGAACAGCTTGCGCGCCAGCAGGCGACCCATGGCCTTCAAGCCGAGCAGGCGAATCAGCGCCAGGCGCAACAGCACCTTGCCGCGTAAGGCCCAGGAATCCAGGGGGAAACTCGGCGCACTGTTGATCGCCACCAGACGCCCGACCAGTTCCGGCTGCTGCGCCAGCAACTGGAAGCCGACCATACCGCCCATGGAAATGCCCACCAGCACACAGCCCTGAATAGCCTGGATGCGAATAAACTCGCCGACATCCTCCGCCAACTCAGCCACGCTGACCGGCCCGTGTAGAGGTTCGCTGGCGCCATGACCGCGTAAATCGAGGGCGAACACTTCGGCAAAGCGCGACAACGCCTCGATTTGCGGCTGCCAGTCCTGCCAGGATGAGCCCAGGCCATGCAGTAACAGCACCGGCATGCCCTGGCCTTTGCGAATATAGGCACAACGGCCAGCTTTCAATTGAATGTAGTGCATAACTAAACTCCTTTTAATAATAACCAGGGCACTAATTAACCTGCCCTCCTGAACCGCGACGGTTATCAGGAAACAACTAATAAATATATTCAGATTGCCAACTTAGTTATTACGCTGGCGTTTGCCTTATTGTGCCGAAAAACCTAGAATCGGCCTGCTTCGTATAGAGAACTCCTAATGAACAGCATTTCCAGCCCGACTCAGGCTCGCAGTAAAAAAGCCTTGGAACGCTTCCTCAACGTGGCTGCCGAATTGCTTGCGGACAATCGCTTCGAAGACACCGGCATTTCCCAGATTGCGCAACTGGCCGAGTCCTCGGTGGGCACCTTCTACCGCCTGCTGGGCGACAAGGATGTGCTGCTCTACGCCGTGCATGAGCGCTTTGTCGAACAGGGCCGCAGTGCTATCGACGCACTGGCCTGCGACCTCAGCCACAGCGATCTGCCGGTGTCCGAGCAGATCGAGGGGTTTATCCAAGGCATGATCGATCTGTTCGCCGGGCGTGAAGGCCTGCTGCGTGCCCTGGTTCGCCGCAGCTCGGCCGATCTGCAATTTCGCCAGCGTTTCCACCAGCTCAATGCCTATATCGGTCAGACCTTCTGTCGCATCGTCCTGGCCCGCCAGAGCGAATTCGGCCACCCACAACCGCAACAGGCTGCCGATCTTTCCGCACATATGCTGTTGGCCAGCATGAATTACCTGACCATGGTCGGGACACTCGGTGAAACTCCCAGGGAAGTCATTCCCGGAGAACTTTCCACGCTCATCTGCAATTATCTGCAAGTTGCCAAACATTAACGTCGACTGTCCCTGCGTAATTGTGCCGGGGTGAAGTCGGACGGTTTCAAGGCAATATCAAACTGATTGGCAGGCTCTTCATTGGACAACACGCCGATGACATAGCGACCGCCGATCAAGTCATACACCGCATCGCCCTTGGTCCAGACCAACGGCTGGTCATACAGGTTGATGGTGTAGGACTCGCCGACCCGCCACAGGGTGTCGCGGTTGTCGTAGTGATCGACCACCAGGATCTGGTAGCTGTCTTCATCAAAATACATATCGCGCTGCTTGTACTGATGGCGCATGCCGGCCTTCAGCGTGGCGCGCACATGCCAGACCCGGTGCAGCTCGTAACGCAGCAGGTCCGGGTTGATGTGCCCGCGTTTGACGATGTCGCTGTACGTGTTGCTCTTGGCCGCCAGGCGATAGCTGTTGTACGGCACGTAAAGTTCCTTCTTGCCCACCAGTTGCCAGTCGTACTTGTCCGGCGCGCCGGAGAACATGTCGAAGTTATCGGTGGTGCGCATGCCGTCCGATGAGGTGCCGGGGGAGTCATAGGCCACGTTCGGCGCGCGGCGTACCCGGCGCTGGCCCGACGCGTAGAGCCAGGCCAGACGCGGCTCCTTGACCTGGTTGACGGTCTCGTGCACCAGCAACTCGGTGCCGGCCAGACGCGCCGGAGCGAGTACCGACTGACGGAAGTAGAAGAGAATATTGCCGTCGCTCTGGCTCTGGTCGCCGGCCGCCTGGTTGAACAGGAACAGGTCTTCGATCTTGGTCATAAAGTAACTGCCGCTGGCCTGTGGCACCGCCTGGGCGTAGTAGCGCTTGACGCTGTCACCGCGGAAGCGCACCAGGTGGTTCCACAGCACTTCCAGCCCCGACTGCGGCACTGGGAATGGCGTGGCCAGCTTAAAATCGGCGATGCCGTTGCCGCTTTCGATCAGCTTGGCCGAGGTCGCATTGTGCTTGGCCGCGGCATACACCTTGTCCGGGTAGGAGGCCGAGCGCCGGGTCGGGTAGACGTTGAGCTTCCAGCTGTCGCTAAAGCGCGTGAGCATCGCCAACTGACCGGGGCTGAGTTGCTCGCGGTACTGCTGGGCATTGGCCGCAGTGATGCTGAACAGCGGTTGATCGGCGGCGTAAGGGTCGCGATAACCCTTCGCAGGGTCGAAGGCGCTGGCATCGCGGGCCAGGCCACCGTCCCAGGCCGGAATGGTACCGGCAGCATTGCCGGCTTTCTCGGCACCGATAGGGGTCAAGTCCTGGCCGAGACGTGCGGCCTGGGCGGCATCCACCTGAGCCTGGGCCAGCGCGCTGCTCAGTAACAAAGTGCCGAACAGGCTGGCGCGCAACAATCCTGAAGTCTTCATGGTGATCTCGTCCTAGAAACTGTATTTGATGTTGAAGCCGAGGTAGTCGCGGTCACTGAGCTTGTTGGCTAAGCCGCCGCCGCTGTAGCCGACATATTTGACGCCGACCGTCAGGGACTCCTGATAGATCGCATCAAGGCCCAGCGAATAGCTTTTGCGCTCTTCCAGCAGGCCGTTGGTCAGCTGTGGTGCAACACCGTTGATGCCGTACTGGTAACTGACGCTGGGCACCAGATTGACCACGTTGAACACGTTGCTATAGGTCAGCGACAGGCTGCTTTGCGCGCCCCAGGCACTGGACGTGGCGCCGTAGTAATCGACATCCGACTCCAGGCCCTGGACCCGGCTGCCGACCACCTCCGTCATCAGGGTGGCGGCATTGGCCCCGAGCAGGTTGTTAAAGCTGTAGATACCCACCAGCGAGGCTTGCCACATGGCCTTCTCTTCGAAGCCATCGAGACGCGTGCCGACCGGCATGCCGGCCAGGTTGCCCAGCAATGCAGTTGGCAGGTATTCGCCCAGGCCGAGGGCAATCGGCGCATTGGGCCGGTAGCTCAGTTCGCCAGCCACCGACAGGCCATTGAGGATGCTGTCGCCGCCAATACTGGTGTTAAAGCTCAGGCCATAGAGGTGACGCTTTTCCAGGTATTCGGCGTAGTAGTTGGCGCTGGTTCCAGACGGCAACGCGCCCACCACGGGCAGCACCACCGGCTGGCCAACCGTCAGGCCGAGCATCGGCACGTTCATGTTGTAGCGCAGGTAGTAGAAGCCCAGCTCGCTGTCGTTCAGTTCCGGCACCATCCAGCGCATGGCCACGCCAAACTGCGCGGCATCATCGGCCTCTACATCCTTGCCCCGCGGGATATAAGTCGTCGGCAAGTAACCGCGCAGCAGGTCATTGACGAAGCCTGGCCCCAGGCTATCGGCAAAGGCTTGGGCCTGCTCGGGGCTGTCAAAGGCCTGGCCGCCGAGCAACGGTTCCTGCAAAGGGGGCAACATCAGGTAATTGCAACCACCACCGAGTACATCCAATGTGGAGAAATAGGTGCCGCAGGGGTCGATCTTGGTTTCGTCCCAGGCGCTGCCGGGCTGCCAGTAACCCTCGATGGACAGGCCATCGCTCAGCTCGAACGAGGCATAGCCCATCAGGGTCGGCATATAGGCTTCTTTCAGCTCGGAGCCTGGCGCGCGCAAGGCATTGAGGTCGACCGGGTTGGTTGCGCCAATGCCGTTCTGGTAGAACAGCCCCTCGCCCCAGTTGATCACCTGACGGCCCAGGCGGGCGTTGAGCGCGCGGTCAGCCACAGTCCAGCTGCCGTAGACGAAGGCATCCAGCAGGTCGACGCTGGAGCCGGCATCGTCCAGCCCCTTGCTGGGAATCTCGCGGTGGCGGCGATCATCGTCCTTCAGCTCGAAATCGTAGAAGCCGCGGGCGCGCAGAAAGATGCCGTAGTTCTCCTGAAAATTCAGGTCCATCTCAGTGACCACCTTGGTCACTTCCGAGAACAACTCACCTTTCTTGAAGTTGAGATTGCCGTCATCGGAGTTGATCAGGCCGCTGTTATCGCCCTTGCCGCCATTGGCGCGGGCGATCAGGCGACGGTCCTGACTCTCCATGCGGTAATTCACCCCGTAAGACAGGGTGGTATCCAACGACAGGGCCCAATCTCCTGAGCGCGCCTGAAAGGCATCTGCCTGGCTGGCCGCCAGCAATGCCAAGCACCCTGCCGTCCATGCTGATCTCTGTGTCGCCACGACGATCTCCTGCTGTATTGTTTTTATCGGAACCGGAACATCGGTTCCGATAAAGTAGTACCAACGTCTCGTCTTGGCAAGACTAAGAAAGATTTTTTCTTCCTGTGAGTGGCCTGCGCTAGACAGATCGCCGCGCTGCACCACGCAGATTGTGCGGCTTTGTCGACTTGACGGAATCGGAATTCAGGTTTCTATTTACTTCGCGAATGCAGGGAATCAGCCATTACCGTCAGGAGGACGACCCATAAAAAACCAATAAGAAACTGGAGACAGCACATGTTTACTGCCAAGCAAAATGTGCGTCGGCTGGGCCTGATCGCCCTGTTGACGTGCCTGTTTACAAGCCCAAGCTGGGCCGACTCACCCTGCAGCGAGCGCAAGAAGACCCTGCTGCTACCCGGCAAGATCAGCTGCAGCCATCATTCGACCTGGATCAATTCCGGCGCGCTGGCGACCCGCAAGGTGATCTACCAGCGTCCCGCAGGCACCCCGCCACCCGGCGGCTGGCCGGTGGTGGTGTTCTACCAAGGTTCGTTCTTTGCGCTGGACCACTTCGTCTATTACAGCAATGAGTGGCTGGGCAAGCTGTACAACGAAGGCAAGACCATCAAAACCCTGCTCGATAATGGCTATGCGGTGATTGCCCCCAGCGCGCCGGCCGATCTGTTCTGGCACACCAATATCCCCGGCCTGTCGGGAGAGCTGTATGAAACCAGCACGGACTTCACCTTCCTCAGCAACCTGTTCCAGGCCATCGACAATGGTCATTTCGGCCCCTTGAACGGCCAGCGCAAATACGCCACCGGCATCTCCAGCGGCGGCTACAACACCAGCCGCATGGCCGTCAGCTTCCCGGGCCAGTTCAAGGCGCTGGTGGTGCACTCCGGTTCCTACGCGACCTGCAGCGGGCCCATCTGCTCGGTACCGGACACCCTGCCAGCCGATCACCCACCGACCTACTTTATCCACGGTTTTGTCGACGCCGTCGTGCCCTGGTGGAGCATGGACATGTACTACGACCGCCTGCTCTATCAGGGCATTCCCACCGGGCGTTACACCGAGTCGTTGGGCCAGCATGAATGGTTCGATGCCTCGCCGGGCAAGACCCTGGCCTGGTTTAACGCCTACCCCTGACCCCCTCAACAGGCGGCCGGGTAGATGCCCGGCCGCACCTCAGAACACCTCCATGAAGCATTTATATCTGCGCCGGTTGTGCGCGCTAGCGACCTTACTCGCCTGCTTAAACAGCTACGCGACTAGTGCACAACCGGCCACGCAGCTGCAGCAGATACGCCTCGACCTTAGCGGCTCACTGGGCGATTTCTACCTGTTGTACGGGGTCGACAGCGATCCGGCGCACCTGGCTTCGGTGCAGCAGCGTGTCACCCAGACCGATCAGCTGCTCAGCCAACTGGCCGAGCCAACGGACGGCGGCGGGCTCAACAGCTTGCAGCAGCTGCGCCAGCAGTGGCCTGCCTACCGCACCCTGTTGCAGGAGTTGGCGCACAGCCTGCAGCAACAGCACAGCCCAAGCGACGGGTCGATTGCCGAACTGATCCAGCTGAACTGCCTGCTGACGCGCCTGAGCGACACCTTGAGCGCCCACTACCCACCACTAGCGGACCCGCTGGCGCTGCTGCAGAGCATCCAGCGTAAGTGGCGCTATATCGAGCCGTCCTTGCAGCACTACCAGCAGGACAATGTGCCCACGCTGGTCAATCGCTACAGCCAAAGGATTATCGGCGACTTGCAGCAGCTGCCAACGCTGGCTCAACCGAGCCAATAAGCCTTACCGGGTCTCCAACAAAGCGTGGCAACAACAACCGACGCATCACATCAGGCAGGCGGCAAACCCGGCCTGCAACGCCGACATATCCTGCGCCTCAGCGAAGATCAGCTCCAACCGCGAGTCCTTGCACCATTCGCTGTTTTGCCAATGCAAGGCCTGGCCATTCAAGGCATTCGCTGACAGCCAGCCAGCGTTGCTGTGCAGCACCAGCTTGGCGCGACGCCAGGGCAAGGTGCTCAGCCAGTGCTGCACCTGCATCAGCTCGAAACGCTGGCTGGGGTGCCAGCGCCAGCCGATGCTCCAGCCTTCGGCCTGTTGCTGAACCTGGCAGATCGGTTCGCTCGGGCTGCGCCACAGTTGCGGCAAGGTCGCATTGCCGGTGGGCAGGTTATCCAGCATGCCGCCGCTATTGGCCTGGGCGCTAAAACCGGGCAGCTCCGCCAGTGGTAATGCGCCCTGACGGGTCCAGTACATCGGCCGCGCTGGCAGCTGCGCCTGGATGCGCGCCTTGGCCGCATCATCCAGCCCTTCGGCCTTGTTTAGCAGCAACAAGCCGGCGCTACTCAAGGTTGCCTGCTGGCTCTGCGGCAGCGCGTCGCCCGCGGCCAGGGCCTGGGCATCCAGCACCAGCAGCGGTTCCTGCAGCGCCAGCACGCCGGCCCAGGGTGCTTCGCGCAGTTGTTCGAGTAATTGCAGCGGATGACCCAGACCGGAGGGTTCGATCAGCAGGCGATGCGGTTTGGCCTTACGCAGCAAGCGACCGAGGCCGACCTGAAACGGCACGCCGTTCACGCAGCACAGGCAGCCGCCGGCCACTTCACCCAAGGCAACGCCGTCGTCATCGCTGGTCAGCAGCGCGGCGTCCAGACCGATCAGGCCGAACTCATTGACTAGCACCGCCCAGCGCTCATGCGCTGGGCGCTGCGCCAGCAGATGGCGGATCAGGCTGGTCTTGCCGGCACCGAGCGGCCCGGCAATCACATGGGTGGGGATATTTTTCAGCATAATCGGCGCTTGCCACTGCCTATCGTGAAGAGGATTTCGGCTGCGTTCATTCTAACGGCTCCTAGAGACGCCACCCCCACGCAGACTGATCAAAAGCGGCATGCTAGAGTCGCCGGCATATTTTCAGAGGGTCAATTGATGCGCGCTTTTCTGCTGCTGAGCCTGTTCACACTGTCCAGCCTGGCCTGGGGTGAGGCCTGCGTGGTGCATAGTCAGGCCGAGCGCCTGGATGTGAAGGTCTGCCAGCAGAACCGTAGCATCCCGCCCACTCTGTTCCGCACCGGCTTCTGCCAGCCGCAGCTGCAGGGCCAGAAGGTCGAGGTGGAGTTTGTCGAACAGTGCCCGATGGGCGCTTTCGGCGTATGCCGCAATTCCACCGTCGGTGGCACACCCTATAAGCAGGATGTGCACTATTACGGCGTGGCCAGCGACGCCACCTACCTCAAGCCCTTCTGCGAGCAGCAGAGCAAGGGCGTGTGGATGGCGCGCTGATTTATTCACACAGCGGCAGCTCAAAGTAGAACGTTGACCCCTCGCCAAGCCGGCTTTCAAAGGCAATACGCCCGCCCATACGCTCCAGCAACTGACGGCTTATGGCCAGGCCCAAGCCCGTCCCGCCCTTACTTCGGGTATCCGAGCAATCGGCTTGAGTAAATTTATCGAAAACCCTGGCCTGGAACTCCGGCGCAATGCCACTGCCATGATCCTGCACACTGACCCTGACCCACCCCTCGTGCACCCGAATATCCACTTCCACTTGGGCGCCGCTCGGGGAGAACTTGGCCGCGTTGGACAGCAGGTTGTTCAGCACCTGCTCCAGGCGCAAATCATCGACTAGAACCTGGGCATCCACCTGGCTGACCAGGCTGAGCTGCACCTGATGCTGTTCGGCATACCCCTGGTTGTTACGCAGTGCCTGTTCGACCAAAGGCAATAGCGCTCTGGGTTGCAAGTTGAACGCCATCTTGCCCGCCAACAGCTTCTCCATATCCAGCAGATCATTGACCAGCAGGGCCAACTGTTGACTGTTCTGCCGAGCGATTTCCAGCATGTCCCGTGCCTTGTCCGGCAACTCGCCGAGAACACCACCACTGATTAGCCCCAATGCACCGGTAATGGACGTCAGTGGGGTGCGCAGTTCATGGCTGACGGTGGATACAAACTCGCGCTGCATCTTGGCCAGACGCTTCTCCTCGGTAATATCCTCGACCATTGACCATATCTGCCGTTGCCCTTGAGCATCCCTGAGCAGCAGGCCCTTGACCCGCACCGGAAAGCGGCTGCCATCTCTTCGTATCAACTCTTTTTCGTAGGGGCCAAAACGATCTTGCTCCAGCAACAGATGAAGCTGTTGAGCCTCCTGGGTCTCATACTCGCGGGGAGTGATCTGCCAATAATCGAGCTGGAGAAATTCCCCCTGGCTGTAACCGGTGTCACTCAATAACTGCTCATTGGCCTCCAGAAATCGGCCAGTGCGCACATCACTCAAAACGATACCGATGGGCGATAACTCGAACAGCCCGCGCAGGCGGGCTTCATTAACTTGCAGCGCCTGGGCCTGGTGCTTGAGATGCTGCACAAGTGCCGAGCCCACATAGCCAATACAGGCGCTGAACAAGCCGATGACCATGGCCATTACCACCCAGACGGCAGGCTGTTCGCTGTAGGCTTTATAGTCATAAATCTGCAGCGGTAAGCCCTGATTGACCGCCAACAAGGCAAAACCAAACACCCAAAGCAGAATCACGCCACTGAGCAGCAACACCGCCCGGGGCGTGGCGAACAGCCCGACCAGAAAGGCCAGAAACATCAAAAAGCCCCGGGATTCAGCGACGGGCCCAAGCTGCAAAGTCGAGGGGGTGACGAACAGGAAGAACACGACCGCCAACAAGACCAGGCGTATCGAAATTGACAGACGCTCACGCAGCAGCACCATGCCCCAAACCAACAGGCAGGCCAGCATCTGTACGGCCATAAACAGCTGCCAACCCATAAAGCTGGCACGCCACAGCGATAACAACACGGCAGGCAGCGAAATAAGGGCAATAAGCAATATGACATTGCCGAAAACCCTCTGGCTCAATTGCTCAAATGATTCCGCCGAATACCCTGCCCGAACCCAAAGCTGCATGCCTTCAACCCCCACCGATAGAAACACCCGGTAATACCGGGAGACAACAACAGGAGTTGTAGGCTGATGCAAGTCAACCTTGATGTGAGGCTCACCCGGTGAGTCGCCAACTGCCCATGTGCAAGCCCTGCAATTGATTAAGTAGCGACCTGCAAGAGCCAGCTTAGGACAAGTCAGCTGGCTCTGCTCGACCCACCATCAAGCCAACCAGTCCAGTGTCAGCAACAACCGCCGCTCATCGGGCTGGAGCTGCGGTGAGCGGTGAATCAGACCGCAGCCTTCATTGCCGACCCACTTTTCCCCCTTGGCCAGCAGCACATGACCGGCCTCCGCCCGTTCGATCGAGCCCCCATCCAGCGGCTCGGCAGTCGGCTCGCCGAGATGCCGACGCGACATCACGCCTTCCACCAGCCACTGGGTGCCGACCCCGGCGTAGCTGGTGATCAACCGCACCGGCACATGGTCGACGTGAAAACGCGGGCACATGGCCTTGTCGAGGATGCGCAGACGCAGGCCGATGCGTTTGGCGTCGAACAGGCAGGCAAACGCACCAACCAGCCAGCTTAGGTCCTGCAGAAACGCCGCCTGGCCCGGTAGATCGCTGTAGCCATCGACCAGGCCACTGAGGTTCGGCGTGCTCTCCGGGCTGGCCAGCTCCAACACGATGGATTGCCCCAGCGGCTCGCCATGAGCCAGCAAGGCGCTGGCGAAATCGCTGATCTGCGCCGGCAACTGACGCTGCCAGACGGCCAGGTTGACCTCATCACGCAGCACCTCGCCGAGCACCTCGATGTTTTCACTCAGGCGCTGCTGTGGCGCCGGTCTAAGTGCGGCAGCCAACATCAGGCGGCCTCCTCATGCCATTGGCCGAACGGATCGGGCAGCGCCTGCCAGGCATCCACACCCAGGGCCATTTCCGCCTCGGTCAGCAGGCAGGCATCCAGCTCTGCGGTCAGCTGAGCGAAGTCGATGTTCTGGCCGATAAACACCAGTTCCTGGCGACAGTCGCCGCTCTGCGCCTGCCAGTTTTTCATGATCGCCTGCAGCCCTTCTTCGTCGGTCGGCCACTGCGCCTTGGGTACAAAGCGCCACCAGCGCCCGGCAAAGCCGTGACGCATCAAGCCACCCGCCTGGGACCAGCTGCCGGCCTCCTGGTACTTGCTGGCCAGCCAGAAGAAACCCTTGCTGCGCAGCAGGCGGCCATTGCTCCATTCGCGATTGATGAAATTGAAGAAGCGCTCGGGATGCAGCGGCTTGCGCGCCCGGTACGCCGTGGACGCAATGCCGTACTCCTCGGTTTCCGGGAGATGCTCGCCGCGCAGCTCCTTGAGCCAGCCCGGCGCCTGGGCGGCGCGCTCGAAATCGAAGCGGCCGGTGTTGAGGATCTTGTCCAGCGGCACCGCGCCCATGGCCATCGGCACGATTTCGGCATGGGTGTTAAGGCCCTTGAGGATGGCCAGCAGCTCTTCGCGCTCGTGGCTGCTGATCAGGTCAATCTTGCTCACCAGCAACACATCGGCGAACTCCACCTGCTCGATCAGCAAGTCGGTGATCGAGCGCTCGTCCTCCTCGCCCAGGGTTTCGCCCCGGCTGGCCAGGCTCTCGGCCTCGTGGAAATCACGCAGGAAGTTCACCCCGTCGACCACCGTCACCATGCAGTCCAGGCGCGCCACATCGGCCAGGCTCTGGCCGTCTTCGCCACGGAAGGTGAAGGTTTCCGCCACCGGCAGCGGCTCGCTGATCCCAGTGGATTCGATCAACAAATAGTCGAAACGGCCATCACGGGCCAGGCGGCCGACTTCCTCCAGCAAATCCTCGCGCAGGGTGCAGCAGATGCAACCATTGCTCATTTCCACAAGCTTTTCTTCGGCGCGATTCAGGCTGACATCACGCTGAACTTCGCTGCCATCGATATTGATCTCGCTCATATCGTTGACGATCACCGCCACTTTCAGGCCCTGACGGTTTTTCAGGATGGCGTTGAGCAGGGTGCTTTTGCCGGCACCGAGAAAGCCGGACAGCACGGTTACGGGAAGGCGTTTGGTCATGGTTTCAGGCTCCATCAAAATTCTGCGTGGCGCAGATGCTTTTCGCGTTGTTCCTGGCGCTCTTTGGCTTCGATGCACAGGCTCGCGGTGGGCCGCAGCAGCAGGCGCTTGAGGCCAATGGCCTCGCCGGTTTCCCGGCACCAGCCATATTCGCCACGGGCCAGGCGATCCAGGGCTTCGTCGATCTTGTCCAGCAGCTTCTTTTCCCGCTCCAGCAGACGCAGCTGCCACTGGCGCTGCTCTTCGGCGCTACCAATGTCGGCGGGGTCGCTGCTGGTTTCGCGCTCGCGCAGGCCTTCGAATTCTTCGGCAATGCGCCTTTGCAGTTCGCCGCGCTGGTTGAGCAGCAGCGTGCGGAAGAACTGCTGCTGCGCGGCGTTCATATAGTCATCCGCCGGCTGGGCGAGCAGTTCGGCGCGGGTGAGCGGGGTTGCGGTCATCGTCAGGATTCGCTGGCTTTGTAATTTACTTGTTATAACATAACATTTAAACCCACTACCGAGCGGCAGATTTCTGATGAACGCACTGACCTTGCCGGATATAGCCGCGCAAACGCCTGCTCATGCACAGGCCCTGGACTGGGTCGGCATGCAGGGCATCGCGCTGCCGGTCAACCTGGCCGGGCAACGCATCCATGCCCGCGCCGATGTCGGGGTCAGCCTGGATGACGGCAACGCCCGTGGCATTCATATGTCGCGCCTGTACCTGGCCCTGCATGCCCTCGAACAGCGCGAACTGACTCCGGCAACGCTGCAGCAACTGCTGGGCGAGTTTCTCGACAGCCATCAAGACCTGTCGCAGCAGGCGTCCATTCACCTGCGCGGCGAGGCCTTGCTCAGTCGCCCGGCGCTGGTCAGCCCCCTCGCCGGCTGGAAGTCCTACCCCTTCGAAGTGCGTGCACGCCAGGATGCATGGGGGTTTCACGTGGAACTGCAGGTAGAAGTGGCCTATTCCTCGACCTGCCCCTGCTCCGCCGCGTTGGCGCGCCAACTGATTCAGCAGCGCTTTATCGAGGACTTCGCCAACCAGCCGCTGGACCACGCGCAACTGTTGGCTTGGCTCGGTTCAGCCGAGGGCATCGTCGCCACACCGCACAGCCAGCGCAGCGCAGCCACCCTGCAGGTACGCCTGCACAGCGACTGCGCAGAGTTGCCGCTGGTTGAGCTGATCGACAGCGCCGAACAGGCCCTCGGTACCGCGGTGCAAACCGCGGTGAAGCGCGCCGACGAGCAGGCCTTTGCCCTGGCCAACGGGCAGAACCTGATGTTCTGCGAAGACGCCGCCCGCCGCCTGCACAGCGCCCTGTTGCTACAGCCCGAACTCAGCGCCTTCCAGCTGCGCGTGGTGCATGCGGAAAGTCTGCACGCCCATGATGCGGT
>NZ_JBAQLP010000094.1:0-13075 GCF_049301935.1 Pseudomonas sp. | reverse complement strand
AGGTTTGCACAGAATTCAAACGCCGCAGGAGAGACTCGCAATGGCTCAGCAGATGAGTGGTCGTCAACCGCGCTACAAGCGCATTCTGCTCAAACTTAGCGGCGAGGCCCTGATGGGGTCGGAAGATTTCGGCATCGATCCCAAGGTACTTGATCGCATGGCGCTGGAAGTCGGCCAGCTGGTTGGTATCGGCGTACAGGTCGGCCTGGTGATTGGTGGTGGCAACCTGTTCCGTGGCGCGGCGCTGAGCGCGGCGGGTATGGACCGGGTAACCGGCGACCATATGGGCATGCTGGCCACCGTGATGAACGCCCTGGCCATGCGCGACGCGCTGGAACGTTCGAATATCCCGGCCATCGTCATGTCGGCCATCTCCATGGTTGGGGTGACCGATCACTACGACCGGCGCAAGGCGCTGCGTCATCTGAAAACCGGTGAGGTGGTGATTTTCGCCGCTGGCACTGGTAATCCGTTCTTCACCACCGACTCGGCCGCCTGTCTGCGCGCCATCGAAATCGATGCCGACGTGGTGCTCAAAGCGACCAAGGTGGATGGTGTGTACACTGCCGATCCATTCAAAGACCCGCATGCCGAGAAGTTCGAGCGCCTGACCTATGACGAGGTGCTCGATCGCAAGCTGGGGGTAATGGACCTGACGGCTATCTGTCTGTGCCGCGACCATGCTATGCCGCTGCGCGTTTTCAACATGAACAAGCCCGGTGCCCTGCTGAACGTTGTAGTCGGCGGCGCTGAAGGCACTCTGATTGAGGAAGATAAACATGATCAATGAGATCAAGAAAGACGCCCAGGTGCGCATGCAGAAGAGCCTGGAATCGCTGGTCCACGCCTTTAGCCGAATCCGTACCGGTCAGGCGCACCCGAGCATTCTGGGTGGCGTGATGGTGCCTTACTACGGCTCCGACACCCCGCTGAACCAGGTGGCCAACGTCACCGTAAAAGACTCACGCACCCTGCAGGTTGTAGCCTTCGAGCGCAATATGCTGGCGGCGGTGGATAAGGCGATCCAGAGCTCCGGCTTGGGTTTCAACCCGACCAACCTCGGTGAGCTGCTGCTGATCTCCATGCCAGCGCTGACCGAAGAAACCCGCAAGGGCTTCACCAAGCAGGCCCGTGATGCCGCTGAAGATGGTCGCGTAGCGGTGCGCAATATTCGTCGTGATGCCCTGAGCCAGTTGAAAGACCTGGTCAAGGAGAAGGAAATCAGCGAAGACGAAGAGCGCCGTGCCGCCGACGAAATCCAGAAGTTGACGGACAAGTTCGTCGCGGAAATCGAAGTCGCAGTGAAGCAGAAAGAAGCGGATCTGATGGCCGTTTAACGGCCAGGACATCGTCATGGAAAAGACCAAAGACGGTAGTTCGTTCGCTGTGCCACGGCATGTGGCGATCATCATGGACGGTAACAACCGCTGGGCGAAGAAGCGCCTGTTGCCCGGCGTTGCCGGCCATAAAGCCGGTGTCGATGCGGTGCGTGCGGTGATCGAGGTGTGTGCCGAGGCCGGGGTCGAGGTGCTGACGCTGTTCGCCTTCTCCAGTGAAAACTGGCAGCGCCCGGCCGAGGAAGTCAGCGCGCTGATGGAGCTGTTCCTCGGAGCGCTGCGCCGCGAAGCGAAGAAGCTCGACGCCAATGACATCAGCCTACGCATCATCGGTGATCGCTCGCGCTTTCACCCTGAGCTGCAGGCGGCGATGCGTGAGGCTGAGGCGCAGACTGCCGGCGATAAGCGCTTTGTGCTGCAGGTGGCCGCCAACTACGGTGGCCAGTGGGATATTGCCCAGGCGGCGCAACGGCTGGCGCGGGAGGTTCAGGGCGGCCATTTGCGCGCCGAGGACATCACCCCCGAATTGCTGCAGAGCTGCCTGGTGACCGGCGATTTGCCGCTGCCGGATCTGTGCATCCGCACCGGCGGCGAGCATCGCATCAGCAACTTCCTGCTTTGGCAGTTGGCCTATACCGAGCTGTATTTCTCCGACCTGTTTTGGCCGGATTTCAAACACGACGCCATGCGCAAAGCCTTGGCCGATTTTGCTAGCCGCCAGCGTCGCTTTGGGAAAACCAGCGATCAGGTGGCTGCTGAGGCCCGTAGCTGATGCTCAAGCAACGAATTATCACGGCGCTGGTGCTGTTGCCGTTCGCCCTCGGCGGTTTCTTTCTGCTGGATGGGGCGCTGTTTGCTTTGTTTATTGGCGCGGTGGTCAGCCTGGGTGCCTGGGAGTGGGCGCGTTTGGCCGGTTTTACTGCGCAGGTGCAGCGCGTGGCCTATGCCGCGCTGGTGGCCGCGTTGTTGTATGGCTTGTATCTGCTGCCCGCCTTGGCGCCTTGGGTGCTGCTGCTTGGGGTTGTCTGGTGGGCGGTGGCGACCTTGCTGGTATTGGGCTATCCCGCCAGCAGTCGCTACTGGACGCAGGTCCCGGTCAGGTTGCTGATTGGCCTGCTGATTCTGCTGCCGGCCTGGCAGGGCCTGGTGCTGTTCAAACAGTGGCCTGATGCCAACTGGCTGATTCTTGCAGTGATGGTGCTGGTGTGGGGGGCTGATATCGGTGCCTATTTCGCCGGTCGGCGCTTCGGCAAACGCAAGCTGGCACCGCAAGTTAGTCCAGGCAAGAGCTGGGAAGGGGTTTTCGGTGGTTTGCTGGCGACGCTGCTGATCTGCGCAGGCGTGGCGATTTATCGTGAGTGGTCGTTTGCCAGTCTGCTGCTGGCCTTGCTCGGCACCGCCGTGGTGGTGCTGATCTCGGTGGTCGGTGATCTGACGGAAAGCATGTTCAAGCGCCAGGCCGGGGTTAAGGACAGCAGCAATCTGCTGCCGGGTCATGGCGGCGTGCTCGATCGTATTGACAGCCTGACGGCCGCTATCCCGGTGTTTGCCGCATTGCTGTGGCTGGCGGGCTGGGGCGCGCTGTGAGTCACCCGCAGCAGATTACCGTGCTGGGGGCGACCGGTTCGATCGGCCTGAGTACCCTCGATGTCATCGCGCGTCATCCTGAGCGTTATCAAGTGTTCGCGTTGTCCGGCTTCAGTCGTCTGACTGAGCTGGAGGCGCTGTGCATGATCTACCGCCCGCGTTTTGCCGTGGTACCGCAGGCTCTGGACGCTCGCCACCTGCAGGAAGGTCTGCGCGCTGCCGGTCTGGCCACTCAGGTGCTGCATGGCCCCGAGGGCTTGTGTGAGGTGGCGGCGCACCCTGAAGTCGATGCGGTAATGGCCGCCATCGTCGGTGCTGCCGGCCTGCCGCCGACCCTGGCGGCGGTCGAAGCCGGCAAAAAGGTGCTACTGGCCAATAAAGAAGCGCTGGTGATGTCGGGCGCACTGTTTATGCAGGCTGTGCGTAAAAGTGGTGCTGTGCTGCTGCCGATCGACAGTGAGCACAATGCGATTTTCCAGTGCCTGCCGGGCGACTACGCCCGCGGCCTGCCGCAAGTCGGGGTGCGGCGGATTCTGCTGACCGCCTCGGGTGGGCCGTTTCGCGAGATGCCGCTGGAGCAGTTGCATGCGGTCACCCCTGAGCAGGCGTGCGCGCACCCCAACTGGTCGATGGGCCGCAAGATCTCGGTCGACTCGGCGAGCATGATGAACAAGGGCCTGGAGCTGATCGAGGCCTGTTGGTTGTTTGATGCCACGCCCGCGCAGGTTGAAGTGGTGGTGCATCCGCAGAGCGTGATCCACTCGCTGGTCGATTATGTCGACGGTTCGGTGCTGGCGCAGCTGGGCAACCCGGATATGCGCACGCCGATCAGTCACGCCCTGGCCTGGCCAGAGCGGATTGACTCCGGTGTGGCACCGCTGGACCTGTTTGCCATTGGTCGGCTGGATTTCCAGGCGCCGGATGAGCAGCGCTTCCCTTGCCTGCGTCTGGCGCGTGAGGCGGCGCAGGCCGGCGGTACTGCGCCGGCCATGCTCAATGCGGCCAATGAAGTGGCGGTTGCCGCGTTCCTTGAACGGCGCATCCGCTTCCCCGAGATCGCGCGTATCATCGAAGAGGTTCTGCACGCTGAGCCCGCCCTGGCGGTTGAGAGCCTGGAAACGGTGTTGGCCGCTGATAGTCGGGCTCGTGATCTGGCTGAACAATGGCTGAGTCGGCGCTGATCGCTGACGCGGAGAAATTTGATGAGTGCGCTTTATATGCTGGTCGGCACCCTGGTTGCGTTGGGCGTGCTGGTAACCATCCACGAATACGGGCACTTCTGGGTCGCCCGCCGCTGCGGGGTCAAGGTGCTGCGGTTTTCCGTGGGCTTTGGCAGCCCGTTACTACGTTGGCATGACCGCCAGGGCACTGAATTTGTCGTGGCCGCCATCCCGTTGGGCGGCTACGTGAAAATGCTCGATGAGCGCGAAGGCGATGTGCCGCCGGAGTTGCTTGATCAGTCGTTCAATCGCAAGTCGGTCCAGCGGCGTATCGCCATCGTGGCGGCAGGCCCTGCGGCGAACTTCCTGCTGGCGCTGCTGTTCTTCTGGGTCGTGGCGATGCTCGGTAGCCAGCAGGTGCGCCCAGTTATTGGTGCGGTCGAGGCGGGCAGCCTGGCCGATGTAGCCGGTTTGCAGGTTGGGCAGGAAATTGTCGCGATTGATGGCCAGCCCACTACGGGCTGGGCGGCGGTGAACCTGCAACTGGTCAGTCGCTTGGGTGAAAGTGGCCGTCTGAACCTGGCTGTGCGTGAGCCGGGCTCCTCGGTCGATAGCCCGCGACAGATCGTGCTGGATAACTGGCTGCGCGGTGCCGACGAACCGGACCCTATTTCTTCATTAGGTATTCGCCCTTGGCGCCCGGCGCTGCAGCCAGTGCTGGCGCAGCTGGACCCCGAAGGCCCGGCATTTGCTGCAGGCTTGCAGGTCGGCGATCGTCTGCTGGCGCTGGATGGTCAGTCTCTGGCCGATTGGCAGCAGTTGGTGGATCAGGTGCGGGGCTTGCCAGGTAAAAAAATCAGCTTGCAGGTGGAGCGTCAAGGTCAGCAGTTGGATGTGCCGCTTACCTTGGCTGCACGCGGTGAGGGCGAGGCCCTTAGTGGTTATCTAGGCGCTGGTGTGGCCGGTGGCGAATGGCCGCCGGAAATGCTGCGTGAAGTCAGCTATGGCCCGTTAGAAGCTATCGCCGAAGGTGCCAAAAACACTTGGACAATGAGCGTTCTAACCCTTAATTCCATAAAGAAAATGCTGTTTGGTGAGCTCTCGGTAAAAAACTTGAGCGGGCCGATAACCATTGCTAAAGTGGCGGGCGCTTCTGCTGAGTCAGGTTTGAGTGATTTTCTGAAATTCCTCGCCTACCTGAGCATTAGCCTGGGGGTTCTTAATTTGTTGCCCATCCCCGTGCTGGATGGGGGGCATCTGCTTTTTTATCTGGTCGAGTGGGTGCGTGGTCGCCCACTGTCGGAACGGATACAGGGTTGGGGGATGCAGATCGGCATCAGTTTGGTCATCGGGGTGATGTTGCTGGCCCTGGTAAACGACTTGGGCCGCCTGTAGCCGCTGCTGATTTACGCTCTCGTTATGCACAAGACGTGTCGCCTAAGCGGCAGATTTTTTATTGTCAGTTGGAATAAGAAAGGACTTCATGAAACGTCTGCTGCTACCTGCGGTGCTTGCCGCACTGATGATCAACGAAGTTCACGCCGAGTCCTTCACCATCTCCGATATCCGGGTCACCGGCCTGCAGCGCGTTTCCGCTGGCAGCGTATTCGGTGCCTTGCCCCTTAATGTGGGCGCGCAAGCCGATGACCGGTCGCTGGTTGAGGCGACCCGTGAACTGTTCAAAACCGGTTTCTTCCAGGACATCCAGCTCGGTCGCGATGGCGATGTGTTGGTTGTTACCGTGGTCGAACGCCCGTCGATCTCCAGTATCGAGATTGAAGGCAACAAGGCCATCAGCAGCGAAGACCTGCTCAAAGGCCTGAATCAGTCCGGCCTGGCCGAAGGCGAGATTTTCCAGCGGGCTACCCTGGAAGGCGTGCGCAACGAGTTGCAGCGCCAATACGTCGCACAGGGTCGTTACTCCGCAGAAATCGAAGCTGAGGTCATTCCGCAGCCGCGTAACCGTGTGGCGCTGAAGATCAATATCAATGAAGGTTCGATTGCCGCGATTCAGCACATCAACGTGGTGGGTAACTCGGTTTTTTCCGATGAAGACCTGATCGATCTGTTCGAGCTGAAGACCACCAACTGGCTGTCCTTCTTCAAGAATGACGACAAGTACGCCCGTGAGAAGCTCGCCGGTGACTTGGAGCGTCTGCGTTCCTACTACCTGGATCGCGGCTATATCAATATGGATATCAGCTCGACTCAGGTATCCATCACCCCGGACAAGAAACACGTCTACGTGACAGTCAACGTCGACGAAGGCGAGAAGTACACCGTACGTGAGGTCAAGCTCAGCGGTGAGCTGAAGGTGCCGGAAGAGGACGTCCGTGCGTTGCTGCTGGTTAAAGAAGGCCAGGTATTCTCGCGTAAAGTGATGACCACCACCTCCGAACTGATCACCCGTCGCCTGGGTAACGAAGGCTATACCTTCGCCAACGTCAACGGTGTGCCGCAGGCCAATGACGATGGCACCGTGTCCATCACCTTTGTGGTCGATCCGGGTAAGCGTGCCTATGTCAATCGCATCAATTTCCGTGGTAACACCAAGTCGGAAGACGAGGTGCTGCGCCGTGAAATGCGTCAAATGGAAGGCGGCTGGGCTTCGACGTACTTGATTGATCAGTCCAAGACCCGTTTAGAACGTCTGGGCTACTTCAAGGAAGTCAACGTTGAAACCCCGCAGGTGCCGGGCACCGACGACCAGGTTGACGTCAACTACAGTGTCGAGGAGCAGGCTTCTGGCTCCATCACCGCCAGCGTCGGTTTCGCCCAGAACGCCGGTCTGATTCTCGGTGGCTCGATCACCCAGAACAACTTCCTGGGTACCGGTAACAAGGTCAGCGTTGGGTTGAACCGTAGCGAATACCAGAGCAACTATAACTTTGGTTTTGTTGACCCCTACTGGACCCCAGACGGCGTCAGCCTGGGCTACAACGCCTTCTTCCGTGAAACCGATTACGACGAGCTGAATACCGATGTGTCCAGCTACTCGGTGGACAGTTACGGTGCGGGCGCCAGCATTGGTTATCCAATCAGCGATACCTCGCGCCTGACCTATGGCTTGACCGTTCAGAACGACAGCATCGGCACCGGCGTATACACCGTTGACGAAATCTTCGACTTTATCGATGCCGAAGGTGACAGCTACCTAAACCTCAAAGCGTCGGTTGGCTGGTCGGAGTCGACCCTTAACCGTGGTGTGCTGGCCAACCGCGGTCACTCGCAAAGTCTGGTATTCGAAACCACAGTGCCGGGCAGCGACCTGTCGTTCTTCAAGGTGGATTACCGTGGCCAGATCTTCAAGCCGCTGAGCGACACCTATACCCTGCGTTTGCATAGCCAACTGGGCTATGGCGACAGTTATGGCTCCACCGACAGCTTGCCGTTCTATGAACACTACTACGCTGGCGGCTTCAACTCGGTGCGCGGTTTCAAGGACAGCAGCCTGGGCCCACGCAGTACGCCTAGCCTTGGTCAGGCGGTCACCGGTAACGAAGGTACGCTTGAGGATCCAGATCAGGATCCGCTGCCATTCGGCGGTAACGTGCTGGTGCAAGGCGGTGTTGAATTGTTGTTCCCCATGCCGTTCGTCAAGGATCAGCGCTCGCTGCGTACTGCGCTGTTCTGGGATGTGGGTAATGTCTTCGACACCAACTGTGGTAAGTCTCAGGACGATTGCGGCAGCATCGACCCGGGTAACCTGGCCAGCTCCGTGGGTGTTGGCCTGACCTGGATTACCGCACTGGGCCCGCTGAGTTTCAGCCTGGCCATGCCAATCATCAAACCGGATGATGCCGATACGCAGGTTTTCCAGTTCTCTCTCGGTCAGACGTTCTAAGCGTCGGATTTTTGAATACCAACAGTTTTGCAGGAGTTGCACCGTGCGTAAGTTGACTCAACTGGTTTTGTTAAGCGTTGCTCTGCTGGCAACCCCGGCGTTTGCCGAGATGAAAGTAGCGGTATTGAACTATCAGATGGCCTTGCTCGAATCTGATGCGGCCAAGCGTTATGCCGTGGATGCCGAGAAGAAATTTGGCCCGCAGCTAAACAAACTGAAGACCCTGGAAAGCGATGCAAAGCGCATTCAGGATCGTCTGGTTAAAGACGGCGAAAAAATGCAGACCGCCGAGCGTGAGCGTCTGGAGCTTGAATTCAAGCAAAAAGCCCGTGATTTCCAGTTCCAATCCAAGGAGCTGAACGAGTCCAAGGCTGTAGCGGACCGTGAAATGCTGAAAAAGCTCAAGCCGAACCTGGACAAGGCTGTGGAAGAAGTGATCAAGACCGGTAACTTCGACCTGGTGCTGGAGCGTGGCGCGGTGATTGATGTCAAGCCTCAGTTCGACATCACCCGCCAGGTTATCGAGCGCATGAATCAGCTGCGCTGATTATGAGTGCCACGGTGTATACCCTTGGCCAGTTGGCCGAGCGTCTGGGCGCCACCTTGCGTGGTGCCTCGGATAAAGCGATCAGCGGTTTGGCTACCTTGCAGGAAGCCGGCGCTGATCAGCTGAGCTTTCTCGCCAATGCGCAGTACCGCAAGTTTCTCTCGGGCTGCCAAGCCGGCGCAGTGCTGTTGACTGCGGCGGATGCCGAAGGCTATGCCGGCCATGCATTGGTCGTCAGCAATCCTTATCTGGCCTATGCCGAACTCTCCCACCTGTTTGATCGCAAGCCTCAAGCGTTGCCTGGCGTGCATCCCACCGCTGTGGTGGCTGCGGATGCGCAGGTCGATGCGAGTGCCAGTATCGGCGCCTATGCGGTGATCGAGAGTGGCGCGCAGATTGGCGCTGGCGTAACCATCGGGGCGCAGTGCGTAGTCGGCGCGCGTTCGCAGATTGGCGAAGGTGGCTGGCTGGCTCCGCGCGTGACGCTGTACCACGACGTACGGATCGGTAAGCGCGTGGTTATTCAATCCGGTGCGGTGATCGGTGGCGAGGGCTTCGGCTTTGCCAACGAGAAGGGCGTCTGGCAGAAGATTGCGCAGATCGGTGGGGTGACCATCGGTGATGACGTCGAGATCGGCGCCAATACCACCGTCGACCGTGGCGCGCTGTCGGACACCCTGATCGGCAATGGGGTCAAGCTGGATAACCAGATCATGATCGCGCACAACGTGCAGATTGGTGACAACACGGCCATGGCCGGTTGCGCGGGTATTTCCGGCAGCACCAAGATCGGCAAGAACTGCATGATTGCCGGCGGCGTCGGCATGGTTGGGCATATCGAGGTGTGCGACAACGTGTTCGTCACCGGCATGACCATGGTCACCCGCTCAATCACCGAGCCGGGCTCCTATTCGTCGGGTACCGCCATGCAGCCGGCGGCTGAATGGCGCAAGAGTGCGGCTCGGATTCGGCAGTTGGATGATATGGCGCGCCGCCTGCAACAGTTGGAAAAGCAGCTGGCTGCCGTGACCCCAGCTGCCGACACTTCATCTGATGCCTGAGCCGGTGTTTGCCGGCTTCTCTTTTTTCTCTTACAGGCTTCTCTGCACATGATGGACATCAACCAGATTCGCGAATACCTGCCGCACCGCTATCCGTTCCTCTTGGTGGACCGGGTGGCTGAGCTGGATATTGAAGGCAAGCGAATTCGCGCCTACAAGAATGTCAGCATCAATGAGCCGTTCTTCAACGGGCATTTTCCCGAGCACCCGATCATGCCGGGTGTGTTGATCATCGAAGCCATGGCTCAGGCTGCCGGCATTCTCGGTTTCAAGATGATGGATCTGAAGCCCTCCGATGGCACCCTGTATTACTTTGTCGGCTCGGACAAGCTACGCTTTCGCCAGCCAGTGGTGCCGGGTGATCAGCTGACTCTTGAAGCCCGCTACCTGAGTAACAAGCGCAGCATCTGGAAGTTCGAGTGCAAGGCCAGCGTCGACGGCAAGGAAGTCTGCTCGGCAGAAATCATCTGTGCGGAACGCAAACTATGAGTTTGATTGACCCTCGTGCCATCATCGATCCCAGCGCCAAGTTGGCTGACGACGTAGTCGTCGGCCCTTGGTCGATAGTCGGGGCCGATGTCGAAATCGGCGAGGGTACAGTGATCGGCCCCCATGTGATCCTCAAGGGGCCGACGCGGATCGGTAAACACAACCGTATCTATCAGTTTTCCTCGGTGGGTGAAGACACCCCCGACCTCAAGTACCAGGGCGAGGCGACTCGCCTGGTGATTGGCGATCACAACGTGATCCGCGAGGGTGTCACCATCCACCGCGGCACCGTGCAGGATCGCAGTGAAACCACGCTTGGTGACCACAATCTGATCATGGCCTATGCCCATATCGGCCATGACAGCGTGATCGGCAACCATTGCATCCTGGTCAACAACACCGCGTTGGCCGGGCATGTGTGGGTCGATGACTGGGCGATTCTCTCCGGTTACACCTTGGTGCATCAGTTCTGCCGTATCGGTGCGCACAGCTTTTCTGGCATGGGCACGGCGATTGGCAAGGATGTACCGGCGTTTGTCACCGTTTTTGGCAACCCGGCCGAAGCGCGCAGCATGAACTTCGAAGGCATGCGTCGTCGTGGTTTCAGCGCCGAGGCGATTGCTGCCTTGCGCCGTGCCTACAAGATCGTCTATCGCCAGGGGCTTACGGTTGAGCAGGCGATGAGTGAACTGGCCGAATCCTCCGCAGAATTTCCCGAAGTCGCGATCTTCCGCGATTCCATTCAGGCTTCCAGCCGCGGCATTACCCGATAATTTATGACTGACCTGATGCGTGTCGCGCTGGTCGCTGGCGAGGCGTCTGGCGATATTCTCGGTGCGGGCCTGATGCAGGCCCTCAAAGCCCAATACCCACAGATCGAATTTATCGGTGTCGGTGGCCCGCTGATGCAGGCCCAGGGGCTGAGTTCCTATTTCTCGATGGAGCGTCTGTCGGTGATGGGCCTGGTCGAGGTCCTCGGCCGCCTTCCCGAACTGCTGGCGCGGCGCAAGCGGCTGATCCAGACCCTGATTGCCGAAAAACCGGACGTATTTATCGGCATCGATGCGCCGGATTTCAACCTGACCCTTGAACTCAGGTTGCGTCAGGCGGGCATCAAGACCGTGCATTACGTCAGCCCGTCCGTATGGGCCTGGCGGCAGAAGCGCGTGCTGAAGATTCGCCAGGCCTGCGACCTGATGCTGACCCTGTTTCCGTTCGAGGCGCAGTTCTATCAGGATCATCAGGTACCGGTACGTTTTGTCGGCCACCCGCTGGCCGATACCATTGCCCCGCAGGCGGATCGCGCTGCGGCCCGTGAGGCGCTGAACCTGGCGCAGGACCAGCCGGTGGTCGCCTTGTTGCCGGGCAGCCGTGGCGGCGAGGTGGCGCGCCTGGGTAGTCTGTTTCTCGATGCGGCCGTGCGTTTGCGCACCTTGCGCCCCGGTCTCCAGTTTGTCTTGCCGTGCTCCAGCCCGGAGCGTCGCGCTCAGCTTGAGCAGATGCTGGTGGGCCGCGATTTGCCGCTGACCTTGCTCAACGGCCGCTCCCATGAGGCGCTGGCGGCCTGTGATGCGGTGCTGATTGCCTCCGGTACGGCGACCCTAGAGGCCTTGCTGCACAAACGGCCGATGGTGGTGGCGTACAAGGTTGCGCCGCTGACTTACCGCATCCTCAAGCGCCTGGTCACCAGCGCCTATATTTCCCTGCCGAACCTGCTGGCCGAGCGTTTGCTGGTGCCCGAGATGATTCAGGACGCGGCCACGCCGGAAGCGCTGGCCCAGTTACTGGCACCCTTGCTGGATGGCGGCGAGGTACAGACCGAAGGCTTTGATGTGATTCACCGCGCGCTGCGCCGTGACGCCTCGGTGCAGGCCGCCCAGGCTGTGCTGCAACTGACAGGGCGCGGCTGATGCAGCTCGGGCTGGATTTCACCCTGGTGCAGGAGCTGGTCGCCGGTGTCGATGAGGTCGGTCGTGGGCCACTGTGCGGCGCCGTGGTGACGGCGGCGGTGATTCTCGATCCGGCGCGGCCGATTCTCGGCCTGAACGATTCGAAAAAGCTGACCGAGGCGCGTCGGGAAAAACTCTTCGACGAGATTCGCGAAAAAGCCCTGGCCTGGTGCATCGCCCGCGCAGAAGTGGAAGAGATCGACCAGCTGAATATCCTTCACGCCACCATGCTGGCCATGCAGCGCGCGGTCGAGGGCCTGAGTGTCACGCCCAAGCTGGCGCTGATTGATGGTAATCGCTGCCCGAAACTGCAGGTGCCCAGTGCGGCGGTGGTCAAGGGCGATAGCCAGGTGCCGGCGATTGCCGCGGCGTCGATCCTGGCCAAGGTCAGCCGCGACCGCGAGATGCAGCTGCTGGACGCGCAATATCCAGGCTATGGCATTGCCGGGCACAAGGGCTATCCCACTGCCGTGCATCTGGAGGCCTTGCGCCGCCTGGGGCCGACGCCCATTCATCGGCGCTCCTTTGGTCCGGTAAAGGCGCTGTTGGAGACGTAGGATGGGTTAGCCGCGTAGCGGCGTAACCGATCAATTCGTCGACGACTATCGCTGCGCTCAACCCATCCTACCTGCTGTTGTTTGCCCCTTGGCCCGGTACAATCCGGGCCTTATCGCTTTTGTGTTTTGTATAGGACTGCCATGACCGCCTCGTTCGTCCACCTGCGTTTGCACACCGAGTTCTCCCTGGTTGACGGTCTGGTGCGGGTCAAGCCGCTGATCAAGTCAGTGGCGGCGGCGGGCATGCCGGCGGTAGCGGTTACCGACATGAGCAACATGTGCTCATTGGTGAAGTTCTATAAGGCCGCCATGGGCGGCGGCATCAAACCGATCTGCGGCGCCGACATCTGGCTGGCCAGCGCCGATGACGATGGCCCGCTAAGCCGTATGACTCTGCTGGCGATGAATGCCAAGGGCTATCGCAACCTCACCGAACTGGTCTCGCGCGGCTGGAGCGAAGGGCAGAGCAATGATCTGGTGATTATCCAGCGTGATTGGGTCAAGCAAGCGGCCGAAGGCCTGATTGCCTTGTCCGGCGCGAAGG
>NZ_JBAQLP010000093.1:0-4244 GCF_049301935.1 Pseudomonas sp. | reverse complement strand
TAATCACGCAAATCAATAGTGCTGGGCGGGGCGAGACGACCGGTCATATTCTTGCCGGCATGAACTCCAGCATCCGACTCGACAAGCGTGACCTGATCCTCGCCAAAGGCGCCGAGGTGATGACCCGGCGTGGTTATCACGGTGCCGGCGTGCAGGAAATCGTGCAGGCGGCGGGGGTGCCGAAAGGCTCCTTCTACCACTACTTCGCCAGCAAGGAAGACTTCGCCCTGCAGGCTCTGCAGCAGGTCTATCAGCCGCGTCTGGCGCGTTATGCCGAAGCCCTGAGCAATCCGGCGCTGAGCCCGCGCGAACGCATCCTCGGTTATTACGCCGAGCTGGTGGAGCACTTCGCTCGCCAGGAACGCCTGGAATACCACTGCTTTATTGGCAGCCTGAGTTTCGAGATGGCCGAGCTGTCGCCGACTCTGGGCGCGCAGGTCGATGCGATCCTGCAGGCCTCGGCGGACACCCTGCAGACCTGCCTGGAACAGGCGCAGGCGGCAGGTGAACTCCCCGCCGATGAAGATTGCCGCAACCTGGCGAGCTTTATTGCCAATGCCTGGCAGGGCGCGTTGACCCGGCTCAAGGTGGCGAACAACACCCGCGCCCTGACGGACTTTATCCAACGTCTGCAGCTGTTGTTGCAGGCCTGATCGCAAACCCCCTTTAACCAGTTGCGGCGCTCTGGCCGCCCCGAGGAATGATGATGACCGATCCCGTTAAAGCGCTGTTCCAACCCTTTAGCCTGGGCAACCTGGAGCTGCCGACCCGTGTGGTCATGGCGCCGATGACCCGTTCCTTCTCCCCAGGCGGTGTCCCCAACAGCAAGGTTATCGAGTACTACCGTCGCCGCGCCGCTGCCGGCGTTGGCCTGATCGTCACCGAAGGCACCACCGTTGGCCACAAGGCTGCCAATGGTTACCCGAACGTGCCGCGTTTCTACGGTGAAGATGCTCTGGCTGGCTGGAAGAAAGTGGTCGAGGCGGTGCACGCCGAAGGCGGCAAGATCGTGCCGCAGCTGTGGCATGTGGGCAATGTGCGCAAGCTGGGCACCGAGCCGGACGCCAGCGTGCCAGGCTACGGCCCGAGCGAGAAAATCAAGGAAGGCAACGTGCTTGTGCACGGCATGACTCAGGACGACATCAAGGAGGTGATCGCCGCCTTCGCCCAGGCCGCCAAGGATGCCCAGGCCATCGGCATGGACGGCGTGGAAATCCACGGTGCCCACGGCTATCTGGTCGACCAGTTCTTCTGGGCCGGTAGCAATCAGCGCACTGATGAGTACGGTGGTGACCTGGCGCAGCGCTCGCGCTTTGCCATCGAACTGATCCAGGCCGTGCGCGCCGCAGTCGGCCCGGAGTTCCCTATCATCTTCCGCTTCTCGCAGTGGAAGCAGCAGGATTACAGCGCCCGTCTGGTGGAAACTCCAGAAGCGCTGGCAGCCTTCCTCAAGCCGTTGGCGGACGCCGGCGTGGATATCTTCCACTGCTCGACCCGGCGCTTCTGGGAACCGGAATTCGACGGCTCCGAGCTGAACCTGGCCGGCTGGACGCGCAAGCTCACCGGCAAGCCGACCATCACCGTCGGCAGCGTCGGCCTGGATGGCGAGTTCCTGCAGTTTATGGTCAACACCGACAAGGTGGCCCAGCCGGCCAGCCTGGAGAATCTGCTGGAACGTCTGAACAAG
This sequence comes from Pseudomonas sp., assembly GCF_049301935.1. Lineage (GTDB taxonomy): Bacteria > Pseudomonadota > Gammaproteobacteria > Pseudomonadales > Pseudomonadaceae > Aquipseudomonas. The sequence continues at coordinate 2,557 of NZ_JBAQLP010000093.1, read as the reverse complement.
CAGGAGTTCGACCTGGTAGCCGTAGGCCGCGCGCTGCTGGTTGACCCGGATTGGGCGGTAAAAGTACGCGATGGCCGCGAGCAGGACATTCTGCCGTTTAGCCGTGATGCGTTGACCAGCCTGGTCTAAGAACCCGTTTTATCGTGTGCGCCGCAAAACGGCGCAACACTCCTCAAGCCCCGGCACATCGGGGCTTTTTTTCGTCTGCGGGAAAGTGCCGGACCATCTACTACTATTGGCCGTGCGCGCCATTTACCCGTCATTTACTCGCAAGGATTCGTCGATGAAGCGATTGCTGCAGATTGTCTTGGCCCTGGTGTTGCTACTGCTGCTGGCCCTGGCGGGGGCGGTTGCCTGGAACTGGGCGCCGGACCGTCCCGTGGCGGATCTCAAACCGCGCTGGGCTTTGCCGCCGTCGCAGTTTGTGGCCATCGACGGCATGCTGGTGCACCTGCGTGACCAGGGCCCGCGCGATGACCCCGCACCGATTGTGCTGCTGCACGGCACCTCGGCCAGCCTGCACACCTGGGAGGGCTGGGTGGCGGCGTTGCAGGCTAAACGTCGGGTGATCAGCCTCGATCTGCCAGGCTTTGGCCTGACCGGGCCATTCCCCGATGGCGATTACCGCATGGCCCACTACAGCGCCTTGCTTGCTCATGTGCTGGATCAGCTGCAGGTGCCGCGCGCGGTGGTGGCGGGCAACAGTTTTGGTGGGCAGCTGGCTTGGCAGTTTGCCCTGGATCATCCGCAGCGGGTCGAACGGTTGGTGCTGGTGGATGCCGCCGGTTACCCGCGCAACGCCACCTCTATGCCCATCGGTTTTCGTCTGGCGCAGATCCCCGTGCTGGCGCCGCTGATGGCCAACCTGTTGCCCCGGCAGATGATCGAGGCAAGCATTCGCAACGTCTACGGCGACCCGGACAAGGTCAGCGATGAACTGATTGATCGCTACTACGAACTGACCCTGCGCGCCGGTAATCGCGAAGCCCTGCGTCAGCGTTTTATTCAGGTCGACGCGGGGCGGGGCCACACCCGTATCGCCGAGCTCAAGGTGCCGACGCTGATTATCTGGGGCGGCCGCGATGAGTTGATTCCACCGGTCAACGCCGAGCGCTTCAACCGCGATATCGAGGGCAGCCGTCTGGTGCTGTTCGACGAGCTGGGCCATGTGCCCCAGGAAGAGGATCCAGCACGCACCGTGGCGGTGCTGATGGGCTTTCTAGAGGGCTAGCCGGGGTTTATCGCAGCTTTTTACACCGCACTAAGCTGCTGATATTTCGAGAGAGATTGCCTGCATAAAAGAGCTGGCGTGCTTTGTGCTAACTCAGCCTGCACTGATTGGCATTGGCCAATCTTGGTCTAGGCTCTCGTAATAACAATTATTCGGCAGGTGCGCTATGCCCAAGGCCATCAGGCTGTTTGTGCACGCAGTGGAGGCGCTCAACCGCGTGGTCGGGCGCTTCGCCATGTACCTGATTTTCGCCATCCTGGGGGTATTGCTCTACTCCTCGATTGGCAAGACCTTCTTCACTCCGGCTGCCTGGACGCTGGAGTCGGCGCAGTTTCTGATGGTCGCCTACTTCCTGCTCGGCGGCGCCTATTCCATGCAGCTCGATGCCCATGTGCGCATGGACCTGTTCTACAGCCGCTGGTCGCCACGGGCCCGGGCGATCATCGATGCGATCACCATCGGCTTTCTGATTTTCTACCTGGTACTGCTGCTCTACGGCGGTATTTCCTCGACCCAGTACGCCCTTGAGTATAAGGAAACCAGCTACTCGGCCTGGTCGCCACCCATGGCCCCAATCAAGATCATCATGTGCATCGGCATCGCCCTGATGTTGTTGCAGGCCGTTGCCACCCTGTTCAAGGATATCGCCGCCGCACGGGGGGAAACGCTGTAATGGAATACGAGCTGATAGCCCTGCTGATGTTCTCCTCGATGATGTTGCTGCTGCTAACCGGCAAGCGGGTATTTGGCGCGATTGGCTTTGTCGCGGTGGTGGCAGCCCTGTTGTTGTGGGGCGATGGTGGTTCGGAAATGGCCTTTAGCGCGGCCATGAAACTGATGAAGTGGTACCCGCTGCTGACCCTGCCGCTGTTCGTGTTTATGGGCTATATGCTCTCCGAATCGGGGCTGGCCGAAGACCTTTACCGGATGTTCCATGTCTGGATGGGCCCGCTCAATGGCGGCCTGGCCATCGGCACCATCGGCCTGATGGTGGCGATCTCGGCGATGAATGGCTTGAGCGTGGCCGGCATGGCCATCGGCGCCAGCATCGCCTTGCCGGAACTGCTGCGCCGTGGCTACGACAAGATCATGGTCACCGGGGTGATTCAGGCCGGTAGCTCCCTCGGTATTCTGATTCCGCCCAGTGTGGTGCTGGTGCTGTACGGCATGATCGCCCGCCAGCCGGTCGGCCAGCTGTGGCTGGCCGGGGTGTTTCCCGGCTTGCTGATGGCGGGGCTGTTTATTCTCTATATCGCCATTCGCTGCCGCTTGCAGCCCGAACTGGGGCCGGCCTTGTCCGAGGAGGAGCGCGGGCAGATCAGCCGG
>NZ_JBAQLP010000092.1:0-13512 GCF_049301935.1 Pseudomonas sp. | reverse complement strand
TTACGACCTCTGATCAGCATCAATTGCCGAAAGCAGTGCACGCCCGTACACTGCGCGCCTTTTTCCTATGACGGGCGTACCAAATGCTTTTTCTTCTGCGCATGCTGGCGATGGGCGTGCACTTTATTCTTGCGGGCATCCTCGGCCTGCTGCTCGGTATCTGCCGCCCGTTCAACCCCGATAACAGCCGTCTATGCGCACGCCTATACAGTCTTCCGGCGCAGTGGTTGCTGCGCTGGAAACTCAAGACCGATGTACAGCCGCTGCTGGAGCACCAGCGCTCGTGCGTGATCATCGCCAACCACCAGTCCAACTACGACCTTTACGTACTCGGCCGCGTGGTGCCCAAACGCACCGTCAGCATCGGCAAGAAGAGCCTGAAGTGGGTACCGTTCTTCGGCCAGCTCTACTGGTTGGCCGGCAATGTATTGCTCGACCGCGGCAATGCCGTGCGTGCCAAGCAGGCCATGCTCACCACCACCGACACGCTCAAGCACAAGGACACCTCGATCTGGGTGTTTGCCGAAGGCACCCGTAACCTCGGCAAGGGCCTGCTGCCGTTCAAGAAGGGCGCGTTTCAGATGGCAATTGCTGCCGGTGTGCCGATCATCCCAGTGTGCGTCAGCACCTACGTCAAGCATATCCAGCTCAACCGCTGGAACAGCGGCGAAATCATGATCCGCTCCCTGCCGGCCATCCTTACTGCCGGTCTGAGCCAGGATGACCTGCCGCAGCTGATTGAAACCTGCCGCGCGCAGATGCAGCAGTGCATCGATGCCATGGATCGGCAGCTGAGCGGTAACGCCTGACCCCGGCCTGTACCCCATGCAACATGCAGTGCTGTGTGTCTGGATGCTGCTCTTGCACCCGTTCAGGCCGCTACCTTGGCCACGCTACTCGGCCGCACCACCAGCCATAGCGCGATGGCGATCAGCACACCACCGTACAGATAGGCCCAGGACAGCGGCTCGTCCAGCAGCAATGCGCCCCACAGCACGCCGAATGGCGGGATGAGGAAGGTGGTGGTGCTGGCCTTGATCGGGCCGATGTCGCTGAGCAGGCGGAAATACAGCACGTAGGCGAATGCGGTACAGATAAAGCCCAGCCCTGCCAGGGACAACCACACGTCGAGCCCGCCCCAGCTGGCAGGCGGTTGAATGATCAAGGCGCCGCCGAACAGTGGCAGCAGAAACAGGCTGGCACCGCACAGGCTGGCGAAGGCGGTGAGGCGGTTATCCAGGCCGCCTTGCTGGCCGATCCAGCGTCGTGTGAGGAAGCCGGCAAAGCCATAGCAAGCGGTTGCTACCAGGCAGGCGGCAGCGCCCCAGAGCAGTGGCAGATCGAATTCCACCGGGCCGGTACGGGTCAGCACGGCCACCCCGAACAGGCCGATGGCCACGCCCGCAGCCTTGCTCAGGGTCAGGGCTTCGGCAAAGAACAGCATGCCGATCAACACCCCCATCATCGGCGTGGTGGCATTCAGAATCGCCGAATAACCTGCCGGCAGCACCAGTGCCGCCATGCAGTACATGGCCGAGGGCAGGCCGGCGTTGATCACCCCGAGGATCAGGCAATGCTTGAGCTTGCCACTGAAGTTCCAGCGCACGCCCATCAGCAGCAGAATCGCCAGTAGGCCGAGCATGCCCAGGCTGGCGCGGAAAAATGCGGTCGGCATGCTGCCGAGTACCGGCGCGACGATGCGCATAAACAGAAAACTTGCGCCCCAGATGGCAGCAAGCAAGAGCAGACGGATCAGGTCGGCAGGGCGCACAACGCACTCCATGGCAGCGGGAAAGGCCGAGCAGTGTTGCCGGGCTGTTGCGCCAAGGCAATGCGAAATGCGCTTGCAAAGCCGTTGATTGGCAATATTTCGTTGTAGATAAGCGCGTATCCAGGCATTGCCGGCTTTTACTTGGCGCTGCCACTGGATAAGCTCGGCGGATTATCCGTATTTCATCCGCAGGGGTTCGTTTATGCCACAGCAATGGCCGGCCAGCGCAATTGCCGCGCTTATCCTCGAAGGCTTCGATGATTACCGCGAGCAGTTCCGGCAGATCACCAACGGTGCGCGGGTGCGTTTCGAGCAGGCGCAGTGGCAGGAAATTCAGCAGGCTTCAGCGGCGCGTATTGCCTTGTATGAGGAGTGCGTCAGTGCGGTCAGTGCGCGCCTGCGTCAGGTTTATGCCGAAGAGGTACTGCTGGATGTGGTGCAGTGGCCGCTGGTCAAATCGGCCTATATCGCCCTGATCGATCTGCGTTACGACGATGAGCTGGCGGAAACCTGGTTCAACTCGATCTTTTGCGGTCTGTTCAGCCATGACCAGATCAACGATGGCTGCATGTTTATCCACACCACCCGGCCGGCGCTGCGGGTCAATGAGCGGGCGCCGCAAACCCGCCTGTATGAACCCAAGGGCAATATCGAACAGGCGCTGCGGCAGGTTTTCGAGGATTTCAGCTTCGAAGTCGGCTATGAAAACCTCGACCGCGATCTGGCGCGGCTGCTCAAGCAGCTGCACGCCAACCTGCCGGACTGGGTGTGCAAGGACCCGGACCTGCGCATCGAACTGTTCGCCTCGCGCCTGTACCGCAACAAGGGCGCTTACCTGGTCGGGCGCATCTACACCCGTGATGAGCAATGGCCGCTGGTGATCCCGCTGTTGCACCGCGAAGGCCAGGGTATCCAGATCGATGCGCTGATCACCGATGAGGCCGAGGTGTCGATCATCTTCTCCTTCACCCGCTCGTATTTCATGGTGCGGGTTGGCTACCCGGCGGAGTTTGTTGGCTTCCTCAAACGCATTCTGCCGGGCAAGCATATTGCCGAGCTGTACACCTCGATCGGTTTCTACAAGCACGGCAAGTCGGAGTTCTACCGCTCGCTGATCAACCACCTGGCGACCACCGATGACAAGTTCGTCATGGCCCCCGGCGTGCGCGGCATGGTGATGAGCGTGTTCACCCTGCCGGGTTTCAACACCGTGTTCAAAATCATCAAGGATCGTTTCTCGCCGTCGAAGAACGTCGACCGCGCCACGGTGATTGAGAAGTACCGTCTGGTGAAAACCGTCGACCGGGTAGGGCGCATGGCCGATACCCAGGAGTTCGCCGATTTCCGCTTCCCGCTGAGCAAGTTCGACCCGGAGTGCCTGGCCGAGCTGCTGGAGGTCGCGCCGTCTACCGTCGAGGTCAATGGCGACACCGTGCTGGTGCGCCACTGCTGGACCGAGCGGCGCATGACCCCGCTCAACCTGTATGTGGAAAGCGCCAGCGCAGCCCAGGTGCGCGAAGCGCTGGATGACTATGGCCTGGCCATCAAACAGCTGGCGGCGGCGAATATCTTCCCTGGCGACATGCTGTTGAAGAACTTTGGCGTCACCCGTCACGGCCGCGTGGTGTTCTATGACTATGACGAGATCTGCTACCTGACCGAAGCGAATTTCCGCCGTATCCCCCAGGCGCGCTACCCGGAAGATGAAATGTCGTCCGAGCCCTGGTACTCGGTGGCGCCGCTGGATGTGTTTCCCGAGGAGTTCCCGCCGTTTCTGTTTGCCGATATGCAGCAGCGCAAGCTGTTCAGCGAGTTGCATGGCGAACTGTATGACGCCGACTACTGGAAAAGCCTGCAGGAGGCGATTCGGGCCGGCAAGGTCATCGATGTGTTCCCCTATCGGCGCAAGGACCAGGCCGACAAGGAGTATTGAGCGGCGTGCGTCTGTCGCTCTGCGTGATTGCTGCCGGTATCTGGCTACTGGCGGATAGCGCCATGGTTGCGGCTGGCGAACCGGGTGCAGCAGTCGAGCTGGCGCCGTTGCTGATCACCTCGCCACGCAGCACCATGCGCTGGTTGAGTACGCCGGCTGCAGTGACGGTGATTGATGCCGCTGCTGCGCCCGGTGAACAGGCACTCGCGCTGGACGCCTGGCTGGCGCGGGTGCCGGGCGTGTTCAGCCTCAACCGTTACAACCTGGCCCAGGGCCTGCGCCCGGCGATTCGCGGCTTTGGTGCGCGCGGCAATTTCGGTGTGCGCGGCATTCGCGTGCTGGTCGATGGGGTGCCCTTGACCATGCCCGATGGCCAGAGCGAACTCGACGGCCTCGACCTGGGCCTGGTCGAACGCATGGAAGTGCTGCGCGGCCCGGCTTCGGTGCTGTACGGCAATGCCGCTGGCGGCGTGCTGGCGATTGAAACCCGCGAGCCGCCGGCTTTGCCCTTGATGCAGTTGGACCTGAGTGCGGCAGGGCTGGGTTATCAGCGTATGCGCGGTGAAATCGGCGGCAGCCAGGGTAACCTGGGCGGTTTGCTGGCCTTTAACCGCACCGTGCTCGAGGGCTATCGCCAGCACAGCCAGGCGCACACCAACAGCCTGACTGGCAAGCTGCGCTGGTATGCGCCAACGGGGCGTTTGCGTCTGAACTTCAACGCCATCGATAACCGCGCCGAAGACCCGGGCGGCCTGACCGCCGCTCAGGTAAAAGTGGATCGCCGTCAGGCAGCACCGAACAACCTGCGCTTCGATGCCGATGAATATATCCGTCAACAGCGTCTGGGCCTGGTCTGGGATGGTTTTGCTGCGGGTGCCGATGAGTACCAGGTGCGCAGTTACCTGGGGCACCGAGAGTTTGGCAATCGACTGGGCTTTGTCAACGGCGGACAGACGACCTTCGCGCGCTATTTCAGTGGGGTTGGCGGGCACTACAGTCATCACCGCGCGCTGCTCGGCCTGCCCCATAAGATCACCAGCGGCTTTGATCTTGAGGCGCAGCGTGATGATCGTCGGCGCTATGACAATTTGCTGGGCGAGCGCGGGCAGTCTCGTCAGCAGCAGGATGAGTCGGCGTTGAGCCAGGGGCTGTTTATCGAGGATCAGCTCGACCTGAGCGAGCAGTGGCAGGCCACGCTCGGGCTGCGTTATGACCAGGTGCGGTTGGCGGTGGATGATTTTTATCTGGCCGATAAGCGCGATGATTCAGGCTCGCGCAGCCTGGAGGACTGGAACTACAGCGCCGGTCTGAGTTACCGCCTTACCCCGCAGCAATCGCTGTATGCGCGGCTGGCCAGTTCCTTTGAAACACCTACCATCAGCGAACTGGGCAGCCCGCAAGGTGGCGGCTTCAACAGCGCCTTGCAGCCTGCCCAGGCGTTCAGTCGTGAGCTGGGCATCAAGGGCGAATGGCCTGCGCTGCGCTACGGCCTGGCGCTTTATCGAATTGAGCTGGAGGATGAGTTGGTGGGCTTCAGCCTGCCAACCCAGCCTGGGCGTAATCTCTACCGTAATGCCGGGCAGTCGCGCCGCGATGGCCTGGAGCTGAGCCTGGATTGGCAACTGGCCGACGCCTGGCGCTGGTCTGCGGCCTATGCCTACAACCGCTACCGGTTTGCAGATTATCAAACAGCTGCAGGCGACTTTTCCGGCAAGCGCATCCCGGGTATTCCACGGCAAACCCTGTTCAGCGAACTGGCCTATGAGCATCAGGAGGTTTATGTGCGCCTCGGTGTTACGGCCCAGGCACGGGTATATGCCAACGATGCCAATAGCCAGTCGGCTCCCGGTTATGCCGTGTTCAACCTGCGCCTCGGCAAGTGTTTTCAGTTGGGTGAGCAAAGCCTGGAACCTTACCTGGGTGTCGATAACCTGCTGGGGCGTGAGTATTTCGACAACCTGCGGATCAACGACGGCAATGCTCGCTACTTCGAGCCAGGGCCGGGACGTACTCTATATGCCGGCTTACGTGTGCTGTTTTAGCCGGCGGCGACGAAGTGGGCAGCAGGTTCAAGTGGCCTGAACTAGGCTGAAAGAAGGTGTCCAAGCACCTATTCGATGTCCTTGGTTGGAGGCTATTTTATGAGCGCCAAGTTGCAGAATGCCTTGCTTGATCTGTTGGTTGCCCTTGGCCTGTGTGAGCGGCCCAAACTGCAACCCATTCCCGTGCGCAGCAATGCGTCTGATGCCAAGTCGCTACTTCCGCGCCGCTAGGTCTTATCCGCCTGACCCTGCCCCAAGTACGGGTTGCGCGGCGATAAACCCTAGCTTGGGTTGAGGAGCGCAGCGACGAAGCCCAACGATCTATGCCAACGCCTGTTGGGCTGCGTTGCGCTCAACGCCAACCTACCCATTGCAGGCAATAGCTAATGGGTACTCGCCTTTTTCGTGAGCATGTTGCGCTGGGGCGCCGAGCATCTCAGGGTATTTACCCATACCCTGACAGCTTGGCGTTGCGCTGCAACCGCGGAGAGTCGGCTGTTTGCACGCTTATCGGCTCATCTCGCGGCAGCGGTGGGCCGATTTTCTAGCTGTTATGGCAAACTGCGCGGCTGAGGAGAAACCGATGCCACGCCCGCAATGCCCGCGCTGTACCCGCCCAGTTGAGCGCTGTTTATGTGCGCTTATCCCCTGTCTGGCCAGCCGTACTCGGGTGCTGATTTTGCAGCATCCGAGCGAGGTTCGACATGCGCTGAATACCGCGCGCCTGGCGGCGCTTGGCTTGAGTAATGCTGAACTGCTGGTGGGTGAGGTCTTCGAGTCGCTTGCGGCGCTGTTACAGCAGCCAGGGTATCGCGCGTGTTTGTTGTTTCCTGGCGAGCAGGCGCAAGCGCTGATGCAGTTTGCCGAACTGCACAACGAGCTGCCGCTGCTGTTGGTGGTGCCCGATGGCACCTGGCGCAAGGCACGCAAGTTGTTGCACCTCAATCCGTTGTTGGCGGCCTTGCCCAGGGTTGTGCTGCCGGCGGGCTTGCAGTCAGGTTACCGCCTGCGCAAAGCGCCGATGCCCGGTGCGCTATCCACCATCGAGGCGATTGTGACTGCACTGAATACCGTCGAGGCGCCGGTCTGTTTCGATGCCTTGCTCAAGCCTTTTGAGGTGCTGATTGAGGGGCAGATTGAGGCGATGGGAGAACAGACCTTCCAGCGCAATCACGGCAAGTCGGGTGCATTGCTCTGATTGCTCAGGCCCTTAGGTAGGCCATTTCAGCGCTCACGCATGGCTTCCGAGCGAGCTTTAAGCACCGGTTTGAGGAGGTAGTCGAGCACGCTTTTCTCGCCGGTGATGATGTCCACGGAGGCGACCATGCCGGGGATGATCAAGAGCGGGTGTTCCGCGCTGCCCAGATGGCTTTTATCGGTACGTACCTGGATCAGGTAGAAGCTGTTGCCTTCTTCATCGGTGATGGTGTCGGCACTGATCAGTTCCAGGTTGGCTTTGAGTCCGCCGTAGATGGTGTAGTCGTAGGCGGTGAATTTGACCATGGCTTTTTGCCCTGGATGCAGAAAGGCGACATCCTGCGGCCGTACCTTGGCCTCGATCAGCAGGCTGTCGTCCAGCGGTACGATTTCCAGCATGTCACTGCCAGGCTGTACCACGCCGCCAATGGTATTGACCTTAAGTTGTTTGATCACCCCGCGTACAGGGGAGACCACGGTGGTGCGGCTGACGCGGTCATCGATGGCTACGCTGGTGGCCGTTAGCTTCTTCAGTTCGGTACGAATTTCATTGAGTTCCTTGAAGGCGTCGGAGCGAAAACTCAGCTCAGACTCTTCAATCTTGCTCTTGATTTCTTCCATCGCCGATTCGGCTCTGGGTATTGCCAGGTTAGTGGCGTCCAGGGAGCCGCGAACTTCCACCAGGCTGCGGCGCAGGCGAAGGATTTCCACCTGGGAAATGGCACCGGTGGCGACCAGCGGTTGTGACATATTCAGTTCTTGCTGCAACAGGCCCATGCTGGAGCGGTATTGCTGGGCCTTGGCGCGAAACTCGGCCAGTTCCTGATGTTTTTGCTGCAGTTGTTCGCCGAGCGTGCGCTGCTCGCTTTGTAGACGATTTTGCCTTGATTGATAGAGCGCCAGCTCATCTTCGGCCAGTTGTGGGGCCTCGCGCAGGATATCCGCTGGCATGCTGATCGGGCGGCCTTCAGCTTCTGCGGTTAAACGCTCGACCCGGGCCACCAGAGCCAGGCGGTCGGCTTCAGTTTCGCCGCGGTTGGAAAGAAAGCGCGTGTCGTCCAGACGCAGCAGTACGGCACCTTTTTCGACGATCTGGCCTTCGCGCACAAATATCTCACTGACGATGCCACCTTCCAGGTTCTGGATGACCTGAATCTTGCTGGAGGGGATGGCTTTGCCTTCACCGGTGGTGACTTCCTCCAGTACGGCAAAGTTGGCCCAGATCAAGGCCACGATCAGGCATGCGCTGACCACCCACACGGTGATACGGGTGAACCAGGGCGAGTCTTCGAGAATGGCGCCGTCGACTTCCGGCATAAACTCGGTGTCCTGCTTGCGTTGGTGCATGCTGGCGAAGTAATCGCGAATCGAGGTGCTTATTTGCATGAGCGTTCCTATACCGCCGCAGGGCCAACTCGACCTTTACGTAGTGCTTCAATCACTGCTTCTTTCGGGCCATCGGCAACAATATGGCCGTTGTCCAGCACCACCAACCGGTCTACCAGGCTAAGCATGGAGGCGCGGTGGGTGATCAGCAGCATGGTTTTACCCTGGGCCCAGGTTTGCAGGCGGTTACGCAGGATTTCCTCGCTGGTGTTGTCCATCGCGCTGGTGGGTTCATCCAGCAGCAAAATCGGCGGGTCGAGTAACAACGCGCGGGCCAGCAGTACGGCCTGGCGTTGGCCACCTGAAAGCAACTGGCCGCGTTCGCCCACAGGGCGGTCGAAGCCTTGCGGGTGTTGCCGCGCCAAGTCGACCACGCCTGTCAGTTCGGCCACTTCGAGCATCCGTGCATCGCTGACGTAGCGTGCGCCTAAGGTCAGGTTGTCGCGCAGGCTGCCGGCCAGTAGCGGCAGGTCGTGGGCGACGTAACCAATCTGATGGCGCAAGTCGGCCACGTCGAGCTGACGCAGGTCAAGGTTGTCCAGCAGGATTTGCCCTTTATCCGGGCTGTAGAAGGCCATCACCAGGCGCGCCAAGGTGCTCTTGCCTGAGCCGCTGCGGCCGATGATGCCGATGCGTTCACCCGCCGTCAGGCGCAGGCTGATGCCGGCAAGCGCCGGAGTAGTCTGTCCGGGATAGCTGAAGGTGACATCGCGTACATCCAGCGCGCCATGCAGCTGTGTGCGGTCCAGTGGGCGTTGCTTGGCCTGACGCTCCTGCGGCAGGGCCATCAGCGCGTCGGTGCTGGTCATGGTCAGGCGCGCTTGCTGGTAGCGGGTGATCAACCCAGCAATCTGCCCCAGCGGCGCGAGAATGCGGCTGCTCAACATGTAGCAGGCAACCAGCGCACCAACGCTGAGGTTGCCAGCGATGATGATGTAGACCCCGGCAACAATAGTGGCCATGCCGGCGAACTGCTGCAGAAACAGGGTGCCGTTGGTGGCGATTGCTGCCAGTGAGCGGGCATGGATATCCAGGCGGGTGAGGGCACCATGGGTTTTTTCCCATTGATGCTGGCGTTCACTTTCCGCACTGCAGGCCTTTAGCATTTCCAGGCCGCCGATGGTTTCGATCAACAGCGCTTGGCGTTGCGAGGCCAGTTGCAGGCTTTTTTCCACCGTATCGCGCAGGCGCGCCTGAATGATAAAGGCGAAAAGGGCGGTAAGCGGAAAGGCCAGTAAGGGGATGACCACCAGCCAACCGCCGATCAGCCAGATCACCGTAATCATCAAAAATGAGAAGGGCAGGTCGATCAGGCTGGTGAGGGTGACGGCCGTGAGAAATTCACGCAGGCCCTGAAAATCATGAATGCTTTGGGCAAAGCCGCCAATGGTGGCCGGGCGGGCCGTCATTGACATGCCCGTGATGCGTTCGAACAAGGTGGCCGACAACACCACATCGGTTTTCTTGCCGGCGGTATCCAGCAGGTGGGCGCGCAATATTTTCAGCAGCAGCTCAAAGCCCATGCCGATAAACAAACCGATGGCCAGCACCCAGAGTGTCGAGGTGGCCTGGTTGGGCACGACGCGGTCATAGGTCTGCATCACAAACAGCGGCACCATCAGGCCGAGCAGGTTGATCAGCAGGCTGGCGAGGATGGCATCGGTGTACAGCCAGCGCGACAGCTTTAGGGTGTCGCGAAACCAGGCTTCGATGCGTGGTATGAGTGGCGAGCGTGCCTCTTCCAGCTCATGCCGTGGCCGGGCAAAGAAGGCTTGGCCGCTGTACTCGCTGGCCAGCTGTTCACGGCTGACCCATTGCTCGCCGCCATCGGTTTCGCAGGGCAGGATCAGCGCCTGGTTCTTCGGGCCCCATTGACGCAACACAGCACTACGGCCGTTCTTCAACAGCAGCAGTACGGGAAGATTGAGGGTTGAGATGCTGGCCAGGTCGCGTTGCAGCAAACGTCCTTGCAAACCCGCCCGCGCTGCAGCGCGGGGTAGCAACTCGGCGGTCAGGCGCTGCTCTGCTAAGGGCAGGCCTGCACTCAGGCTGCCACGGCTGGCTGAGCAGCCGTGGAGTTTGCACAGAATCAACAAGCCATCAAGCAGCGGGTCATCGTGATTAAGACGCGGGTCGCTGGATGACCCCGGCCGTTCCATGGTGGTCAAGGTCTACTACTCCTTATGCCGGTTCTACTTCATGTCCGGCAGGCGGGCCTCGCTCTTCACTTCGGTGAGGGCTACAGCTTCTGCCGGTACAACCACTTGCTGTTGACGCAACAAGTCACCCATCGCTGCGGTTACCCGGTACATCGAGAACTCTTCGCTAAAGCGCACTTCGCTGTAGCGGCGGTTAGCGGTAAAGAGCTCGTTCTCACTGTCCAGCAGGTCGAGCAGGGTGCGTTGGCCCAGGCTGAATTGCTGTTGATAGGCTTCGCGAACCCGCGCGGTGTAGTCCGCATAATCACGCGCTTTGGGGGTTTGCAGTCGAGCGTTTTCCATGGCGTTCCACGCCAGGGAGAGGTTTTCGTTGAGTACGCGTAGGGCGTTGTTACGGATATCCATCGACTCATTGATCTGGTGGGCAGTCGATTGCAGGCGCGCCTTATCACGCATGCCGTTGAACAGGTTGTAGTTCATCACCACGGCCGCACGCCAGCCGTTGTTATGACCTTCATCGCCCTGGGTGTTGTTGTCGGCATTGGTGGCCAGCTCAAGGTCAACACGTGGGTAGAAGGTCGATTTGGCAACTTCGTATTGTTTTTCGGCGGCTTGCACGTCGGACTGTGCGGATTTCAGGAAGGGGTTGTTATCGATTACCGCTTGCCGGGCTTCAGTGAGGTTTTCTGGCAATGAACCTTTCAGTGAGGCCGGGGAGTCCAGCTCGTCGGGCATGCGGCCAACGGCACTGAAAAAGTTGGCTTCAGCGTCGGCCAAATTTACCTGCTCGGTATAGAGGTTGTTCTCGGCCAAGGCCAAACGTGCTTCGGATTGGTCAAGGTCAGCCGTACTGCCAACACCTTGCTGGCTACGCAGGCTGATCTGATCGTTAATGCGTTGATGGGCCTGCAGGTTGTTGCGCGCCAGCTCAACCATTTCGCGGCGCATCAGCAGGTCCAGGTACACCTCTACGGTGCGCAGAGCCAGGCTTTCCGAAGTCCCCAGCAGGCGATAGGCGCGCGAGTTCACCACGGCCTTGGTGCGCGCCACCTCATTGGGCGTATTAAAACCATCAAAAAGCATTTGCCGCAGACGCAGCTCAGAGGTGCCGTAATTCAGTGTTTCGGTATTGTGGTTACCCAGCGCTCGGGTGCTTGGGCTGTCGGTGTGTTCACGGCCGTAGCCCACCAGCAGGTCGACGGTTGGCAGGTAACCGCCTTTGGCAATCTTGACGTCTTCATCCGATGAAAGGCGGCTGTTAGCCCCAGCATGAACCTCCGGATGGTTGTCCAGGGTGCTTTGAATCGCCTCTGACAGAGTGATGCCGTGTGCCTGGGTACAGATCGCTGCCAACACGATACTGCTCCATAAAGGGTTGAGTGCGCGCATCTGGTAACTCTCCTTATAAGATTCTCTAAATCCTGTCGCCAAAAAAATGGCGTATTTGATCTGGTGAACTACACCTAGTCTGTAACATCACAGCTAAGAACACTTTTCAGCGTAGCTAAGAAAAAATTGTTACAAGCCCTATAAGAAAAAAATCTTATGCAGCCTGAGAAAAGCAGCACATTGTTTCATCCAGAAGCCGTGCATTTCGTGCTCTTAAGTGGCGTGCGCGACTAAAACAGATGGTCAGGTACGACAGGGGCGGGATCTTTCTGGTGTGGTGGGCGACGTGGGTCAGGGTGACAGTTTTTTGTCGTTTTTGTTTTTGAGTGCAACGTCGTTGTAATTCAGCCAGTGGTTTTGTTCTCTCCTCAAAGGGTGTTTTGACCTTTTATGACATACGTGTCGACGGTGGTCGGCAGTTGTAGTGAGGATGGAATCATGGCTACTTTGATTGGTGTCGTCAGCCAAGTTATCGGCGAAGTCTATGCAGTAGCTGGCGATGGAACGCGTCGGCCACTCAGTGAAGGTGATCGAGTTTTTGTAGGGGAGCAAATCGTTACCGGGGCCGCTGGTTCTATTGCGATTGCCCTGAGCAATGGGCAACAACTTACCCTGGGTCGTGACAGTAGTCTTAACCTCACCGAGCAAATGCTCGCAGGCAGTTCCAACCAACCAGCCCCCACTGCTGATACGCCTTCGGCGGCGCCAAGTGATGGCGATCTGACTGATGTTGAACAATTACAGGCCGCCATCGAGGCTGGCGTCGACCCGACTCTTGAAGGTGAAGCAACTGCTGCCGGACCAGGTGCAGGAGGCGCAGGCGGTGCTGGTGGTGGCGGGCACTCTTTTGTTCTGCTGGGTGAAACCGGCGGTGCGCTGGACCCGGTTATTGGTTTCCCCACCGAAGGGCTGAGTAGTGGGCCTGAATTTCCCGATCCTGAGCCGGTGGTTGCTGATGAGCCAGAAGTGCCTGCAATCGACTTTCTTCCGAGTGCAGGGGGAGTTGAAGCTTCTATTGATGATGACGGCCTAGAAACTGGCAATGCCGGCAGCTCTGCGGGAGATTCAACCGTTCCAAATTTCGATGGCGATGATAAAGAATCAACCTTTAGTGGAGCGTTAGTTTTTGATTTTGGCGGAGATGGTCCGGGGTCGATAAGTTTCTTTGCAATGGACGGGCTCGGAGCGACATTGGGTGCAGAGTCCATTGTTTACAGCTGGGATGCAGCCACAAACACCCTGTCAGCCATTGCTGATGATGAGCGTGGAGTCATCTTTCAGGTAGTGGTTAACCCAATTTCAGGCGCTTATACAGTGACGTTGCTGCAGAACGTGCTGCATGAAAGCTTGGATGGTCAGGAGGGGGACGATACTGAAAATGATGCTCTAGCAACCTTGACTTACACGGTTACCGACTCGAATGGCAGTGCTGTAAATGGTGTGCTGAGAGTTATCTTTGATGACGACATGCCAAGTGGAATTGATCAGGCTCGTCCGATTGAAAGGATGGTTGAAGAAGATGGCATGTCGAAGACGGCGGCCAATGGTCTGCCGGCGGACAGTGCCGAAGGCAACAAGGAGGTTGGCGACAGTACAACCGACGACGAAGCGAGCGCAGGTGCTGGCAGCCTGAGT
>NZ_JBAQLP010000091.1:0-8615 GCF_049301935.1 Pseudomonas sp. | reverse complement strand
ATCTTCCGACCCCATCAGGGCCTCGCCGCTAAGTTTGAGCAGAATGCGCTTGTAGCGCGGTTGACGACCACTCATCTGCTGAGCCATTGCGAGTCTCTCCTGCGGCGTTTGAATTCTGTGCAAACCTTAGGTTCGCTTTTGTCGAGCGTTTCGACAGCACCTTGAGCCATTGGTGCCTAAGCACCAACCACTCCACAGCTTAGCTGCGCCCTCAATTTGACAAAGAGGCCGCGCGCGTTAGCGGGCAGCCTCTTCGGGGCAACAGCGGTTAGCCGTCTTACTGCTTGCTGGCAGCAGCTACTTGCGCAGCAACTTCTTCAGCGAAGTTGTCGACCGGCTTCTCGATGCCTTCGCCAACCTTGAAGTAGGTGAAGGAAACGATTTCAGCACCGGCTTTCTTGGCCAGAGCACCGACCTTGATTTCCGGATCCTTGACGAAGGCTTGCTCAACCAGACTGGCTTCAGCCAGGAACTTCTGGATACGACCGGCAACCATCTTCTCGACGATTTCGGCCGGCTTGCCCTTGATCTTGTCTTCGTTGAGGCTGACGAACACGGCTTTCTCGCGCTCGATGGCTTCAGCAGACACTTCCGAAGGCAGCAGGAATTCAGGGTTGCTGGCTGCTACGTGCATGGCGATGTCTTTGGCCAGGTCGACGGTGCCGCCCTTGAGCACAACCACAACACCGATCTTGTTACCGTGCAGGTAAGAACCCAGAACGTCACCTTCAATACGCGCCAGACGACGGATATTGACGTTCTCGCCGCACTTGGCAACCAGGGCCAGGCGGGCTTCTTCCTGAGCGGCGATCAGCGGCTCAACGGTAGACAGCTTGTCAGCGAAGGCTTTCTCGACGCTGGCAGCCACAAAGCTCTTGAAATCGTCCTGCAGAGCCAGGAAGTCGGTCTGCGAGTTGACTTCGAGAATAACGGCAGTCTTGCCATCTTCCTTAATGCTGATGGCGCCTTCGGCGGCCACGTTGCCGGCTTTCTTGGCAGCTTTGATCGCGCCGGAAGCACGCATGTCGTCGATGGCTTTTTCGATGTCGCCGCCAGCCTTGGTCAAGGCCTTCTTGCAATCCATCATGCCTTCGCCAGTACGCTCACGCAGTTCTTTAACCAACGCTGCAGTAATTTCTGCCATTTCAAAATCCTCTGGATAGGTTGTTAGCCATTCCACCCGCGAAAAACGGGCGCTCAATTCGTAACGCATTGCCGACAATGAGCAGAAACGATTGCAACTGCACGTCGGCGATGGTTTTCAAGGTGGCAAAAAGGGGGCCAAGCCCCCTTTTTGCGAACTAAGCAAACGCTATGCGCGTTTTACTTAGCCTTCAGCAGCTTCTGCAGCTGGGGCTTGCTCGACGAACTCGTCGGTGCCGCCATTGGCATGATTGCGACCACGGATTACCGAGTCAGCCATGGCACCCATGTACAGCTGGATGGCGCGGATGGCGTCATCGTTACCTGGGATGATGTAGTCAACGCCTTCCGGGCTGCTGTTGGTATCGACGATGCCGATAACCGGGATACCCAGCTTGTTGGCTTCGGTGATAGCAATGCGCTCATGGTCAACGTCGATCACGAACAGCGCGTCTGGCAGACCGCCCATGTCCTTGATACCACCCAGGCTGCGATCCAGTTTTTCCAGATCACGAGTGCGCATCAGGGCTTCTTTCTTGGTCAGCTTGGTGAAAGTGCCGTCCTGAGACTGAACCTCCAGATCACGCAGACGCTTGATCGAGGCGCGGATGGTTTTGTAGTTGGTCAGCATGCCGCCCAACCAGCGATGATCGACGTACGGCGAACCGCAACGTGCTGCTTCTTCAGCGACGATCTTGCCAGCGGAACGCTTGGTGCCGACGAACAGAATCTTGTTTTTGCCCGAAGCCAGCTTCTCAACGAAGGACAGTGCCTCGTTGAACATTGGCAGGGTTTTTTCAAGGTTGATGATGTGGATCTTGTTGCGCGCACCGAAAATGTACTTGCCCATTTTCGGGTTCCAGTAACGGGTCTGGTGGCCGAAGTGCACACCGGCCTTCAGCATATCGCGCATGTTGACTTGGGACATGATAGTTCCTTGATAAGTCGGGTTAGGCCTCCACGTATCCCGATTTCCAACCCGGCGAACTTGTCGCAAGGCACCCAGGAAACCGTGTCGATACGTGTGTGGGTTTAAGCTTTCGGGCACACAGCCCGTAAAGCGGCGCGTTTTATACCATAAAAGTCAGGAGCAAGCTACTCGCAGACCGCAACATATGCAGCCGACCCAGCGGCAGGTTTTTACGTGGCGCTTATGGCTGGCGACTGGTAGCTGTTAAGATGACGCCCTTTCTGTTCGCGTTCGAGAGCCGCACATGACCGTCACCATCAAAACGCCCGACGAAATCGAGAAAATGCGCGTAGCCGGTCGCCTGGCTGCCGAAGTGCTGGAAATGATCGGCGAGCACGTCAAGCCCGGTGTCACCACCGAAGCGCTCGACCGCATCTGCCATGACTATATTGTCAACGTGCAACAGGCCATCCCTGCGCCGCTCAATTACAAAGGCTTCCCCAAGTCGATCTGCACTTCGGTTAATCACGTGGTCTGCCACGGCATCCCGAACGACAAGCCGTTGAAAGAAGGCGACGTGATCAACATCGACATCACCGTAATCAAAGACGGCTACCACGGCGACACCAGCAAGATGTTTATGGTTGGCAAAGTGCCGGAGTGGGCCGAACGCCTGGCCAAGATCACCCAGGAGTGCATGTATAAAGGCATCGAACTGGTCAAGCCGGGCACGCGCCTGGGCGACATCGGCGAAGTGATCCAGAAGCATGCCGAGAAGAACGGCTTCTCGGTGGTGCGCGAATACTGCGGCCACGGCATTGGTGCGGTGTTTCATGAAGAGCCGCAAGTGCTGCACTATGGCCGCGCCGGCACCGGCATGGAGCTGCAAGAAGGCATGTGCTTCACCATCGAGCCGATGATCAACCAGGGCCGCCCGGAAACCCGCACCCTGGGTGACGGCTGGACCGCGATCACCAAGGACCGCAAGCTCTCCGCCCAGTGGGAGCACACCATTCTGGTGACCGCTAACGGCTATGAGATCTTCACCCTGCGCAGTGACGACACCATCGCCCGCACATCGGCCTGAACCTCTCGCTGAGTCTACTGTATAGATAGAAGGAAGGCCGCAATGCCGCAGGTAGATCCCGAGCTGTTCGACCGCGGCCAGTTCCAGGCGGAACTGGCCCTCAAGGCCAGCCCTATTGCGGCATTCAAGAAGGCCATCCGCCACGCCCGTGATGTACTCGACGGGCGCTTCACCAGCGGCCGCGACGTGCGGCGCCTGGTCGAAGACCGTGCCTGGTTTGTCGATCAGATCCTGCGTGAAGCCTGGGAACGCCTGGCCTGGAGTGAAGACGCCGATATCGCCCTGCTCGCCGTCGGCGGCTATGGCCGTGGCGAGTTGCACCCCTTCTCCGACATCGACCTGCTGATCCTGCTCGACAACGCCGACCACGAAACCTTCCGCGAGCCCATCGAACGCTTCCTCACCCTGCTCTGGGACATCGGCCTGGAAGTCGGGCAAAGCGTGCGCAGTGTGGATGAGTGCGCCGAGGAAGCCCGCGCCGATCTGACGGTGATTACCAACCTGATGGAAAGCCGCACCATCGCCGGCCCCGAGCGCCTGCGTCAGCGCATGCAAGCGGTCACCAGCACCGCGCAGATGTGGCCGAGCAAGCAGTTCTTCCTGGCCAAGCACAAAGAGCAGCGCGCCCGTCACGGCAAATACAACGACACCGAATACAATCTGGAGCCCAACGTCAAAGGCTCACCCGGCGGCCTGCGCGATATCCAGACCATTCTCTGGGTGGCGCGCCGGCATTTCGGCACGCTGAACCTGCACGCCATGGTCGGCCAGGGCTTTTTGCTGGAAAGCGAATACGCCCTGCTCGCCTCCAGCCAGGAATTCCTCTGGAAGGTGCGCTACGCCCTGCACATGCTCGCCGGCCGCGCCGAAGACCGCCTGCTATTTGACCACCAGAGCAAGGTGGCGGCCCTGCTGGGTTACGAAGACAGCGACAGCAAGCGCGCCATCGAGCGCTTTATGCAGAAGTACTACCGCGTGGTGATGGCGATTGCCGAACTGAGCGACCTGATCGTCCAGCACTTTGAAGAGCAGATTCTGCACGCTGGCGAAATTGGCCAGGCCACGCCGCTTAACAGTCGCTTCCTGCTGCGTGATGGCTATATCGAAGTCGCACACCCCAACGTGTTCAAACGCACGCCGTTCGCCATCATGGAAATCTTTGTGCTGATGGCCCAGCACCCAGACATCAAAGGCGTATGCGCCAACAGCATTCGCCTGCTGCGCGAACACCGCCACCTGATCGACGATGATTTCCGCCGCGATATCCGCAACACCAGCCTGTTTGTCGAACTGTTCAAAAGCCCCCAGGGCATTCACCGCAACCTGCGGCGGATGAACCGTTACGGCATCCTCGGCCTGTACTTGCCGGAGTTCGGCCATATCGTCGGGCAGATGCAGCACGACCTGTTCCACATCTATACGGTCGACGCGCACACCCTGAACCTGATCAAGCATCTGCGTAAGTTCAAGTGGACCGAGCTGGCGGAAAAATTCCCCCTGGCCAGCAAGCTGATCGACAAGCTGCCCAAGCCCGAGCTGATCTATATGGCCGGGCTCTACCACGACATCGGCAAGGGCCGTGGCGGCGACCACTCGGAGCTGGGCGCGGTAGACGCCGAGGCCTTCTGCGTGCGCCATCAACTACCGAGCTGGGACTCCAAACTGATCGTCTGGCTGGTCCAGCACCACCTGGTGATGTCCACCACGGCGCAGCGCAAGGATCTCTCCGACCCGCAGGTGATCTTCGACTTCGCCCGCCTGGTTGGCGACCAGACGCGCCTGGACTACCTCTATGTACTGACCGTGGCCGATATCAACGCCACCAACCCCAGCCTGTGGAACTCCTGGCGCGCCAGCCTACTGCGCCAGCTCTATACCGAGACCAAGCGCGCACTGCGCCGTGGCCTGGAAAACCCACTGGACCGCGAAGAGCAGATACGTCTGACGCAGATCGCCGCCCTGGACATCCTGGTACGCGGCGGCACCGACCCGGACGACGCCGAGCAGCTCTGGTCACAACTGGGCGACGACTACTTCCTGCGCCACACAGCATCCGACGTGGCCTGGCACAGCGAGGCGATCCTGCAGCACGGCAACAACAGCGAGCCGCTGGTGCTGATCAAGGAAACCACCCCGCGCGAGTTCGAAGGCGGCACGCAGATTTTCATCTACGCCCAGGATCAGCACGACTTCTTTGCCGTGACCGTGGCGGCCATGGCCCAGCTCAACCTGAACATCCATGACGCACGGATTCTCACCTCCACCAGCCAGTTCACCCTCGACACCTACATCGTGCTCGAAGGCGAAGGCGGCTCGATTGGCGAAAATCCAGTGCGGATCAAGGAGATTCGTCAGGGGCTGGTCGACGCATTGAAGAACCCGGACGATTACCCGGCCATTATCCAACGCCGTGTACCGCGCCAGCTCAAGCACTTTGCTTTTGCGCCGCAGGTGAGCATTCACAACGATGCGCACCGACCGGTGACCATCCTCGAAGTCACTGCCCCTGACCGCCCCGGCTTGCTGGCGCGGATCGGACGGATTTTCCTCGACTTCGACCTGTCGCTGCAGAACGCCAAGATCGCCACCCTGGGCGAGCGGGTGGAAGACGTGTTCTTCGTCACCGATGCGCACAACCAGCCGTTGTCCGACCCCGAGCTGTGCATGCGCCTGCAGGAAACCATGGTTGCGCAACTGTCCGACGCGCCAGGCACGCAGAGCGAACCAAGCCGAATCGTTATTTAAAGCCCCTTATTACCCTTGAGCCGCCTGACATCCCCGATGCAGGCGCTGGCAGACCTCAGGAAGCAACAATGAACGACGCGTTAAACCAGCTGCAGCCCTACCCGTTCGAAAAGCTCCGCGCCCTGCTGGGCAGCGTGCAGGCTCCCGCCGACAAAAGCCCGATTGCCCTATCGATCGGCGAGCCCAAGCACCGTTCGCCGGAGTTTGTCGCCGAGGCACTGCGCGCCAACCTCGACCAGCTGGCGGTCTACCCGACCACCCTGGGCATCCCGGCACTGCGGGAAGCCATCGCTACCTGGTGCAACCGCCGCTTTGGCCTACCGGCCGGCGTGTTTGACCCAGCGCGCCATGTGCTGCCGGTCAACGGCACCCGCGAGGCGCTGTTTGCCTTTACCCAGGCGGTGGTCAAACGCGATGTCGATGGCCTGGTAGTCAGCCCCAACCCCTTCTATCAAATCTATGAAGGCGCAGCTTTTCTTGCCGGCGCGCAGCCGCATTACCTGCCCTGCCTGGAAGAGCAC
Source organism: Pseudomonas sp. (assembly GCF_049301935.1). Lineage (GTDB taxonomy): Bacteria > Pseudomonadota > Gammaproteobacteria > Pseudomonadales > Pseudomonadaceae > Aquipseudomonas. The sequence continues at coordinate 2,209 of NZ_JBAQLP010000091.1, read as the reverse complement.
GGCTTCAACCCGGATTTCGACGCCGTCAGCGACGAGGTCTGGCAGCGCTGCCAGATCCTCTTTCTCTGCTCGCCTGGTAACCCGACGGGCGCACTGATTCCGCTGCCGACACTGAAAAAGCTGATCGCCCTGGCCGATAAATTCGACTTCGTGATCGCTGCGGATGAGTGCTACAGCGAGCTGTACTTCGATGAAGGCAATCCACCGGCTGGCCTGCTAACCGCCTGTGCGGAGTTGGGCCGGCATGATTTCAAACGCTGCGTGGTGTTCCACAGCCTATCCAAGCGCTCCAACCTACCAGGGCTGCGCTCGGGCTTCGTCGCCGGCGACGCCGACATTCTGAAATCTTTCCTGCTGTACCGTACCTACCACGGCTGCGCCATGCCGGTGCAAACCCAACTGGCCAGCGTGGCCGCCTGGAACGACGAAGCCCATGTCAAAGCCAATCGCGACCTGTACCGCGAGAAGTTCGATGCGGTGCTGGCGATTCTTGGCGACGTGCTGGATGTGCAACGGCCAGATGGCGGTTTCTACCTGTGGGCGAAAACCCCGATAGACGATGAAACATTTACCCGCGAGCTGTTTGCCCGCGAGCATGTCACCGTAGTGCCCGGCTCCTACCTGTCGCGCGCTGTGGACGGCCATAACCCCGGTGCCGGCCGTGTGCGCATGGCCCTGGTCGCGCCGCTGGCCGAGTGTGTGGCTGCCGCTGAACGTATCCGCGACTTTGTGAAGAGCCTCTGATGAGCAAGACCCTGTTTGGCATAAAAGCCTGCGACACCATGAAAAAAGCCCGCACCTGGCTCGACGAGCACGGGGTAAGCTACGCCTTTCATGATTACAAAGCCTGCGGCATTGACCGTGGCAACCTGGAAAAGTGGTGCAATGAGCATGGTTGGGAAACCCTCCTGAACCGTGCAGGCACCACCTTCCGCAAGCTGGACGAGGCGCAGAAAAGCGACCTCGATCAGCATAAGGCGATCGAACTGATGCTCGCCCAACCGTCGATGATCAAACGCCCGGTGCTGGATCTCGGCAACAAGACCCTGGTTGGCTTCAAAGCCGACCGTTATGCCGCCGAACTGGTTTGAACCAGCCGGCCCACACGAATTTGCGGTAAGGAAAACGACATGAGCACAACCCTCTTCAGCCTGGCTTTCGGCGTTGGCACCCAGAACCGTCAGGGCACCTGGCTAGAAGTCTTCTACGCCCAGCCACTGCTCAACCCGAGCAGCGAACTGGTCGCCAAAGTGCTGGAAAAACTCGCTTACCAGGGCGGCAACCAGGCCATTGCGATCAGCAACAGCCAGGCCGGCGATCTGGCCGAAGCGCTGAAAAATGTCGACAGCCAGCAGTCCGCCCTGCTCACCCGCCTGGCCGAAAGCCAGAAGCCGCTGGTGGTTACGCTGCTCGCCGAAGACGCCGCGCTGACCAGCACGCCTGAGGCCTACCTCAAGCTGCACCTGCTGTCGCACCGCCTGGTCAAGCCGCACGGCCTGAACCTCACCGGGATCTTCCCGCTGCTGCCGAACGTGGCCTGGACCAGCCAGGGCGCTGTCGACCTTGGCGAACTGGCTGAGCGTCAACTGGAAGCGCGCCTGAAAGGCGACCTGCTGGAAGTCTTCTCGGTGGACAAGTTCCCGAAAATGACCGACTACGTGGTGCCGGCTGGCGTGCGTATCGCTGACAGCGCACGCATCCGCCTGGGCGCCTACGTGGGCGAAGGCACCACCGTGATGCACGAAGGCTTCGTCAACTTCAACGCCGGCACCGCCGGCCCAGGCATGATCGAAGGCCGCGTATCGGCGGGCGTATTCGTCGGCAAGGGCTCGGACCTGGGCGGTGGCTGCTCGACCATGGGCACCCTGTCCGGCGGCGGCAATATCGTGATTTCGGTTGGCGAAGGCTGCCTGATCGGCGCCAACGCCGGCATCGGCATCCCGCTGGGCGACCGCAACACCGTGGAATCGGGCCTGTATATCACCGCCGGCACCAAGGTGGCGCTGCTCGATGCCGACAACCAACTGGTCAAGGTGCTCAAGGCCCGCGACCTGGCGGGCCAGCCGGACCTGCTGTTCCGCCGTAACTCGCAAACCGGTGCGGTGGAGTGCAAGACCCACAAATCGGCGATTGAGCTGAACGAAGCCCTGCACGCGCACAACTGACCCTGGCGACAAACTGCAAGCCAAACGCTTGCAGATTTGTAGGA
>NZ_JBAQLP010000090.1:0-6251 GCF_049301935.1 Pseudomonas sp. | reverse complement strand
TGTAGCTGCCATCAGTGCCGGTCACGGCGGTGGTGGTGACGGTGTTGCCGTTCACGTCGGTGATGACCAGGCTCACGGTGCGGCCCGCGCCGACATCAGAGGTGCCGGAGATCGGGGCGTTGGCGATGTTGCTGCTGTTGACGTTATCCAGGCTGACGCTGAGGTTGGCCGTGGTGTCGAGAGTAAAAGTCAGACTGCTGCTCGGCGAGGTATTGCCGGTTGTATCTGTCTGGCGCACGAAAATAGTGTTTGGGCCTTCCACGGCCACGGGCGGTGTGGTGGTCCAGGTGCTGCCGTCGGTGCTGTATTCAACAGTGGCGCCAGGTAGGGTTCCGCTGGCGTTATATGTACCGTTATTGGTGATGAAATCGCCGGCCACACCGCTGTCGATAAGCAAGTTTAGAGTCGGTGGCGGAAGAAATCCGGCATCGACGGCCTCTGCTGCAACTGCATCCGCAGCTGCTGTTTCTTCATCGACAGTCTGGCCCGCCAAGCCCAGTCCAGCAGTCTCAAACCCTACAGTCGGGTCTAGTTGTTGCCCGGTCTCATCGAGTAATACAAAGCTATGGCCACCACCTGCTGCGCCGCCAGTGCCGCCGCCGGCACCTGGGCCGGCTGCAGGAGCCTCAAGGTCGGTCGTTGGGTCGAAGCCCGCAGCTAAGGCCTGCTCCAGGCCCGCAGTAGGATCCGTCGCATCGTCTGGGGCTTGAGCTGCGGCGGGTGCTGCTTGCCAGCCGCTGTTTTGGCCAACGTTGATCACTTCGCCACTGGCCAGCTGCAAGGTCACTTCACCACCCAGGCCGGTTAGGATCTGCTCACCCATTAGCAGACGCTCACCTTCGAATATTTGGCGCTTGAGGCCGTCCAGAGAAACGGCGAACACTTGTCCTACAAGGCTTTTGACGATGGCGGCGATGCTGCTCATAGAGGGACTGCTCCGAGGCTTATGCCTACAAGGGTGGCGAGGCGGGTGAATGCGTTGAGTTCAGGATGTAAAGGTTTTCGTGTCAATAATATGGCGACGGAAATTTGCTTATTCCGTTTTGGAATTGGCCTTGCGACAAAGTATTGACTGCTTTCTCGCGATAATAAACACTGCGCACCATGATGTCACTTTGATATTGGCAAATAATTCTGTGATGCGAGTCTCGCTAAAGTCGGTCAGGTATTTATTTGTGCCCACTTTTTGCGCCATTAATTTGGCGTTACGCATTGCAAGTCACTAGCCCTGCCTGATAAGGAAGTTCACTTAATGCGTTTTCTTGCTCTCGTTCCCCTTGCCCTGGCGGTATCTCTGGCCGCCCATGGTCAGACACTCAATGAAGCCATGCAAAGTGCCCTGGAAGTACACCCGGAAGTCCAGGCGGGGATCAATGCGCGTTTGTCGGTTGAAGAACAGATGAAGGCCGCCCAGGGCGGTTACCTGCCTCGGGTTGATCTGCTGGCCGGCTACGGCCGTGAAGGCACCGATAGCCCTGGTACTCGTGGACTAAACCACAACACCGAGACCCTGACTCGCGGTGAGTCTAGCCTGCGCCTGCAGCAAATGCTGTTCGACGGTTTTGCCACCAGCAGTGAAGTCGGTCGTCAGCGCGCCACGGTGAATGCCCGCGCTTATGAGTTGCTGGGTACCTCCGAGCGCACCGCGCTGACGGTGGCGCAGGTTTATCTGGATGTGCTGACTCGCCAGGAACTGGTGCGTCTGGCCGAAAGCAACCTGGCCAGCCATGAACGTATTTACGACCAGATCACCCTGCGTAGCCAGAGTGGCGTAGGGCGTACTGCCGACCTCGATCAGGCTGAGGCGCGTCTGGCCCAGGCGCGCAACAACCTGATCACCGAGCAGACCAATCTGGCGGATGCGCGGGTCAACTATTTCAGCGTGGTTGGTCGTGATGCCAGCGAGCTGAGCCCGCCGCCTGGTTTGGCGGGTCATTTGCCGGAAAACCTGCCGGCAGCGCGCCAGGAAATGCTCGCCAACAACCCTTTTCTGAGTTCGGCCGAGGCTGATGTACAGGCCACCGAACAGCAATACGAAGCCGCCAAGTCGAGTTTCTACCCGCGTTTTGATGCCGAACTGTCGCGCGGTATGGACAACAACATCGATGGCGTCAGCGGGCACAACAACCAATGGCGCGCGATGCTCAACATGAGCTACAACCTCTACGCCGGTGGCAGCAACAAGGCTGATCTGCAGTCCAAGGCCTATCAGACCAACCAGGCGATGGACATCCGCAATAATGCCCTGCGGGTATTAAATGAAGACCTCGGCCTGGCCTGGAACGCGCTGGAAAATGCCCGCCAGCAGTTGCCGATTGCCCAGCAGTACGTTGACTACAGCAGCCGTGTGCGCGAGTCCTACCAGAAGCAGTTCAGCCTGGGCGACCGTACCCTGCTGGATTTGCTCGACAGTGAAAACGAGTTGTTCACCGCCTCGCGCCGTCTTGAGGAGGTGCGTTACACCGAGCTGTTTACTCAGTACCGGATCAAGGCCACCATGGGCTCCCTGCTCAAGAGCCAGGGTGTAGTCGCGCCGATGGCCGCCGCACCACTGGACGAGATCAAGGCCCAGGCCAACTTGCCGGGTCTGAACTGAGCCCAGTCGTTGATGAGTAAAACCCAGTGGCAGTAGACCCCAGCCCGATGCAAACCCGTAGCGATCCGCGTGATCGCTACGACGACCCTCTGCTCGACAGCCTGTTGTCGCTGTGCGGCCTGCACCAGAAGTCGGTCAGCCGCGCCATGCTTACCGCAGGCTTGCCGCTGCCGGAGCAGCGCCTGAGTGCCGAGTTGCTGCCGCGTGCGGCGGCGCGTGCGGGCTTGCAGGGGCGCTGGTTGCGCCGTGGCCTGGAGAAAATTCCGGCCCTGGCCATGCCAGCCTTGCTACTGCTGCGCGATGGTCGCAGCGCCATTTTGCTGGGTTGGGATGATCTGGGCCGGGCGCGCATCATGCCCTGCGAAAGCGAGGGCGGCGAAGTGCGTGTCAGCGCCGAGGCGCTGGCTGAGGATTACAGCGGGCGGGTGTTCTTTGCCCAGCCGCAGCATAAGTTCGATTTCAACCGTGGCGAGCTGATCCCGCGCGCCACCTCCTGGTTTCGCGACACCCTCAAGCGTTCGCGCTGGTTGTATATCGATGCCATCGCGGCGAGCTTTCTGATCAATCTGATTGGCCTGGCCACGCCGCTGTTTGTGATGAACGTGTACGACCGCGTGGTGCCCAACCAGGCCGAAGCCACCCTGTGGGTGCTGGCGATTGGCATCACCGGGGTGTTCTGCTTCGACCTGCTGCTGAAGACCCTGCGCGGCCTGTGTCTGGATCTGGCGGGCAAGAAGACCGACCTGATCATCTCCGCCACGCTGTTCGAACGCATCATCGGCATGGCCATGAAGTTCCGCCCGGCGCGGGTTGGCAGTTTCGCGCAGAACATTCACGAGTTTCAGAGCCTGCGTGATTTTCTCGCATCCCTGACCCTGGCCAGCGTCATCGACCTGCCGTTTACCCTGCTGATTCTCGCGGTGATCGCCATGATCGGCGGCCATCTGGTGTGGATTCCGGTGCTCGCCTTCCCGCTGGTGGCCTTGATCGGCTGGGCTTTGCAGCGCCCGCTGGCGGAGACCATGCAGCGCACCATGGCCCTGGCCGGTGAACGTCAGTCGAGCCTGATCGAGAGCCTGGCCGGGCTGGATGCGGTCAAGGTCAATAACGCCGAAAGCGAGCGCCAGTACCTGTGGGAGCAGACCATCGGCACGTTGAGCCGTCTGGAACTGCGCGCGCGCATGCTGTCCAGCCTGGCGATGAACGCCACCCTGCTGCTGCAGCAACTGGCGGGTGTGGTGGTGATCGTGCTCGGCGTGTACCAGATCATCGACGGTAACCTGAGCATGGGCGGGCTGATCGCCTGCTACATGCTCAGCAGCCGCGCGCTGGGGCCATTGACGCAGATGTCCGGCTTGCTCACGCGCTACCAGCAGGCGCGGGTGACGCTTGAGTCGGTCAACCAGATGATGGGGCTGCCGCAGGAGCGCCAGGCCGATGAGCGCCCGCTCAAGCGCCAGTCGCTGCAGGGGGCCATCGAGTTCCGCCAGCTGGAATTCCATTACCCGGATCAGCAGCAGGCCGCTCTGCTGGGGATCAATCTGGTGGTTCGCCCCGGTGAGAAGATCGGCATCATCGGCCGCAGCGGCTCGGGTAAAAGCTCGCTGGCCAAGCTGATTGTCGGCCTGTATCAGCCCGATGCCGGCAGCCTGCTGGTCGATGGCATCGATGTGCGCCAGCTGGATGTCAGCGATCTGCGGCATAACATCGGCTATGTGCCGCAGGATATTCAGCTGTTCAGCGGCACCCTGCGCGACAACCTGGTGTCTGGCGCGCGTTATGTCGAAGATGAGCTGGTGTTGCAGGCCGCCGAACTGGCCGGCGTGCACGAATTCGTCCGGCTGCACCCGAAAGGCTACGAGCTGCAGGTCGGCGAGCGCGGCCAGAACCTCTCCGGCGGACAGCGGCAGAACGTCGCCCTGGCGCGCGCGCTGTTGCTCGATCCGCCGATTCTGCTGCTCGATGAACCGACCAGCGCCATGGACAACACTGGTGAAGAACGCCTCAAGCAGCGCCTGTCTGCGGTGATCGGCACCAAGACCCTGTTGCTGGTCACCCACCGTGCCTCGATGCTCAGCCTGGTCGACCGGCTGATCATCGTCGACCGTGGGCAGATCATCGCCGATGGGCCGAAAGGTAGCGTGATGGAAGCGCTGAAGAAGGGGCAGATCAGTGTCAGCTAAAGCGCCCGAGAAAAAGAGCCTGCGTCAGGCCGTTGCTGCCTATTTCGGCAGCCACGATGAGTTGGGCGATGAGCCGCTGCCGGAGGTCAACAAGGCGTTGATCGAGGACGCGCCACGGGTGGTGCGGTTGACCATCTGGGGCTTGATCGCTTTTGTGCTGTTCTGCCTGCTGTGGGCCAACTTCGCCGTGGTCGATGAAGTGACCCGGGGCGATGGCAAGGCGATTCCATCCTCGCGCCTGCAGAAAATCCAGAACCTGGAAGGTGGCATCGTCGCCGAGCTGTTCGTGCGTGAGGGGCAGATTGTCGAGGCCGGTGATCCGTTGCTGCGTCTGGACGATACCCGCTTTGCCTCCAACGTCGGTGAAACTGAAGCGGATCGCCTGGCCCTGTTGCTGCGCGTGGAGCGTCTGAGTGCCGAAGTGCAGGATCGTGAGCTGGTGGTCACCGCTGAGGTGCGCGAGAAGGCGCCTAAGCAGGCGGATAACGAAATCCAGCTGTTCAACAGCCGCAAGCAGCAGTTGCTCGATGAAGTGGCCGGCCTGGAAGAACAGTTGATCCAGCGCCAACAAGAGCTGCGCGAATTTGCCTCCAAGCAGGGGCAGTTCCGCAACAGCCTTAGCCTGCTGCGCCAGGAAATTCAGATGTCTGAACCGCTGGTGGCCGAGGGCGCGATTTCCCAGGTGGAAGTGCTGCGCCTCAAGCGCGCCGAAGTGGAAGCGCGTGGCCAGCTGGAGGCCACTACTCTGGCGATACCGCGCGCCGAATCGGCGATCAAGGAAGTCGAGCGCAAGATCGATGAAACCCGTGGGCGTTTCCGCAGCGAGGCGTTGACCCAGCTCAACGAGGCGCGCACCGAGCTAAGCAAAATTCAGTCAACCGGCAAGGCGCTGGAAGATCGGGTCAACCGCACCCTGGTGATCTCGCCGGTGCGCGGCATTGTCAAACAGCTGCTGGTCACCACCATCGGCGGGGTGATTCAGCCGGGTAGCGACCTGGTGGAGATCGTGCCGCTGGGTGAGAACCTGCTGGTCGAGGCGCGCATTCGCCCGCAGGACATTGCCTTCTTGCATCCGGGGCAGGAGGCGATGGTCAAATTCACCGCCTATGACTACACCATCTACGGCGGGCTCAAGGCCGAGTTGGAGCAGATCGGCGCCGATACCGTGACTGACGATGAGGGCAACAGCTTTTATGTGATCAAGCTGCGCACCAACAAGAGCCACTTGGGTAGCGAGGAACACCCGCTGTTGATCATCCCCGGCATGGTCGCTTCGGTGGATATCATCACCGGCAAGAAGAGCGTGCTCAGCTATCTGCTCAAGCCGATTATCCGCGCCCGTAGCGAGGCGTTGCGCGAGCGCTAGATAGCAGGTTTGCCCACAAGAAAGCCGCAGCTCGCTGCGGCTTTTTGCTGTCTGCGGGATTACTCGATAAACAGCTGCTGCACCACCGAGAAGTCCTGCTTGCCTT
>NZ_JBAQLP010000089.1:0-8567 GCF_049301935.1 Pseudomonas sp. | reverse complement strand
CCATAGGGGGGAGCGAAGCGAATCAAATGCTCATTTACAGCACGTAAACTCCGCTTTTGACTCACTGCGTTCGCCCTGCGGGCCAGCCTGCGGCTGTTACTCCGCTTCGCTACGTAGCGGCCGTTTTGCCTTGTCTTGCCTGCCTCGCCTAGGTTTTTCAACGGCCTGCTAGCCGATAGTCGACTTGCCTGCAGTGCAGTCAAGGCTCAACCTAACGGGCCGCAATATATCTGTGGCAAGGGAGTGGGTATGAAGACAATCGGGCGCGGCAGCATGTGGATTCTGCTGGGTGCATCGCTGATCCTGGCGCTGTCGCTGGGCATTCGTCATGGTTTCGGCCTGTTTCTGCCACCGATGAGCGCCGAGTTTGGCTGGGGGCGTGAGGTGTTCGCCTTCGCCATTGCCTTGCAAAACCTGATCTGGGGCCTGACCCAGCCCTTTACCGGCGCCCTGGCCGATCGTTTTGGCGCCAAGCGCACGGTGATTGTCGGCGGCGTGCTGTATGCCATTGGTCTGGGCTGTATGGGCCTGGCCGATTCGCCGATGAGTCTGTCGCTGAGCGCTGGTTTGCTGATCGGTATCGGTTTGTCCGGCACCTCGTTCTCGGTGATTCTCGGTGCGGTGGGGCGCGCCGTGCCGATGGAAAAACGCAGCATGGCCATGGGCATCGCGGCGGCGGCGGGTTCCTTCGGCCAGTTCGCCATGCTCCCCGGCACGTTGGGCTTGCTTAGCTGGCTGGGTTGGTCGGTGGCGCTGATGGCGTTGGGGCTTTTGGTGGCGCTGATCGTGCCGCTGGCGGCGATGCTCAAGGATACGCCGCTGCCACTCACCGGCCAGGAGCAGACCCTCGGCGAGGCGCTGCGTGAGGCCTGTAGTCATTCGGGCTTCTGGTTGTTGGCCCTGGGGTTTTTCGTTTGCGGCTTTCAGGTGGTGTTTATCGGCGTGCATTTGCCGGCTTATCTGGTCGATCAACATCTGCCCGCGCTGGTCGGCACCACGGTGCTGGCGCTGGTGGGGCTGTTCAATATCTTTGGCACTTATATCGCCGGTTGGCTGGGCGGGCGGATGTCCAAGCCGCGCCTGCTCAGCGCGCTGTATCTGGCCCGTGCGGTGGTGATTGTGGCGTTTCTTATGACGCCGCTGACGGTCTGGAGCGCCTATGCCTTTGGTGTGGCCATGGGCCTGCTATGGCTGTCGACGGTGCCACTGACCAACGGCACGGTGGCGACCCTGTTCGGCGTGCGCAACCTGTCGATGCTCGGCGGTATCGTGTTTCTGTTCCATCAGCTGGGGGCTTTTCTCGGCGGCTGGATGGGTGGCTATCTGTATGACCATACCGGCAGTTATGATCTGGTCTGGCAGATTGCCGTGCTGCTCAGTCTGCTGGCCGCCGCGCTGAACTGGCCAGTACGCGAGCTGCCGGTGGCGCGCTTGCAACGACAGGAGGCGAATGCATGAATACCGACTATGGCTGGAACACTGCGCTGGTGATGGGCGGTATGTTGGTCCTAGGACTCGCCTGGTGGGGTTGGCTGCAAAGTGGCCTGGCTTTTTTGCAGCTGGGTTTGGGTGTGTGTTAGGGCTGTTACTCCTTATTTACATTGATTCAAGGTGATTGGTATGTGGCGTTTTCCCCTGCTGGTTGTCGTCCTGCTCAGTGCCTGGGTTGCCCCGACGCAGGCCGCTGAATGCCCGGCTTTGCTGCAGGGGGCGGTGCAGAAGCTGCGCAGCGAGGAACGTATCGACCTGTGCGCGCAGTTTGCCGGCAAGCCGCTGGTGGTGGTCAATACCGCCAGCTTCTGCGGTTTTACTCCGCAGTTCAAAGGCCTCGAGGCGCTCTATCAGCGTTACAAGGGGCAGGGGCTGCAGATTCTCGGCGTACCTTCCGATGACTTTCGCCAGGAGGCCGACAGCAGCGCAGAAACCGCCAAAGTCTGTTACGTCAATTACGGCGTGACCTTCCCCATGAGTGAAACCCAGCGGGTTACCGGCAGCGATGCACTGCCGCTGTTCAAGGAGCTGGCGGCACAAAGCCAGGCGCCGCGCTGGAACTTCTCCAAGTATGTGATCGATGCCCAGGGCAAGGTGATCGCCAGCTTCCCCAGCAGCACAACCCCGGATGACCCTGCCTTGCTGGCCGCTGTCGAGCAGGCCATCGCCTCGCAGCGCTGAAGCCTCACCCATCTGGGCGATAGTCCACACCCCAGTACCTCCTTAGAGTTGTCAGTACGCCGGACGCAGTTTCCCGGCGTGCCAACAAGAAAAATAAGGAGGCACCCATGCGTCGCGTTATTACTACTGCTCTAGCTGCCTGCGCCCTGGTTGGCGCGGTTGAAGCCCAGGCCAACTACACCCAGACCAAATACCCGATCGTGCTGGTGCACGGGGTGACCGGCTTCGACACCATCGGCGGCTTGATCAACTATTTCCATACCATTCCCTGGAACCTTGAGCGCGATGGCGCCAAGGTCTATGTCGCCAGTGTGTCGGCACTCAATGACAGCGAGCAGCGCGGTGCCGCACTGGCGCAGCAGATCGTGCCATGGGCCGGCGCCAATGGCGGCAAGGTCAACCTGATCGGGCATAGCCAGGGCTCGCCAACCTCACGCGTCGCAGCCTCCTTGCGCCCGGATCTGGTGGCTTCGGTGACCTCGGTCAACGGCGTCAACAAAGGCTCGAAAGTTGCCGACGTGCTGCGCGGTGTTATCCCGGCCAATAGCCTTATCGAGGGCGGCGTCAATGCCCTGGCCAATGCTGTAGGGGCGGTGATCAACCTGCTGTCCGGCAGCAGCAACCCGCAGAGCGGCATCGATGCGCTGAAAACCCTGACCACTGCCGGCACCACTGCACTCAATGGCCGCCATCCGTGGGGTGTGAACAGCAGCAGCTACTGCGCCAAATCCACCGAAGTGCACAACGTGCGCGGGTACAACATTCGTTATTTCTCCTGGACCGGTAACACCTCCTACACCAACGTCTTTGATGCGGTCGATCCGTTCCTGGCGATCACCGGGCTGGCTTTTGGCAGTGAGAAGAATGACGGCCTGGTGGGTGTGTGCTCCACTTACCTGGGGCAGGTGATCGGTGATGACTACAACATGAACCATGTGGATGCGATCAACCACCTGTTCGGTATCCGTGGCTGGACAGAGCCCGTCTCACTGTATCGCCAGCATGCCAACCGCCTGAAAAATAAAGGCGTCTGACCGTCGTGGCAGCGGGCTGCGCCATGCAGCCCGCACTCTGGAGGTCATATGGCCCTGTCGTTACGCTCAACTATTCCCTTTTTGGTACTGGCCGGCAGTGTTGTCGGCCTTACGCTTTACTGGCAATGGCCCGCTGCTGCTGTCCCGCCCGCACCGGCTGTTCCTGCTGCTACGGCGCCTCTCGCCGTAACCCCCAGCCCTCTGCTGCAAACCGCCAAACCAGAAACCTCAGCTACCAGAACACCGTCAAGCCTGCCAGGCTTGCAGGGCACCGAGGTGGATGGCGAACTGCAAGCGGACAGTGCCGGCAATCTGCAGTTGAATCTGGCGCTGCGCGATTATCTGGATTACTTCCTTAGCGCCGCCGATCAGGCCGGCTTGGAAACCGTGGTGGAGGTCATGCTGGCCGATGCCCGCGGACGCTTGCAGGAACCCGCCCTGGGCCAGTTTATCGGCCTGCTGGGTGACTATATGGATTACAAGCGCGCCACCCTGGCGCTGCTGCAGCAACCCTTGAGCAGTGCCCAGCAAAGTAGTCCAGATGGCCAGCTGGTTGCCTTGCAGCGGGCCTTCGAGCAGCTGGCGCAGCTACGCCGCGCGCATTTCTCCAATGCGGCGACCGAAGCGCTGTTTGGCGCCGAGGAAGCCTATGGCCGTTACACCTTGGACAACCTGGCGCTGATGGCCCGCGATGATCTTAGCGAGCACGGCAAAGCTCTGGCGCAGGAACGTTTGCGCGCCCAGCTTCCCGAGGCCATGCGGGCCAGTGAAGAGCGTCAGGCCCAGGCCCAGGCGTTGCAGGTGCAGACAGATAAACTTTGGCAGGAGGGGGCCAGCGAAGAGCAGATGCGCCAGCTGCTTGCCTTGACCTATGATCCACCCACGGTCGAACGTCTGCTCAGCGAGCAGCGCAACGAGCGTGCCTGGCAACAACGCTATGCCACCTACCAGCAGGAACTTGCCGCGTTGCAGGGCAATGGCCTCAGCGCTGCGGATCAGCAGCAGGAGCAGCAGCGTTTGCGCCAGCGTTTATTCAGCGCAGAAGACCAGCACCGGGTGGAAACCTATGACGCCATTGCCGCCAAGCAACAGGAAAGCCAGCCCTCCGAGTTATAGCGTCGGAGGCAGGCGATGAGCCTGGAACGTCAGGAAGCCCTGCTGCTGGCCCAGCAGCGCCGCGGCTACCGCAGGCTGCGTTTTACTGGCGTACTGGAAGATGAGTTTGTCGAGCATCGGGTGCAGCGTATCCGGCGTCGCTTGCTGCTGATCATCAGTACCGCAGTGATCTTTCAACTGGTCTACACCGTCCTCGATCTGTTGCTGCTGCCCCTCAACGCCAGCCTGGCCACCCTGCCAATACGGCTGCTGGGGATATGCGCTGCGCTGCTGGCCTTCTTCTATTGCAGCCGCCCACACAGCCCGCCACGTCGCGCCTTGCTCGTCTACGTGGCGGCATACGGGTTCAATGGTGCCTGCGTCGCGGTGATTATCCACCTGTGCTGGAGCCTGGGCGTGGCCATGCCCTATGACGGGCTTTTCCTGGTGCTGCTATTTGGTTACGTGCTGCTGGGCGTGTCGTTCCGCGCCGTCAGCCTGGCTTCCTGGGGCGTGTGCGGGCTGTTTCTGTGGCTGGGAGTGATCGTCACGGGTGGCAGCGCGGCCCTGGGCTATCAGGGTCTGTTTCTGTTTTGCGCCAATCTGATTGGCAGCGTCGGTGCCTATCTGCAGGAACACGGCCAGCGCGGCGCCTGGCTCAATCTGCGCTTGCTCGATCTGGCGCGCCAGCGCGCCGAAGCTGACGATGCGCGCAAGCTGCGCCTACTCGCTGCTGCCAGCCATGACCTGCGCCAACCGCTGAATGCCATGGGCTTGTATGCCCAGCACCTGCTGGAGCAGAACCAGGACCCCGGCGTGCACCGCATCAGCAGTCGCCTGGCGATTGCCGTCGAGCAGCTCAGCCGGTTGTTGCAGTCGCTGTTCGATTACACCCGGCTGACCCTGCCCGGCGGGGTGCAGGCCAAGCCGCAAGTATTTGCCCTGCGCCCCTTACTTGCTCGCCTGAGTGGTGAGACCCGCGCCGAGGCCGACGCCCAGGGTGTCGAGCTGCAGCTGCAATGCGCAGAACTCTGGGTGCGCAGTGATCCGCTGCTGCTGGAGCGTGTACTGCGCAACCTGCTGAGCAACGCCTTGCGTCATGCCCAGGCGCGGCGTGTCTGGCTGCATGCCCGTGTCGAGCAGGGCGTGGTGCAGTTGCAGGTCGGTGACGACGGTCAGGGTTTGAGCGAGGAGGAACAAAGCCAGGTCTTTGAGGAGTTCCGCCAACTGGATAACCCCGGACGCAATGCCGAGCGCGGCCTGGGTCTGGGGCTGGCCATCGTTCAGCAATTGGCGCAGTTGCTCGGGCACCCGCTGCAGCTGGAGTCCAGCCCAGGCGCGGGCGCGCGTTTTATTTTGCACTTGCCGCAGGCTGAAGCCGGCGAGTGGCAAGCACCGGCGGCGGTTGCCGCGGCATTGACTGGGCGGGTGTTATTGCTGGAAGACGACGCCGCAGGGCGCGAAGCGTTGTCCGGTTTATTGCAGCGCTGGGGGTGCGAGGTCTGGGCCTGCGCCGATCCAGCCGAGGCCTTGCAGTGCTTGACCGAGGCGCAGCCGCAGGTGCTGATCAGCGACTATCGGCTGGCCGCCACCGAGGACGGCTTACGCGTTATCGAGCGCTTGCGCGAAGAGGCCGGGCGCATGCTGCCGGCCCTGCTGATTACCGCCGACGTCAGCGCCGACCTACAAGAGCGCTGCACCCGTGCCCATGTCACCTTGCTCGGCAAGCCGCTGCTGCCGGCCCGTTTGCGTCAGGCCCTGGCAGTGTTATTGCCGGCAGAGATCAGAGCCAACCCCGTTGCCGCGCAGCACTGACACAGGCAGTACGGGTATGTACGGAAAACTCTTGAAACAGTGATTTCAGATGGGTTTTCACCGTGTCCTCGGAAACGCCCAACTGACGGCTGATGGACTTGTTCGGCAAGCCCTCGGCCAGCAATTGGAGAATTTCCATCTGCCGGGGGGTGAGTTGCGGTTTATCGCCCGTATGCGGTGCAGGCAGGGTTTCCCCCAGCAGCACGCGGGTCACCGCCTGGCGCAGTTCATCGCTATTGGCACTTTTCGGGATAAAGCCCAGCGCACCGGCGGCCAGTGCGGCCTGGGCGTCGAGGTTGGAATCGCTGGCGCTAAGGATCGCCACCGGGGTCATGCGGCCCTGCTGCTGCCAGCGTTGCAGCAGCTCCAGGCCTGGCATATCGGGCAGGCGCAGGTCGAGCAGAATCAGGTCGAAGCTCGCGTCCAGCAGGCAGGCTTCGGCGGCGGCGGCGGATTCGGCGGTGCGAATCTGCAGATCGGCGCAGAGCGGCGCGAGGGCCAGGCTGAGGCCGTCGAGAAAAATCCGGTGGTCATCCACCAGTAACAGGCTGAGTTGTTCGGGCAAGGTTGTACAGAGTGCAGTCATAAGGGCTGTCTCAGGCGGCGTCATGGCCTGCCATCCCTGGCAGCCATACGCGGGCCGTCGCTTTGCGACGTTCAAAATTGTTCCAGACAATTTTTTATTGTTGTGAGCGCCGCGCGAGTGTAACCCAAACCGTTGGCTGAATTAGAAGCGGTATGTCACGTGTGCGCCCAGGCCGTGGGCGGTTATAGCTGGCGCGGTAGTCGTCTGTCTCGATGTGGGCGTCATCTTCCATCAGGTAGGAGTAGGCCAGGTCGAGGGGCACCGCTCCATTCGGGCTCCAGGCCGCGCCCAGACTGAGGATGGCGCGCTCGCCGTGATAGCGGCCCTGGAAGTTGCGCTCGTAATCGGTGGCCAGGCCAAACGGCACATGCAGGCCCAGGCCGAGGCTCCAGTTGTCGTCCAGTGGTTTGAGGTAATCGCCCATGGGCGCACCGGTAAACCGCAGCATGTCGCGGTGTTTGCTAGCGCTGGCCGAACCGCAGGCGTTGGCTATCTCGGTTTTTGCGTGGATCAGCGCAAGGCCGCTGCTGGCTTGTTCGCGCTTGATGCGTGCCATACCGGCCGGGTTGCCGAACGTCAGGCCACCTGGCTGAGACTGCCGATGCAGCGTTGCCAGGCGGCGATAAAGTCCTGGGTGCGGCCATGCGGGCGGAATACCCGGCGCCAGACCTGCGCCATGCCGAGCAGGTCATCGGCGGCCGGCAGTTCGCGCTGCTCGGCTTCGATCAGCATCCAGGCAATGGCCGTGGCGTAACGCAGGTTGACGGTCAGTTCCAGGTGCGGTGCGGCGAGGAAGGCATGCTGGCTGGCGAGGCCGCGTACCTGGCTAGCAAGTTCTGGATCCAGCGCCAGGTGTTGATCCCAGAGTTGTTGGTGGCGCTGTGCGGCGATGCGGTAAAGGCCGTGGCCATGTTTGTCATCGAGGATCGAGCCGAGCCCGGATTGGCTGGCGGCGGCTCCGAGCAACAAGGCTTCGGCGGCGGTGGAGTGACGGCCCAGGTAGAGCAGGGTAGGGCGGATGACGTACTGGCTTAACTCGCAGGCGGCAATTCCCATATAGCCCTCGGCGAAAAGTGACCGATGGGGCCGGGGCGTTGGCAGCTTCGACTTGTGTAGGGTCTGCCCCGCTTCATTCGCGGCTGCGAGTGAAGCGGGGCAGACCCATAGAAAGGCCCCACCGGAAGCGGGCTTAGCCGCTTATGTTGAAGTGTAGTGCGACCTTTTCACCGTAAAGGGCTGTTTTTAAATTGTTTTCGGCTTTCGGTTATTGCCTATATTCCAGTTGGTACTTAAGCGCGACTGACGTTGTAAGACGCTCAGCCGCACAGCATCAGCCGTCTTGTTAGGCGGATTAGCGTCAGTCGCCGGTTGCTATTGGCCGCGCGGGGTCGGTGATCCACTCGCTCCAGGAGCCGGCGTAGAGCGGTGCCAGCGCATAGCCGGCCAGGCACAGAGCGAACAGGTTGTGGCAGGCCGTCACGCCCGAGCCGCATTGCATCACCGCCGCCTTCGGATCGCCCAGCAGCGGCGCGAACCCGGCCTTGAGTTGTTCGGCGCTCTTGAAGCGGCCGTCCGCCTCCAGGTTGTCCTTGAAAAAACGGTTCTTCGCGCCCGGGATGTGGCCGCCGACCGGATCCAGGGTTTCGTTTTCGCCGCGGAAGCGGTCCGGCGCGCGGGCATCGATCACGGTGCGGCCGCCCCGATCGAGTACATCGTTTGCCGACACGGCCGCGACGAGCGGCGCCTGGTCGGCAATCGTGCCAGGGGCACGCACCGGCACGTCGGTCGACATCGGCAGACCCTGCGACTGCCAGGCCGCCATGCCGCCATCGAGCACCGCAACGGCCGAATGGCCAACCCAGCGC
>NZ_JBAQLP010000088.1:0-18295 GCF_049301935.1 Pseudomonas sp. | reverse complement strand
CAGGTATCTTCGCCCATCCGTTGACCGCATCGCTTAAGGATTTACCGGGTTTATGAGTCGTACTGTGTTTCAGGCTGTGATTATCTGCGTGGCGGCGCTGTGTTCCAGCGCCGCGTGGGCCAAGGTCGAGGTGCAGGCCGGGCAGCATAAGAGTCTCGGGCGGATTCTCGTCGCCAAGGTCTCCGAGGACATTGCGCCGGGTGATTACGAGGCGCTGCTCAAGGGCATCAAGGCCAACCCCGGTAAGTACGCGAAGAAGATTGTCATGCTCGACAGCATCGGCGGCAGCGTAGCCGAGGCCATCCGCATGGGGCGCTTGCTGCGTGAAACCGGCTTCGATGCCCTGGTGCCGTCCACCGGGCTGTGCCAGGGCAGTTGCGTGTACCTGCTGGCGGCCGGGCACGCTAAAACCGTGCGCGGCCATGTGGGGATTCACCGGCCCTATTATGCGGGCAGTGATTCGCTGCATTCGGCGTCCGCCTCTGGGGCGAGCCGGGCCGCTCAGGTTGCGTATTTCCAGGACATGCAGATTCCGCCGGAGCTGCTTGAGGCGATCAACAGCACCGAGCCACGGCGCATGCGCGTGCTGACGCCGAGTGAGTTGGCGCGTTATCGCCTGAACTGAACCGCTTGCCGGAGGGCCGGGGCAATGCTGATCAACTGGCAAATTGCACCGGGCAGCGTTCCGCGCCCTCCAGTTTTTGAATCTCGTCGATTACCTGTGGCCGTGCATGGTGCAGCACCAGGTGGCGCTGCTGGCCGTGCAGGCGGCGGGCTTCTTGGTGCAGCATGGCGATGCCGGCGTAGTCGATAAAGTTGATATGTTGCGCATCGATCATCACCCAGCGCGCGGCGCTGCGCTGCAGCATCTGCTGCAGGTAGTGGCAGGCACCGAAGAAGATCGACCCCTCGATGCGCAGCCATTCTTGCTCGCCGTCCTGCCACTGGCGCACGCGCGGCTGCGAGGTGCGCTTGAGGTAGACGATCAGCGAGGCCAGCACGCCGGCGTAGATGGCGCTTTGCAGCTCCAGCACCAGGGTTGCCAGCACGGTCAGCAGCATCACCAGAAACTCGCTGCGGCTCACGCGCCTCAAGGCCTTGACGGCGTTGAGGTCGAGCAGCCCCCAGCAGATCAACAGAATGCTCGCCGCCATGGCCGGGATTGGCACATAGGCGAACAGGCGGCTGCCATACAGCGCAAACAACGCCACCAGCAGCGCGGCAAACACCCCAGCCATCGGCGAGCAGGCGCCGGCTTGCTGGTTAAGCGCTGAGCGGGTGAAGGAGCCGGCCGACAGCGAGCCACTGAACCAGGGGCCGACGATGTTAGACAGGCCTTGGGCGCGGACTTCCTGATTGGCATCGAACAGCTGCTGGGATTTATCCGCCAGGGCACGGGCAATCGACAGGCTGGTGACCAGGCCGAGCAAGCCGCAAGCCCCGGCGGCGGGCAGCAGTTGCAGGATATGGGGCAGGTTGAACTCCAGCAGGGCGAAGGGCGGCAGGCTGCCTTGGAAACGGCTGACCAGCGCAATTGCGCCAAGCTGCTCAGGCCAGGCCATGACCAGCAGGCTGGCGGCGACAATGCCGATAAGCAGCGCTGGCGCGCGCGGCAATAAGCGTTTGCTCAGCAGGCTGCTGGCCAGGGTGAATAGCGCTACGGCCAGGGTGCGCCAGTCGCTCTCGGCCAGGTGCTCGCCAAGGCTAAGCAGGCTCATCAGCGCCGTGGCCTGGCTGGTGACGGTGAGGCCAAGCAGGTTGGGCAACTGGCCGATGCCGATCACCAACGCCGCGCCCAGGGTGAAACCGAGCACCACCGAGTGCGACACGAAATTCACCAGCGCGCCGAAGCGCAGCAGGCCGAGCAGCCATTGGCACACACCGGCCAGCAGGGTCAGCAGCAGTATCAGGGCAATAAAGTTGTCGCTGCCCGGCGTCGCCATCGGGCTGACACTGCTGAACAGCACGATGGAAATCGCCGCGGTCGGCCCGCAGATCAGGTAGCTGGAGGAGCCCCACAGGCAGGCGATCAGCACCGGCACGATGGCCGCGTACAGGCCGTATTGCGGCGGCAGCCCGGCGATCAGGGCGTAGGCGATGGATTGCGGCAGCGCGAGGATGGCGCCGTTGAGCCCCACCAGCAGGTCTTTAGCGAGGCTGCGCTTGCTGCAATGCGGCAGCCAGCGCAGAAAGGGCAGCAGGGACTGAAGGCGGAGCAGTGGCATGCGTGGGCTTCTTGTGCAGACGATGGACAAAGCCGCTGCGGGGCAGCGGCCCGTCTACTGTAGGGAATCAAGCCGGCCGGTTCAAAGTTTGGGGTGATGACGTCGCGCATTCGGAGCCGGGCTACTATCTGGCGCTGCCTGAGCGCAAACGCCGTCAGCGCCTGACGCAGGTGTTTGTCGATTGGCTACAGGCCGAACTGGCCAAGGGGCCTAGCCATTGATGATCGAGTGGGATGGTCCAATCGGTGATGAACATTCAGCCAGTGTTTTGTCATGTTCCGATGTTTGAGTTCTGGCCTCAAACCAACAAGGAACGCAATGCGCTGCTTGTTGGCTCTTGCGGGTAGTTATTTGCGCTGCCACTTACCCTCAAACTGAATGTATTGCCCAGCCGGGGTTTTATCGAGGGCTTTCTGCCCGGCAATCGCTTCCACATCGCTGAGCTGGATGCCGTTCTGCGCCGCCAGTTTCTGGTATTCGGCGCGGCGCGCCTGGTTGATCAACTGGGCGATTTCAGCGGCCTGGCCGCCATTACTCACCACGCCCAGATAGCCGTTGGGCATTTCCCCCAGTTGGCCGCTGGCTTTGGCGTCACCCAGGGCGGACATGGCTTCGTTAAGGTTCAGCGCTACGGCCGGCAGGCTCAGGCTGAGCAGCAGTAACAGGCTGGCGAGGCGTTTGTAGAGATTCATGTTCGGGCTCCTTAGAACAATCCGCTGGATTCGCTGAACATGCTGTCCAGGGCTTTATCCACCTTGATATAGATTTCGTGTTCGATCTTCACATTGAGGTTGATGTTGATCGGCTCATTGGGCATCGCCAACTGCACGGTCGGGGTGCAGGCCGTGCTGAGCAGGCCCAGCAGCAGGACGGCGAAACAACTACGCAAGCGCATGGCGCTTCTCCTTGGTCATGGCTCTGTCGGGGCCGTTTTGGCATTGCGTTCCAGCATACGCTGTTGCACGCGCTGCTTGATGATGTCGCTGACCTTGTCCGTCAGTTGCAGGCTGGCCAGCAGGGTCGGGATGTCTTCTTCCAGGTTGATAGTGAAGTGGATCGGCCGGCCCTGCTCGATGGTCGGGTTCTGCCCCTCCAGGCGTATGGCCAGGGCCAGTTTGCCTTGCTGGTTGTAGTTGACCTGGCTGCTGAGGGTGCTAAAGCGAAAATCCTCCAGCGATTGGGTGACCAGTTGCATCGCCGGGTTGCTGCGGCCCAGGGCGCGGATGCGTTCGGAGTGGAACTGCAGCTGACCGCCCGGTTTGCGTGCGTTGAGCTGGCCTTGTTCGATGGTCACGCCCTGGCGGCTGATTTGCAGCGGTAAGTCGCCATCCAGGGTGCCTGTACCGGCTAAACCCTCTGTGGGGTAGAGGATAAACAGCTGCTCAAGTTCCAAACCCTGCACCTGCACGGGAAACAATAGCGGTTCGGTGGTCAGGTTCCATTGCCCGGGTGCCAGCTGCAGCGTGCCGCCCATTAGCGCCGCTTCGGCGTGCTGCAGCTGTAACTTGCCCTGGGTGGGTGTTTGTAGTGCGGCGCTGTAGCGGCCTTTGAGCTGTACCGGCCCCACTGGCATGCCGGGGTTGGCCTGGGCCAGGCGCAGTTCGTGTACCTCAAGCTGCAGTTGCTTGGGGTCGACGCGCACACTCAGGCGGCTGTCCAGGCCCTCCAGCGCGGTGCGGTCATAAATCCCGCCGAGGCCCTTGCCGGTGAGTTCGAGTTTGACCGTGGGCAGTTGTTGGTCGCTGGCCAGGCTCAGGCTGGCATTGCCATTCAGGCGACCGTTATTCAGCTCCAGCAGGGCAGGCCAGGCCGTGAAGCTGTCTTTTAAGGGGTTGCCGCTGCGCAGAAACAGTTCCGCCAGTTGCGCTTGCAGGCTCAGGCCCTTGGCGCTGCTGTGTTGCGCCTGCAGCTTGAGTTGCAGCCCGGCATCGTTGCGCAGCGTGCCGGTCAGCTCCGCCTGCTGCGGGTTGGCCTTCACCGGGCCTTGCCAGTACCAGCGCTGCGGTTGCAATTGCTTATGCTGCAGTTGCCCACTGAGCTCGAGGGGGCCGTGCAGCTGCCAGTCTCGCAGCGCACCTGCCGCCAGTTGGGCCTGCAGTATTAGCCCGCTGCTGCTGGCCTTGAGTTGCTGCGCGCCGAGTTCGCCGCTGCGCAGATGTTCAAGGCTAAGTTGTGAGCCTTTGCTTAGGACGAGATCCAGCTGCTGTGGGTCCAGATAGGCGTCGAGCTGCAACTGCGCTTGCAGTGCGCCGATCATCCAGCCGTCCAGCTGCAATGCCGGGCTGGACGCGTTAAGGCTGGCGTCCAGCAGTTGCAGCCCCCAGGGCAGGCCATTGGCCAGGATCAGCGTGCCCTTTAACTCGAACGGGCTGCGGCCCTTGCCGGTGAGTTGCAGCGTTAACGGCAGGGCGCGGCCGCGCAACTGTTCGGCAATAGCCGCAGGCGTTTGCGTGGCCTGGATAGTCAGCTGCAACGCCTCGGGATGCAGCTCTGCCGGTACGCCGCTGATAAGGTCATTGGCCATCTGTTTGAGGCTAAGGTCGGCGCTGAGGCTTTCTGCCAGCCACTGCCCATCCAGCGCCTGGGCGGATAGATCGAAGCTGCCCTGTAACTGACCGATAGCAGGTATGGGCCAGGGCTGCGGCAGGTTGGCGCTGGCCTGCAGCTGGCCGCTGGCCTGCTGCAGTTGCGCTACGTTAAGGGGGCCAGGGGCAAGTTGCAGTTGCCAGCTCGCTTGTAGCTGCGCCGCCGCCGGGGTCTCTGGCAGCGTGCCTGCGGCGTTGGGCAACCATTGGCTTAACCAGCTGTGCAGCGCCTTGCTGTGTTGCAGATCGCCGGTGAAATCACCTTGCCAGCGTTGCCCGGCGGCATTTTTTTGCAGGCTGCTGCTGAGCTGCAGTTGCGCTTGCTGATTGATCGCCAGGCTCAGTTGCAGCGCTGCTGCTGCCGGGTCGCCCTGCAATTGCGCGTGCCAGCGCAGTTGGTCCTGCTGGTGCTGCAGATTGAGCAGCGCATCAAGCTGCGCGGCGTCTTTAAGCAGCAGCAGATCGCCCAGCAGCTGGCAGCGCGTATCGGCGCAGGGCAGCTCGATCTGCAGCGCATCGATCTGCACGCGTTGCGGCAATAGGCTGATAACGGCAGCGAGCTGTTCCAGCGGCAGCGCAAAATCTGCGTTGTCGTCGCTTGCTGGCGCGGGTTGCGAGGGTAGGTTCAGTTGCAGGCCGCTGATCTGCACCTGCTGCCAGAAGGGCAGCGCCAGGCTGAATCCGCTCCAGCGCAATTGCAGCTGGTGCAGCTGCACTGCGCCGCTGGGGTGCTGCAGGCTGAGTTGCTCAAGCTGGATGCCCTGGGTGGATATTCCCAGGCCCTGCCACTCGAGGTTGTCGATCTGCTCGCGTTCGAGCAGGCGGCTCAGGCTCAGGTAGCCGTATGCGCCAAGTAGGGCGAGCAGTAAAACCAGGCAACTGATAAGTCGCAGCCAGGTGCGCCGGCTGGGCATAAGCACTGATCCATAGTGGGGGAGTTGCGTGGCAGGACGGTAACCCATGTCTGGCAGGCTGCCAATCACAGCTTATTCTGTGCTGTGTAATTGCAGCATTTAGTGATAGATTTGCTGTAAACAGACATTGAGAAGTAGGAGGCCGTGATGAGCGCATTGATTCGACCGGTTGCCGACGCCGATGCGGTGCTGGCCAAGGCGCTGCTCAATACCCGTGAACAACTGGGCCTGACCCAGCAGGAGCTGGCAGACATCATTGGCGTACACCGCACGGCTATCTCGCGCTGGGCCGAAGGTGGCCTGCGGGTGCACAGCAAGACCGGTGAACTGGCCCTGCTGCTGATTCGCGTATACCGCTCACTGTTTGCCCTGTTTGGCGGCAATCTGGCGGATATGCAGCATTTTCTGCGCACCGATAACCGCCATCTGGATGCGCCGCCTCTGGCCTTGATGCTGCAAGTGCAGGGGTTGGTAAGGGTTGTTGAGTATTTAGATGCGATTCGTGGCAAAGGCTAGAAACTGTTGATGACCTGCTGCGCGTCGGCCCTGCTGCGTTGAAAGCAGGCTCGGAATGCTCATGTACAAAAGTACACTCCGCTTCCTCGCCTGCTTTCGCCTTGCACGACTCTAGCTCGTGAGGTCCTAAAGCAGCTTCTCAATATCAAGCTACAAGGCTGCACCCGACAATAATAAGAGTTAAGGACAACGCCACCATGGATATCTGGCAACACTGCCAAGGCCCGGCGCAGATCAAACCGCTGCGTGGGCGCCTGGTGCGCCTGGTCGAGAGCCAGGCCCAGGTCGCCACCTTGCAGCTGGTCGACACCCTCGCCGAGCAGGCGCTGCTTGAGGAGTTGCTGGAAACCAGTAAACCGCCGCTGCCGCAGAGTGCCGAGCCGCTGCATTACCTGCTGAAAACCCCGTTCCGTTATCCACCGCTGCGCTGGGGCTCGCGCTTTGGATCGGTGCATGAGCCGAGCCTGTTCTATGGCGCGTTGCGTATCGACACTGCCATGGCCGAGGCGGCGTATTACCGTTTTCTGCTCTGGGATGGCATGAGCATCGCGCCGCCGAGCGGGCGCATTCTATCCGAGCATTGCACCTTCGAGGCGCGCTATCAGGTCGAACGCGGCATTCAGTTGCAGCATCCGCCGTTTGCGGATTTTCAGGCTGAGCTTTGTCATGCCAGCGCTTATCAGCCTTGTCAGGCGGTAGGCGCGGCCATGCGCGGGGCAGGGGTGGAGGCGTTCGAGTACCGTTCGGCGCGCTGCCCACTCAAGGGCAACAATGTTGCGCTGTTCGTGCCCGCTGCATTGGCGGAGAAGCGCCCGCGCAACCTGCTGAGCTGGCTGTGCGAAACCACCGACGGCTATGTCGCCTTCAAAAATGCCCAGGTGCCGGATACCCCCAGAGTCTTTCGCCTGGATGCCTATCAGGTGGATGGCCGCCTGCCGCGCCCGGCTTAGGCATAGCGGCTTTTTCAGGGTTTTTTGCGCTGAAAAAGGGCAGTGCGACGGCGTGACGCAGCGACTTGTGCACAATTGCGATGCACCTTGTCAAGCAGGATGCAGTGCTTGACGTAAACCCTTGATTCTTTTTATTGATTTTATAAGTCAATGAAATATATGGATTTTTTGTGCTGGTGAAAAAACCACCAGTTTGACCTTGGGCCCCACGCCATAGGCGCTGAGAGCGCTTGTTCCCATGTTATCCACGAAGTTATCCACAGCTTCTGTGGATTAACCCGAGCGCTTGCTCTAGACCGCTGGTTGGGGCTGTTTTGCAAGGCTTTACCTTGGCGAAAAAAGGAGTAGAGTTGCGCGCCTTCCCGGCTACCACTGCTTTTTATGCCTCGCGCAATCACTCGACTCGTTGTTACCCCCGCCATTGCTCCGCGCCTGCCCACCCGTGTGGCGTTGTGGCTACTGGACAGTCCTCGCCTCGCTCATGCCCCGAGTGTCAAACGCTTGGCCGGTCATCTGCTCAAGCAGCCTGCCTTGCAGGGTGTGGTGCAGGCGCAGAGCCGACTGGGGCAGATGCTTTGCCGTGATTGCGGCAACCCGCGTGATCGGCGCATGGGTTTTGAGCTGCTGCGCCAGGCCGCTCGCGCCGGTGATATGGGTGCCCAGCTGGAGCTCGGTCAGCTGTATAGCCAACCGCGCAACCATGAACCGCAGCAGGCCCGCCATTGGCTCGAACTGGCTGCAGGCCAGGGGTCGCTAGAAGCGCGGCAACTGCTTAAACAGCTCTAGAGCCAGCTCAAAGGCTGCTGTGCGTCGGTCCTGCTGGATTAAAAACAGGTTCCGAGGTAAGAGGCTGCTCTGTAAGAATACTGGTTATACTGCCAGTACTTTTCTGCGGAGCTGCTTATGCCCCTCGATCTATCCACCGCGTTAGCACCTGCGCTGCTCGGTTTCGCCGCTGCGGCACTTCCTCTTCTTTATATGGCCTGGTCGCTGCAGCGCCGCCTGGCCAGTCAGCAGCTGGAGTTCGGCCTGCTGCAGGAGCGCTTGAGTAACGCGCAGCTGGCGCAGACTGGGCTCGCGGCGCAGCTGGATGATTGCCGCGAGGAGATCGCCGAGATCAGCGAGATCAAGGCCGATCAGCAGGCCGAGCTGGCGGCGCTGCGCCGCGAAACCGAGTTGCTGCAGCACGAGCGGCAGATCGCCCGCGAGGCCGCCCAGGCCTGGCACAACCAGCGTGAGCAGCAGGAAGGCGAAATCCGTCGCCTGGATGCCCAACGTGCAGCCCTCAGCGCCGAACTTAAAGAACAGCAGGACAGCCATCAGCAACGCCTGAGCGACCTGCAAGGTTCGCGCGATGAACTGCGTGCGCAGTTTGCCGAGCTGGCCGGGAAAATCTTCGATGAGCGCGAGCAGCGTTTTGCCGAAACCAGCCAGCAGCAGCTCGGCCAGTTGCTCGACCCGCTCAAGGAACGCATCCAATTCTTCGAAAAACGCGTGGAAGAAAGCTACCAACAGGAAGCCCGCGAACGCTTTTCCCTGGGCAAGGAGCTGGAGCGTTTGCAGCAGCTCAACCAGCGCCTCGGCGATGAGGCAACCAACCTGACCCGCGCCCTCAAGGGCCAGAAAACCCAGGGTAACTGGGGTGAGTTGGTGCTGGAGCGGGTGCTGGAGCATGCCGGCCTGGAGAAGGGCCGCGAATACCAGACCCAGGTCAGCCTGAAGAGCGCCGATGGCGAGCGCTTCCAGCCCGATGTGCTGATCCAGCTGCCCGGTGACAAGCAGGTGGTGGTGGACGCCAAGGTCAGCCTCAGCGCTTACCAGCAATATATTGCTGCCGAAGACGACGCCAGCCGGCAGCAGGCGCTCAAGCAGCATGTGCTGTCACTGCGTAGCCATTTAAAGGGGTTGTCGCTCAAGGACTACCAGCGTCTGGAAGGCCTGCACAGCCTGGATTTCGTCTTGCTCTTCGTGCCGATCGAGGCGGCCTTTGCTGCGGCGTTGCAGGCCGATCCCGGCTTGTTTCAGGAGGCCTTTGATCAACATATCGTGATCGTCAGCCCGACCACGCTGCTGGCCACCTTAAGGGTCATCGACAGCCTGTGGCGCCAGGAGCGGCAGAGCCAGAACGCTCGTGAGATTGCCGAGCGCGCTGGTGCGCTATACGACAAGTTCGTTGCCTTTATTCAGGACCTGGATGAAATGGGCGCGCGTCTGCAGCAACTGGATAAAGCCTACGCCGGGGCGCGCAACAAACTCTGCGAGGGGCGCGGCAATATCATCAGCCGGGTGGAAAACCTCAAACTGCTCGGCGCCCGCGCCAGCAAGAGCCTGCCTGCCGAGTTGCTCGAACAGGCGGCCGGGGTGATGCTGCTGGATGATCAAGCGGTCGAGTAGGGCGCTTTGCTTCGCCGCTCTGTGTGCAGTGCTGGCACAGATGCTCTGTGCCAGCATGATAAGGGCCGAGATAAGAGCGGCCCGCTGTTGTATGGCTGGGCGTTAAATCAGTTATTGAAGCCCAGACGCTGGCGCCAGCGCTGCTCCAGCGCCTTGCTGTCGTGGTCGAAGGGGTGGAAGCCGGGGCGGTAGTAGTCCAGGTACGGCAGAATCAGTTTGGTCAGAAAGCCGTTGCGTGGGCCGAACAGGGTTTTCAAGCCTTTGCCCCAGCTGCGCCAGTTAAACAGTTGGCCGTCCTTGCGCAGCAGGTGCAGCTGAAACCAGCCGATCACGCCGAAGAAGATCACCGTGGAAATCGCCATCATGCCAACGCGGGTGAAGTAACCGCCGTAGACCTGCTGGTAGACGTCGTAGCACACCGCCTTGTGCTCGTTTTCTTCAATCGCGTGCCACATCCACAGCTGATACAGCTTGGGGTCGTTCATCTGGGTGGTCAGGTCTTCGCGTTGCAGCAGCTGCTCGGCCATGGTCGCGGTGAAGTGTTCCAGGGCGCAGGTGGCGGCCAGGCGTTGTTTCTTGGTGGTGATCTTGGTCACCCATTCCAGCAGCACCTTGATCCGCAGCTCGAGGACTTCCAGATCGATATTGTGCTCGGCGGCATAGTCGTTGTACGCCGCGTGCTCCTTGGAATGCATGGCTTCCTGGCCAATAAAGGCGCTGATGTCCTTCTTCAGCTGCGGCTCGCTGACTTGCTCGCGCACGGCGCGCACGCTGTCGACAAAGAACTTCTCGCCGTAGGGGAACAACGACGACAGGTTGTTCATAAAGTGGCTCATAAAGGGGTCGCCGGCAAACCAGAACTTCTGGCCTTCGGTGAAGCTGAAGTCCATGCGGCGCACCGGAAAGCTGGCGGTTGGGGTACTGGTCTTGGCTGTCATAGGGGCAACTCCTCGGCATATTGGTCGCGTCGCGACCGCTCTTGTTATGGGGCTCAGGTCGGCAGGCGGGGCTGTCTTGGGCCGTGGTTTATCTTTAGCCGAGGGCGCTTTGCAGGCGAGGTCATTGCTGGCCAGGGCGGCCGGTTTTACGCCAACTTATGGATAGTTGTCGGAGCGTTTGCCTTAGGCACAAATGCAACCGCCCGCAGGCAGCGGGCGGCGTGCAGGGGACGAGGTTATTGCTCGGTGAGGGTGAAGCGGGTCAGGGCGAAGGTTGGGATGCCGCTGTCCTGCAGCTTCTGTGAGCCGCCCAGCTCGGGCAGGTCGATAATCGCGGCGGCTTCGATGATGCTCGCGCCCATGCGC
Source organism: Pseudomonas sp. (assembly GCF_049301935.1). Taxonomy (GTDB): domain Bacteria; phylum Pseudomonadota; class Gammaproteobacteria; order Pseudomonadales; family Pseudomonadaceae; genus Aquipseudomonas. The sequence goes on along the minus strand of NZ_JBAQLP010000088.1, from coordinate 7,407 downwards.
CGCACCAGTTGTGCGGCGGCCAACAGGGTGCCGCCGGTGGCGATCAGGTCATCGACAATCAGCACCTTGTCGCCTTCGCACAAGCTGTCGGCGTGCACTTCCAGTTTGGCTTCGCCGTACTCGGTTTGGTAGCGCTCGCTGAGTACCTCGGCGGGCAGCTTGCCTTGCTTGCGAAAGAGAATCAGCGGCTTGTTCAGCTCATAGGCGATGATCGAACCGAGCAGAAAGCCGCGCGCGTCCATGGCGCCGATATGGCTGAAATCCGCCTCGACGTAACGCTGGATAAAACTGTCGGCGACCATGCGCAGGGCGCGTGGCGACTGCAGCAGCGGGGTGATATCGCGAAAGATCACCCCCGGCTTGGGGAAGCCCAGCACCGGGCGGATCAGGGTTTTGATGCTGAATTCGTCGAAGATCATCGCCTGTCTCCTGCGCGGGTCGGCTGGCTTAGCCGTCGAGATTGCCACCGGCCAATGCGCACAGCTCGATGGGGTCGAGGATATGCACTTCCTTGCCTTCGGCTTCGAGCAACTGGTTCTGTTGGAAGCGGGTAAATACCCGCGATACGGTTTCCACCGCCAGACCCAGATAGTTGCCGATTTCGTTGCGCGACATGGCCAGACGGAACTGATTGGCCGAGAAGCCGCGGGCGCGGAAGCGCGCCGAGAGGTTGACCAGGAAGGTGGCGATGCGCTCGTCCGCGGTCTTCTTCGAGAGCAGCAGCATCATCTGCTGATCGTCGCGGATCTCCCGGCTCATGATGCGCATCAGCTGGCGGCGCAGTTGCGGCAGTTGCACGGACAGCTCGTCCAGGCGCTCGAAGGGGATCTCGCACACTGCGGTGGTTTCCAGGGCCATGGCCGATACCGGATAGATTTCGCTGTCCATGCCGGACAGGCCCACCAGTTCGCTGGGCAGGTGGAAACCGGTGATCTGCTCGTCGCCGCTATCGCTCAGGCTGAAGGTCTTCAGCGCGCCGGAGCGCACGGCGAACACCGAATTGAAGGCATCGCCCTGGCGGAACAGGAACTCGCCTTTCTTCAGCGGGCGGCCGCGTTTGACGATCTCGTCGAGCGCGTCCATATCCTCTAGGTTCAGCGATAGTGGCAGGCACAAGCTCGCCAGGCTGCAATCCTTGCAATGGGCTTGGTGTGGCGCGTGCAACTTGATGCTATCGGACATCGCGGGCGATCCTGGCTAAACACACAATAGATGTAAGGTTACAACAGGGCGCAGGATGGGGCCACTAAGATACAAATCTGATTGATCGTTCAGCTTTTCCGGCGCGCTCGATAAGCCTGGTGATCTTCCATGATCGCTATGAAGCATTCGTAAATGCCTGCAGCCGAGCACTGCCATTCAGGGCGTTCCGGGCCGTGCCAATGCGACGCAGATCAAGGTCATTGGCGACAAGCGATCCGCATAAGCCGGCGGCTCAGCTTGAGCTTAACGTAAGGCTGCTAGATCACCCGGGAAAAGCGCTGCTGATTGAGCTTGCTGAGGTAACGATCAAACAGCATGCACAGCGAGCGCACCAGCAGGCGACCCGCAGGGCGCACCTCGATGCCCAGGCTCGTCAATTCGATCAGCCCGTCAGTGGCCATCTGCTGCAGGTGCGGCCAGGCCTCGGCAAAGTAACTGCGAAAATCGATGGCATAGGCGTGTTCGATATCGGCAAAGCGCAGCTGGAAGTGACAGATCAACTGCTGGATCACCGCGCGGCGCAAGCGGTCGTCGGCGTCGCAGTGCAGGCCGCGCGAGGTGGCCAGTTCGCTGTGGCCGAGGCTGTCCTGGTATTGGCTCAGGTCGCTGTTGTTCTGGCAGTAAAGGTCGCCAATCTGGCTGATCGATGACACCCCAAGGCCGATCAGGTCGCAATAGCCGTGGCTGGTGTAGCCCTGGAAGTTGCGTTGCAGGCTGCCATCCTCCTGGGCGCTGGCCAGCTCGTCGTCGGGCAGGGCGAAGTGATCCATGCCGATATAGCGGTAGCCCGCCGCGCTCAGCTGCTCGATGCTGCCTTGCAGCATGGCCAGCTTGTCGCCAGGGCTGGGCAGGTCGCTGCTGTTGATCCGCCGCTGCGGCATAAAGCGCTCCGGCAGGTGGGCGTAGTTGAACAGCGACAGCCGATCGGGTTGCAGGGCAATCACTTCGGCCACGGTGCGGGCGAAACGCTCCGGGGTTTGCAGCGGCAGGCCGTAGATCAGGTCGATGTTCACCGAGCGGAACTGCAGGGTGCGTGCGGCCTCGACGATGGCGCGGGTTTCTTCCAGCGTTTGCAGGCGATTGACCGCCCGTTGCACGGCCGGGTCGAGGTCCTGCACGCCCAGGCTGACGCGGTTGAAACCCAGCTCGCGGAGCAGGCCCATGGTCGACCAGTCGGCCTCGCGCGGGTCGATCTCGATGCTGTAGTCGCCGGAGTCGTCGTCCAGCAGGTTGAAGTGCTGGCGCAGCTGACCCATCAGGTGGCGCAGCTCATCGTGGCTGAGAAAAGTCGGGGTGCCGCCGCCCAGGTGCAACTGCTCGACCTTCTGTCGCTTGTCCAGATGGCGGCCGATGATCTCGATTTCACGCTCGAGTTTGTCCAGGTAGGGCTGGGCGCGGCCGCGATCCTTGGTGATCACCTTGTTGCAGGCGCAGTAGTAACAGATATGTGCGCAGAACGGGATATGCACATACAGCGACAGCGGGCGCAGGGCTTTGCGGCTGTCGCGCAGGGCATGCAGCAGGTCGAACTGGCTGACCCGCTCATGAAACTGCACGGCGGTCGGGTAGGAGGTGTAGCGCGGGCCGGCCTGGTCGTAGCGGCGGATAAGAGAGCTGTCCCATTGGATGGCGTTGAGCATGCGGGTATTCCCGGTGTGGCTTTCAATACCGGGGAGTCTAAGAGTGCTGCGCCTGGGGTGTTTTGACCTGTATCAACGCGGGCTCGGCCTGTCGCGTGGGTAGGAGCCGTCAGTGCCCCATCAGCCAGTGCTGGTGCGGGCCGGGCAGGGTCCACAGGCCAAACAGAATCACCAGAATACCGCCGGCCATGCGCACGCCTTGCTTGCGCAACAGGCCGGTCAGGCGTTCGGCAGCCATGCCGGTGGCCAGTAGTACTGGCAGGGTGCCGAGGCCGAAGGCCAGCATCAGCGCGGCGCTATTGAGCGCGTTGCCCTGGCTGGCGGCCCACAGCAATGTGCTGTAGACCAGACCGCAGGGTAGCCAGCCCCACAGGCTACCGAGCACCAGGGCGCGCGGCAGGCTGGTGACCGGCATAAAGCGCCGTGTTAGCGGCTGGATAAACCGCCACAGGCCGCGACCCAGCGCTTCGATACGGGTCAGGCCGCTCCACCAGCCGGCCAGGTACAGGCCCATGGCGATCAGCAGCAGCGCCGCGACAATGCGCAGGCCCATCACCAGCGGGCTAGTGGCCAGCGCCCAGCCCGCCAGGCCAAGCAGCAGGCCGGCCAGGCTGTAGCTGAAGATGCGCCCCAGGTTATAGGCCAGCAGCAGCCGAAAACGCTGGGCGCGCTGCTCGGGCGGAATGGCCAGGGTCAGGGCGCCCATCAGACCGCCGCACATGCCCAGGCAATGGCCGCCGCCGAGCAGGCCGAGAATCAGTGCCGAAACCAGCAGCGGCAGCAGCTCAAGCACCGGGCTTGTCCCCTGATTCGGTGGACCGATCCTGTTGTTGCACCTGGCTGACCGCAGCCTGGTGCTTGGGGTCTTCGTCGTCGAACAGGATGCTGTGCGCCGGGCCGTCGAGGTCGTCGTACTGACCGCTGTCTACCGCCCAGAAGAACAGCCAGATAGCAAAGCCCACCAGGGCGATGGCGACCGGGATCAGGATATAGATGGCGGGCATAAGGTCTCCGGACGGCGATAGGGTGGGACTGAGCCCATGGCGATCTACGTTGGGTAGCGCTGTGCTCAACCCAACCTACGGCTTGGGTTGGCGCGTCAGGCGCAAGGCGTTAACCACCACCAGCAATGAGCTGAGCGACATACCCAGTGCCGCCCAGATCGGGGTGATCCATCCGATGGCGGCGAAGGGCAGCACCAGGCCATTGTACAGACTGGCCCAGGTAAGGTTCTCGATGATGATGCGGCGGGTGCGTTGCGCCATGTGTAGCGCCTGCACCAGGCTGCTCAGGCGGTTGGACAGCAGCACGGCATCGGCGCTGGTTTTCGCCAGGTCGGTGGCGCTGCCCATGGCCACGCTGATATCGGCGGCGGCCAGCACCGGCACATCATTAACCCCATCGCCGAGCATCAACACCCGGCGGCCCTGACTGTGCAGCTGCTTGAGCACCTCCAGTTTGGCATCTGGGGTGAGGCCGCCACGGGCATCGTTGATACCCAGCTGGCGCGCCACTTCGCCGACCATCGGCGAGCTATCGCCGGACAGCAGCATAATTTGCCAGCCCTTGGCCTTGGCCATGTCGATCAGTTGCGGCGCGTCGTCGCGCAGGCGGTCATTTAATACGAACCAGGCCAGCGGCCCCTGCTTATCGCCCAGCAGCAGCCACTGGCCGTGTTCACTGGCAATCATCGGCACGGGTTGAGCACTCAGGGCGCAGACAAAGCCCGCCTCACCGATGCGCAGTACCCGGTCGCCAACTCGCCCTTGCAGGCCCAGGCCTGGATGGCTATCGACCGCTTCTGCCGCTTCTGGTGCCTGGCCGAAGGCGCGGGCTATCGGGTGTTCGGAGCGGTTTTCCAGGGCGGCGGCCAGGGCCAGGCAGGTGCCTTGGTCCAGCTCACGCAGCGGGTGAATGGCGCTAAGGGTCAGGCGGCCTTCGGTGAGGGTGCCGGTCTTGTCCAGCACCAGGGTATCGATCTGGTTCAGGCCTTCCAGTACATGACCACGGGTTAGCAGCATGCCCAGTTTGTGCAAGGAGCCGGTGGCGGCAGTCAGCGCCGTGGGCGTGGCCAGGGCCAGTGCGCAGGGGCAGGTGGCCACCAGCAGGGCCAGGACAATCCAGAACGCACGTGAAGGGTCGAGTTGCCACCAGGTCAGGCCGACGATGGCCGCCACGATCAGCACGATCAGCAGGAACCACTGCGCGACCCGATCGGCCAGTACCGCCAGGCGCGGTTTGTCGCACTGTGCGCGCTCCAGCAGGCGGACGATGGCCGACAGCCGCGTGGCGTCGCCCAAGGCCTGCACCTGCACAGTCAGCGGGCCTTCGACATTCAGGGTGCCGGCGGTGACGGCATCGCCGACTTTGCGTGGCTGTGGCAGGTATTCGCCGGTCAGTAGCGACTCATCCACGCTCGACTGGCCCTGAACAATCCGCCCGTCAGCCGGCAGCAGGGCGCCGGGCGGCACCAGCACCTGATCGTCGACACGCAGCTCGCTCAGCAGAATGCGCTGGCTCTGGCCGTCGGCAGCCAGGCGCAGGCAGGAGGCCGGCAGCAGATTGACCAGCTGCGCGGTGGCCGCCGCCGTACGCTCGCGGGCGCGGCGTTCCAGGTAGCGGCCGGCCAGGAGAAACAGGGCAAACATGCCCACGGCATCGAAATACAGCTCGCCCTGGCCGGTGACGGTTGACCAGATACCGGCCACGTAGGCACCGCCAATCGCCAGGGACACCGATACATCCATGGTCAGGTGGCGGGTGCGCAGGTCGCGCAGTGCGCCACGGAAGAACTGGCTGCAGCAGTAGAAGACAATCGGCGTGGTAAGAAACAGGCTGACCCAGCGCAGGATCTTGTCCAGCTCAGGGCTGAGGTCGATATTGAATTCCGGCCAGGTGGCCATGCTCGCCATCATCACCTGCATCCACAGCAGGCCGGCCACGCCCAGCTCGCGCATGGCGCGGCGGTTCTCGCGCTGCAGCTGATCGGCGGCGGCATCGGCCTGCCAGGGGTGGGCGGCGTAGCCGATCTGGCGCAGTGCCTTGAGCAGGCTGCTGAGCGGCAGCTGGCTGTCGGCCCAGCGTACCTGCAGGCGGTGGTTGGACAGGTTAAGCTGCGCCTCGGCAACGCCGGGCAGGCCGCGCAGATGCTTTTCAATCAGCCAGCCACAGGCCGCGCAGCTAATGCCTTCGATCAGCAGGCAGGTTTCGCTGAGTTCGCCGTCATGTTCGACGAAGGGCTGCTGCACGTCGCTGCGGTCATACAGCGCCAGTTCATCGGGCAGGGCCTGGGGCAGGCTCTGTGGGTTGGCGGCGCTTTCGCTGCGGTGTTTGTAATAGTGCTCCAGGCCGCCGCTGACTATGGCTTCGGCCACGGCCTGACAGCCCGGGCAGCACATCTCGCGGGTTGCGCCCAGTACCTGGGCCTGGAAATGGCTGCCGGCGGGAACCGGCAGACCACAGTGATAGCAGGGAGTCGGGCTGGCCATCGGTGCGCTTATTGAGCATCCCCGAGGCGGATGTTCTGCCCGCTCTTGACGTTTTCTTCTTCGAACAGGCGCCAGTCCTTGCCGCCTTCCTGGCCGATCAGTTCGACAAAGCGCCGGCCTGCTACGGCATCGATCATCTGCCCGCTGTAACTGCCATCGGCCTGCGGTTGCAGGATCACCCGGCGGTCGCGTTCTGGCTGAGTCGGCGAGATCAGGTTAAGCACCAGCTGCTGTGGCCGGCTGTTGCCGCTCAGTTGCAGGGTCGCGGTGCCGTTGTCATCGTTGAGCAGCAGGCTGGCGTGCAGCTTCAGGCGAATGGCGTGGTTTTCCCGTTCCAGGGACTGGTTGATGCCTTTGCCGACATCGTAATAGTCATCGGAGATCAGGCCCGGCGGGTTCTTCGTGGCGATGGTCAGCAGGGTCAGCCCCTGGACCACCGAATAAGCCAGCAGGCCAATCAGGAACCAGGGCCAGAATTGCTTGTACCAGGGCTTGATGATCTCGGCGTTCTTTTCAGTTATGGGCTCAGTCATGGTCTTCTCTGGTCAGCGCACGCTGGGGCCGATAAAGCGGCTGGCGGCGTCGGTTTTGAGGTTTGGGTCATCCACCGAGTGCAAGCGGAAGGTGATTTCATTGGTGCTCGAAGGCAGTTTTTCTGGCTCGATGGATAGCTCCACCGGCAGCGACAGCACCTCGCCAGCCAGCGCCTTGATCTCGCGTTTGCCTTCATACACCAGGCCGTCGAGGCCATCGGCTTCGATCAGGTAGGTGACCTCGTGCTGGGCCTTGTTCATGATCTTCAGGGTGTAGACGTTCTCGATCCGCCCTTCTTCATTTTCCCGGTAGAGCACGCGGTCTTTCAGTACGTCCAGCTCCACCAGCGAGCGGTCGGCGATGGCCCAGGCGAACACGCCGAACATCGCCAGCAGGGCCACGGCGTAACCGATCAGACGCGGGCGCGCCAGGTGGGTTTTTTGCCCGGACAGGTTGTGCTCGGTGGTGTAGCTGATCAGCCCTTTCGGGTAGTTCATCTTGTCCATGATGCTGTCGCAGGCATCGATGCAGGCGGCGCAGCC
>NZ_JBAQLP010000087.1:0-5929 GCF_049301935.1 Pseudomonas sp. | reverse complement strand
TGGGTGCGCTGATTGCCGGGGCCAAGTTCCGCGGCGAGTTCGAGGAGCGCCTGAAGGCGGTGCTCAATGAGCTGAGCAAGCAGGAAGGGCGGATCATCCTGTTTATCGACGAGCTGCACACCATGGTTGGCGCCGGCAAGGGTGAAGGCTCGATGGATGCCGGCAATATGCTCAAACCATCGCTGGCGCGCGGTGAGCTGCATTGCGTAGGCGCGACCACGCTCAACGAATACCGCCAGTACATCGAGAAAGATGCCGCATTGGAGCGGCGCTTCCAGAAAGTGCTGGTGGATGAGCCTAGCGAGGAAGACACCATCGCCATCCTCCGCGGCCTCAAGGAGCGCTACGAGGTGCACCACAAGGTGGCCATCACCGACGGTGCGATCATCGCCGCGGCCAAGCTGTCGCACCGCTATATCACCGACCGCCAGCTGCCGGACAAGGCCATCGACCTGATCGACGAGGCGGCCAGCCGTATCCGCATGGAAATCGACTCCAAGCCGGAGGTGCTCGATCGCCTGGAGCGCCGCCTGATCCAGCTCAAGGTCGAGGCCCAGGCGCTGAAGAAAGAAGACGACGAGGCGGCGATCAAGCGTCTGGCCAAGCTCAACGAGGATATCGCCCGGCTCGAACGCGAGTACGCCGACCTGGAAGATATCTGGAAGTCGGAAAAGGCCGAGGTGCAAGGCTCGGCGCAGATTCAGCAGAAGATCGAACAGGCCCGCCAGGAACTGGAAGCGGCGCGGCGCAAGTCCGACCTGCAGCGCATGGCCGAGTTGCAGTACGGGATTATTCCGGACCTGGAGCGCAGCCTGCAGATGGTCGATCAGCACGGCAAGAGCGAGAACCAGCTGCTGCGTAGCAAGGTCACCGAGGAAGAGATTGCCGAGGTGGTGTCGAAATGGACCGGTATTCCGGTGAGCAAGATGCTCGAAGGCGAGCGCGACAAACTGCTGAAAATGGAAGGCCTGCTGCATCAGCGGGTGATCGGTCAGAACGAAGCCGTGGTGGCGGTGGCCAATGCGGTGCGGCGTTCCCGCGCTGGGTTGTCGGATCCAAATCGGCCGAGCGGCTCGTTCCTCTTCCTCGGCCCAACCGGGGTCGGCAAGACCGAGCTGTGCAAGGCGCTGGCCGAGTTCCTCTTCGATACCGAAGAGGCGCTGGTGCGCATCGATATGTCCGAATTTATGGAGAAGCACTCGGTGGCGCGGCTGATCGGCGCACCGCCCGGCTATGTTGGCTACGAGGAGGGTGGTTATTTGACCGAGGCGGTACGCCGCAAACCCTATTCGGTGATCCTCCTGGATGAGGTGGAGAAGGCCCACCCGGATGTATTCAACGTGCTGTTGCAGGTGCTCGAAGATGGCCGCCTGACCGACAGCCATGGGCGTACCGTGGACTTCAAAAACACCGTAATCGTGATGACCTCCAACCTAGGTTCCACGCAGATTCAGGAACTGGTGGGTGATCGCGAGGCGCAGCGGGCGGCGGTGATGGATGCGGTCGGTACACACTTCCGTCCGGAATTTATCAACCGCATCGATGAGGTGGTGATCTTCGAGCCGCTGGCTCGCGAGCAGATTGCCGGTATTGCGCAGATCCAGCTGGGCCGTTTGCGTCAGCGCCTGGCCGAGCGCGAGTTGAGCCTGGAGTTGTCCGACGAGGCTCTGGATAAGCTGATCGCCGTCGGTTACGACCCGGTCTACGGTGCGCGCCCGCTCAAGCGTGCGGTACAGCGCTGGATCGAGAACCCCCTGGCGCAGCTGATACTGGCCGGCAAGTTCGCCCCCGGTAGCAGCGTGACGGGCAGGGTTGAGGGCGATGACATCGTCTTTGGCTAAGTGCTGTCGGCTAGATCAAGGTCGCAAGGTAAAAGTTGTGTCTTGGTTGGCTGTTGCCGACATGCTTGGCCCTTGTAGGAGCGGGCTTGCCCGCGAATCTAAGGCAATAGAGAGGCATCGCGGCCAAGGCCGCTCCTACGGTTTCGCAGAACCCTCCAGCATTGTTGGCGACACTTAATTGGGACGCCAATAAAAAAGGCTATGCACCTGTTATGTGTTGACTCGTCTCGAACAGTTTTACAGTGCGTGAAGCGCGGTAATACGTAGGGTGGGTTAGGCGCGAGCCGGGAGCAAGCAAACACCATCGACTCTCAACGCGCCGTAACCCGCCATGGTGGTCTACCGGGAAACCGCAATGGTGGGTTACGCGGCGCTCGAATGGCCTGGTGCCCCCCATAAGCACCCCTCCTGCGCCGCTAACCCACCCTACAAAATCGGCCTGCAACACATAATGGGTACATAGCCAATAAAAACACCCCGGTTCAGTTGGCGCTGACCGGGGTGTTTTTATTGCGCGGTTACAGGTGCTTGAGCAGGATTTCCAGTGCAGCAGCTTGGTCTTCGGCCAGGTCAATGATATGAAAGCCGGCCCAGCAGTGTTGGCCGTCCGCGCCAGGGCGGCTCCACAGGCAGTCAGCGCCCAGGGTGATTTCGCAGACGCCTTCAATCACCTGTTCGCTGACCAGGCGGCACTCCACCAGCTCGTCGGCGGTCAATGGGGTGTCGCTGAACAGCATAAAACCATCGGCGGACAGGTCGACCACGCGGCCCAGGCGTTGCCCAGTGTGCAAGTCGAAGACTTCCAGCTGCACGTCGGCGTTATGCCGGTTGTGCAGGCGACGTTCGTCATCCATAGGGGGTCCTTATTCTTGGGGCTCGGCCGTGCGCCCAGTAAAACGCTGGAGTACGCGGTAAATAGCGGTCAGGGCGCGGTCTACCAACGGTGCACCTCGTTCAGGCGGGACGAGGCGCGCCAGTCCTTGTTCCATTTCGCTGGCCAGTTGGGTGAGCGGCTTGATGGCTACGCGCTGGCCGCTCTGATCGACGAACATATAGTTGTGGGTCGTCGGGCTGAACCAGGACAGCTTGAGCGTGCGCACCTGTTCGCCATTGACGAACTCGAACCAGGTGCCGAACTCGATATGCCCCAGTTCCTTGGCCAGCGCCTGGGCGCGTGGCGAGAGCGTCGACCCACTCGGTGTCAGGGGCAGTGCCGCGTCTTCACCGAGCATGGCGCCCAAGGGGCTCTCTGGCAGGCTAGGTTTAAGCTGGGCAGCCACCTGCGGCTGTTTGGCCTGTACGGCGTGCTGGCAGGCCACCAGGTCCTGCAGCAGACGGCGGATACCGTCCTCGTGGTAGCCGCCGAGCAGCAGTAACCCTTTGCGCAGGTCTTCAAGCAACGGTACGCGCAGTTTCTGCAGGCGTTCACGGCCTGCGTCGTCAAGCAGGGTGCCGCTCCAGGCCAGTTGCTCGGCTGCTTCACAGGCGCGTTGCCATTCAGGGCTCTGATCGCCATTGCGCAGCAGCACAAATACCAACACGTCGGCCCAGGTCAGTTCGAGGAAGTTGCGGATGATGGTCGGCGGCTGACGATTGTTCAGGCTGCTGGCGATTACGTTGACTGCGTGCTGGCGCGCGCCGAGCAGTTTTTCACGACCTTTGGCGGCTTCCACTGCACGGCGTTCGCGCAGTTCGACCTTGTGCCTAAGGGTGGCGACGAACTCGTTGAACTCCTCCAATAGGTTCTCGAACAGTTGCAGGTCGCCGAAGAAATCATGAATGACCCGCTCGACCACCCATTGCATCTTGGCCAGCAGGCCGCGTTCATTGCCTTCGCTGCCATACAGCACGCCGGCCTGGGCCATGGCATTGAGCAGGCGGCGGGCGGGGTGGTGGTGCTGGGTAAACAGGGCTTTGTCCTGTAGCGCCACTTTAAGGTAGGGCGTGTGCAGGTGAGACAGGGTGGTCTTGCAGCTGTCGGGCAGGTTGTTGTCGTCGAGGATAAAGTCGAAGAGCATGCCGACCAGGTCGATCACGTCGGCTTCCTGATCAGAAACTTTCTGTTGGCCGGGCAGCTCGCTGTGCGCTTCCAGCTGTTGTTGTAGATCCGCCTTGAGGCCTTCCACCTGCTGCGGGCGACTGAGGCGTTGTGACAGCTCGTTGGCCGATTGTTGCTGCATGCGGTTGAGGGCATTCAGCAGGGCCGAGGCGCTGTAGGTGCTGGTCGCCTTGCGCGGGGTGAAGCTGGCAATGCTGCGAGTGCCGCCAAGCAGTGGGGCGTCAATGTCGCGCTGGCGGTGTTCGCCCAGCAAGGTCGCCAGGCTGCCCAGCAGTTCCAGTGGGTCGCTCGGCGGCGGGCCGCTGAGGTCGGTGCTGCTGGTGTTGGAGGGTTGTCCTTGTGGCTGCGTAACGGCTGCAGTGCCGCTGCTGGTGCTGTTCTCGGCCGCTTGTTCGGCTGGTGCGGCGGGTGTGGTGTTGGGGCGTGCTGGTGCTGGATTGTTGCGCTGCGCGGTGTACTTCAGGTTAGGCAGCACGCCAGCATCGATCAGGCGCTGATTCAGTGCGGCATAGATGCTGTCCAGGCCCTGCATGACGTGGGTATCAAACAGCGTATAGAGGATGAGCTTTATCCGCAGCGGAAACGGGCAGGGGGTCAGGGCGTCACGGAAGGCCTGGGCAATCATCTGCGGGCCGAAGGGGTTGGTGTCCTCACCGAGCTTCTGGCCGTTATTCAGCAGCGCCAGGCGTTGCTCCAGGGCAAACAGCGGCTGCGCGCAACGTGCCTTGACCCGGCTGACCATATTGATCACTTGCAGGCTTTCTTCATAATCCTCGTCCTGCACCAGGGCCATGTGCTCGGCATCCAGCTCGCTGGGGCTGGGCGGCGGCTTGAGTTTGCCGTCGAGGAAATCGGAGAAATTCTGCGCGATCTGCTGGTGGTAGCGGCGTTCTATCTGGGGGCGCTGTTTGCGAACTTCCCGCATGTTGTCGAAGAACAGGGTTTGCACCTGATTGTTCTCGGCTTTTTCGGCGCACTCAAACAGGCTGTCGTCGACCTGAGCAAAGACCCCGGTCAGGTGATCGGCCAGACGATTCATCACCAGTTTTCGACAGCTTTGCACCAGCTCACCGAAGCGCGGTTGAATGCCCCGGCTGGCAAGGGTGTGCACTGAGCTGTTGGATTTTGGCGGTATGCCCTGATTACTCATGGACTTTCCTGGCTGGAGCCTTACGGCTGATGCATCCTGCAATGAATACAGGCATAGGCAAGATATAGCAGCCGCTCACGCAGCTGCAAATCATTGTACTAAAAGCAATTTAAGGGGTTGACAGGTGAGCGCGAAACCGTAAAATGGCGCGCCTCAGATACGGGAAACGATTTAACAACCGGCTCCGGTTTCTGAGAAAGGAAGCAAGTAGTTCCGCGATAGCTCAGTCGGTAGAGCAAATGACTGTTAATCATTGGGTCCCAGGTTCGAGTCCTGGTCGCGGAGCCAATCTTTCATCGGGGTATAGCGCAGTCCGGTAGCGCGCCTGCTTTGGGAGCAGGATGTCGGGAGTTCGAATCCCCCTACCCCGACCATTTTTGGGTCGTTAGCTCAGTTGGTAGAGCAGTTGGCTTTTAACCAATTGGTCGTAGGTTCGAATCCCACACGACCCACCATTTCAAGCACGCTTGAAAGTAAAAAACCCGCCTAGTGCGGGTTTTTTATTGTCTGCGATTTAACGCCAGCGTGAATACCTTCTTTATGTACTGCCGGCGGGCAAGGAGTGGCCTTGCCCGCGCGGGGGTCAGTGCAGTTTCAGGCGTGGTTCGGTGCTGCGGCCGATGCGATCGCCCAGCATCATTAGCAGGGTGCGGGTCATGCCGTACAGGGCGACCTGGTGCATGCGGTACAGCGACACGTAAAACATCCGCGCCAACCAGCCCTCCAGCATCACGCTGCCCGTGAGGTTGCCCATCAAGTTACCCACAGCGGAAAAACGCGACAGCGAAATCAGCGAGCCGTAGTCCTGATAGCGGAACACCGGCAGCGGTTTGCCTTCCAGGCGCAATTTGAGCGACTTGGCCAGCAGCGAGGCTTGCT
>NZ_JBAQLP010000086.1:0-24090 GCF_049301935.1 Pseudomonas sp. | reverse complement strand
CCATAGGGGGGAGCGAAGCGAATCAAATGCTCATTTACAGCACGTAAACTCCGCTTTTGACTCACTGCGTTCGCCCTGCGGGCCAGCCTGCGGCTGTTACTCCGCTTCGCTACGTAGCGGCCGTTTTTGCCTTGTCTTGCCTGCCTCGCCAACATTTTTCAACAGCCTGCTAACCCACTAGGAACCGTCATGCGCGAACGCACCATCGCCAGCCACTTTGTCCGCGCCGCCTTACGCGGCGCCGAACGCCAGGGCCACGACTGCACAGCGCTGCTGCGCCAACTGGGCATCCACGCGGCGCTGCTCGACGAGCCCCGCGCGCGGGTCGCCCCGGAACAGTTCGCCCGCCTGGTGCAACTGCTGTGGGAAAGTCTGGACGACGAATACCTGGGCTTCGGCCGCCTGCGCAGCAAGCGCGGCACCTTCGCCATGATGTGTTACGCGATCATCCACTGCCATTCCCTGGAAAAAGCCCTGGGGCGTGGCGCGCTGTTCTACAGCCTGTTCCCCGAAGCCCCGGCCATCAGCATCCAGCGCGAAGGCGACTGGGCGCGGCTGAGCGTGGACGACTCGACCCTGTGGGACCCCGATCACTTTCTGCTGGAGAGCCTGCTGGTGATCTGGCATCGCCTCGGCAGCTGGCTGATCGGCCAGCGCATCCGCCTGGAAGAAGCCACCTTCACCTACAGCCAACCGGCCCACGCCGGCGAATACGAGCTGCTGTTCCCCTGCACCCGGCGCTTCTCGGCCGGACGTACCAGCCTGCTGTTCCACGCGCGCTACCTGGCCATGCCGCTGCTGCAGGATGAACGCACGCTCAAACAATTCCTCCAGCACTCCCCCGCCGACCTGCTGGCGCGCCCGGATGGCGGCGACAGCCTGATCAGCCAGATCCGCCGCCTGCTCGGGCGTGATTGCAGCAACTGGCCGGACCTGGATGCGGTGGCCCAGCAACTGCATATGAGCCCGCAAACCCTGCGCCGGCATTTACGTGAAGAAGGCTCGAGTTTTCAGGAGCTGAAAGATCACCTGCGCCGGGATTTGGCCATCTACCACCTGGGCCGTGATGAGCTGGCGATTCAGGATATAGCCGAGCAACTGGGCTTTTCCGAGCCTTCGGCGTTTCATCGGGCGTTTAAAAAATGGACGGGGTTAACGCCGGGGGCTTATCGGGCACAGGAGGGGTGAGACTGAACGTACGCCATAAACCGCGTGCGCCGGGACAAGGAGGGCCAAAAGGCCGACGCTGGCCAGCAGCCCCATGGCAGCGGCACTTGGTTGCCTTCGACGCTATTGACCTGAAGCAGGCGTTCGAGGATCAGCACTCCGCCCTGGGTCAACATTCAATCGGCAGGGGCAATAGTCCATCAGCGCCAACACAGCTGAGCAACCGGCAACTTTTGCACGCCGTTGCCTGGAAAGTTTTCCACGCGGCTTCAGCGCATTCAGGTTGCAGCGATGCCGGCATTGCCGCCAGATAGCAGGTATATGCACCAGAGCGATTGCGAGTAGCGACTCACCGATGACACCGCCAGCTGAGTGGCGACGATAGTGTGAGAAAAATTAACAAGGCAGGATTAGTCAGCACAGTGCACCACTTAGGTGTACCGGAACGCTGTCACACTTGGAGATTTTTTGACTGGAAACCCGCTGATAAATAACGGGCTTTAGATTGGAGGCAACCCCACCAGCCACACCTCGGCACACAATGTCACCGCTGCGGCTGCTCCCTTCCAGGCCTGACCGGGTTCACGGCTGATCGTTGCGAGGGGACCGGCAGGGCCACCATAACGCAGCTCGCCGAAAGCGAGCCGCGCCATTGTACCGGCTTGAAGCGAAGTTACAACCGTTTCAAACACTTAGCCCATCGAAACGCCGACTACAGGTGAAACCGGCCAACCAGTTCGCTCAAAGCATGCGACAACTCAGATAGCCGCTGACTGGTGAAGCGAGTTAATCATGGCAGCCACCACTTGCGCCCCACTCTCCTGGCGCGTCATCTCAACAGCTTATGGCACACTGGCAATCTAACCTCAGCGAACCCCAAACCGACCCAAGGAGCAGCAGCATGGCGATGACCAAAGACCAACTGATCAGCGATATTGCAGAAGCCATCGACACCCCCAAAAGTACCGTACGCGCAGCACTCGAACAGCTGAGTGAAATTGTCAGCGACGCCCTGGAAAATGGCGATGAAATTACGCTACCTGGCATTGGCAAACTCAAAGTGAGCGAACGCCCTGCCCGCACCGGTCGAAACCCTCAGACCGGGCAAACCCTGCAGATTGCGGCCAAGAAGGTCGTCAAATACGTACCTGCAAAAGCGCTCAGCGACGCAATTAACTGAGCCCTATGGCGATTTCAAGCAACCTCAGCGCACGATAAACCGCTGCTCCAGCAACTTGCGGTCATCTTGGAACACCATAAAGTGCCACTCACCGGGCACCACTTCATGTACTTCGGTGAACTCGAAGGCCATCACATCCTGCGGCGCGCCAGGGACCAGCTTTTGCGTCACCACGAACTTGTCATGGCGCGTGCCCTGCGGGGTGACCACCCCGGGAGTGAGGTATAGCAAGGTCAGTGGCGAGTCGTCGGCCACCTTGCCGGCCAGGCTGTAGCGCAGGCCGAATTTGGTGCCGAGCTTGGCGGGAATCACCTCGCCTTGCTCGATCTGCTGGTTGCTGCGGGTCAGCACCCGCTCGCCTTCCTGAAATTCCGGGTAGTTACTGGCGAAGACGCCGTACTCAACCGGCCCTGCAACGCGCACTTCGGCTTGGACCAGGCCACTGACCAACACAAGTGCAGCCAGGCCACTAACACGGGTGTATTGCATATCGCGCTCCTTTTTTAGATGGCGCGAGCCTATGACACCCTTGTGACAGAGCAATGACAGCCTTGCTTAGCCGGCACGTGACGAAGACGTTTCGCACACCACGCGATCAGCGACAGCCTCTAGCAGGCGCCGCAAAACGCCTTAAAGCCGGTTATGCCGAGCATTCCACAGCGCAGCCGTGCATTAAGCGTGCGGGGTACAGGTTAAGCAGTTTCACCCAGACCGGATTAGGCCTACCGTCTGCATCTAGCCGCTACGGTAGAAGCAAGGCGATACTTTGCGCCAGGACACCCGGCACAGCTTGCCGCATGATCAAATCGCACAGTCGCGATGTACCACCTGCACCGCCATTGCCCACCAAGCACTCGGGATTCAGCCCAAGGAGTTCACATGATCAGCATCAGCAACGAGAAGGGCCTGCTGCAGCGCATCAGCATCGGCCCGCACACCCTGCACAGCGACGTCTCGCTGGAGCTGGGCGGCGCAGGTTCAGCACCTGAACCCCATGATCTTTTCGACGCCGCGCTGGGCGCGTGCAAGGCGCTGACCCTGGCGCTGTATGCCAAGCAACGCGGTTTACCGCTGGAAGGCCTCGACGTACAGCTCAGCCGTGATGACAGCCAGGAGCGTCAAGGCATCTACCGCCTGGATGTCGAACTGACCCTGCATGGCGCGCTGGATGACGCGCAACGCCAGCAATTGCTGCGCGTGGCGGATAAATGCCCGATCCACAAACTGATGACCAGCAGCACGGTCGCGGTCAGCACCCAGTTGAGCGAGGGCGCCTGATGAGCGATTTCCTACTGATCCAGCCGCGCCAGGAAGACATCGCCGGGCAGCCCATCCTGCGCCCCCTGCCCTCAGCCAAATGCCGCAGCGTCGGCCCCTTCGTGTTCTTCGACCATATTCTGGAAAACACCTACCCGGCCGGTAGCGGCATGAACATCAACCAGCACCCGCATATCGGCCTGTCCACCCTCACCTACCTGTTCGAGGGGCAACTGCAGCACAAGGACAGCCTCGGCTCCGATCAACTGGTCGGCCCCGGCGAAGTCAGCTGGATGACCGCGGGTAAAGCCGTGGCGCATGTCGAACGCACCCCGTCAGCCCTGCAACAGCGCGGCTCGCGTATGCATGGCTTGCAAGTGTGGTTGGCCATGCCCGCAGCAGCAGAACAAGGCGAACCGAGCTACAGCCATCACCCCGCCAGCAGCCTGCCGCGCAGCGCCAGCATGGGCGTGGACATCTGCCTGATTGCCGGCACAGGTTTTTGCCTGCAATCACCGGTGCCGGTGCTGTCGCCAACGGTTTATGCCGAGATCAAACTGGCCGTCGGCAGCGCACTGCAAATTCCCGCCGAGCATGCCGAACGCGCGCTGTACCTGATTGACGGCGAAGCCACATTGGACGATCAGCCACTGCCATTGCGCGGCCTGCTGGTACTGCCTGAAGGTGAGACCTTTACCCTCAGCGCCTGCGGCGAGAGCCACCTGGTACTGATCGGTGGCGCACCGATCGGCCCACGGCGGATCAACTGGAACTTCGTTGCCAGCGACCCGGCGCTGATCGATCAGGCGCGTCAGCGCTGGGCCGCGCAGAACTGGCCGGCCGTCCCCGGTGAGACCGCGCGAATCGAACTGCCACGCTGACGGAGAAAATTTGTTGCACTCCCGAGACATCCAAACAACGGGTGCTCGGGTATAACCCTTGGCACGCTCACACACTCAGGAAGCCTGTGCATGGCGCAGCCGCTGTTTGATTACGAAAGCCATCTGGAAGCCTGCGCCCGGCAGGACGAACGCGCATTCCAGGCGCTCTACCAACAGGAGGCCGCACAGATGCTCGGGTTGGCCATCACCCTGCTCGGCCGCCGTGATCAGGCCGAGGACTGTGTGCACGATGCCTTTGTGCAAGTCTGGCGCAATGCCCAGCGTTTTCAGCGAACACTGGGCAGCGGCCGCGCCTGGCTCTACAGCATCCTGCGCTACCGTGCACTAAACCAGCTGCGCAGCCGTGGCCGCACAGTGGAACTGGATGACGACTTTATCGAACGCGCCGCCGACGACAGCCCGCAGGCCGCCGAGCTGCTCGAGCAGCAAGGCGAACAGCAGCAACTGCGCCGCTGCCTGCAAAGTATCGAACGCAACCGCCGTCACCCGATCCTGCTGGCCTTCTACCGTGGCCTGACCCATGAACAGATCGCCAACCGCCTGACCACCCCGTTGGGCACCATCAAGGGCCGCATCCGCGCCGGTTTGCGCGCACTGCAGGAGTGTTTGCACGCATGATTCCGCAGCAACCTGCCGAACGCCGCGCCTTGATCGGCGAATACGTCCTGGGCCTGCTCGATGAGGCCGAAGCCGCTGAGGTGCGCGAGCTGATCGAGCAGGATGACGAAGCCGCGCAAATGGCCCTGCAGTGGCAACAGCACTTTCTCGAACTGAGCGATCAACTGCCACCGCAGACACCCTCCGCGCAGCTGTGGCAACGCCTGCAGGACAGCCTCGGCCTGACGCCAGCGGTCAGTCGTGTGAATGCCTGGCGGGCCTGGTGGCAGAGCCTGACCACCTGGCGCCTCACCAGCGCCGCCCTGGCCATGGCCCTAATCGTCGCCGTGCTGCCTGATCTATGGCGCACTGAGACTGCCGCGAGCAGCTACACCGTGGTGCTGCAAGCCCCTGGTGAAGCCGCCAAACCCGGCTGGGTGGTGCATGTGGATGGCAATGGCAGCCTGCGCCTGCAACCGCTGCTGGACGATCAGATCCCGGCCGACCGTTCCGTGCAGTTCTGGACACTGATCGACCCGGCCATCGGCCCGCGCTCTTTGGGCCTGGTCGAACCGGGGAAACCGCTGCAGCTGTCCGCCGAGCAGATTGGTGCAGTACAACCCGGCCAGCTGTTCGAGCTGACCCTGGAACCGGCCGGCGGCTCGCCCAAGGATCGTCCTACCGGCAAGGTGCTGTATATCGGCCGCGCGGTGATGGCCTCGGCCAACTGATGGGGTTTAAGCACGCCGCCGAATTTATTTTCCGGCGGCGACATCCAAGCGCGCTCTCGTGGGTATAGCTATCAGGTGTTTCATCGAGGCACCTGCAAGGCGGGCCTAAGCCGGCCTTGCATCGATGCTGGATAACCACAGACGAGAGAACGCATATGAACAGCCTCAATACCCTGCTGACCACTGCCGTTGCCACTGCCACCCTCAGCCTCGCCGCCGGCACTGCCAGCGCGGCGACCCTGCTGGCCCTAGGCGCCGACGGTCAGCTGTTCAAAGTCGACAGCGCCAGCCAGAAAATCACCGCAAGCATGCCCGCGAGCAGCCCAAGCCCACTGCGCGGCATCGATGTGCGCCCGGCCAACGGCATGCTCTATGGGCTGGGCAGCGACCATCAGCTCTACACCCTAGACCTGGCTACTGGTGCCGCCAGCCAGGTCGCCAGCCTGAACCAGCAGCTGCCGGGCAGCGGTCAGGCCGTGGTCGATTTCAATCCGGTGGCCGATAAACTGCGCATGCTGGCCGCTGACGGCACCAGCTTCCGGGTCAATGTCGAAAATGGTGAAGTGGTCGTCGATGGCAGCGTGGCCTACGCCGCAGAAGGCCCCTACGCCGGTAAAAGCGCTCAAGTGGTAGCCGGTGCCTACAACAACGCCTATGCCGGCACCCAGGCCACCGCGCTGTATAACGTCGACCTGGCCAGCAGCAGCCTGATGCTGCAAAACCCGCCGAACGATGGCATTCAGCAAGCCGTGGGCAAGATCGTTGATGGTTTGCAGAGTGCGGCTCTGGATATCGCCAGCGACGGCAAGGGTGGCAACACCGCCTACCTGCTCACCGGCACCACGCTGCACACCCTGGATCTGGCCACGGGTAAGCCGACCACTCTGGGTGAGGTTGCAGGTCTGCCGGGCAATATCATCGATATCGCCGTGTTGCCTGAGATGTAAACAAGAATGCGGGAAGGCCGCCCGGCCTTCCCGCTCACACCTTACTTGGCGAAGGTTTCCGCAAACAGATCATCCATGGCCTTGAAGGCGCGCGCGGCGACCACCGGGTGGTACTCATTGCGCCCCGGCACATTGGCCACCGGGCTGGTGAAGGAATGCACCGCACCGCCGTAGCTGACCAATTGCCAATCGGCCTTGGCGGCTTTCATTTCCGCAATAAAGCCATCGACCTGCGCCTGCGGCACCGCCGGGTCGTCCGCGCCATGCAGCACCAGGACCGGCGCCTTGATATTCTGCGCATCATTTGGATTAGGCGTATCCAGGTTACCGTGGAACGAGACAAAGCCTTTCAGCTCGGCCCCGGAGCGCGCCAGTTCCAGCACCGCACCGCCGCCGAAGCAGAAACCAATCGCCCCCAGCTTGCTGACATCCAGCGCCACCTGCGCAGTTTGTGCCTTGAGCACCGCCACCGCGGCTTGCGCCCGCTTGCGCATCAGCGGTCGGTCACTGCGTAGCAAAGTCGCAGCGGCCTTGGCCTCATCGGCATTGCTCGGACGCACCGCCTTGCCGTACATATCCGCCATAAACACCACGTACTTGTCACCGGCGGCACGCGCGGCCTTTTTCGCCGAATCTTCGGTAACGCCCAGCCAGTTGGGCACCATCAGCAGGCCCGGACGCGGCGTAGTGACCGCATCGTCATAGATCAGCAGGCCCTCGAAGGCTTCGCCGTCGATCTCATAAGGCACCGGCTTGACCACCACGGCAGCGTCGGCGACACCAACCAGAGCGGCCAATGCCAAGGGTAAAAGTGTTTTTTTCATTAGCAATCAATCTCTCTTGGGTGAGTACTACTTAAAAGTAGCGCCTAGGCGCGCCGCGCCAGGAAAATCTATGTTCACCGCCGATTTTTACAAGACTGATAGCCGATGGTTTTCTGGCTGGCTGTTTTGTCGCCGTGCGGCCTATGCCCCAGTTCGCGTCAACCCTCCCTCTGAAGTCGCTAGCGCACAATGGCCAGTTCGAACGCGCCCTCATCGCTATGAGCATGGGTCTGCATGCCGGCTTGGTCGACTGCCAGCGCCTGCAAAGGGCGCTTGAAGGGTTTGTTGTCCAGGGTTTGCAGGCTGCGATCTTCATCTGTGGTTAACAGCAGCACATAGTGCTCGCCCGCGGCGGCTCGGACGGGGACAGTGCCTTCGATAAAGGCATAGCGGTACCAGGTTTCCGCGTGCAGCTGGTACACCGCATCACTGACCAGACGCGTTGGCTGCTTGGCTTTATCCAGGAACAACAAAGACGGATAAGCCACCTGCCTGTTGGCGAAGCTACGAATGCGCAGACCGAAGTCGTACTGCGAGCGTGGCAGCTTCAGGGCAGCGTAATAGCTCTTGCCCATGGGGAAATCCAGGCTAGGGGAAAAGCGGTTCAGCTCTTCATAACGCGGCTCATCGGCGCTGAGAGGGGTGAAATCCTCCTCATTCAATTGCCCGCAGCAACGCTCGAGCAACGCCTGATAGCGCCCTTGGCTCTTTGCCTCGGTGCCGGCCAATAAGGCTTGCAGCGCGGCAGTGGGCTGGCCATCCAGCCCAGGCAAGGCCTGCGGTTTGGCATCGAAGGTCACTTCACGCCCCTGAGTCAGCGCTACATTGTGCAGGGCGGGTGCCGGCGGCTTAGCCCCTTTGGGCGGCACCGTGGAGTTACGCATGCGCCCCTGCTCATCGACCCAGGTGAAGTAACGGCCATCCTGCTCATCACGGGCAAAATCGCGCCCTTCCAATACGTCCGAGCTGATATAGGTGCTGGCGCGCTCCCCCGTCCCCAGAAGAATCTGATTGCCGCCGGCTTGCACCTGCTGGCCGGCATAGAAGCTGTTCTGCAGATTGCCGCTGGCATCCACCCAGGTGAAATAGCGCCGTTTGCTCTCAGCGCTGCGCTTGCTGCCAGGCCAGGCGGCTGCGTCACCCTCATGCAAGCGCGCCTGATCACTGCGCTGGATATTGCCGGCGGCCGTGCGCTGATGGGCCATATAGCGGTTGTCGACAAAGCTGTTGTGCACCCGCCCCTGGTCATCCACCCAGGTCAGGTAACGGCCGCTGGCGCTGGCCTGCGTCGCTGCCCAAAACCCTATCAGCATCAGCACAATGCGCATGACAACCCTCTAGAACGTGGTGCGGTAGGTCAACGCCAGCACATAGGCTTTGACGCTGGTTTTAACATCCAGGTCGGCATAGGGGTTGTACACCATGCTGTCGATGGATGAGCAGTTGATATTGCAGCTCGAGCGCGCCGGGATATCTTGTTTACTGACCAGGTAGTTGAAGCCCAGGTCGATCACCGTGTCCTTATCCCATTGATAACCCAGCCCCAGGCCATAGAGCTTGGCATCGCCCAAGGGCGCCAGCACATCGGCCTTGTTGCCGGGAATCGCCGAAGGCCGAGGCTCATAGCCCATGCGCAAACTCAGGCGATCATTGACCTGGTACTCGACACCGACCGCCCAACTCCACACCGACTCATAACCACGCTCCAGAATGATGCTGGTGGACGTGGCGTTCTCCGGGGAGAACAGGCTGGCGATGGTCAGAATATCCAGCTGACGGTCGAACTCCAGCTCAAACTGGTCCCAGGCCGCGTAGTCGGTCCACTTCACATCCAGGTTGATCTGCCAGCGCTCATGCGGTTTGAGCTTGATGCCGCTGGCAAAGTGCGCCGGATAGGTCATGTTCAACGAGACGTTGCCCTGCTCCTTATCGAACAGACCGTCCGGCGTCAGGGTGTTGAACACCGCACCGATAAACGAGCTGTCCAGCCCTTGCCAGAAGCCCTGCCAGTTCTCCGAGTAATCCACCACGTAGCGCCCCTTCAAGCGCATTTTGGCCTCGCTCTGATACACCGCACCCAGGGCAAACCAATCGCTTGGCTCCCAGAGGAAGCCGACGTTCCAGGTGGGCGACAGGCTCTGCTGCATGTCGATATCGATATTGGCAATATCGGTGAAGGGCCCCAGCTCACCGCCACAGATATTCAGGAATATTTCGAACGGGTTGTCATCGACCAGGCATAAGGCGTCTTGAGCCACCCCGACAAAACCAGTGAGGATGCCCGGCGCGCGGAAATCCTGATTAAGCGCCATGGCCTGGTGGGAGAAGCCGATCGACAGCCCCAGCGACAGCTCATCGTTGACCTGATAGGCCAGCGAGGGCGAAAAATAGGTCAGGCGCTGAATCACCAGTTCCTTGCCCTGATAGCGCCCAGGATCATCATCGTCACGGGCAAAACCCAGCGCCTGTGGCGTGTACATATTGGTGGCGAAGGTCAGCTTGGAGCCTGGCGGGGTGATGGACAGCCCAGCCAGCGGCGCAAACAGCATCGGCAGCTCGGTGGCGCCGCCCACACCCGGCAGGTACATCATCGCGGCACCGGCGCGGCTGGATGAATTGGCCACCGGGTCGTTATCCAGGCCGAGAAAATTGCTGCCATAACCAGCGGGCGCATCAAACTCGGCGCGAATATCCATCATCCCGGTGATGAACTTGACCGTGGTCTGCCGGCCCTTGAGCTTGCTCAAGGCTGCCGGGTTGTAATGCACCGCATCGATACCGGTGAAATCGGCCGTTACCGCATTGCCAAGCGCCATGGCCTTGGGGCTGCCGATCGTCAGGTTCTGCGCCAGTTGTGCCTGAGCCAGCCCCGAACAGAGCGAGGCAGCCCAAAAAATCGCCTGCATCAGCAGCGAAATTCGCGTGTTCATAAGAGGGTTCGCTCGCGTCTATTGGGCCTTCAGGCCTTTGATATCCAAAGGCATGGAGATGCCCAACAGCACATCTGGCGAATCCTCGGTCATACCGAAACCGGCGTTGACGTTGACGATGCGCTCCGGCGAGGTACGCAAGCCCAGCGAGAAGTTCATCACCGCGCTGGTTTGCCCACGGCCTTCGGCGTCGCCGTCGGCGAAGGTGAAGGTCGGCTTTAGCGAATGCGACATCTGGTAAGAGGTCGCCAGCGACACGTCATAAGACAGCGCATAGGCAAAGCCCATGCTCAGGGAGAATGACGAGCCGGGGTCGACCTCTTCGAGCAAGCGCCCGCCACGCACCTGACCAATGCCGCTGATGGGCATGTTGTAGGTGTAACCGACGGAGCCGAACAACACCACCGGGTCGATCACATAGGACATATTCGCGCCGACGCCCAGGCTGTAGGAACCGCTGCCCGTAGACAGGTCGCTCTGGGTATTGATGTCATAGGGGCTGTTGCCCGTTGGCAGGCCCAGGGTGGCGTACAGGGTGGTCACCGGCTTGCCGCGCAACGAGGTCCACGGCTGCCAACGCAGGCTGGCGGAGATATCCCCCAGGCTGTAGGCATTCAGATCACGTTCGGTGTCGTACTTGGCAATCATGGGCAGACGCACGCTGAAGGTCAGGTTGTCCCACACGCCGTAGTCGAAGGTGAACGAGTTGGTGAAGGTGTGTTGTGCCTCGCTCTGGCCCACCACACTGAATACGTCGTTACCGGTGCGCACCGTCTCGATAACCGTATCGCGCAGCAGCGAGTAGTCGAACCCATAGGTCAGGGTGCGCTCGCCTTTTTTCAGCAAGGTGTAGCTTTTTTCTGCGGCCTGAAAGACTTCCTCCAGCGCCTTGGCGCTGTCGGCGTCGTCTTGCTGCTTGCTCAAGGCTTCACGTGCCTGATCGACCGAAGCCGGCTCAGCGAACACCGCTGAACTGGCAGCCCCTGCCAGCATGGCCAGCCATACACAATGCACAACTCTCATGGCGCAGCCCCCAAATATTTATTGTTATGCCGGGCGTTTTACTTGCGTCGGATATAGCGAATATCGCCCTCGGAACCCAGCTCTGTGGCCTGGTTCTCGGTGAACTTGGTCATCTGCGGAAACTCGCGAAATGCCAGCAAGCTGATGGTGCGATCATCGATGATGCGCAAATCCTGCTCGCTCAAGGCCAGGGCATTCGGCGGTTCATTGCCGTTGGGGAAAATCACGAACAGCACGTTCTGATCCCAGATTTCCTCAAAGCGCGTACGGGTAAAACTGATATTGCCGAGTGCCGGGTCCGCGACAAACACATGCTCGTTGTAAACATCGCGCACCACCACAAAGTGTTTGAAGCCGGCATATTCGATCGGCACGATGGCTGGGTGCTCAAGCGCGTCGAGATCGGCAAAGGCCGCGCGAAAACCACCACTCTTGTAGCCCAGTGCCGTGACAAAGCGCTTCATGTCGAGCAGGGAAAAACCGCGTCGCTCGACGATCTTGTCGGCCTCGCCAAACTGCAACAGGCCTTCCATCACCTGGCGTTCCTGCAGGTTACGGCCGAGGAAATAATCCAGTACCGAAGTCAGGGCAGCCGAACCACAGCTGTAGTCATAGGCCTGACGAATCACATTGCGAAACTGCAACTGGCTCATCGGTTCAAGCGTCACCGTCTCGCGCAGAGGACCGTTCGGCAACAGATGCTGATTGATATGCACGGTACCTGGCGCCGGCGGTTTGGTATCCACCGCCTCGGTAAAGCCCCACACGCCGATCAGGCTGCCCAGCAGAATCTCGATCATCAGCCCACCGCACTCCTCTCCGACAAGACAAAAGCCCTACCGGCCGAAGCCGGTAAGACTTTTCATCACAGGCAACCACTAAGCGGACTCAGTGACCCCAGACTTTTACGGTGGTACCGGCCATGTTCATGTCGTTGATAGCCAGGGAGCCGATGCTGGCACCGGTACCGAGACGGATCGCACCAACGCTCAGCTCGCCAGTGATGGCCGGCAGGCTGATCTGCAGCTGCTGGGTAGGGGTACCACCGATGTCAGTGCTCACTACGTCGACCATGACCGGGGCGCTATCAGAGATGTTGAAGCCAGTGAAGGCAACAGTTTCAAGGTTCAGGCTGTTGCCATCGTCGATGTAGCTGATCTTGCCGATACTGCCGTTGAAACTACCAGAAATGCTGATACCAGCCTGACCGGTCACGGAGGAGAGCGAGCTGTCATCCATGGCCTTGAGCTCAGCCTGAGCCAGGAAAGGAACAGCCAGAACAGCGGTGGCCAGGGCCAGTTGCTTGAGGGTTTTCATTGTTATTGTCTCCACAGTTCACTAATGGGTTGTCCCCGGCAGGCTGCTCTGGACTCCTGTCCGTCTCAGCTACAGCGGCGTGCGCCGCTCACCAGGTCTGACACTGCTTCCCTATTCGCGCCAGGCTTGGAGTCGTGAAGCAGCATGCTTCTCGTCCTGACGCTAAAACTACTGGTGCAAGCCCTGGCTGCCAGCCCATCCAAGGGATGGAGCGCCCATCTGGGGCAAATCAGCCAGCCAACGCTCAGGCCTCGCTCAACAACCCCAGGCTCTTGCCCTTCAATACTGCTTGCGTACGGCTGCGCACGCCCAGCTTGGCGAACAGGTTGTGCAGGTGCCATTTGATCGTGGCCTCTGACAAATGCACCGCCTGGGCGATATCGCGGTTCGATAAACCGGCCGCGACAAAGCGCAAAATCTCCCGCTCTCGATGGCTAACATCTTGATTTTCATCGAAAGTTTCTAAATCGATAGACAGCCGACGACATTGTTCACGCAACTGTTCGGCCAGCCCCTGCCAAGCACCCGCATGCTTGGGCTCAGCGCTGTGCCAGGCATCCCAGAGCGGTAGCAGCCAGAGCGCGTCATCCAGAAACATGCGCCGGTAACCGCTGGCCCAGGCGTCTTCGACCGTGCTCTTGAGCAAGGCAAAAGCCTTGTCGCTGTTACCTTTGCGCCAGTACGCCACAGAAAGTAACAAGGAAAGGCGCAGGCGCCGATCACGCTGATGCTCGGCCGTCTGTTTGGCCAGGCAGGCCTCAAGCAGCGCTTGCGCCTTGTCGGCACGGCGCTCGGACAGGGCCAGGCGCGCCTCCGACAACACCTGCACGGTTTCCGCATCGGCATAGCGGCCCGGCGGCAGTACCGCCAGATGGCGCTGCAACTGCAAACAGGTGCGCTCGGCCTCATTGGGCTTGCGCAGCCACAATAGGAACTGCACTTTGCAGCTCATGCCCAGGGCATAGACGCGCTCATAACCTGGGCCATGCAAGCCGGCCAGCCATTCATCCAGCTCCGCCAGGGCCGACTCGCCCTCGCCGGCAAAGAAACGCGCCCTGGCCATCACCAGTTTGCCGCGGCTGATCAGCTCGATCGGCGTGGCTACATCGCGCCAGGTAGTGGCCAGCGGCAACTCGGCAAGAATCGCCGCATGCCGATCCTGCTCATACAGCAGGTCGGCATAGGCCAACGCCAGCGGCCCACCGACCCGGCTGTGCCGGCCGAACACCTGCTCAACCCGCGCCCGCGCACTTTCCGCCAGCACGCGGCCGCGCTCGGGCTGGCCCATCTCCTTGCAGATCAGGGCCTCAATCAAGCTGACCACTGCATACAGGTATTCACTGTCGGCCTGCTGCAGGTTATCGCGGGCCACCGCAATGGATTTGGCCGCCTCACCGAATTCACCCAGCAGCGCATAGGCCGCGGCCTGAATGCAGGACATGCTGGCGCGGAAAATCGGTTGGTTATCCGGCACCAGCGCCAGCCAGTGACGCGCCACTTTCAAGGCCGCTTCCAGCTTGTCCTGATACAACAGCACCAACGCCTTGAGCACCTGGGCCACCGCCAGCAACACCGCTAAGCCGAAGTGCATGGGTTTGCCACGCCCCTGCATCAGGCGCGTACTGACCTCCTCGATCAGCGCTTCGGCCTCGGCGTATTTTTGCTCGAAGGCCAGCTGCCAGGCGTAGAAAATCTGGAACACCGGGTGCTCGCGAATCACTTCCGACGGCACATCCTTGAGGATCGCCAAAATGCCGTAGACCTGATTGCCGGCAATCAATGTCGCGCCCTGGCGCTCCAGCAGCTCGGCGGCAAAGGCGTAATCACGGGCGCGCAAGGCATATTTGACCGATTTATCGGTCAGCTCATGGCTTTCACACCAGCGGGCGGCGGCGTGCAACAGGTGGGTCGGATCGCCCGCACGGCTCAGGCGACTTTGCAGGAACTCGGCAAACAGATGGTGATACCGGAACCACTCACCCTGCTCATCCAGGGCGATGATAAACAACTGGGCGGTTTGCAGGCGCTTGAGCATCTGCGCGCCATCCGTGCGACCGGTCAGGGCATTGCACAGCTCGGCATTGAACTCATCGAGCACCGAGGTCTGATTGAGAAACAGTTGCTGATCCTGCGGCAGATGATCCAGCACATCCTCGGCCAGGTAATCGGCGATATTGCGCTCGGTGCCGGACAGCCCAGCCAGGAATGCGCTGCGCTCCGGGTGGCGCGCCAGTGCCAGCGCCACCAGGTGCAATGCCGTAATCCAGCCCTCGGTGCGCCGCTGCAGCAGATCCAGCTCGGCGCTGCTCAGCTGCAATTGCTTGAGCTGGTAAAAATAGGCTTCGGTCTCGCTCCGGGTGAGACGCAACTCATCGGCCTTGACCCATAACGCCCAAGGCGAAATGACCGACTGCTCATCGAGAAAGCGCGGCTTGTAGCGGGTGCTGCCGATCATTCGCACATTGGCCGGCACCTGTTTGACGAAGTAACTGACCAGCGGCCCCAGGTCGACATGCCGTACGCGATGGAAGTCATCGAAGAGCAGATAGAGGTCGCCCTGGACCCTCTTCAGATCGCCAATAAAGGCATCCAGCAGCACTTCATTGGATACGCTCAGGTCATCGCGCAGCAGGCGTGCGGTGCTCGCACCAAAGCCCGGCAGCTGCGCCTCGATCGCCGCGATCAGGTAATGCAGCAGACGTTGCGGTTCACTATCGGCTTCATCGCAGGATAACCAGGCCACCCGCGCGCCGCTCTCCAGCAAACGCAGGCGGAATTGGCTGAGCACCGTACTCTTGCCGAAACCGGCCGGCGCGCTGAGTAAAATCAGACGCTGCTCGCGGGCCTTGAACAGCCGGTCAAGCAAGGCGGTACGGGCCAGTAAGGGCCTGCCGGCAGACTCTGCGGGAAACAGCTTGGTGCGCAGTAACGGCAACTTGCCCTGACGGGACTTCGATTGGCTATTCATTGATCCAGAAGACTCAGTTCGCGGGCGCGGCGGATGGCTTGGGTGCGGTTACGCACCTTGAGCTTTTCGTAAATGTTGTGCAGGTGCCACTTAACCGTACCCAGTGCCAGTGAAAGCTGCTGGCCGATCTCATCATTCGACATGCCCTGAGCCGCCAGGCAGACCACCTCACGCTCGCGCTCAGTCAGCCCCTCTTCGAGTACCTCCAGCGATTGCCGCGCGCTATTGCCCGGCCAGATGGCCAGCAAGCCGCGAATAAAGCCCTGCAGCGCCGGCTGACGCTCGGCGGCTTCCAGCTGTTGCAGTAACTGGCGGATGGCTTCGCCCTCCTCGACAAACAGGCTGCGTACCCCTTCACGCTCGGCGCCGATCAAGCATTGCACCAACAGGCTTTGTGCCCGCTCCTGATAGCCCAGGCGCTGATAACTCAGTGCCGCCAGCAGGTCGAGGCGCAAGCGCTGCAGGCCATGCCAGTTATCCAGCAGCAGGCCGCGCAGCTGAGTGATTTCGTGCAGCGCTTCGCTGTAATGACCGCGTGCCTGCTGCAGGCGAATACGGGTCAGGCCACGCACCCACAGCACCGGATTGAAGCGCATGTGCTGGTAATGTTCGGCCAGCTTGTGCCAGTCCACGGTCTTAAGGCGCTGCTCGGCACGTTTCAGCCGATCCGCCGCAGGTTCCTGCAGAATCTGCACCACCTCATCGGCCACCGCCTGGGCATAGAAACGCCAGGACTGGTTGCGCGCCGCCAGGTTCTGCATCAGCACCAGGCTGGCGTAGGCCTCCTTGGGGTTGTCCTGCATGCGCTGTACATGGGCCATGCACAGCATGCCCTGGGCATACAGGTCGATCGGGTTGATCACATCAACCGTGGCCAGCGCCCAGCGCAGACGCTCCTCGATGCCTTCCAGGCGACCCTGGTTGTAGGCGATCAGCGCCTCGGTGATGGTCGGCAGCGCCAAAGCGCGTGAGCGGTCGGCAAACCAGGGAATCACCCGCGCCCGCAACTGCGCGAACAGCAACTCGGCCTGACGAATCTGCCCCTGCTCCAGGCTCAGCAGCACCTCGATGTTGGCCAACTGCATATCCAGGTAGCGCCCTTCGAGGAAGTGATTGCGCTGCTGCGCCAGGGCCAGCAAACGCTTGGCCTGATCCGGCTGGCCGATCATCACATTGGCCAAGGCGCCGATGATCAGCATCGCCACCTCAAGAAAAGCGGTGTGTTGGCCCAGCTGCACTTCAATCCGCCGCGCCAAGGCGATACAGGTCTGCAAATCGTCCTTCTGCAAGGCGATGACCGCCTTGATTGCCAGGGTCGCCAGCAGCTTGTCGCTCAAGGGGCCGCTAGCCTTCGTCTCGCCCCAGCGTTCGAGCAATTCATCGAGCATGCGGTTGGCTTCCACCAGGCCCAGCTCGGCCGCGCGGGTCCAGACATCGGCGAGCACCAGCACGGGAAAGCGCTCGGCAATTTCATCCGGTACGTGCTGACGCCATTTGTAGATCAGGTTGAGCTGACCTCGGTTGATCAGCTCCAGGCCGCAACCGTCGACCAGGGCGGCGAGCATTTGCGGGTCTTCGGCCAGGCAGGCATGCTCGATGGCCAGGTTCTGCATATGGTGGTTGGTAAACCACAGGCTGGCGTTGAAATGCAGCTGCTTGAAACGCTCCGGGTCGCGCTCTTTCAGGCGGCAGCGGAGAAACTCGGCAAATAGATTATGAAAACGGTACCACTGGCGCTCGCGGTCTAGCGGCAAGAGGAACAGCTGCATGGCTTCCAGCTCTTCCAGCAACTGCTGACCGTCAGGCCGGCCGGTCAGGGCGTTGGCCAGGTCACCGCTGAGTTGCTGCGCCACACCCAACGCCAGCAGCAGTTCCTGTTTATCGGCCGGCAGCTGCTCGAACACGCTGCACAGCAGGTACGCCCCCACAGCCGCCTGGTCGGTGCCCATATCGGCAATCTGCGCAGCCGCCTGGGGCTGATGACGCAGCCACAGGCTGGCCAGATGCACGCCCACCATCCAGCCTTCGGTCTGGCTGTACAGCGCGGAAAACGCCACGGCGTCCAGCTGCAAACCGCACCGTTGCAGATAATCGCGGGTTTCCACCTTGCTCAGGCGCAACTCCTGCTCACCGATTTCCACCAGCAGATCCTTGGCGCGTAAGGTGGCCAGGTTCAGCGCCGGCTGCGAGCGGCTGCCGATCGCCAGGGTAAAATCTTTGGGGGCAAATTTGATCAGACGGTTGAGTGCGCTGAGCAGCTCGGCGTCCTGAATCAGGTGCAGGTCATCCAGCACCAGCAGCAGCGGAGTTTCCAACCGCGCCAGATCGACCAGCAGGCTCTCCATCACGGCGGCAACCGGTACCCGCATGGTGTTCTGCAAATAGGCCAGGGCTTCTGCGCCAAAGCCCGGCAACAGCGTGGAAAGCGCTTCGATCAGCTGCAACAGAAAACGCGCAGGTTCATCGTCGCCAGGGCCGAGCGACAGCCAGGCCACCGCCTGCCCATTTTGCTCACGCGCTTGTGCCAAGGCGACCAGCGCACTGGTTTTGCCGAAGCCGGCCGGGGCCGCCAACAGCAGTACGCGCGCGTGGGGGTTGGCGCACAGGGCAGATTCAAGCTGTGGCCTGACCAGGTAATCCATGGAGGCCTGGGGCGGCATCCGTTTGGCACGCAAAAGACTGTCAGCGGCAGGATCCGTTACTTCATCCATTGCCTTGATCCCGTAGTAATTATTGTTTTATGAGTCGCATCGAACATCCGGGGAACCTCTCCATACTAATGAGCGGCAGCATCCCGAGTAAACCCACGCGCAAGCTCTAGGATGAATGTTGGCGACGTTCTACAATCGGCATCCGCGCCTCTCGAACCTGTCATATGCCTACTTGTCTTGTACAGGCTCTGCCCTACCTCGCAGACCCTTCGCGTTATTTTAGCTGCGTCATGCATGCACCCGGCGCCGTTCTGCTGGATGCGGGACGGCCGGTGGCGCAGCGTGGACGCTATGACCTTATCAGCGCCTGGCCATTGGCAGAGTTGGCGCCGACGCCTGACGAAACGGCCAACGCTTTCCTGCAACGCCTGCGCCAGAGCCTTGCAGACCTCGGCGCGTGCCAGCCGCCGGCCGATAATCCGCTCCCGTTCGTCGGCGGGCTGATTGGCTACCTGAGTTACGACTTCGGCCGCCGGCTGGAGCAGCTGCCGGCTCAGGCCGTTGATGACCTCGGTCTGGCCGACGCGCGCTTCGGCATTTACCCCTGGGCACTGATCACCGATCACCAGCAGCAACGCAGCCAGCTGATGTTTCACCCAAGCCTGGACGCGGTCGAACGCCAACGCCTCAGTGCGCTGTTTGCCACACCAGCAGCGCCTGCACCGCAGCCGTTTAAGCTGCTAGAGCGCTTTCAGTCCGACATCAGCGAAGCCGAGTACCAACAGTGCTTCGCGCGCATTCAGGCCTATATCCAGGCTGGCGACTGCTATCAGGTGAACTTTGCCCAGCGCTTTCGCGCAGGCTATCAGGGCTCGCCGTGGACCGCTTACCAGGCCCTGCGCGCCGCCTGTCCGACGCCCTTCGCGGGGTATCAGACGCTGCCAGACGGCGGAGCCATTATCAGCCTGTCGCCCGAGCGCTTCTTGCGCATCAGCGCAGGCCAGGTGGAAACCCGACCGATCAAGGGCACCCGTCCACGGCATGCCGATCCAGAGCAGGATCAGGCGCAAGCCGACGCCCTGCTCGCTAGCCGCAAGGACCGTGCAGAAAACCTGATGATTGTCGACCTGCTGCGCAATGACCTGGGCCGTAGCTGCCGAGTGGGCTCGGTGCGGGTGCCGGAGCTTTTCGCATTGGAAAGCTACCCCAACGTGCATCACCTGGTCAGCGCCGTAACCGGCGAACTGGCGGCCGACAAGGATGCCCTGGACCTGATCGCCGGCAGCTTCCCCGGCGGCTCGATCACCGGCGCGCCGAAAATCCGCGCCATGCAGATCATCGACGAGCTGGAGCCGACCCGCCGCGCGCTGTATTGCGGCTCGCTGCTGTACCTGGATGTACGCGGCGAAATGGACAGCTCAATCGCCATCCGCAGCCTGCTGGCCAAGGACGGACAAATCAGTTGCTGGGGTGGCGGTGGCATCGTCGCAGACTCCAACGGCCAAGCCGAATACCAGGAATCCATCACCAAGGTCAAAGTGCTGCTGGCGACCCTAGAGCAGTTTTACGACTGAGAAAGAAAGTTCGCTATGCGGTTCAGCGCCAGCCTGCCACCCTACGAATGGTGGCAGCAGTGAAGGGTTGAATAGAAAATCCAGGCCCTGACTGGGTCAAGGGTTGCTGCGGTCTAGCCCAACGAGTTATGCCAACGCCTGTTGGGCTTCGCGGCGCTCAACGCCAGCCCACCCAGCGCCTACATCCATTAACGGGTACAGAGCCTTTCACTCTGTATTTCTCACTGTTTAACGACTGGCGGCTTTCTTCTTGCCGCTCGGCAGCAGGTGCGAGAACACCGCATGCAGGTCATCAGAAGCGGTTTCGCCATCCAGGTTGAGCTTGGCGTCAACGCTGTCCATGTGGCGCATCATCAGGTCCACCGCCACCTCGACATTACCGGCCTCGATGGCGTCGATCACCTGGTCGTGCTCGGCATCCGAGCAATGGGTGCGGCTGTTACTTTCGTACAGGGCGATGATCAGTGAAGTCTGCGAAATCAGGCTGCGCAGAAACCCCAGCAAAGTCAGGTTACCGGCCGCTTCAGCCAGTTTCAGGTGGAATTCACCGGACAGGCGAATGCCCATGCCGCGATCACCACGGGCAAAACAGTCACGCTCATCGATCACCATCTGGCGCAGCACGGCAATCTGTTCCGGCTTGGCGTTCTTGCAGGCCAGTTCGGTAATCGCCCGCTCGATCATCCGGCGTACATAGAAGATTTGCCGGGCTTCTTCTGCACCTGGGCTGGCCACTACCGCGCCACGATTGGGCCGCAGCAGCACCACGCCTTCATGAGCCAGGCGCGACAGGGCACGACGAATAATGGTGCGGCTGACGCCGAAGATCTCACCGAGCGCCTCTTCACTGAGCTTGGTGCCAGGCGCCAGACGCTGCTCGAGAATGGCATCGAAGATATGGGCGTAAACGACATCGTCCTGAGTCCCGCTGCGAGTGCTCTTGCCTTCGCGCGTCTGCTTCTTAAGGGGCTGCAATTGTTCGTTCATTGGGGCTCGCGTGATCAAGGTTCAGCGGTTGCTGATGCAACTCTACTGCGTGCTACCCACCCTCCGGCAAGCCGCACAGCAGTGAAAAGTCATAAATAAAAAGCCCTTGCATTGTACACAATATGATCAGTTCGTACACGGTTACCAGCCTATAACAACGGCGCAAACGTGCATCTGCAGGCGTTGCCAGGGGCGCCTGGCTGTCACATGGCGCGCAGCAAGCAGATTCATTTCTTATATGCAGCATATTTTTTGTTCGAGAAACTGCTTAGCAACGAAACCTGTGCATCACGCCATCAGCGCCATGCTGCCCACACGTATTGCCGAAACGCTGCGCAACAGAGCGCTTGCAGCATCTTGCACAGCCGTCTAACGGAAGGCTGCGGCACGCATCAGAAAAGCGGCTAACAATCCACAGGTGCAAAAACCGCGTACATAGCAGATTTCAACAAGAAACATTATTTGCTTTTTTTGTATACAACATCATAATCGGCCCCAGCGTTATTTCTTGACCGATAGGTCAGCTAAGCACGCCAGCAAGGCAAAAAACACCATCTACCTCAAGAGTCGAGCAGTGCGCAGCACAGGCTCTGGGTGGCACACAACAAGAGATGAGGAGTACCCCTGTGGAAAGCGCTAAACAAGAACAACCGGCGACGCAGATGCAAGACCTGATCAAACCCGGTCTGCTTGACCGCTTCTTCAAGCTGACCGAACACCGCACCACCATCAAAACCGAGCTGCTGGCGGGCCTGACGACGTTCGTCACCATGGCTTACATCATCTTCGTCAACCCCAACATCATGGCCACGGCCGGCGTCGATCACGGCGCGGCGTTTGTCGCCACCTGTATCGGCGCGGCCATCGGCTGTTTCCTGATGGGCCTGTATGCCAACTGGCCAGTCGGCCTGGCACCGGGCATGGGCCTGAATGCCTTCTTCACCTACACCGTGGTCGGCGAGATGGGCTACAGCTGGCAGATCGCCCTCGGCGCGGTGTTTATCTCCGGCGTGCTGTTTATGATCATGAGCCTGTCACGCATCCGCGAGTGGCTGCTCAACAGCATCCCCATGAGCCTGCGCTTTGCCATGGGTGCGGGGGTGGGCCTGTTCCTCGGGCTGATCGGCCTGAAGACTGCAGGCATTGTCGTCGACAGCCCGGCCACGCTGCTGACCATGGGCTCATTCGGTGAACCGAGTGCAATCCTTGCGGCTGTGTGCTTTCTGCTGATTGCCGTGCTCAGCCATCGCAACGTGTTTGGCGCCATCCTGTTCAGCATGCTCGGCGTCACCGCTATCGGCTGGGCGCTGGGCCTGGTTGAATACAACGGTCTGGTTTCCATGCCACCCAGCCTGGCACCGACCTTGATGGCGCTGGATATCGCCGGCGCCTTCAACATTGCCATGAT
Source organism: Pseudomonas sp. (assembly GCF_049301935.1). GTDB lineage: Bacteria > Pseudomonadota > Gammaproteobacteria > Pseudomonadales > Pseudomonadaceae > Aquipseudomonas. Next base: position 1,627 of record NZ_JBAQLP010000086.1, on the reverse strand, counting down.
CAGCGTGATTCTGGCCTTCCTCTTCGTCAACATGTTCGACACCGCCGGCACCCTGATGGGCGTCGCTCACCGCGCCAACCTGGTGGATGAAGACGGCAAGATCCAGAACCTGTCCAAGGCGCTCAAGGCCGACAGTACTTCCAGCGTGGTCGGTGCCTTTGTCGGTTGCCCGCCAGTAACCAGCTACGTGGAAAGTGCTGCGGGCGTTGCTGCCGGTGGTCGTACCGGCCTGACAGCCGTGACCGTTGGCGTGCTGTTTCTCTGCGCGATGTTCTTCGCCCCGCTGGCTGGGATGATCCCCGCCTACGCCACCGCTGGCGCGCTGATTTATGTGGCGATGCTGATGATGAGCGGCATGGCGCATATCGACTGGAAAGACCACACCGACACCATCCCGGCGATCGTCACCGTGGTCATGATGCCGCTGACCTTCTCCATCGCCAACGGCATTGCCCTGGGCTTCCTGACCTATGCGACGCTGAAACTGCTGACCGGTCAGCGCGACAAGGTTTCCGTCAGCCTGTACGTTCTGTGCATCATCTTTATCGCCAAGTTCGCCTTCCTGTAAGGTTGTCCGGCGGGTAACCAAGCCCCGGCGCGCGCGTCGGGGCTTTTGCGCATCTGGAGAATCGCTAATGAGCCTGGAAACCTGGCTGTTGTTCGCAAGCGCTGCACTGGTGGTGATTCTGATCCCCGGGCCGCTGTCACTGTTGATGGTCAGCAACAGCCTGAACTACGGCCTGCGCCGCTCGGCCCCGGCCTTTATCGGCGGGGTGTCTGCCTCGATCTGTTTACTCAGTGCTTCGGCGCTGGGTCTTGGCGCGCTGCTGCTGGCCTCCGAGCAGCTGTTCAGCTTGCTGAAGATTGTCGGCGCGCTGTACCTGTTCTACCTCGCCTGGCAGAGCTGGCAGGAATCGCGCAAAGCCGCCAAGCCGCTAACGGCCGAAGAGCAGCCAGTCAATCCGAGCTTTCGCGCCATGTTCTGGAAGGCCTTCGGCCTGGGCGCCAGTAACCCCAAGGACATCCTGTTCTTTGCCGCCTTTCTGCCGCAGTTCATCAGTGCCGAACGGCCCATGCTCAGCCAACTGCTGGTGATGATCGCCACCTGGGCGGTGCTGGACCTGGCCTGCAAGCTGCTCTACGGCCTCAGCGCCCAGGGCGCCGCGCGCTACCTGCGCTCGGGCAAGGGCCAGGTGTGGTTCAACCGTATCAGCGCCGCGCTATTTGGCGGCGCTGGCGCGGCTTCTCTGCTTAGTCGGTAGATTATCGCCAGCTTGCAAGAGCCCCACCTAGGGTGTATCGCCTATAACTGACAATGAGGCTATAGCCCTTTTAACGCCGCAAGGCCGACGCGCCGCAGCCTGTTACGCCGGGTAGCCGGTGATCTTGCGGATGCTCCGGTACAGCGGCTTGAGTTGTTTGTACATGCGCTGATAAACCTGCGTGTACAGCTGCTGATAGGTGCGCTGCGCTTCTGGGTTGGGTATGAAGACCTGGCCAACCCGAGTCATGGCTTGGATCGCTGTCGGGTAATCGGGGTGCAGTCCCAAGCCCACCGCACAGTTGATCGCCGCGCCCAGGCCGCTGGTTTCATACAGATGCGGGCGTTCGGCAGGCAGGCCGAAGA
>NZ_JBAQLP010000085.1:0-4633 GCF_049301935.1 Pseudomonas sp. | reverse complement strand
TACAACATCGACAAGAAGGTCGAGATCATCGTCGAGCACTTCCGCGCCAATATCCGCCATCTGCTCAATGGCCAGGCCAAGGCCATGGTGGTGACCAGCAGTCGCCAGGAGGCAGTGCGTTACCAGTTGGCGGTAAAAGCCTATGTGCAGCAGATGGGCTATGGCGATGTGCATCCGCTGGTGGCGTTCTCCGGCAGCGTGTTGCCGGATGAGGTGATCCCCGAGGAAGTGACGGAAAGCAGCAGCCTGCTCAATACCGGCCTGAATGGCCGTGACCTGGCCGATGCGTTCGACACCCAGGATTTCAACGTGATGATCGCGGCCAACAAATACCAGACCGGCTTCGATCAGCCCAAGCTGTGCGCCATGTACGTGGACAAGAAGCTGCAAGGTGTGGATTGCGTGCAGACCCTGTCGCGGCTGAACCGTACCTTCCCAGCCAAGGAAACCTTCATCCTCGATTTCTTCAACGAGCCGCAGGACATCCTCGACGCCTTCTTGCCGTACTACACCAAGGCCGAGCTGACCGACGTGACCGACCCGCAGATCATCTATGACCTGCAGAAGAAATTGGATGCCGAGGGGATCTATCACTGGCAAGAGGTCGAGGCATTCGCCACGGCCTTCTTCGACCCCAAGGCGGCGGCCAGCAAGCTGAGCTACTACTGCCAGCCGGCCAAGGAGCGCTTTGCCAAGCGTTATGCCTTTAGCCAGGAGTCGCGACTGCACGCGCTGGATTTCAAACGCACGGCTGAGGCCAATGGCGACAGCGCCGGCCTGAAAAAAGCCGAGCACGCGCTGAAGGAAGCCGGCGAGCAGGTTGATCAGTTGGACCTGTTCAAGAAGAACCTGCAGAGCTTTGTGCGCCTGTACGAGTTCCTCTCGCAGATCGTGCCCTATGAGGACCGTGAGCTGGAGCAGCTGTGCGTGTATGCCAAGCATCTGCATCCGCTGCTGCGCATCGATCGCCTGCAAGAAGACGATGTGGATGTGGGCGAACTGCAGTTGACCCACTATCGCCTGAGCAAGCGCGCCGAGCACCAACTGCGGCTAAGCGAAGAAGGTGGCGATTACACGCTCAAACCAGGCAGTGATGTCGGCAGTGGCAAGCCCCATGATCCGGAGAAGAAGCGCCTGTCAGAGATCATCGACGCGCTGAACGATATCTTTGGCGCCGAAGTCAGTGACGAGGACCAGCTGCAATTCCTCACCGGCATCGCCCAACGCATCAGCCGCCAGGAAGACGTGATGGCGCAGGTGAATAGCCACTCGCTCGAACAGGTAATGCACGGCCTGTTCCCCAAGCGGGTGCTGGACACCGTGCTGGACGCCATGACCGACCACGAGAAGCTGTCGCTGGAAGTGCTGGATAACGAGACCAAGAGCCGGGCGTTTGCGCTGGTGATTTTGAAGATGCTGAAGACGGCGGCGGGCGTTGATGAAAATGCACGACGCGGTGCGTGATTGGCTGCCAGCACGGAAAGGGAGTTCCGAATGGCACAAAGCATGTTGCGCACGAGCCATCACCCGGCAAGCTGAAGCAGGCCCTCACGACCTGGCCCCTATTTTAAAATAGGGATTACCAGATTGGCTCTAGGGCGTGGAGCTGAGTTTTTTGGTGATCTTGATATGAGTCCCTGGCTTCAAGGTCCCGTATGGCTCAATCGAGCGAAGGGCAACTCTTTCCGTCTTTGAGACCTTGCACAATTGACCGTCCGCAACCACAAGGACCGTTGCTCCACTCGCTATTGCGGCTTTGTAGGCATTAGCAAATGCACGGCCGGCAATTTTCGGGATGTGCAATTCCTGTGCAGAAATTTGCTTGTCAGTGAGCGGTCTCTTATCCGATTTGCGTGACATGGTCAGCCCTTAAGTGTGATGTGTCATGCCGGCGTTATACCGAGTTACCGTGTTCAATTGCACTCAGTACGCGACGCACCTTAGCAGCCCCCTCATCGGTATCGCATAGCTCGATTGGCTTGGCATTGCCCAGAGTGCGTATTTCGGCCCACCGTGACCGGCTGTTTCGGTAGATCGTGACCGGACATTTCGCTAACGCGTGACCGCTCATTTCGCTATCAACGTGACCGATTTCCAGCCTGCTCCGAAACAGGCGGTCACGACTTACCGAAATCGTCGGTCACGGCTTAGCGAAACGCTTCCACCCCGTTGCGCATGACCTGACGCGACCGTCACCCTCGCCCGATTTCGGGGAGTAGAGGGATGGCGGCGCAGCGAGTAGCCATGCGTAATATCAAAGAATGTCTGCGCCTCAAGTTCGAGGGCGGCCTCTCTCACGAGAAGATCGCCCGGGCCTTGCAGCTGTCCAAGGGCGTCGTCAGTAAGTACGTCACCGCAGCCGCTGAAACCGGGATGGAGTGGCCGGCGCTGGCCGTGCTGGATGAGGTGGCGCTGGCGGCGGCACTGTTGCCCACTGCCAGGGTTCGCCAGACCCGCGGCGAGCGGGTGCTGCCGGATCTGATCACGATCCACCGCGAATTGCGGCGCAAGGGCGTCACCCTGCAACTGCTGTGGGAGGAGTACGTCGCCGCCCATCCCGAGCAGCCGACCTACCGCTATACCCAGTTCGTCGAGCACTACCGCCGCTACGCCAGCACCCTCAAACGCTCGATGCGTCAACAGCACCGGGCCGGCGAGAAGCTGTTCATCGACTACGCCGGCCCGACGCTGCCGGTGATCGACCCGGCCACCGGCGAGATCAGCCGGGCGCATATCTTCGTCGCAGCGCTGGGGGCCTCGAACTACACCTATGCCTGCGCCACGCCGGGGGAAACCCAGGTGGACTGGCTGACCGCGCTGGGTCAGGCATTCAGCTATTTTGGCGGGGTCAGCGAGATGGTGGTGCCGGACAACCCGCGCGCCCTGATCGCCCATCCCGACCGCTACGAGCCGGGCTTGAACCGCGCCGCGCTGGAGTGCGCCCGGCATTACGACACGGTGATGCTGCCGGCGCGGCCGCGTAAGCCGCAGGATAAAGCCAAGGCCGAGGTGGCGGTACAGGTCGTCGAACGCTGGATCATGGCGCGGCTGCGCCACCAGCAGTTCTTCAGCCTGCACGCGCTCAACCAGGCGATTGCCAAGCTGCTGGAGGACTTGAACCAGCGCCCGTTCAAGAAGCTCGATGGCTGCCGCCGGGAGTGGTTCGAGCGGCTCGATCAACCGGTGCTGCGGCCGCTGCCACAGCATCCCTACGAGGTGGTGACCTTCAAGCGCTGCAAGGTCAACATCGACTACCACATCGAAGTGAACGGCGGCTTCTACAGCGTACCCTCGGCCCTGGCCCGGCAGAGCGTCGATGTGCGGCTGAGCGCGCATACCGTGGAAGTCCTGCACGGCAACCGGCGGGTCGCCAGCCACTTGCGACTTCAGCGGCGCGGCGCCTACAGCACCCAGAGCGAACACATGCCGGCCTCGCACAAGGCGCACCGCGAGTGGACGCCGCAGCGCCTGCTCGACTGGGGTGAGCGAATCGGCCCGCAAACCCGGCAGATCGTCGAGCACCAACTGACCCACAAACCGCACCCGGAGATGGGCTATCGCGCCTGCCTGGGCCTGCTCTCGCTGGCGCGCCAGTACGGTAACGCGCGCCTGGAGGCGGCGGCCAGCCGCGCCGTGCAACTGCGGGCGCTTAACGGCCGCACCGTGCGCAACCTGCTCAAGCAAGGCCTCGACCAGCAACCACTGCCCAAGCCCGCGACGCCGGCAGCACAACCCAGCAGTCACGAGAACGTCCGTGGCGCCGATTACTACACCCAAGAGGAGCTGTTCGATGATGACCCAACACACCCTGAGCCAATTGCACCAACTGCGGCTGGGCGGCATGGCCCGAGCACTGGAAGAACAATGGACGCTGCCGGCCAGCCACAGCCTGAGCTTCGATGAGCGCCTCGGCCTGCTGCTCGACCGCGAGCTGGCCTGGCGCGACGACAAGCGCCTGGAGCGGCTGCGTAAACAGGCCAAGCTCAAGTACGCCAGCGCCTGCCTGGAAGACCTCGACCGGCGCCGTGGCCGCACGCTGGACGAGCGCCTGATCGCGACCCTGGCCAGTGGTGACTGGATCCGTCAACGGCACAACCTGCTGCTGACCGGCCCGACCGGCGTCGGCAAGACCTGGTTCGCCTGCGCCCTGGGCCACCAAGCCTGTCGCCAGGGCTACAGCGCGCTGTACCTGCGCACCCCGCGCCTGCTGGAGCAACTGCGCATCGCCCACGGCGACGGTAGCTTCGGGCGCACCCTGCAACAGCTGGCCAAGGTCGATGTCTTGATTTTGGACGACTGGGGCCTGGCGGCGCTGGAGGAAAATGCCCGGCATGACCTGCTGGAAGTGATCGACGACCGCGCCGGCAGCCGCTCCACCATCCTGACCAGCCAGCTTCCCGTCGAGCACTGGCACGGCTGGATCAACGACCCCACGCTGGCCGACGCCTTGCTCGATCGCCTGGTACACAACGCCTACCGAATCGTGATGAAAGGCGAGTCACTACGGAGGAAAAACACGGAGGAAGAAGCCGCATCGTGACCGATGCGGTTAGAATTTAAACCCCGCGCAATCGGGTGAAGCCACCGGTCACGTTGTTAGCGAAATGAGCGGTCACGTTCACCGAAATCCGCA
>NZ_JBAQLP010000084.1:0-21923 GCF_049301935.1 Pseudomonas sp. | reverse complement strand
CTTCAGCGCACGGCATTCCAGCTCGAAGCAGTCGCGGAACGATTCGCTGATGTAACGCGAGGCACCACGGAAGCCCAGCATCGGGTTCTCTTCTTCCGGCTCGTACAGTTTGCCGCCGATCAGGTTGGCGTATTCGTTGGACTTGAAGTCCGACAGACGCACGCTGACCTTCTTCGGCCAGAAGGCCGCTGCCAGGGTGCTGATGCCCTCAACCAGTTTCTCGACATAGAAGCCAACCGGATCGTCGTAACCAGCAATGCGCTTGTCGACGCTGTCCTTGATCTCAGCCGGCAGGCCGGCGTAGTTCAGCAGCGCTTTAGGGTGCACGCCGATCATGCGGTTGATGATGAATTCCAGACGCGCCAGGCCAACACCTTCGTTGGGCAGCTGGGCGAAGTCGAAGGCGCGATCCGGGTTGCCGACGTTCATCATGATCTTGAACGGCAGCTCGGGCATGGCATCGACCGAGTTCTTGCGAATGTCGAAGCCCAGCTCGCCTTCGAAGATAAAACCGGTGTCGCCTTCGGCGCAGGAAACCGTCACACCCATGCCGTCTTTCAGTACCTGGGTGGCGTTGCCACAGCCGACTACCGCCGGAATACCCAGCTCACGGGCGATGATCGCGGCGTGGCAGGTACGCCCGCCACGGTTGGTGACGATGGCGCTGGCGCGCTTCATCACCGGCTCCCAATCCGGGTCGGTCATATCGGAGACCAGCACATCGCCCGGCTGCACTTTATCCATCTCGGACACGTCATGGATAACCCGCACGCGGCCTGCACCGATCTTCTGGCCGATGGCACGGCCTTCCACCAGCACGGTGCCGGTTTCCTTGAGCAGGTAGCGTTCCATCACATTGACATTGGTGCGGCTTTTCACCGTTTCAGGACGCGCCTGAACGATATACAGCTTGCCGTCGTCACCGTCTTTGGCCCACTCGATGTCCATCGGGCGACCGTAGTGCTTCTCGATAATCATCGCCTGCTTGGCCAGCTCACTGACCTCGGCATCGCTCAAGCAGAAGCGCGCACGCTCGGCGCGATCGACATCGACGACCTTGACCGATTTACCGGCCTTGGCTTCGTCGCCGTAGATCATCTTGATCGCCTTGCTGCCCAGGTTGCGGCGCAGGATGGCTGGGCGACCGGCTGCCAGGGTCTGCTTGTGCACGTAAAACTCGTCAGGGTTGACCGCGCCCTGCACCACGGTTTCGCCGAGGCCGTAGGCGCCGGTGATAAACACCACGTCGCGGAAGCCCGATTCGGTGTCCAGGGTGAACATCACACCGGCGGTGCCGGTTTCCGAACGCACCATGCGCTGCACCCCGGCAGACAGGGCGACCAGTTTGTGGTCGAAGCCCTGGTGCACGCGGTAAGCGATGGCGCGGTCGTTGAACAACGAGGCAAAAACCTCTTTGGCGGCGCGGATCACGTTTTCCACGCCACGAATGTTCAGGAAGGTTTCCTGCTGGCCGGCAAACGAGGCGTCCGGCAGGTCTTCGGCGGTGGCCGAGGAACGCACGGCAACCGCCATATTGTCGTTACCACCGGCCATTTCGGCAAAGGCGGTGCGGATCTGCGCGTTCAACTCTTCAGGGAAGGACGCATCCATTACCCACTGGCGGATCTGCGCACCGGTCTTGGCCAGAGCGTTGACGTCATCGACATCAAGGGCATCCAGCGCGGCATGGATCTGCGCGTTCAGACCGCTCAGTTCGAGAAAGTCCCGGTAGGCCTGGGCTGTGGTGGCGAAACCACCGGGTACCGAGACTCCGGCACCGGCAAGGTTGCTGATCATCTCGCCCAGGGAGGCGTTCTTGCCCCCTACGTGCTCAACATCGTGATTGCCGAGCTTATCGAGGGAAACTACGTACTCTACCAAGGTGATCTCTCCACTAAAGTGTTGGAAAAGCTCAGAACCTGTTCAAAATTTGCTCGCGAGCCCTTGAACAGACTATCTAGGGGCAGGGAAGGTCGACGGCAGACATGCCCGCACGATTGTGGCCTGGCCCTGGAAAATAAGTAACAATGCCGGCCAGATCGGCCCTGCAAAGGCGGGCCTATGATAGCCAAGATTCGTCCTCAGCTTAAGGCCCATGGTGCAAATGAAACGAACCGCTTTTTTCATCTCCGATGGCACCGGCATCACCGCCGAAACCCTGGGCCAAAGTCTGCTGGCACAGTTTGAAACCATCGACTTCACCAAACTCACGCGCCCCTACATCGACAGCGTGGAAAAAGCGCGCGCAATGGTACAACAAATCAACACCGCCGCAGAAAAAGACGGCGCACGGCCGATCATCTTCGACACCATCGTCAATCAGGACATTCGCGACATCCTGGCCAAGTCCAACGGTTATATGATCGATATTTTCTCCACTTTTCTTGCTCCACTGGAGCAGGAACTGACCTCACATTCCTCCTACTCGGTCGGCAAGTCCCACTCCATCGGGCACAACTCCAACTATATGGAGCGTATCGAGGCGGTGAACTTCGCCCTGGACAACGACGACGGTGCGCGCACCCACTACTACGACAAGGCCGATCTGATCCTGGTCGGCGTGTCACGCTGCGGCAAAACCCCGACCTGCCTGTATATGGCCATGCAGTACGGCATTCGTGCCGCCAACTACCCGCTGACCGAAGACGATATGGAGCGTTTGCAGTTGCCGGCCGTGCTGAAAAAGCACAAGGACAAGCTGTTCGGCCTGACCATCGACCCCGACCGCCTCACCGCCATCCGCCACGAACGCAAGCCCAATAGCCGCTATGCCAGCTTCGCCCAGTGCGAATTCGAGGTGCGCGAGGTGGAAAACCTGTTCCGCCGCGAGAACATCAACTTTATCAACTCCACCTATTTTTCCGTGGAAGAGATCTCCGCGAAAATTCTGGTGGAAAAAGGTGTTGAGCGCCGCCTGAAGTAGGATGGGTTAGCGGCGCGAACATAGATTCAAGCCTCTCGCCGCAATTGCCGCGCGCCGCGCAACCCATCCTACGACCTCAGAACGAATCAGCCGGCACGCGCACCCAGCCTTCCATCAATATCCGCGCGCTACGCGACATAATGGCCTTGGTTACCGTCCACTGGCCGTCGACCAGCACCGCTTGGGCACCCACGCGCAAGGTGCCGGACGGATGGCCGAAGCGCACCGCCTCGCGCGCACTGCCGCCGGCAGCCAGGTTGACCAATGTGCCGGGAATCGCCGCCGCCGTGCCGATGGCCACCGCGCAGGTGCCCATCATCGCGTGGTGCAGCTTGCCCATGGACAACGCACGCACCAGCAGATCGATCTCGCCCGCAGGTACCGTCTTGCCGCTGGACGACAGGTAATCCTTGGGTTTGCCGACAAAGGCGATTTTCGGTGTGTGCTGGCGGGTGACCGCCTCTTCCACCGTTTTGATCAAGCCCATACGCAGGGCGCCGGCCACGCGGATTTTCTCGAAACGCGCCAATTGCTCCGGGTCACCGTTGATCTGCTCGCGCAGCTCGGCGCCGCTGTAACCGATGTCTTCGGCATTGACGAACACAGTCGGGATACCGGCCGTGATCATGGTCGCCTTGAAGGTACCGACGCCCGGCACCTCAAGCTCGTCGACCAGATTGCCGGTGGGGAACATCGAACCACCCTCCTCGCCGTCATCGGACGGATCGAGAAACTCCAACACGATCTCGGCCGCCGGAAAGGTCACCCCGTCCAGCTCGAAATCGCCGGTTTCCTGCACCTGACCATTGCTGACCAGCACATGGGCGATGATGGTCTTGTGGATATTGGCCTGCCAGATGCGCACCACGCAGACGCCATTGTCGGGAATGCGCGCAGGGTCAACCAGCCCTGCATGAATGGCAAAGGCCCCGGCAGCGGTGGACAGGTTGCCGCAGTTGCCGCTCCAGTCGACGAAAGCCTTGTCGATGGAGACCTGACCGTAGAGGTAGTCGACATCGTGATCCGGCTGACTGCTTTTCGACAGAATCACGCATTTGGAGGTCGAGGAAGTCGCGCCGCCCATGCCGTCGATGTGCGCAGAGTACGGGTCGGGGCTACCGATCACGCGCATAAACAGCTTGTCGCGCGCGGCGCCCGGCACCTGGCAACTCTGCGGCAGGTCTTGCAGGCGGAAGAACACACCCTTGCTGGTGCCGCCACGCATATAGGTGGCGGGAATCTTGATCTGGGGTTGTTGAGCCATGATTGAGTCCTGGCTGGAGTATGAGTGGACTGTAGGGTGGATCACGCTTCACCGATCCACCATGGGACCGGAAAAACGCCATCCACCCTACAAAGTCAGGCTACCGAGCCCTCGAGAAAGTCCTGGGCAAAGCGCTGCAGCACGCCACCGGCCTTGTACACATGCACTTCGGCAGCGGTATCCAGGCGGCAAGTCACCGGCACCTTGAGCACGTCGCCATTGCGGCGATTGACCACCAGGGTCAGGTCGCAACGCGGCGACACATCGCCCTCGATATCATAGGTTTCTGTGCCGTCGAGAGCGAGAGTCAGGCGCGTGGTACCCGGCTTGAACTCCACCGGCAGCACGCCCATGCCGACCAGGTTGGTGCGGTGGATGCGCTCGAAGCCTTCGGCGACTATCACTTCCACGCCAGCCAGGCGCACGCCCTTGGCTGCCCAGTCACGGGACGAACCCTGGCCATAGTCGGCGCCGGCGACGATGATCAGGTTCTGCTTGCGGTTCATATAGGTTTCGATCGCTTCCCACATGCGCATGACCTTGCCCTCGGGTTCCACGCGGGCCAGCGAACCCTTCTTCACCACGCCATCGACCACGGCCATTTCGTTAACCAGTTGTGGGTTGGCAAAGGTGGCGCGTTGCGCGGTCAGATGGTCACCCCTATGAGTCGCGTAGGAGTTGAAGTCCTCTTCCGGCAGACCCATCTTGTGCAGGTATTCGCCGGCGGCCGAGTCCAGCAGGATGGCGTTGGACGGCGACAGATGGTCGGTGGTGATGTTGTCCGGCAGGATCGCCAGCGGCAGCATGCCCTTGAGCGTGCGCTCGCCTGCCAGGGCGCCTTCCCAGTACGGCGGACGGCGGATGTAGGTGGACATCGGACGCCAGTCGTACAGCGGGCTTTCGGCTTCCTCGATAGTTCCCAGATCGAACATCGGGATATAGATCTGCTTGAACTGCTCCGGCTTCACGCTGGCAGCGACTATGGCGTCGATCTCCTCATCGCTCGGCCACAGGTCCTTGAGGGTGATCGGCTTGCCATCCTTGTCAGTACCCAGCACATCCTGCTCGATATCGAAACGCACGGTACCGGCGATGGCGTAGGCCACCACCAGCGGCGGCGAAGCGAGGAACGCCTGCTTGGCGTAGGGGTGGATACGCCCGTCGAAGTTTCGGTTGCCGGACAGTACGGCAGTGGCGTACAGGTCGCGGTCGATGATTTCCTGCTGGATCACCGGGTCCAGAGCACCGGACATGCCGTTACAGGTGGTGCAGGCGTAGCCGACGATGCCGAAGCCGAGTTTTTCCAGCTCCGACAGTAGACCGGCATCTTCCAGGTACAACTTGGCGACCTTGGAGCCCGGGGCGAAGGACGTCTTCACCCAGGGTTTGCGCAGCAAGCCCAGCTGGTTGGCCTTTTTCGCCAGCAGGCCGGCGGCCACCACGTTGCGCGGGTTGGAAGTGTTGGTGCAGCTGGTGATGGCGGCAATGATTACCGCACCATCGGGCAGCAGACCTTCGGCCTCCTCAACCTTGGACGCCGCCAGCATGGCATCGCCAGCAATGCCGCGCTCTTGCAGTGCCGAAGTCGGCAGGCGCTTGTGCGGGTTGGACGGGCCGGCCATGTTGCGCACCACGCTGGACAGGTCGAATTCGAGCACCCGCTCGTACTCGGCACTGACCAGCGCATCGGCCCACAGGCCGGTGAGTTTGGCGTACTGCTCGACCAGGGCGACCTGCTCCGGCTCGCGACCGGTCAGCTTGAGGTAGTCGATGGTCTGCTGGTCGATATAGAACATCGAGGCGGTCGCGCCGTATTCCGGGCACATATTGGAGATGGTGGCGCGGTCGCCGATGGTCAGGCTGCTGGCCCCCTCGCCGAAAAACTCGACCCAGGCGCCGACCACGCGCTCCTTGCGCAGGAACTCGGTGATGGCCAGGACGATGTCGGTGGCAGTGATGCCGGGTTGGCGCTTGCCGGTCAGTTTGACCCCGACGATATCCGGCAGGCGCATCATCGACGGCAGACCGAGCATCACGGTTTCCGCTTCCAGGCCACCGACGCCGATGGCGATCACGCCCAGCGCATCGACGTGCGGGGTGTGGCTGTCGGTGCCGACGCAGGTGTCGGGGAAGGCCACGCCGCCGCGGGCCTGGATCACCGGGCTCATCTTCTCCAGGTTGATCTGGTGCATGATGCCGTTGCCGGCCGGGATCACGTCGACGTTCTTGAACGCGGTCTTGGTCCACTCGATAAAGTGGAAGCGATCCTCGTTGCGACGGTCCTCGATGGCGCGGTTCTTCGCAAAGGCATCCGGGTCGAAGCCCGGTGCTTCCACAGCCAGGGAGTGGTCGACGATCAGCTGGGTCGGCACCACCGGGTTGACCTTGGCCGGATCGCCACCCTTCTCGGCGATGGCGTCACGCAGGCCGGCGAGGTCGACCAGCGCGGTCTGACCGAGAATGTCGTGGCAAACTACGCGGGCCGGATACCAGGGGAAATCCAGGTCCTGCTTGCGCTCGATCAACTGCTTGAGCGAATCGGTCAATGCCGCCGGCTCGCAGCGACGTACCAGCTGCTCGGCCAGCACGCGGGAGGTATACGGCAGCTTGGCATAGGCGCCGGGCTCGATGGCATCCACCGCTTCGCGGGTGTCGAAATAATCCAGCGCGGTGCCCACCAGCGGCTTACGGTATTGCGTATTCAGGCTGATCATGGTCATGGGCGCTCCTTGAGCGGCACGAACTTCAGGTCCTCAGGGCCGACATAGTTGGCGCTCGGGCGGATGATCTTGCCGTCGATGCGCTGCTCGATCACGTGGCTGGACCAGCCTGAGGTGCGGGCAATCACGAACAGCGGAGTGAACATGGCAGTCGGCACGCCCATCATGTGGTAGCTGACGGCGCTGAACCAGTCGAGGTTGGGGAACATCTTCTTGATTTCCCACATGGTCGATTCCAGACGTTCGGCGATGTCATACATCTTCATATTGCCCTGCTCCACCGACAGCTCGCGCGCCACGTCCTTGATCACCTTGTTGCGCGGGTCCGCCACGGTGTAAACCGGGTGACCGAAACCGATCACCACTTCCTTCTTTTCCACCCGCGCGCGGATATCGGCCTCGGCCTCATCGGCGTTGTCGTAGCGCTTCTGAATCTCGAAGGCCACTTCGTTGGCGCCGCCGTGCTTGGGCCCACGCAGCGCGCCGATGCCGCCGGCGATGCAGCTGTACATATCCGAGCCAGTGCCAGCGATCACCCGCGAGGTGAAGGTGGAGGCGTTGAACTCATGCTCGGCATACAGGTTGAGCGAGGTGTGCATGGCGCGCACCCAGGACTCACGCGGTTTCTCGCCGTGCAGCAGGTGGAGGAAGTGGCCGCCGATGGAGTCGTCATCGGTTTGCACCTCGATGCGCTTGCCGTTGTGGCTGAAGTGATACCAGTACAGCAGCGCGGAACCGAGGCTCGCCATCAGCTTGTCGGCGATATCGCGGGCACCCGGGTGGTTGTGGTCGTCCTTCTCCGGCGACACGCAACCCAGCACGGACACGGCGGTGCGCATCACATCCATCGGGTGGGCCGATGGCGGCAGTTGCTCGAGTGACGCTTTCAGCGCGGCAGGCAGGCCCCGCAGCGCCTTGAGTTTGGCCTTGTAGCCAGCCAGCTCAGCCACGTTGGGCAACTTGCCGTGGACCAGCAGATGGGCGATTTCCTCGAACTCACAGCGATTGGCAAAATCGAGCACGTCATAGCCGCGGTAATGCAGATCGTTACCAGTGCGGCCGACCGTACACAGCGCGGTATTGCCAGCGGCAGTGCCGCTCAGGGCCACGGATTTTTTCGGCTTGAAGCCTGGGGTGGTTTCTGGGGTCGCACTCATCGCTAATCTCTCCTCATCCGATCCGGTCGGTCGTTCTTTATCGGCAGGCGGCTAAGACCTGCGTTCCGGCTTATTTTTTCGCGGCAAACAGCGCGTCAAGGCTCTGCTCGAAGGCGTGGTAATTGATGCGCTCGTACAGTTCCATGCGGGTTTGCATGGTGTCGACCACGTTCTTCTGCGTGCCATCGCGGCGCACAGCCATGTAGACGTTCTCCGCCGCCTTGTTCATGGCGCGGAAAGCCGACAGCGGGTACAGCACCAGGGACACGTCGACACTGGCCAGCTCTTCGGTGGTGTACAGCGGCGTGGCGCCGAATTCGGTGATATTGGCCAGGATCGGCGCCTTGATCCGGTCGGCGAAGGTCTTGTACATCGCCAGTTCGGTGATGGCTTCCGGGAAGATCATGTCGGCACCGGCCTCGATGCAGGCCGCGGCGCGGTCCAGCGCCGAGTTGAGCCCCTCAACCGCCAGGGCATCGGTACGCGCCATGATCACAAAGCTCTCGTCGGTACGCGCATCGACGGCCGCTTTGATGCGGTCGACCATTTCCTGCTGGGTGACGATCTCTTTATTGGGGCGATGGCCGCAGCGCTTGGCACCGACCTGATCCTCAATATGAATCGCCGCCGCGCCGAACTTGATCATCGATTTAACCGTACGCGCGACGTTGAACGCCGAAGCACCGAAGCCGGTGTCGACATCCACCAGCAGCGGCAAATCGCAGACGTCAGTGATACGGCGCACATCGGTAAGCACATCGTCCAGGCCGGTGATGCCCAGATCCGGCAAACCCAGCGAGCCCGCAGCTACTCCGCCACCGGACAGGTAGATCGCCTTGAAACCGGCGCGCTTGGCCAGCAGCGCGTGGTTGGCGTTGATCGCCCCAATGACTTGCAGCGGGTGCTCTGCGGCAACGGCATCACGGAAACGCTGACCTGGACTGCTCGGAATAGAAAGCTGGCTCATGACTCACCTCGGGTTTTGGCTGTCTTGGGATGCGCGCCTCGCCCCATGCCGATGGCACTGGCGGAGCTCATGGAATAGTGGCGTTCGATATTGCGTTTGGAGGCACCGATATGCCGGCGCATCAACAACTCGGCCAGCTCACCGTCACGGTCGGCAATGGCATCGAGAATGCGGTGGTGCTCGGCGAACGCCTGGTGCGGTCGATTCGGCGTGGCAGAGAACTGCAGGCGGTACATGCGCACCAGCTGATACAGCTCACCGCAGAGCATCTGGGTCAGGGTTGTGTTGCCACTGCCCTGGATGATCCGGTAATGAAAGTCGAAATCGCCTTCCTGCTGGTAATAGCCGACGCCGGCCTTAAAGGCGGCGTCCTGCTCATGCAGGTCAAGCACTCCGCGCAGCTCATCGATTTCCGCCTGACTCATGCGCTCGGCAGCCAGGCGACAAGCCATGCCTTCGAGCGACTCGCGAATCTCATAGAGTTCGATCAGCTCGGCATGGCTGAGCGACACCACCCGCGCACCGACATGCGGCACGCGCACCAGCAGGCGCTGACCTTCCAGGCGGTGAATCGCCTCGCGCAGCGGACCACGGCTGATGCCGTAGGTGCGCGCCAGTTCAGGCTCGGAAATCTTGCTACCGGGAGCAATCTCACCTTTGACGATGGCCGCCTGAATGCGCCGAAAAACCTGTTCGGAAAGGGTTTCCGAGTCTTCCTGACTGGACTCGAGCGGCTCAATAACATCAAGCATATTGTCGACACCGTACGGATTAATTGCCTTAAAATTACGCTTAGATAGGGCTAGTGTCAAACAAGCCAGGATTATTGTTGACAGTGTACAGAACCACTTTAGGCAGCAGCAGTCGCGACCTTACTTACATAAACGCCTATAAGCGCCTGTCCTGACTGAAAAAGCCCATGGTAGAATGCCGCCCGCTTAACGCTCGCAGAGGAATTTTCCACTGCCTGCTAGACTCCAAGCCCAGGTGCGCTAGCTGCAGCACGCGCGACCGACAGATCATCAACACCATGCCTCAGGACTTATGACACTAAAGCCCTCCATCCTTGTGCTATGCCTGCTACTTGCTCCCGGCCTGAGTTTCGCCGCGGAGAAGGCAGTCTATGGGCTTAATGAATACGTCCGACTCTTCGACCTCGACTTGAAGCTTGCCGCCAAGCTCGACACCGGCGCCAAGACCGCCTCGCTCAGCGCTCGCGACATCAAACGCTTCAAGCGTGACGGCGAAACCTGGGTACGTTTCTACCTGGCCATCGACGAGGCGCACAGCAGCCCGATCGAACGCCCCCTGGCGCGCATCAGCAAGATCAAACGCCGCGCGGGCGACTATGATCCACAGGAAGAAAAAACCTATACGGCACGCCCCGTGATTGAAATGGATATCTGCATGGGCAGCGCGCTACGCACCATTGAAGTGAACTTGACCGACCGCAGTGCATTCCAATACCCGTTATTGATAGGCTCCGAAGCACTCAAACGGTTTTCGGCGCTGGTCGACCCGAGTCTTAAATACGCAGCAGGCAAACCTGCCTGTGCCCCTGACGCAAACCTTGGCGAGTAACTCCCATGCGCTCTCTTACCCTCCATCTGAAAGTCCTGGTCATACTCCTGGTGAGCCTGGGCGTTCTGATCACGGCCTATCAGATCTTTATCCTCGGCATCCCGATGACCGAAGACGAAACCGATGACCTGTGGAACATCGACGCCAAAGTCGAGTTCCAGGCCAGCCCGCGTGAGCCGGTAAAACTGCAGATGTTCGTACCGCCGCTGACCCAGGACTACGTCAGCCTGAACGAGAGCTTTATCTCGAATAACTACGGTGTGAGCATCAACCGTGCCGACGGCAACCGCAAAGTCACCTGGTCCGCACGTCGCGCCAGTGGCAAGCAGACCCTCTACTACCGCCTGGTGCTGACCAAGCGCTACAGCGGCGAACAAGCCAAGGCCAAGGGCCCGATCTTCCGTGACAGCATCCCGGTTGAGGGCGCCGAAAAGATTGCCGCTGAAGCGCTGCTGGCGCCAATTCGCCAGCACTCGGCGGACGTCGAAACCTTTATCAGCGAGACCATCAAACGCGTCAATAACAACAATGACGACAACGTCAAACTGCTGCTGGGCGGCGATGCCTCCACCCCGAATAAAGCCAAAGTCATTGAGCTGCTGCTGTCCATCGCCCACGTGCCGATGGAGCGCGTGCACACCATTCGTTTGGCTGCCGATATCCAGCAAAGCCCTGAGTTGTGGCTGCGCAGCTTCAACGGTGAAAACTGGCTGTACTTCAACCCGGAAAGCGGCGAACAAGGCCTGCCGGTTGATCGCCTGGTCTGGTGGATTGGTGATGACAACCTGGTCACGCTGGAAGGCGGCAAACAGGCACAAGTCAGCTTCAGCCTGAACAACAGCGAGATGAACGCCATCCGTCTGGCCAAGCTGACCGACGAAAATACCGACGCTGACTTCCTCGAATACACCCTGTATGGCCTGCCGTTGCAGACTCAGCAGACCTTTATGATCATGGTGATGATCCCGATCGGCGTATTGGTGATCCTGATCCTGCGCAACCTCGGTGGCCTGCAGACACTCGGCACCTTCACCCCGGTACTGATCGCCCTGGCCTTCCGCGAAACCCAACTGGGCTTCGGCATCATTCTGTTTACTGTAATCACTGCCGCTGGCCTGTCGCTACGTTCTTACCTCGAGCACCTGAAGCTGCAGATGCTGCCAAGGCTATCGGTGGTGTTGACCTTCGTCGTGGTGCTGATCGCGGTGATCAGTCTGTTCAGCCATAAACTCGGCCTGGAACGCGGCCTGTCGGTGGCGCTGTTCCCGATGGTGATTCTGACCATGACCATCGAGCGCCTGTCGATCACCTGGGAAGAGCGCGGCGGTGGCCATGCCTTTAAAGTCGCCATCGGCACCCTGTTCGCCGCCACCTTGGCGCACCTGCTGATGAGCGTGCCGCAGCTGAACTACTTCATCTTCACCTTCCCGGCCGTGCTGATGATTCTGGTGGGCTTTATGCTGGCGATGGGTCGCTACCGTGGCTACCGCCTGACCGAACTGTTCCGCTTCAAAGCCTTCCTCAAGGACTAATGCCATGTTCGGTCTGATCAAGACGTGGAAAGCCCTGGAAGCCAAAGGCATCATGGGCATCAATCGGCGTAACGCGGACTATGTGCTGAAGTACAACAAACGGCACCTGTACCCGATCGTCGATGACAAGATCATCACCAAGATGCGCGCCATCGAAGCGGGCATCGATGTGCCGGAAATGTACGGCATCATCGATACCGAAAAAGGCATCGATAACCTGCGCACGATCATCGGCGACCGCCCGGACTTCGTGGTCAAACCAGCGCAGGGCGCTGGCGGTGACGGCATTCTGGTGATCGCCGACCGCTTCGAAGACAAGTACCGGACCGTCTCGGGCAAGATCGTCAGCCATGAGGAGATCGAACATCAGATCTCCAGCATCCTCACCGGCCTCTACTCCCTGGGCGGCCACCGGGATCGTGCGTTGATCGAATACCGCGTTACCCCGGATCAGATTTTCAAAAGCATCAGCTACGAAGGCGTGCCGGACATCCGCATCATCGTGCTGATGGGCTACCCAGTGATGGCCATGCTGCGTCTGCCAACCCGCCAGTCCGGCGGCAAAGCCAACCTGCACCAGGGCGCTATCGGTGTCGGAGTGGATCTGGCCACCGGCGTGACCCTGCGCGGCACCTGGCTAAACAACAAGATCAGCAAACACCCGGACACCACCAACGCGGTGGACGGTGTACAACTGCCGAACTGGGACGGCTTTATGAAACTCGCCGCCGGCTGCTACGAGCTATGCGGCCTGGGCTACATCGGCGTAGACATGGTGCTGGACCAGGACAAGGGCCCGTTGATTCTTGAACTCAACGCCCGCCCAGGCCTGAATATCCAGATTGCTAACGACTGCGGCCTGACTCACCGCGCCCACGCCGTTGAAGACCGCATCGCCGAACTGCAGAAAAAAGGCATAGTGGAAACGCCAGAAGAGCGCGTGCGCTTCTCGCAGGGGCTGTTTGGTCACGTCTCGGTTGCACAAATCTGATTGATCAGATGAATCAAAATCCATGCACACATGGCTCCGCCAGCCATGTGCTGCATAAAGCTGGCGCGCCGGCTGCCTGGCCTTGTGCGGCTGCGGTGTGCTTACGCTAAGCACAGCAAAGCCCAGCGACCTGCGGCAGAACAGTCAAACCTGATCGCGGCGCCTAGCAAGCCAACCTAAGGTGTATCGCCCTTGCAACAGGCTATCGGGGCACAGGTAAAACTGGGCTGAATCCGCTGCTGATAACACTCAAGCATGCGCCGCCAACCAAGGCAGTTAACCAGCTACCCGGTCGCCATACCATAGCGCTAAAGCCCTACTCATCTGAGTATTCGAGCAGAAATAAAAACGCCAGACAGCTTAGCTGACTGGCGTTCTCATGCGTGCGCAGGCGACTCAGAAATCGTCTTCAACCTCGCCATCGCGCACTTTGAATTCGCGATTCTGCAGGTAGGCATTGCGGATAAAGATGTACTTGTCACCGCTGATCATGCGCTCAGCCTTGAGCAAGCTGGCCCGTAGGTCAACCAGCTGGACGCCGCGCACCACATTGCGCGTCGGCACATGCTCGATAAACGCAGGCGCGGTCAACATGCTGTCCGGCACCTTGCCGAAGGCATCACGCACAGTGCTTGGCCCCAACAGTGGCAGCACCACATAAGGCCCGCTATTGAGCCCCCAAGCGCCCAGGGTCTGACCGAAATCCTCATCACTGCGCTGCAGGCCCATGGCGCTGCCCACATCGAAGAAGCCCAGCACGCCGAAGGTGGTGTTGAAGATCAATCGGCCGCTATCAATCCCTGCGTCATGCAACTTGCCTTGCAGCAGGTTGTTGGCCAGGTTGCCGACATCACCGATATTGCGAAAGACGTTGTGCACGCCGTCTTCCAGAAACTGCGACGTCACCGCCTGATAACCCTTGGCCAACGGCTTGAGGGTATAGGTATCAACGTTGTCGTTGACCCGGAACATAAAGCGGTTGTAGCCCTGCCAAGGGTCTTCTTCGTTGGCTTGCGCCAGTGCAGGCAGCAATAGCAGGCCGGTACAGGCCATCAACAGGCTCAATCGTTTAATCCAGCTCGCACCGGTCACACGCATCACAGTCGCTCCTTGAAAAGGCTCAGGTGGCCGCAGGCGGCCAAATCAGGCCGCGCAGTATAAAGCGGCAACCCGCTCAATAGGCAGCATAGCGGACGAACAAATAGCTGAAAATCTTACCGCCTGTTGCCGTACAGCTCAGCGACTGGCGGCACTGCGCAGAGCAATACAGCCTTCATCAGCCTGTAACCTGAAGCCGTTAGCCTGGACTAGACCATTTTCAAGGACGGCCCATGCAAACGCCCGCCAACCTGCCCGCTTTCAACGCCATCTTGTTTAGCCTGTCTGGCTGCCTGGTTGATTTTGGCGCTCGCACCATCCCGCTCACCCTGCAACGCCTTTACCCAAAGGCAGTCAATCCGCAGAGCCTGCCGCAGGCCCTTGGCCGTGAACCCCAGGCCTGGGAATGGCTGGCTTACCAACAGGCACTCTGCGCGACCGCATGTGAGCATGCCGAGGCCACCCCTGCGGCCCGGCCCCTGCTTGAGCAACTGCGAGAGCAAGCGGTGCCCTGCGCCTGGCTGGATCAACTGCCGCGCGACGCCAGCATCAGCCTGGCCGGCGCGCTACCGAGCTGGCTGCCCGGCACACCCAGCCACAGCCATCGCCCATGGCCGGCGCCCGACGCCATCTGGCTTAGCCTGATGGAACTGCAGGTTGATCGGCTTGAAGGCTGCGTACTGGTGAGTGGCGAATCGCGCCTGCTGCAGGCGGCGCTCAACGCAGGTATCTGGACCATCGGCCTGGCCATCAGCGGCCCGCTCTGCGGCCTGGCACTGGCTGACTGGCAGAGCCTGGCCATGAGTGAGCGTGATCGACTGCGCAGCCAGGCCACCCTGAGTCTGTACCGCCTGGGCGTGCACTCGGTAATCGACCAGCTCAGCGATCTGCCCACCTGCCTGGCGGACCTCAGCCTGCGTCGTCACAAAGGCGAGAAACCCTGAGCCCGCATCAGTTTGTCGGAGTATTCGACCTGTGAGGCTTGATCCAAAGCAAGCAAAGGCCGCGGGCTTGGATTAACCTGAAGGCATGCAGAACCTTTCGCCCCTGCGCAAGGTCAGTCAATCAGTCGATTACCTAAAGGAGAACCCCATGCCTGCAAGCCGTCTGCAGCAACAACTGCAAGATCTGCGCGAACAACTGGCCGAGCAACCGCCGCTAAGCGAAGAGGAACGCGCCGAGCTGTTTGTGCTGACCCAGGAAATTGAGCTACAGCTGGCCCGTGAGGCCGCAGCTGCTCCCGATGCCACCCTGATTGACGGAGTCAACCTGGCAGTGGAGCGCTTCGAAGTCAGCCACCCAACTCTTGCCGGCACCCTGCGCAATATCGTGCAGAGCCTGGCCAACATGGGCATCTAAGCCGGCTGCACAGCGCCTGGTTTAAATCTCGCAAGCGGATACGACAAGGCGCCAGGGGTAACAGCCTGCGGCTGGCAAAACCGCAGAGACCGCGAAGGCGGTGCATGAGTATATGAGGCTGTTTTACTCAGCAGAGCCGACACAGCTGGTCGCACACCGCGCCTCAAGAGCGTCGCGGGTGCTTATGGATAGACAATTCCATCAACCCGGCGGCCAGCTCATCACCTTCCAGCAACGCCAGGCTGGCGGTATCCATCGGCAGCGGCTGCTGGCGATGGCCATGGATCAAGCAGCCCGCCAAAGCACCCACCAAGGGCTGATGAGTGACCAGCAAGAGTTCGTCGAAGGCATAGCCATCCAGCTCCCGCAACGTTTGGCGCAGATCGCTTTGCGGCGTCAGCCAGGGCACGATCTGCCGGATACCAGTAAAGACCAGTACCTCGCAGAGCAGATCCGCGGTCTGCTGCGCCCGTACATAGGGGCTGACCAATACGGCCTGCAACGGCCGGCCCTGCAGCTGCGCAGCGGCCTCGCGCACCTGCTGCCGGCCATAGGCCGTCAGGTTGCGCTCGGCATCAGTGCGTGCAGTCGGTTCGGCTTCACCGTGGCGCAGTAGCCAGAGCTTCACAGGCTTCCCCCGCTAAACCGGCTAGTCAAAGCCCGCCCCGTCAAAGCTTGGGTTCTTCGTCACGCACCGGGTGGGCCGCCGGCGGAATGCTATGCGGCGTTTCACCTTGCGGCGCTTGCGGGGTTGGCCAGTCGGCAAACGGCCAGGGTTTTTCATCGCTATTAAAGGTGCCAAAGCGGCCGATCTGCGCCAGGTACTGGCTCAGGCTGTCACCAAAGCCCAGCAGGCCGGCATTCGGCGCGCCATAGAACAGGCGGTAACCCAGCTGCAGCAGCACCACGGCGCCCAGAAGGATTTCCGCCAGTTGCCAGACGATGGTGAAGATCACCATCCAGAGGATGCGCAGCAGAATCGATTCGCGCTGCAACTCCTGATTATCGTCACTCATGCTTATCTCCTTGCAGGGTCTAGTAAGGTAAAACTCAGAAACCGGTGGTGGGGATAAAATCGACGTCGGTCTTTGGCTCTGCATTCATCAGCGCACCGATCACCTGATCCAGCGTGCGCCCTTCAAACAGAATCGCATGCAGGCCCGCTACCAGCGGCATGTAGACCTCTAATTCCTCGGCTTTGGACTTCAGCACCTTGATGGTGTTCACCCCTTCCGCCACTTCACCCAGGCGCGCCACGGCATCTTCCAGGCTCAGGCCCTCACCGAGGGCAAAACCGACCTGATAGTTGCGGCTTTTCGCCGAGGAGCAGGTGACGATCAGATCGCCCACCCCGGCCAGGCCGAGGAAAGTCATGGGGTTGGCGCCCAGCTTGACCGCAAACCGGGTCATTTCCGCCAACGCGCGGGTAATCAGCATGCTCTTGGTGTTTTCGCCCATGCCCATGGCCGCCGCCATACCGGCGATGATCGCGTAGACGTTCTTCAGCGCCCCGCCCAGCTCGACGCCGAAACGGTCGCCACTGGCATACACGCGGAAGGTGCGTCCGTGCAGCGCGGCCTGCACCTGCTGACACAGGTCTTCGTCCTCGCTGGCGACAACCGACGCGGTCAGCGCATGCTCGGCCACCTCACGCGCCAGGTTCGGCCCGGAGAGTACGCCGATGCGCGCCTGCGGGGCGATGTCTTCGAGAATCTGGCTCATCAACAGAAAGCTCTGCGCCTCGATACCCTTGGTGGTGCTCACCAGCAACTTGCCGCCAAGTAGCTCGGCCACCGGCTCTAACGCCTGGCGCAGCGCACTGGAGGGCAAGGCCACGAAAATAAGCTGGCAGGCATTCAGGGTCGCGGCCAGGTCGGTTACCGGGTCAACGCCTGGGTGAATTTTGATGCCTTTGAGGTAACGCGGATTTTCACGGGTCAGCCGAATCGCCTGGGCCTGTTGGGGGTCGCGCATCCAGTGCAGGACATGCTGGCCATTCTCGGCCAGCAAATTTGCAATCGCAGTGCCGAAGCTACCGCCGCCAAGCACGGCGATGGGGTGCTGATCAGTCATAACGCATCCGTGGTAAACCATTGAAAGTGGCGAATCGCTCGCATTATACGGCGACACTGACATGCAGCCAGCTTTTAGCAGGGCGCCCGGCGCTGGCAAACCCAGGCAGCTCAGTTAACATGCAGCCTTTCAAACGCAAACAAGGTTGTGGCGTGATCGACAGCACCCAAGCCCGGCTTCACCCTGAGCCCGCGAAAAACCGGCCGGTTCTCCAGCGCCCAGATGCTACGCACAGCGCCGGAGTGGCCCGATGATCCTGCGCCGTGGCTGGAATATCCATACCCGCACGCAACTGATCAGTGTCGGTCCCGCCCTGTTGCTGACCCTGTTGCTCACCGGTTTCTTCACCTTTGCCCGCCTGCAGGACCTGCGCCAGGAGCTCAATCATTACGGCCAGCTGATCGCCAGCCAGTTGGCGCCGGCCAGCACCTACGGGGTGATTTCCGGCAACCTCGATGTCCTCGATGCCCTGCTGCAAGCCACCTTGAAGACCCCGCATGTGCGCTTTCTGGAAGTGCGCGACCACAGCGGCAAGATTCTCGTCTATGTCGAACAGACACCTGGCAGCGGTCACGCCAGCAGCCAGGTCGAGGTGTTCCAGGCGCCGATCCATCGGCAACGCGCGGCGCTGAACACCCCCACCCCGCAGAAGCTGACCGATGACTACCTGGGTTATGTGGTGGTAGGCATGTCCAACGATGCCTTCAACACCCGCCAGCAGGAAATTCTCTTCAAGGCCACCCTGCTCGCCCTGTTTGCCCTGGCCCTGACCTTTATCCTCGCCCGCCGCCTGGCCCGTCACCTGTCGCAACCGCTTAGCGCCATGGGTGAAGCCGTCAGCGCGATTCAGGCCGGTAATTATCAGACCACCCTGCCTGAAGTTGGGGAAGGCGAGTTGCAGGCGCTGGCGCGGCATATCAACAACCTCGCCCACGGCCTGGCCAGCGCCAGTGAAGAACAACAGCGAGCCATGACCCTGCTGATTCAGGCCCGTGAACAGTCGGAGCTGGCCAATCGCGCCAAATCCGACTTCCTGGCGATGATGAGCCACGAGCTGCGCACCCCGATGAATGGCGTGCTGGGCATGCTGCAGCTGCTGGAAACCACGGAAATGACCCAGGAGCAGGCGGAATACGCGGCCCTGGCCACCGAATCCACTGAGCACCTGCTGAAGGTCATCAACGATATTCTCGACTTCTCGCGCATCGAGCGCGGCGCCCTGGAGCTGGAACGCATCCCCTTCAGCCTGCTCGATCTGCTGCAAAGCTCGATTCAGGTATTCCAGCACAGCGCCCAGCAGCGCGGCCTGCAATTGCTATTGGACACCCAGAGCGGCCTGGAACAGCTGCAGGTACAGGGCGATCCGACACGGATTCGGCAGATTCTGGTCAACCTGATCGGCAACGCCCTGAAATTCACCGAGACCGGCAGCATCCGCGTGCACAGCACCTGGCAGGCGCTGGACAATCAGGTGCTGTGGTTCAGTTGCGCGGTGCATGACAGCGGCATCGGTATCCCACCCGAGCGGCTGGAACATATGTTCGATGCCTTCCAGCAGGCCGACACGTCTATTTCAAGACGTTACGGCGGCACCGGACTGGGTTTGCCCATCGCTCGCACCCTCGCCGAACGCATGGGCGGCACCCTGCGCGCAGTCAGCCAGGAAGGCCAGGGCTCGGTATTTACCCTGGAAGTACCACTGCCGTTTTCCCAGCAGATCACAGCGGCTGTCGGCGACGCACCACTGCCTGCTGATCAGGGCAACGGCCAGCCGGTATTGCTGGTCGAAGACAACCCGGTCAACCAGACCGTGATCGAGGCCATGCTGCGCAGCCTGGGTTATCGGGTCAGCCTGGTCGGCGATGGCGCCCAGGCCGTGCATCAAGTCAGCCAACAGCGCTACACCGCGATTCTGATGGATTGCCGCCTGCCGATCATGGATGGCTACGAGGCCACGCGACAGATCCGTCGCCTACCCGGCTGCGCCGAATTGCCGATTATTGCCCTGACCGCCAATGCCCTGCAGGGCGACCGCGAGGCCTGCCTGCAATCGGGTATGAATGACTACCTGGCAAAGCCCTTCAAGCGGGCAGATTTGCAGCGAATCCTGCAGCGCTGGCTGCCCCCTCGACCTTCGACGGGTAGTCAAGAAGGCTCAACTGTTGCAGGCTAGAGCCATAGGTCTATGACAGGCCAACAAGAGCGGAGTACAACTGTACTCACAAGGCTGTGACTTTCACCGCAACGCAACAGTCTATGACTAGGCTATTGGCAGGCGCAGCAGACTGCGCCGCCAGCCAGGACGATTCGCCCAGCCTTGGCGCATGGGACATATTGAGGAGCTCGCATGACCAAACAAAACGCCTTCACCCGGGAAGAACTGCTCGCTTGCGGTCGCGGCGAACTATTCGGCCCAGGTAATGCGCAACTGCCCGCGCCGAACATGCTGATGATCGATCGCATTACCCACATCAGCGATACCGGCGGCAAGTACGGCAAGGGCGAAATAGTCGCCGAGCTCGATATCACTCCAGACCTGTGGTTTTTCGCCTGCCACTTTGAAGGCGACCCGGTGATGCCCGGCTGCCTGGGCCTGGACGCTATGTGGCAACTGGTCGGTTTCCACCTCGGCTGGCAGGGCAACCTCGGCCGTGGCCGCGCCCTCGGTTCGGGCGAAGTGAAGTTCTTCGGCCAGGTGCTACCGACCGCCAAGAAAGTCACCTACAACATCCATATCAAGCGCACCATCGCCCGTTCCCTGGTCCTGGCTATTGCCGATGGCAGCGTCAGCGTTGATGGCCGCGAAATCTACAGCGCCGAAGGCCTGCGGGTTGGCCTGTTCACCTCTACCGACAATTTCTAAAGGACTCATCGCATGCGTCGCGTCGTGATTACCGGCCTGGGCATCGTTTCCTGCCTGGGCAATGACAAAGCCACCGTTTCTGCCAACCTGCGTGCTGGCAAGTCAGGCATTCGCTTCAACCCTGCCTATGCCGAAATGGGCCTGCGCAGCCAGGTGTCCGGCTCGGTTGAGCTGAACCTGGAAGAGCTGATCGACCGCAAGGTCTATCGCTTTATGGGGGATGCCGCCGCCTTCGCTTACCTCTCGATGGAGCAGGCGATCAAGGATTCGGGTCTCAGCGCAGAAGATATTTCCAACCCACGCGTGGGTTTGATTGCAGGCTCCGGCGGCGCGTCGACCTTCAACCAGATGGAGGCCATGGACATCCTGCGCGAGAAAGGCGTCAAGCGCGTCGGCCCCTACCGCGTACCGCGCACCATGGGCAGCACCGTTTCCGCCTGTTTGGCCACGCCGTTCAAGATCAAGGGCGTCAACTACTCGATCTCCTCGGCCTGCGCCACCAGCGCCCATTGCATCGGTAATGCCATGGAGCAGATCCAGCTGGGCAAGCAGGACGTGGTGTTTGCCGGCGGTGGTGAAGAAGAACATTGGAGCCAGAGCTTCCTGTTCGACGCCATGGGCGCCCTCTCCACCCAGTACAACGAAACCCCGGAAAAAGCCTCGCGCGCCTACGACTCCAAGCGTGACGGTTTCGTCATCGCCGGTGGTGGCGGCATGGTGGTGGTCGAGGAACTGGAACACGCCCTCAAGCGTGGCGCCAAGATCTATGCGGAAATCGTCGGTTACGGCGCCACATCCGACGGCTACGACATGGTCGCGCCGAGCGGTGAAGGCGCAGTGCGCTGCATGCAGCAGGCCCTGGCCACCGTCGATACACCTATCGATTACCTGAACACCCACGGCACCTCGACTCCGGTTGGCGACGTCGCGGAAAGCCGCGCCGTACGTGAAGTGTTCGGTGCCAAGGCGCCAGCCATCAGCTCGACCAAGAGCCTGTCCGGCCACTCCCTGGGCGCCGCCGGCGTACAGGAAGCGATCTACTGCATGCTGATGATGGAAGGCAACTTTATCGCCGGCTCGGTCAACATCGACGAAGTCGACCCGGAAATCGCCGACCTGCCGATCCAGCGCAGCACCGTGGAGAACGCCAAGCTCGACACCGTGATGAGCAACAGCTTCGGCTTCGGCGGCACCAACGCCACCCTGGTACTCAAGCGCTGGGCTGGCAAATAAGCCCAAGCCCTTTGTTTGCAGGATAAAAAAGGCCATCCCTCGGGATGGCCTTTTTATTATGCGGGCCTAATCAGACCGAGAAGCGCGCCACCAGCGCATTCAAGTCTACGGCTAGGCGCGATAACTCCTGGCTGGCCGCACTGGTCTGGTTGGCTCCAGCCG
>NZ_JBAQLP010000083.1:0-23396 GCF_049301935.1 Pseudomonas sp. | reverse complement strand
TGTTCCTGGCGCTGGGCTTCTTGCTCCATCGCGGCAAACAATTCGGCGTCATAACGGGCGATAGTCAAATCACGGCTGAACATAGCATTCCCCTGAGAAAATCAGCTGGGCGGTAGAAAGAGGGGGCAAATTCTACCCCATCCGGGCGAAACAGGCATATGAGCCTTGGTCATCTGCTGGACAAGCGGGGTTCATGCGCGGGAGGCGGGAGGCGTAGGTTGGGTTAGCGGCATATGCTCGATTTTGGCTGCAATACAAATGGTTGGTGTCGCGTAACCCAGCGCGGGTCGGCAGGCATGCCGCCGTGATGGGTTACGCCGCGCAGGCAATGTGCTTTTGCCGTACATCGCCGTGGCGGCTAACCCATCCTACCCATTGCATCTTCAGCTGAGCATAAACAGCGCGGTGCCGCTAAACAGTGCGGTGAACTGGGCTGCCTGCATGGGCCGGCCGAGCAGGAAGCCCTGTACTTCGTCACAGTCGTGGCCGCGCAGGAAGTCCAGCTGGGCCAGGGTTTCCACGCCCTCGGCGATCACCGTGAGGTTAAGGCTGTGGGCCATGGCGATGATCGCGCGGGCGATCTGCCCGTCCTGCTCGCCGTGGGGCAGGCCGTCGACGAAGCTGCGGTCGATTTTCAGCACATCGATGGGGAACTGCTTGAGGTAGTTCAGCGAGCTGTAGCCGGTGCCGAAGTCGTCGATGGCGATGCACACACCCAGTTGTTTGAGGCTGGTGAGGGTCTGCATGGCGTTGCTCACGTCTTCCATTAGGATGCTTTCGGTCAGCTCCAGCTCCAGGCAGGCGGGTGGGATGCCGCTGCCCTGGATAATGCCGGCGATGCGCTGGTCCAGATCGCCCTCGGCAAACTGGCGAGCCGAGAGGTTGACCGAGATCTTCGGCACCCGCACCTTGGCCTGGTGCCATTCGGCCAGTTGTCGGCAGGACTCGCGCAGCACCCAGTCACCGACCTGCACCACCAGGCCCAGTTCTTCGAGTACCGGAATAAAGTCATTCGGCGGCACCAGGCCGCGCTGCGGGTGCTGCCAACGCAGCAGCGCTTCGGCGCCGGTCAGGCGTTTGCCGTCGCCGGAGAACTGCGGCTGGTAATACAGCTTGAATTCGCACTGTTCGAGGGCGTGGCGCAGGTCGCTTTCCAGCTCCAGGCGCTGCAGGGCGCTGGCGTTCATGTCGGCCTGGTAGAACTGGAAGTTGTTCTTGCCACGCTCCTTGGCGTGGTACATCGCGGTGTCGGCGTTCTTCATCAACTGGCTCAGCTCGTTGCCATCCTGCGGGCTCAGGGCAATGCCGATACTGGCGGTGACGAAGAACTCGCGGCCTTCGAGAATAAACGGCTGCGCCAGGCTGGCGAGAATCTGCTCGCCGACGTGGATCGCGCGGTTTAGCGCGACCTCGCGGTTGTTTTGCGATTGCAGCAACAGGGTGAACTCGTCGCCGCCCATACGCGCCACGGTGTCGTCACTGTCGACGCAGGCGCACAGGCGCACGGCGACTTCCTTGAGCATGCGGTCGCCGGCGGCGTGGCCGAGGGAGTCGTTGATCGGCTTGAAACGGTCGAGGTCGAGGAACATCAGCACCACCCACTCGTTGTGCCGCTCGCCATGTTGCAGGGCGCTGTGCAGGCGGTCCTGGAACAGCGTGCGGTTGGGCAGCTGGGTCAGGGCGTCGTAGTAGGCCAGGCGGTGGATGCGTTGTTCGCTGGCCTTGCGCTCGCTGATATCGCTGAAGAAGCACACGTAGCTGACCAGATCGCCTTCATCGTCCTTGACCGCCGTGATGCCGACCCAGGCCGGGAATTTCTCGCCGCTTTTACGCTTGAGCCACACCTCGCCTTCCCAGCTGCCCTGCTGGTTGAGCTGCTTGAGCACGTAGCTCAGGTGGCTGGCCTGCTGGGTATCGGCGGTGAGCATGCTCGGCAGCTGGTCGAGAATCTGCTTGGAGCTGTAGCCGCTGACCCGGCTGAAGGCGTTGTTGACCTGGACGATATAGCCGGCCGGGTCGGTGACCAGGATCGCCGCGGTGGAGTGCTCGAATACCGTGGCGGCCATGCGCAGGTCTTTCTCGGCGCGGCGCTGCAGGCTGATATCGCGGCCCACGCCAAGCAGGCCTTCGAAGCGCCCGCTGTCATCCCACATCGGCACCAGGCGCAGCTCTATCGGGATTTTCTGGCCATCGGCGCGCAGGGCATCGAAGACGAACAGTTGCGGCAGAAACTCGGCGCGCAGTTCGGCCAGCCGCAGCGGGTCGCCGAGGGCATTGCGCACGCGCTCGAGCAGGGCGTAGAAGCCGCTCAGCTGGCGCGGGTTGGTGGCCAGGCTTTGAAAGCCGTTGGCCAGCGCCCACTGGCTGTCATAGCCGAGCACCTGGGTAACCGAGGGGCTGACATAGTTGAGCTGCAGCTGGGCGTCGGTGGAGAAGATCACGTCGCTGATGCTCTCCGCCAGCAGGCGGTAACGCTGCTCGCTGGTGCGCAGCGATTCGCTGTGGGTGATCTGCTCGGTGATGTCCTTGGCCACGCCGATCAGCCGGCTGACCCGGCCCTTAGCATCGCGCGCCAGGGCCTGCTCGCGAATATCAAACCAGTGCCAGCTGCCATCGCGGTGCCGCCAGCGCAGTTCGAACTGCATCAGCCGGCCATTGCCCAGCACCTGCTGGATATTGCGCATGCGCTGGTACAGCTCGACATCATCGGGATGCAGGATCTTTTCCCACAGCCGCTCGCCGAGCTCGCGCAACTCGGCCTGGCTGTAGCCCAGCTGCGGGCCGAGGTGGTTGTTGCTGTACATCACCCGCTTGGCGGCGATGTCGTGCACATAGATGGTGTCGGGTACTGCGTTGACCACATCGGACCAGAACCGCTCGCGCTCGATCAGCGAGGTCTCGATGCGCTTGCGGTTGGTGATGTCACTGATGCTCAGGGTCACGGCTTGCAGGTCGTCGATGCTTTCCGGCAGGCGCAGCAGCAGCCACAGATGGCGCTCGTAACCCTGCGGGGTGCGGATCTGCCGTTCCATTTCCAGCTGGCCGCCGCTGAGCAGGGCATTGATCAGCTGCAGGCGGAAGCCTTCCGGGCGCAGCGGACCGCTGTTGAACAGGTGCTGCCAGGCCTGCTGGTTAGACTCGACGCCGAGCAGTTGCAGGGCCACCTGGTTGGTTTCGGTCAGGCGCAGACGCTGGCAGATTTCTGCATGGTGCTGCGGGTCGGCGTCCAGCCAGCGTTGCAGGCCGGCCATATTGTGCAGTTGCTGCTGCTGCAGATAGCGCTGCAGCTCGGTCAGGTCGAGTACGCAGAGGGCGGTGCCGGTGCCGTCGAAGATGTCCTGATAGCGCCGGCGGGTTTCCTGCAGCACTTGCGAGGCGTGCTGTTCTTCCGTGACATCGCGCAACACCCAGACAAAGCCGGTGCGTTTTTCATCTTCGTGTAGGTCGCTACGGCTGATGTCGTAGAGGTGGAGGGTGCCGTTCTGCTGGATTTCCACCAGGTCCGGGCCAAGGTCGTTGTGCAGCGCGGTGCCGTGCAGCAGCAGCGGGTCGAGACGCGGCAGTAGCTTGAGCAGGTGCCAGTCGCGCGCCTCGTGGTTGCTCAGGCCGAACATCGCCTCGGCTTGCGGGTTGAGGTATTGCAGCTGGCCGTTGCTGTCGGTGACCAGCACACGCTCCTCGATGGCACCCAGCACGCTGGCGGCCTGCTGCAGGGAGCGCCGCGAGGCGGTGTTCAGGGCGTGCAGGCTGCGTTGTTCACGCAGCAGGCGATACAGCGCCAGCAGCGTGAGGGTGGCGCAGAGGATAAACAGCAGCAGTTTGCTGGCCTGTTGCGGCAGTTGCTGGGCGCGCACCTTGCGTTCATTAAACAGCGCACGCAGCTGCCAGTCGCTGCCCTGAAGCGGGGTTTGCAGCATGCTCTGGTCGAGGTTCTCGGCGGTAACCGGCGGCGCCACCGAAGAGCCGCTGGCGGCCTGGGGTACGTTGCTGGCGATTACCCGCTGCACGTTACGGTCTTCCAGCTGCCACTGGTGCGGGCTCTGATGATGCTCCTGCAGCCAACTGGTCAGCGCCTGGTTGGTCAGGCGCAACACCCAGAAACCGCTGGCGGCGCTGTCGGGGTTATGCCGCAGCAGCAGGTAGATGCGCCCATGGTCGTTGGCGCTGAAGGTGTAAAAGAAGCTTGCGCTGCCGCCGCGCTGCCGCAGCTCGTCCAGGTACAGAGCGTCTTCGGTGGGCGCATGGCTGTCGGCGATGATCCGCCCTTGGTCGTTCAGCCAGGCCAGGCTGCGCAGGGTCGGGAATACCCCGCGCAGGCTGTGCAGCAGCTCTGCCAGCTTATCGGGATTGCTCGGTGGCAGCACATGGGCTTGCAGCAGGGCCTGGCCGGCGCCGGCCTTGAGCTCCATGTTCAGGCTCAGGTGGTTGGCCAGCTGCGAGCTGTAGGCCAGGCCAAGTTGGCGCTGGTTGTCGAGCAGTTGTTGGGATTCCTGACGCAGTTGCCAGAGCAGCAACACCAGCATGCTCAGTACCAGCACCACCAGCGCGCCACGCGTCGGCCCGCGCATCACCTTAGCCGGTGCGGCGCCGGGGGAACGCGCAGTGGTTGGAGGCATGACTGTTGGCAAAGACTTACATCCTGGGGGCTGAGCGGCGATGGGCGGATCCCTGAGGTGCGCAGAATGGCCCGCATGCAGGGGGCGGCTAGCATGCCATAACCGTGGCAAAGTGCCAGCGGCGCCGACGAGCGTCGTTTGCCCTGTTCGGCGCATTCCGGTAGCTTTGCCGCACGCGCGCGTGACTGTGCAAGTCCGCTGCGTTGGCAGCGCCTGGCGGCTCCGTCCCCGCCGTGTGGCCTCAGGCCGCACGCATCAGTTGGCGGCTTCTCTTTCGTTTCAACCCAGAACCAAGGTCATCATGGCTCAATACGTCTACACCATGCATCGGCTCGGCAAAGTCGTACCGCCGAAGCGGGAAATCCTCAAGAACATCTCCCTGTCGTTCTTCCCTGGCGCGAAGATCGGCGTACTGGGCCTCAACGGTTCGGGTAAATCCACCCTGCTGAAGATCATGGCCGGCGTCGACACCGAGTTTGACGGCGAAGCGCGGCCGATGCCGGAGCTGAATATCGGCTACCTGCCGCAGGAGCCGCAGCTCGACCCGAGCAAGACCGTGCGTGAGGTGGTGGAAGAGGCCGTCAGCCAGATCAAGGACGCCCAGGCGCGTCTCGATCAGGTTTACGCCGCCTACGCCGAGCCGGATGCCGACTTCGACAAGCTGGCCGCCGAGCAGGCCAAGCTGGAAGCCATCCTGCAGACCAGCGACGGCCATAACCTGGAGCGCCAGCTGGAAGTCGCCGCCGACGCCCTGCGTCTGCCGGCCTGGGACGCCAAGGTGGAATTCCTCTCCGGTGGTGAGAAGCGCCGTGTGGCCCTGTGCCGCCTGCTGCTGTCGGCCCCGGATATGCTGTTGCTGGATGAGCCGACCAACCACCTGGACGCCGACTCGGTGGCCTGGCTGGAGCACTTCCTCCACGACTTCCCCGGCACCGTGGTGGCGATCACCCACGACCGTTACTTCCTGGATAACGTCGCCGGCTGGATTCTCGAACTCGACCGCGGCGCCGGTATTCCCTACGAGGGCAACTACTCCGGCTGGCTGGAAGCCAAGTCGGATCGTCTGGCCCAGGAATCCAAGCAGCAATCGGCCCATGAAAAGGCCATGAAGGAAGAGCTGGAATGGGTGCGCAAAGGCGCCAAGGCCCGTCAGTCCAAGTCCAAGGCGCGCCTGCAGCGTTTCGAAGAAATGCAGTCCCAGGAATTCCAGAAGCGCAGCGAGACCAACGAAATTTACATCCCGGTCGGCCCGCGTCTGGGCGACAAGGTCATCGACTTCGTGGGCGTCAGCAAGGGTTATGGCGACCGCGCGCTGATCGACAACCTGTCGTTCAGCATGCCCAAGGGCGCCATCGTTGGCGTGATCGGCGGTAACGGTGCCGGTAAGTCGACGCTGTTCCGCATGCTGATGGGCAAGGAACAGCCGGACTCGGGCAGCATCGAGATCGGTGAAACCGTGCAGCTGGCCTGCGTCGATCAGAGCCGCGACGACCTCGACGGCAGCAAGACCGTGTGGGAAGCGGTGTCCGGCGGTTCCGACATGATCAAGATCGGCAACTATGAAGTGCCGTCGCGCACCTACGTGGGGCGTTTCAACTTCAAGGGCGGCGACCAGCAGAAGTTCGTCAAGGACCTCTCCGGTGGTGAGCGTGGCCGTCTGCACCTGGCCCTGACCCTGAAAGAGGGCGCCAACGTGCTGCTGCTGGACGAACCGTCCAACGACCTCGACGTGGAAACCCTGCGCTCGCTGGAAGAGGCGCTGCTCGACTTCCCGGGCGCCGCCATTGTGATCTCTCACGATCGCTGGTTCCTCGATCGCGTGGCCACGCACATCCTGGCGTACGAAGACGACTCGCACATCGAGTTCTTCGAGGGCAACTACACCGAGTACGAAGCCGACCGTAAAAAACGCCTGGGTGAGGCGGCCGCGCAGCCGCATCGGGTGCGTTACAAGAAGCTGGCGCAGTAAGCCACGCCGCACTGCAAAACGGAGCCGCAAGGCTCCGTTTTTGTTTGCAGGCACGCGCTGGGCAAAAGTTACAAA
This sequence comes from Pseudomonas sp., assembly GCF_049301935.1. Classification (GTDB taxonomy): domain Bacteria; phylum Pseudomonadota; class Gammaproteobacteria; order Pseudomonadales; family Pseudomonadaceae; genus Aquipseudomonas. Next base: position 16,736 of record NZ_JBAQLP010000083.1, on the reverse strand, counting down.
GCACTGATCTGCGGCAGTGCGCCGGGCTGGTGCTGGGGCCACACTTAATAGAGTGTTCCCGAGGATTGCCAGCATGCCTGCTTTTGACCCCCACGCCGCGCTTTGCAGCTTAATGAGTGAATACAGCGCTCGCGCCCATGCGATTCGCCAGGACTTGGCGCGCACCCACTCGGCGGACTTCGCCGAACAGGCGCAGCAACGACAGAACGACGAAGTACTGGAGGCACTGCTGGCTGAAGCTGAGGCTGCCTTGCGCCAAGTCGGCCTGGCCAAGCTGCGCCTGGCCGACGGGCAGTACGGCTTGTGCCTGCGCTGTGGCGAGGCCATCAGCCCGGCGCGCTTGCAGGTGATGCCGGCGGCGGAGTTCTGCCTGGCCTGTGCCGATCGTGTCGAGCCCCGCTGAAACCTGCTTCAGGCCTGCTTGATCTCCTCCAGCAGGCGCCGCGCCGCGGTTTCTGCCGCGTCGCTGTAGGGCCGCAGCACGCTGGCCGCGCCCGCGTGATGCAGCGCTTCGGCATCGCCGGCGCGAAACGCGCTGAGGGTGATCTGGCCTTTGAAGGCCGCGCTGCGTAAGGCGCGAAACAGGATGGCGTTGACCTCGCGCTGGGGGATGGTGCTGATCAGCGCCTGGGCGTGATTGAGCGGCATATGGCTGAGAAAATCGGCATCCTCGGCGTCGCCGTAGCAGGCGTTAAGGCCTTCTTCGCGGGCCAGGGCCAGGGCCTGCGGGTCGAAGTCCACGCCCAGTACGCGGCGCCCACCTTGCTCCAGTTGCGCGGCCAATTGGCGCCCGTAACGGCCCATGCCATAGACGATGATGTCCGGCTGTTCACCGGCGGGGGCATTGTCGTCGGCGTTTTCCCGGTGCGGGAGATGCCGCTCGAACGGCCCCAGCCAGGGCGACAGGCGGGCGAACAGCGGCTGCGCATAGAGAATCATGTAGGTCGACAGGGTAATGGTGATCAGTCCCACCAGGGTGGTCAGGCCCAGGGCGTCCTGGTCGATATGGCCGAGACCGATACCCATGGCGACAAAGATGATCGAGAACTCGCTGATCTGCGCCACGGTCAGCCCGGCCATAAAGCCGGTGCGCTTGCGGTAGCCCATCCAGCCCATGATGGCCATGACGATCAGCGGGTTGCCGATCAGCACGAAGGCCGAGAGGATCAGCGCACTGCCGATCTGCCCGTGAATATGGGCAAAGTCCAGCTGCAGACCCAGGTGCAGAAAGAAGAACAGCAGCAGGAAGTCGCGCAGGCTGGTCAGGCGGCTGGCCACCGCCTCGCGCAGTGAGGTCGAGGCCAGGGAGAAGCCGGCGAGAAAGGCGCCGATTTCCTTGGACAGGCCCAGCGAGTCGGCGCCCGCCGCGAGCAAGGTGCCCCAGGCGATGGCCATAAGCATTAGCAACTCGGGTGAGTCGGCCATCATATTCAGCAGGCGCGGCAGGGCGTAACGCATCAGCAAAAACAGCACGCCCAGGCTGCCGAGCAGGGTGGCCGCGAGCAGCAGCGGGTGCATGCCGGGCTGTTCGGCGCTGCTCGGTTGATACAGGTTGAGACCGAGCATGGCCAGCACCACGGCGATGTCCTGAACAATCAGGAAACCCATGGCAATGCGCCCGTGCAGTGAGTCGATCTCGCCTTTGTCGGAGAGCAGCTTGACGATGATGATGGTGCTGGAGAACGTCAGCGCCACGGCCACATACAGCGCGGTCAGCCACTCCAGGCCCAGCAGGTAACACAGGCCATAACCGAAGACGATGGTAAAGCTCAGCTGGCCCAGGCCGGTGGCCAGGGCTACCGGGCCGAGGGTGCGCACCAGGCGCATGTCCAGCTTGAGGCCGACCACGAACAGCAGCACGGTGATGCCGATCTCTGCGAGCAGCTGCAGCGGCTGGTTTTCGCTGCTCAGGCCCAGTACCGCCGGGCCGGCGAGGATGCCCACCAGGATATAGGCGATGATCAGTGGCTGACGCAGTTTCACCGCGATGCCGCCGACCAGGGCTGACAGGGCCAGCAGTATGGCGACTTCCTGAAACAGACTCATGCATCGCTCCTCGATAACTACCGCGCATTGTAAAAACATCAGCGGCGTTGGGCTTGCCTTGGATCAAGCATATCGCTTGTGGATGAAGGCCGATGCGGCGATGATTTCCATTAGGCCCCCGTCCAAGGATTTCCAATGCCAGACTCCGTCGCAGCCCATTTGCGGTTGGCACCTGAAGCACTTACCCGTCCCTTTTCCCCTGAGCAGTTTGATTTCACCAGCACCGCAGATCTGGAACCCTTCCGTGGCGTATTGGGCCAGGAGCGCGCCGTCGAGGCGCTGCAGTTCGGCGTGGCGATGCCGCGCCCCGGTTATAACGTGTTTGTCATGGGCGAGCCCGGCACCGGGCGCTTCTCCTTCGTCAAACGCTACCTCAAGGCCGAAGCCAAACGCCTGGAGACCCCGGCTGACCGGGTATACGTCAATCATTTCGATGAGCCGCGCGAGCCGCGTGCGCTGGAGCTGCCGTCTGGCACGGCTGGCGAGTTTCTCGCCGATATCAACGGCCTGATCGATAACCTGCTGGCGACCTTCCCGGCGGTGTTCGAACACCCCTCGTTCCAGCAGAAAAAGAACGCCATCGACCGCGACTTCAACAAGCGCTACGACCAGGCCCTGGATGTGGTCGAGCGCCTGTCGCTGGAAAAGAACGTCGCCCTGTACCGCGACAGCAGCAATATCGCCTTTACCCCGATGCTCGAAGGCAAGGCGCTGGATGAGGCCGAATTTGCCCAGCTGCCGGAAGCCGAGCGCGAGCGCTTCCATGCCGATATCGCCAGCCTGGAAGAGCGCCTTAATGAGGAGCTGTCCAGCCTGCCGCAGTGGAAGCGCGAGTCGAGCAACCTGCTGCGTCAGCTCAATGAAGAGACCATTACCATCGCCTTGCAACCGCTGCTCGCACCGCTGTCGCAGAAGTACGCGGAAAATGCCGGAGTCTGCGCCTACCTGCAGGCGGTGCAGGTCAACCTGCTGAAAACCGTGGTCGATCAGCTGGTCGAAGTGGAGAAGGCCGACGCGCAAACCCGCAAGCTGCTGGAAGAGCAGTACTGCCCGAGCCTGGTGGTCGGCCATCACGCCCAGGGTGGCGCGCCGGTGGTGTTCGAGCCACACCCGACCTACGACAACCTGTTTGGCCGCATCGAATACAACACCGATCAGGGCGCGCTCTACACCAGCTACCGCCAGCTGCGCCCCGGTGCGCTGCACCGCGCCAACGGCGGCTTTCTGATTCTGGAAGCGGAGAAGATGCTCGGCGAGCCGTTTGTCTGGGATGCGCTCAAACGCGCCCTGCAATCGCGCCAGCTGAAGATGGAGTCGCCGCTCGGTGACCTCGGCCGCATCGCCACCGTAACCCTGACTCCGCAGGTGATTGCGCTGCAGCTCAAGGTGGTGATCATCGGCTCGCGCCAGCTGTATTACACGCTGCAGGACCTCGATCCGGACTTCCAGGAGATGTTCCGCGTTCTGGTCGACTTCGATGAAGACATCCCGTTGGCCGATGACAGCCTCGAGCAGTTCGCCCAGTTGATGAAGACCCGCACCTCGGAAGAGGGCATGGCGCCGCTGACCGCTGCCGCCGTAGCGCGGGTAGCGACCTACAGCGCGCGACTGGCCGAACACCAGGGGCGTTTGTCGGCGCGCATCGGTGATCTGTTCCAGTTGGTCAGCGAAGCCGACTTTATCCGCAGCCTGGCCGGTGATGCAGTGACCGACGCCGGGCATATCGAGCGTGCGCTAAAGGCCAAGGCCACCCGCACCGGCCGCGTCTCGGCGCGGATCATCGATGACATGCTGGCCGGGATCATTTTGATCGATACCGCCGGGGCCGCCGTGGGCAAGTGCAACGGCCTGACCGTGCTGGAAGTCGGCGACTCGGCTTTCGGTGTGCCGGCGCGGATTTCCGCCACGGTCTACCCGGGCGGCAGCGGCATTGTCGACATCGAGCGTGAGGTCAACCTCGGTCAGCCGATCCACTCCAAGGGGGTGATGATCCTCACCGGCTACCTCGGCAGCCGCTATGCCCAGGAGTTCCCCCTGGAAATCTCCGCGAGCATCGCCCTGGAGCAGTCCTACGGCTATGTCGACGGCGACAGCGCCTCGCTGGGTGAGGTCTGCACGCTGATTTCGGCGCTGTCGCGTACGCCGCTCAAGCAGTGTTTCGCCATTACCGGTTCGATCAACCAGTTTGGCGAAGTGCAGGCGGTCGGTGGGGTCAACGAGAAGATTGAGGGCTTTTTCCGTCTGTGCGAGGCGCGTGGTCTGACCGGCGAGCAGGGCGCGATCATCCCGCACTCCAACGTCACCACCCTGATGCTCGATGAGCGGGTGCTGCAGGCGGTGCGCGCCGGGCAGTTCCATATCTATGCGGTGCGCCAGGTCGACGAGGCGCTGAGTCTGCTGGTCGGCGCGGATGCCGGCTCGCCCAATGAGCAGGGCCAGTTCCCGGCGGGCAGCGTCAATGCGCGGGTAGTCGAGCGCCTGCGCGATATCGCCGCCATGGGTATGGAAGACGACGACAAGGAAGAGCCGAAGAAGGAAGAACCGGCGGCGCTCAAGGAAAAGAAGCCGCGGGTGAAAAAACCTCTGGCGCAGTGACCGATCCAGGGCAGTCATTCGCCCGCTGGCTGGTCAGTCACTGAGCGAATTGTCTGGGCTCCCTGGGCGCTTGGCTCAGGCCGGCTTTTCCTCATTTCATCCACACAGTTATCCACAGTTGACGGGGATAACTGTCAGCTTCCCACTGGCGCGCTCTCGGGTGTAGGCTGAAGGCCTGCTCCCGAGAGGGTCGTCGCCATGTCGCGCAGCCTCAATCTCACTCGCCACTGTCTGGGCCTGGATACCCGCATCGAATGCGTGGTGCTGCCGCTGGCCGGCAACAACGGGCTCTGGACACTGATCTGCGCCGCCGGCATGGCGGGCGCGCAACCCTCTACAGTCAAGGCGCAAGGCCCATTCCACGGGCCTTTGGTCGCGGAAGATGTGCTCGATGGGATTGCCGAAAGCCTGCTGGGCATGGGCTATGAGCCGTGCACTGAATTGCCGATCTGGCGTTTGCATATTCAAGCCGAGCTGCGTCGGCTGAATGGTGAGCGCAGCCGTCACCTGGGGCATTACCAGTTCTAGGGGTAAAGCTGACCGGCAGGTTGATCAGCTTTTGTCCGCCGCCTGGCAGGGCCTATTCTGCCTAGGCGCAGGCAGTTAATCCGAAGGCTTTGCACAGGGTTATCCACAGTTCGCGGGGATAACCTCGCGCCGCCCTTGCGGCTTTGTCTGCAACCCACTGCTGGGTATACTCGCCGACACTTTCCAAACCGCTGTGAGACACCATGGAACGTTTTATCGAAAACGCGATGTATGCATCCCGCTGGCTGCTGGCCCCGATCTACTTTGGCTTGTCACTCGGCCTGCTGGCATTGGCGCTGAAATTCTTTCAAGAAGTCTTCCATATTCTGCCTAGCGTGTTCTCCATGGCCGAGGCGGATCTGATTCTGGTGATCCTGTCGCTGATCGACATGGCCCTGGTTGGCGGCTTGTTGGTGATGGTGATGATCTCCGGCTACGAGAACTTCGTCTCGCAACTGGATATCGCTGAGGGCACCGAAAAACTCGGCTGGCTGGGCAAGATGGACTCCAGCTCGCTGAAGATGAAGGTGGCAGCCTCCATCGTGGCGATCTCCTCGATCCACCTGCTCAAGGTGTTTATGAATGCGGAGAACATCAAGACGGACTACTTGATGTGGTACGTGATCATTCATATGGCGTTTGTGGTCTCGGCTTTCGCCATGGGTTATCTGGATAAGCTGACCAAGCACTGATCCATTCTTAGCGTTACCCGCCGCCCGGCCGTTGCAAAACGGACGGGCGGTTTGCGTTCTGCCTTGTGTTTTTCTGGTGCTGTACAAGAATTGTATTTGTACGGTTTTTTGTATAGCTTTGCTTGCCAGAGGACATCACCATGAACCTGCACGACCTGTCGCAGCACGCCCATGCCGGGCATATTGAAGCGCTCAACCTGATTTCCATTGAAGGTGGCATCTACCTGCTGGAGGCGCATATGGATGGCCGTGCCCACCCGCTCAGTGATGGCCATGGCAAAACCCTGCATCTGCGCTCGGTGGAGCATGCCCGTGATCTGCTGCATGACCTGCCGCGCGTGCCGTTTCACCTGGTGCACGCGGTGGTGCATGACGAGATGTGTGGCATGCAGGACGGCACCCAGGACACCTTGCGCGTGCCGATTTCTTTCAGTTCTTCCTGGTAGTGCCGTGAGTGCAACGCCGCCCCTGTTTGCTCGCACGCTTGCCGTAATTAATGTGCAGGCTACGGGGCTGCACCCCGATCAGGATTGCATCTGGGAGATTGCTGTACTGCAGGTCGAGGGCGGTGTTGTCACGGCGCGGCGCAGCTGGTTGTTAAAGCCGGCGCGCGCGCTACCGGTCAGCGTTTCAGGTTTATCGGGTGTGCTGCCAGCAGAGCTTGAGGAGCAGCCATGCTTTGCCGATATTGCCACTGAACTGGCGCAGCTGCTCGACGGCCATGTTGTGGTTGGCCATAACCTGCGTATCGCCCATGCGTTTCTACGCCACGCCTTTACTCTGGCTGGCTTATCGGTGCGTTACCGGCAGCTGTGCACGTTGCAGTTAGCCCGCGTAGCATGGCCCGATCTGCCTGATCACGGCCTCGATGCATTGTGTGCCAGCCAGCAGATCAGTCGCTTTTTTCAGCACCGTGCCCTACCGGATGCCGAGGCTGTTTGGCAGCTGTTGTTGCGTTTGCTGGCGCAGATACCGGCCGAAGTGCTGATGCGTCAGGTTGCTCGGCAACTGCGTAAAGCTGCGGTGCCGCGCTTTCTCACGGCTGAGCGTCTGCAGGCAGTGCCGTCGCGTCCGGGGGTGTATTTCTTCTACGGCGATAATCAGACGCTGCTGTATATCGGCAAGAGTCGCAATCTGCGTCAGCGCGTGCAATCGCATTTTCAGAATGACCATCGCAACCGTCGCAGCTTGCAAGTGGCTCAGCAGATACGCGATATCCGCGTGCAACCCACGGCTGGCGAACTGGGCGCATTGTTATTGGAAGCGGCTGAGGTCAAGCGGCTCTTGCCGCTTTACAACCGCCAATTGCGTCGTCAGCGGCAGTTGTTGACCTGGGTGCTGAAGACCAGTGAAGACGGCGTGAGGCCTGAGTTGCAGGCGCTCGATGAGCGCGCGCCGGTCGGCAACAACATGGGTTTGTTCCGCTCACGGCGGCAGGCGCTCGATTGGTTGCGGGGCGAGGCGCGCAAGCGTCGGTTGTGTCTACGCCTGCTCGGTGTGGAGGGCGGCCTAGGCGCCTGCTTTGCCAGGCAACTGGCTGGCTGTAATGGGGCGTGCTGCGGGCTTGAGCCTCGAGAACAGCATGATGCGCGCTTATTGGCTGGTTGCGAGCAGCTGCGCGTTGCCGCTTGGCCATGGCCGGGGCCTGTAGCCCTGGTCGAGCGCGACCCTGAACATGCTTTCTCGCAGTGGCATGTACTGGATCAATGGCGCTACCTGGCTACAGTCGATGACCCTGGGCAGATTGATGCCGCCCGCCAACAGCCGCTGCAGGCCTTTAGTCTGGATGCTTACCATATTGTGCTCAGTCATTTGCGGCGCTTTCCCCATACTGAGGTTGTTGTGCTATGAGCACTCGCCGGCTTGCCCTGATCCTGGGCGATCAGCTGTCTTTCGATCTGCCCAGTTTGCAGGCTCTGGACCCGCAGCAGGATGCCGTACTGCTGGCCGAGGTGGCGGCGGAAACTGATTATGTGCCGCACCACCCGCAGAAGATTGCGCTGATCTTCAGTGCCATGCGCCACTTTGCCGAGGCCCTGCGCGAGCGCGGCTGGCGCGTGCAGTACGTCAAACTGGATGACCCGGACAACAGCGGCTCGCTGCCCGGCGAGTTGCAGCGCTGGACGAAGCAGTTGCAGGCCGCCGAGGTGCATATCAGCGAGTCTGGTGAATGGCGCCTGGAAGATCAGTTAAAGCGCTGCGGCGTGCCGATCGTCTGGCATGCCGACAGCCGCTTTATCTGCGCCCGCGACGAGTTCGCCCGCTGGGCCGAGGGGCGCAAGCAGCTGCGCATGGAGTTTTTCTACCGCGAGATGCGGCGTAAGACCGGTTTATTAATCAACGGCGACGGCACTCCGGTGGGCGGCGCCTGGAACTTCGATGCGCAGAATCGCAAGGCGCTGCCCAAGCAGATCAAGGCACCGATGACGGCGCGCTTCCCGGCGGATGGCATTACCCGGGAGGTGCTGGCGCTGGTGGCTGCGCGCTTTAGCCATCACTACGGCAGCCTGACGGCCTTCGATTACCCGGTGACCCACGCCGAGGCCGAGGCGCTGTGGCAGCACTTTCTCGACTTCGCCTTGCCGGCCTTTGGCGATTATCAGGACGCCATGGCAGTCGGTGAGCCGTTTCTGTTTCATGCGCGGATCAGCGCGGCGCTGAATATCGGCCTGCTGGATGTGCGCCGGCTGTGCGCCGATGTCGAGGCCGCTTACTGGCGTGACCAGGTGCCGCTGAACGCCGCCGAGGGCTTTATCCGTCAACTGATCGGCTGGCGCGAATACGTGCGCGGCATCTACTGGCTGCATATGCCCGAGTACGCCCAGCGCAATGGCTTTGGTAATACCCGCTCGCTGCCGGAGTTCTACTGGACCGGTAAAACCCGCATGAAGTGCATGAGCCAGGCCATCGGTCAGACCCTGGAACACGCCTATGCCCACCATATCCAGCGCCTGATGGTTACCGGCAACTTCGCCCTGCTGGCCGGTATTGCGCCCAGCCAGGTCTGCGACTGGTACCTGGCGGTGTATATGGACGCCTTCGACTGGGTCGAGCTGCCCAATACCCTGGGTATGGTCATGCATGCCGATGGCGGCTACCTGGGCTCCAAGCCCTATTGCGCCAGTGGCCAGTACATCAAGCGGATGTCCAATTACTGCGGCGACTGCGCCTACAAGGTCACGGAAAGCGTTGGCGAGCAGGCCTGCCCGTTTAATGCGCTGTATTGGCACTTTTTAATCCGCCACCGTGAGCAGCTGTCCGGTAACCATCGGCTGGGCATGATCTATCGCGGCCTGGATAAGATGAGCGAGACCAAGCAGCAGGGCCTCTGGGCGCGCGGCGAGCAGTTGCTGGCGCGGCTGGATGCCGGCGAGGCGCTGTGAAAAAGGCCGAGCTGCCGATCAAGACCTGCGCGGTGTGCGGGCTGCCCTTCACCTGGCGCAAGAAGTGGGCGCGCTGCTGGGCTGGGGTGAAGTACTGCTCCGAGCGCTGTCGGCGTAATCGTCAGGGCGTGGCGGGCGGGTAGGGCGGACAGGCGGTTTGTGCTAGGCTGGCCGACCTTTTTTAGCCCCTAGCGGAGCCGTGTTATGTCCGAACTCAATCTCTCGACTGACGAAACCCGCGTCAGCTACGGCATCGGCCGTCAACTGGGTGGTCAGCTGCGCGACAACCCGCCGCCGGGTGCCAGCCTGGAGGCCATCATTGCCGGTATCACCGATGCGTTCTCCGGCCAGCCAAGCCGCGTCAGCGAAGCCGAGCTGACCGCCAGCTTCAAAGTGATCCGCGACATTATGCAAGCCGAAGCAGCCGCCAAGGCTGAAGCGGCTGCCGGCGCTGGCCTGGCCTTTCTCGCCGAAAACGCCAAGCGCGATGGCATCACCGTACTGGCTTCCGGTCTGCAGTACGAAGTGTTGACCGCAGGCGAGGGTGCCAAGCCTTCCCGTGAAGACAGCGTGCGCACCCACTACCACGGCACCCTGATCGACGGCACCGTGTTCGACAGTTCCTACGATCGCGGCCAGCCGGCTGAGTTTCCGGTGGGTGGCGTAATCGCCGGCTGGACCGAGGCCCTGCAACTGATGAATGCCGGCAGCAAATGGCGCCTGTATGTGCCAAGCGAGCTGGCTTACGGCGAACAAGGCGTGGGCAGCATCCCGCCGCACAGCGTGCTGGTATTCGACGTAGAGCTGCTGGACGTTCTGTAAGCGTCCAGTTGTATCTACCGCGGGCATGCCCCGCTCCTACGCCAGACTGCTAGGAGCGGGCCCTGCCCGCGATGCGTTTAAGTCCAGAACGTCAGGGGCGCAATGCCCGGGCGTAGCAGTAGAGAAACAGGTTGCGCACCAGTTCCTTGAGCACCAGCGGTTCGCTGGAGTTCAGCTCATGCAGATCCAGATCGCCCTGATCACGCAGTTCATCCAGCTCATCCTCCCTGAGCAGCGCGCAGACTTCGCCGGTGTTGCGGTTGAGAATGCGTAGGTAGGGCTGCGGGCGGTCCAGCCAGGCGTCGATCAGATAGGTCATGACTCATCTCCCTTAAGTGGTCTTATGAGAATAATTCCTATTACGATTATGGCAAGTCTTAATTTGTCGGCCCGATGGTATGTCGGTTTTTTGGGGCTGTGTCTGGGGGCTTGGCCGCGATCCAGGGTGGCGTTGCCCTCAGATGCTCAGTGCCTGAGTACGCCATGGTGGCTGGCGGGGTGGGTGCGGCAAGAGCCTGCGTCAGCGCGCAGGTTGAGGGCGCATACGCGCTTGGGTGTGGGTTGAGCGGGGCGAAACCCAGCAGGTAACGGCAGGTCTCGTCGGGTTTCGTCACCTTACTGCTTAACTCAGCTTACGCCTTACAAAGCCGGGAGTTGCAGATAAGCCAATAAAGCCCGAGGCACATGCCTCGGGCTTTATCCTGCTTATTTGCTGGCGTCTAGCACCACACGGTAGCGTGCTTTACCGGCGCGCAGGTGGTCGATGGCCTCGTTGACCTTGCTCATGGGGAAGTGCTCGACCTGCGGCAGAATCTGATGGCGCGCGCAGAATTCCAGCATGCTCGCCATATTCGCCGGTGAGCCAACGGGCGAGCCGGACAGGCTCTTCTGCTTGGGGATCAGGTTGAACACGTGCACCGGGATCGCGCTGGGCACGATGCCGACAAAGTGCAGGCGGCCCTTGCCGCGCAGCGTGCCGATCATGGCATTCCAGTCCAGGTCGGCGCTGGCGGTGACCAAGAGGAAATCCAGGCTACCGGCAATCGCTTTCAGCGCGGCGCTGTCAGTGGAGGCCACCACCTTGTGTGCACCCAGGCGCTTGGCTTCGTCCTGCTTGCTTAGCGAGGAGGTGAAGGCGGTGACTTCGCAGCCCCAGGCATTGAGGAACCCCAGCGCCAGATGGCCGAGGCCGCCGATGCCGACCACGCCGACCTTGTCGGTGGGTTTTACATCAAAATCCAGCAGCGGGCTGAATACCGTCGAGCCGGCGCAGAACAGCGGGCCGACCAGCGCCGGGTCCAAGCCATCCGGCAGCGGTACGGCCCAGGCCCAGTGGCTGCGTAGGCGGTCGGCGAAACCGCCGTTGCTGCCGACAATCGTGGGTTTTACCGTGCCGCAGAGCTGGTGCGAGCCTTCCATGCACGAGCTGCAATGCATGCAGCTGCCCTTGTACCAGCCGATGCCGACGCGCTGGCCGAGCTTCAGTCCACGCGCCTGCGGGCCGAGGCGCACCACCGTGCCGACCACTTCATGGCCGGGGATAAAGGGGTAGCGGGCATTACCCCACTCGTTGTCGATCATCGACTGGTCGGAGTGGCAGATGCCGCAGTATTCCACCGCCACTTCCACTTCTTCGGCGCCCAGCGGGCCGGGGTCATAACTGTGCGGCTCGAGGGGCGCGCCGGGGGCCTTGGCGGCCCAGCCGGTAAAGGTGTCGACGATGGATTCGGATGAACTCATGACAATAAGCCTCGGTGCAGAAAATAGGACTCAGCCAGCATAGCCGGGTCTACCGGGGAAATGTGCCTGCATAAGCCTGGCTGATGATGGCACGGTGGCCTCGGTTACACTGGCTGCCTTGTACGGCTTACCAGGATTACCCATGTCGCGTCCGCCCCGTCCCGATTCACCGCGTCGTCCCGCCGGCAAACCTGCCGTACGCCGTGTGGCCAAGGCGCCACCGGCCAAATCGCGCCTGCTGCTGCTGAATAAACCCTTCGATGTGCTGACCCAGTTCAATGACGAGCAGGGCCGCGCCACCCTTAAGGACTTTGTCGATGTGCCCGGCGTCTACCCGGCCGGGCGCTTGGACCGCGACAGCGAAGGCCTGCTGCTGCTGACCAATGATGGTGGCCTGCAGGCGCGTATCGCCGACCCCAAACACAAGCTGGCGAAAACCTATTGGGTGCAGGTAGAGGGCGAGCCGACAGCGGCCCAGTTGCAGCAGTTGCGTGACGGTGTGCAACTCAACGATGGCCCGACCCTGCCGGCCGAAGCACGGTTGTTGGCAACGCCCGAGTTGTGGCCGCGCAACCCACCGGTGCGCTTTCGCCAAAGCATTCCGACGGCCTGGCTGGAGTTGGTGATTCGCGAGGGGCGCAACCGTCAGGTGCGGCGTATGACCGCTGCGGTGGGTTTGCCAACGCTGCGCCTGGTGCGGGTGGGCATCGGTCCGTGGAGCCTGGATGGCTTGCAGCCGGGTGAGTGGAAAGAGGTCGAGGCGCGTTTGTAGGATGGGTTAAGCGCAGCGCTACCCATGTGGGTGGCGGAGTGATCAACCGTGAATGCCGCGGCTCGCTTCGATGATGTAAGTGATGATCGGCTTGGCCAGGAAGGCGAACAGGCACAGGCCCAGGCCGAGGAACAGGATTGCCGTACCCAGGCGGCCGGCTTTGGAGGTTTTTGCCAGGTCCCAGATGATAAAGAACATAAACACCATCAGTCCGCCGACCAGCGCGTACATCATCAGGGATTCGAACTGTTCGGTTTGCATTCTGGCCTCATGAACCTGCGCGACAATCGGCGTACGGTGGCCGCACAATGGCGGTAGCCGTCACAGAGGGCGCGATTATACGCAGCAATGGCCGCTCTGCCAGCCGACCACGGGCAAGGTGCGGCGATCAGCCGCGCAGGTGCTGCAAGGGCAGCTGGGTGCTGGAGAGGATCTGTTGCAAGACAAAGCTGGAGCGCACGCTGGAAACCCCCTCGATACGGGTCAGGGTGCCGAGCAGCAGTTTCTGGTAGTGATCCATATCCGGCACCACCACCTTCAATTGATAGTCCGCATCCATCCCGGTAACCAGGCAGCATTCGAGGACTTGCGGGCATTTGCGGATTTCTGCCTGAAAATGCTCGAAGCGTTCCGGGGTGTGCTTGTCCATGCCGATCAGCACATAGGCCGTTAACGTCAGGCCGAGCTGCTTGCGGTCGAGCAGGGCGACCTGGCCGAGAATATAGCCATCATCTTCCAGCTGTTTGACCCGCCGCGAGCAGGGCGATGGCGACAGGCCGATGCGTTCGGCCAGGTCCTGATTGGACAGGGTGGCATCGCGTTGCAATTCGTCGAGGATATTCAGGTCGTAACGATCAAGTCTGTTCATCTTTACCGTTCTATAGTTATTAGATTGTGCGTAATTATCATATTGTAGTTATTAATTGCGCATTTTGTGTGTATTTCAGCAATGTTAGCAATATTTCACTGGCTCTGTGGGCGTAAGCTTTACCTCAACTTCAAGGCCCGGACGATACGTCCAGCTGCCTCGCCCAATCAGGTGAGCGGCCGCCGCCGATCCCACCGGATCGTCACGGCACCCGGGTCCGCACTGCCCAACCAGGCGGGCGAAGAAAAGGCGTTACCATCGCTAATCAGGGGCCCGCAAAAGAGAGTCACGTAGACCCAATGCCAGTCAGTTGATCTGACTGGCATTTTTGTTTCTGCTCGGATATTTGCAGGGTTTTGCTCTGCGCGCCTGTGGCTAACTGCGATCTTTCCGCTGATCAGGCAGGGCTGATGTCGGTGTTCGGCCGGTTAGTGGGGGCAGCGAGGTTGTATCGAGGGTGCCCAGGAGTATCTAAGGTAGAGGCGGCGAAACTGACTCGCGCCATGTCATCTCATTCAAGGGTACGCAGTGGGAGGCAGGCTCGAAGAGCGAGCCTGCTGTTTCGTTACTCGTCCTCGCCGAGGGCGGCGAGTTCGCGTTCCAGTAGGCTCTCATCGCCCAGATTGAGCTCTACCAGGCGGCGCAGGTGGCTGATCGAGTCGAGGTCGATATGTCGGCAGACAAAGCCGAGCAGGTCTGACTGGGTGCGGGTCAGTACCACCTCCATCAGTACGCGGGTGTCGTCGGCGAGTTGGATATTGGCGTCGAATGGCTGATTAGGATCGCCGTTCCAGCCGTTGGGGCGCTTGATCAGCAGGCCTTTCAACGATACATCATGCAGTTCAACCGCCCAGTGCCGCTCCCCTTGCGTTATCTCGGTGGGGGCGTCGAAAGCGATGCGGTGAAAGCGCCGCCGCTCATTGGCTGTTTCGCTCATGCAAAGAAACTCCTGCGAGGTTTTATCCACTATAGGCCAAGGCTGTTGTCGATGGTTTGGTTTTATCTGTGCGTATGGCTGGCCAGTAGATATAGCCGCGCCGGTGCGGGCGTTGTAGCTGGTTGCGGTTGCCAGTAGGTGTCGCGACGCAGGTTAAGAGTTGCCCCTGCAATTATTGCGGGCAATAAAAAACCGGCGATTAAGCCGGTTTCTTAAGAACAGTCAGCGTGTCGCTAACAGCTTAGGCAGCTGCAGCTTCGCCCAGGGCCTTGATATGGCCATTCAGGCGGCTCTTATGGCGAGCTGCTTTGTTCTTGTGGATGATGCCTTTGTCGGCCATACGGTCGATTACCGGCACAGCCAGGGTGTAAGCGGTCTTGGCAAGATCGACGTCTTTGGCTTCGATAGCCTTGACCACGTTCTTGATGTAAGTGCGGACCATCGAGCGCTGGCTGGCGTTATGGCTACGACGCTTCTCAGCCTGTTTTGCGCGTTTTTTGGCAGAAGGTGTATTGGCCACCGTCAAGCTCCTCGAGAAAATTCTGGGGGTTACAAACAAATAAGGCCGCGAATCATGCCGATATGAGGGAGTGCTGTCAAGCCTGCTGGCTTTTCCCTGTGCTGGCCTGACCAGTGGCGGCCCGCTACACTCGTCGCCTTTGCGCGCCGGCGGATCGTCCGCGGTCGTGCGTGTTTGCGGAAATCGAATTATTACATGAATTTGCTCAAGTCGTTGGCCGCTGTCAGCTCCATGACCATGCTTTCGCGTGTGCTGGGCTTTGTCCGTGACACCATCATCGCCCGTATTTTCGGTGCCAGTGTGGCCTCGGACGCCTTTGTGGTGGCGTTCAAACTGCCCAACCTGCTGCGCCGGATTTTTGCCGAAGGCGCGTTCTCTCAGGCTTTCGTGCCGATTCTGGCTGAATATAAAACCCAGCAGGGCGATGAGGCGGCGCGTACGTTTCTGGCTTATGTCACCGGTCTGCTGACCCTGGTGCTGGCGCTGGTGACCCTGGTTGGCGTTCTGGCGGCGCCGTGGATTGTCTGGGCATCTGCCCCGGGCTTTGCCGACGAGGCGGAGCGCTTTGAGCTGACCACCGATCTGTTGCGAGTCACCTTTCCTTATATCTTGCTGATCTCCCTGTCCTCGCTGGCGGGGGCGGTGCTCAATACCTGGAACCGCTTCTCGGTGCCGGCCTTTGTGCCGACGTTGCTGAATATCAGCATGATCGTGTTTGCCCTGTTTCTGACGCCCTATTTTGATCCGCCAATCATGGCGCTGGGTTGGGCGGTGCTGGTGGGTGGCTTGGCGCAGTTGCTGTTTCAGCTGCCGCATCTGCACAAAATCGGCATGCTGGTACTGCCGCGGCTGAACCTCAAGGACCGCGGCGTGTGGCGCGTGATGAAACAGATGGGGCCGGCGATCTTCGGCGTCTCGGTCAGTCAGATTTCGCTGATTATCAACACCATCTTCGCCTCCTTTCTGGTCGCCGGCTCGGTGTCTTGGATGTACTACGCCGACCGTCTGATGGAGTTGCCGGCCGGCGTGCTCGGCGTGGCGCTGGGGACCATCCTGCTGCCGGCCTTGTCGAAAACCCATGCCGGGGCCAGTCGTGAGGATTATTCCAAGCTGCTCGACTGGGGCTTGCGTCTGTGTCTGGTATTGGCGCTGCCTAGCGCGGTGGCCTTGGCGATTATTTCCGAGCCGCTGATCGCTTCGCTGTTCCAGTACGGCAAATTCACCGCAGGCGATACGCTGATGACCCAGCGTGCCTTGATTGCCTACTCGCTGGGCCTGGTCGGCATCATTCTGGTGAAAATCCTCGCGCCGGCCTTCTACGCCCAGCAGAACATCAAGACCCCCGTACGTATCGGCCTGGTCACGCTGCTGGCGACCCAGGTGATGAATGTGCTGTTTATCTTCGTGATTCCCCTGGCGCATGCCGGCCTGGCGCTGGCCATTGGCCTCGCCGCCTGTCTGAATGCCGGGCTGTTGTACTGGCAGCTGCGCAAGCGCGATATGTTCCAACCACAACCGGGCTGGGCGCTGTTTCTCGGCAAACTGTTGCTGGCGCTGCTGGCGATGGTGGCCGTACTGTTGCTGGCCATGCAGCAGCTGCCGACTTGGGCGGACGGCAGCATGCTCTGGCGTTTGCTGCGCCTGGGCGGGTTGGTTGCTGCGGGCTTGCTGGCCTATTTGGCCGTGTTGGCCCTGCTGGGCTTTCGTCTGCGCGACTTTGCCCGGCGCAGCTCCATCTGAAAGCGGCTGATTTGCCGCCTGTTGTCCGCTGCGCGGTGTGCGTATAATCGACCACTTTATGAGCAAGAAGCGCGTTATGCAGCTGGTTCGAGG
>NZ_JBAQLP010000082.1:0-30814 GCF_049301935.1 Pseudomonas sp. | reverse complement strand
GGGTGGGTCTGCCCGGGCGCCTGCCACAGCGGTTCCAGGCGTTGTTGCAGCAAACGGCCGCGGCGCAGGTGCAGCAGGGCCTGCAGATAGCTGTGGCTGGTCAGCAGGTCGGCGCAGTCGGGCTGCGCGACCACGCCTTCCTCGGACAGGCTCGGCAACGGATAGTCGCTGGGCTGCAGGCCGTCATCGGCCAATTGCGCCAGCTGCTCGCGCAATTGCAGCCGTTGCTCAGCGCTCTGCCAGGCGGGTTGGCCGTCGCGTTGCGCGTAGAAAGCCTGGAGCAGGCGCTGGGCATTCTCGTCTAGGCTTAATGGTAGTGGGTTGCAGTGTTGAGTCAGTTGAATAAGCAATGGGCGCAGGTCGGCGCGGCTGGCAATGGACTCATCGGCGGCATTGGCGACCAATGGCAGGGTGAGCAGGGCGGCGCTCAGGTAGAGTGTGCATTTTTTGAACAACCTACTGCTCCAGTCCTTGGCCTAAAAGCGGGTTAGCCGCAGCCAGTATAAGCCTATGGTGGTTCGATCTTGTGACAGGACGTCCGAAGGTACTAGAGGTATTTGCGCAATGTTTGGACGTCTTGGCAGGTTCTGCCTGATCGGCTTTTGGCTTTCTTGCATGTCCTGGTCGGCGACGGCGACAGAGCAGGATGGCTTGCTCAGGGATCTGGCGCGGATTGCCCCCGGGCTCAATCAGCAGGCGCTGCAGCATGCCCTGGCGGCTATGCAGTGTGCGGTCAATCATGGTGCTGATCCGGCTCGCCGCCTGGCGGTGATCGATTATTCGCGGCCTTCCACCGAGCGTCGTCTGTGGATTTTCGATCTGCAGCGCAAACGTCTGCTGCTGCGCGATTTTGTTGCCCATGGGCGCAAGTCCGGGGAGAACTTCGCCGAGGCGTTCTCCAATCGTCTGGGCAGCCATCAGTCCAGTCTGGGCCTGTTTCGCACGGCGGAAAGCTACCGCGGCAAGCATGGCTATTCCCTGCGCATGGATGGCCTGGAGCCGGGGCTGAATGATTTGGCCCGCGAGCGCGCCATCGTGATTCACGGCGCCGGCTATGTGAGCCCAGGTTGGGCGCAGAAACATGGGCGTATCGGGCGCAGCCTGGGTTGCCCGGCGGTGCGCCCGGAAGTGGCGCGGATGGTGGTCGATCAGCTCAAGGACGGACAGTTTCTCTTCGCCTGGCATGCCAATCAGCGCTGGCTTAAAGCCTCTGCCTATTTGGACTGCAAGCCGCAACGGATGGCAAGCATCCTCCTCCGTCAGCAACGGTTGCCTCGCAGCTGAGGCTCGCCGGCTAAGGTTATTTCTGCTCGCTCTGCGGGGTCACCCGCAACACTTCCTCGATGGTGGTCAGGCCGGCGGCGACCTTCTGCGCGCCAGACAGGCGTAGGCTGCGCATACCTTCCTTGAACGCATGCCGGCGCAGGGCAACCAGGTCGGTGTCGGCGCTGATCAGCGGCTTCATCGCATCATTGATCAGCATGATTTCATAGACCCCGGCGCGGCCACGGTAGCCGGTGTCGCGGCACTCCAGGCAGCCCACGGCGCGATGGGCCTGGGTCGGCAGGGGCGCGTTCCAGGGTTTGGTCAGGCTCTGCCAGCCGTCTTCATCGAGCGTATGCGGCGCCTTGCAGTGCGGGCACAGGGTACGCACCAGGCGCTGGGCCATGACGCCGAGCAGGGTGGACTTGAGCAGGTAGTGCGGCACGCCCAGTTCCAGCAGGCGGGTGATGGCGCTGGGCGCATCGTTGGTGTGCAGGGTGGAGAGCACCAGGTGCCCGGTGAGCGCCGCCTGGATCGCCATCTCGGCGGTTTCCAGGTCGCGGATTTCGCCGACCATGATGATGTCTGGGTCCTGGCGCATCAGCGCGCGCACACCGCTGGCGAAGGTCAGGTCGATGTTGTGTTGCACCTGCATCTGGTTGAAGGCCCCTTCGACCATCTCGATCGGGTCTTCGATGGTGCAGAGGTTCACTTCCGGCGTGGCCAGCTGCTTGAGTGTGGTGTACAGCGTGGTGGTCTTGCCCGAGCCGGTGGGCCCGGTGACCAGGATGATGCCGTTGGGCTGGCTGGTCATGCTCTGCCAGCGTTTCAGGTCGTCCGGGGAGAAACCCAGCTGGTCGAAGCTTTTCAGCAGCACCTCCGGGTCAAAAATCCGCATCACCATCTTCTCGCCGAAGGCGGTGGGCAGGGTCGACAGGCGCAGCTCCACTTCACCGCCATCCGGGGTCTTGGTCTTGACCCGGCCGTCCTGCGGTTTGCGCTTTTCCGCAACGTTCATCCGCCCCAGGCTTTTCAGGCGGCTGACGATGGCCATGGTCACCTGGGGCGGGAATTGGTAGACGGTGTGCAGCACGCCATCGATGCGAAAACGCACGCTGCCCTGCTCGCGGCGCGGCTCGATGTGAATATCGCTGGCGCGCTGGGTGAAGGCGTACTGGAACAGCCAGTCGACGATATTGACGATATGCGCGTCGTTGGCGTCGGGCTCCTGATCCTGGGCGCCGAGGTTGAGCAACTGCTCGAAGTTACCCATGTTGCTGATCTTGCTGTCGCCGGCCGAGGCGCCGCTGACCGACTTGGCCAGGCGGTAGAACTCCACGGTAAAGCGTTGGATATCCGTCGGGCTGGCCACCACGCGCTTGATCGGGCGTTTGAGCACGTGGGTCAGGTTGGCTTCCCAGCTGTTCACCAGTGGTTCGCTGCTGGCGATGGTCACGCTGTCGTTGTCCACCGCCACAGCGAGAATCTTGTGGCGTTGGGCGAAGGCGTAGGACATCAGCGGGGTGATGGCGGCGACATTGATCTTCAGCGGGTCGATGCGCAGAAAGGGCTGGCCGCATTGCTCCGCCAGCCAACTGGTCAGGGCCTCCAGGTCAAGCTTCTTGCCCGGATGTTTGAGGTCATCGAGTTGCTGCGCGGCGAGAAACTCCAGCGGGTGTTGCTGGTTGCTGACGGCGCTGCGGCGAATCGTCAGACACTGCTCGGCATTGTCCTGATGGGTCCGGCCCTGGGCGACCAGCTCACGCAGCAGATCGGCGAGCTCCAGCTGGCGATCCTGGGCGGACGAGACAAATGCGGACATAGAACTCCCTGACGATCCTGATTACGTTTCAACGGCCTGCTAAGCAATGCTGGCAGCATGACGCCAAGGGCGCGGGCTGTCTGCCGACTTGATCCATTTTTGCACAGCCGCCAGATCTTGCCGCTATACGTATCAGGCGCGCTTGAGGGTTTTTACGCCTTCAGCTGTACCCAGCAGCAGCAGATCGGCCGGGCGGGCGGCGAACAGGCCATTGGTAACCACGCCAACGATGGCGTTGATCTGGCTTTCCAGTTCGGCCGGGTTGCTGATCGACAGGTTGAATACGTCGAGGATGATATTGCCGTTATCGGTCACCACGCCTTCGCGGTACACCGGGTCGCCGCCGAGTTTGACCAGTTGGCGCGCCACATGGCTGCGCGCCATCGGAATCACTTCCACCGGCAGCGGGAAGGCACCCAGTACTGGCACCAGCTTGCTGGCGTCGGCGATGCAGATAAAGGTCTGCGCCACGGCCGCGACGATCTTCTCGCGGGTCAGGGCCGCGCCGCCGCCCTTGATCAGGTTGAGGTGCTCGTCGCTCTCATCGGCGCCGTCGACATAGAACTCCAGGTCGCTGACCGTGTTCAGCTCGTACACCGGGATGCCGTGGCCCTTGAGGCGCGCGGCGGTGGCTTCGGAGCTGGCGACGGCGCCGTCGAATTCCATCTTGTGCTTGGCCAGGGCATCGATAAAACAGTTGGCGGTGGAGCCGGTGCCGACTCCGATCACACTCTTGGCGTCGAGTTTGGGAAGAATAAAGTCGACGGCAGCCTGGGCG
Organism: Pseudomonas sp.; assembly: GCF_049301935.1. GTDB lineage: Bacteria > Pseudomonadota > Gammaproteobacteria > Pseudomonadales > Pseudomonadaceae > Aquipseudomonas. Next base: position 26,951 of record NZ_JBAQLP010000082.1, on the reverse strand, counting down.
ACGGCTTGCTTGAGTTGATCCTGGTTCATCATGGGCCTGGTCTGGAGTGAGGGAAAGGCGCGAATTATAGCGCGGCTGGGCCGCCAGCGGACCTGAGGCGGGAAAACCCTGGACGTTATATGGTCGATCAGCGCGGCCCTGGGGTAGACTCGCGAACTCCCTGAAAAGCCGCCTGCGATGCCCGCCATGCTCGAACAGTACGTCAAGAAGATCCTTACCTCGCGCGTCTATGACGTGGCGGTGGAAACCCCGTTGCAAGCCGCCCATCAGCTGTCCGAGCGTCTGGGCAACCAGATTTTGCTCAAGCGCGAAGACCTGCAGCCGGTGTACTCGTTCAAGATTCGTGGGGCCTACAACAAGCTGGCGCAGCTTTCGAGTGAAGAGCAGGCGCGTGGCGTGGTCACCGCCTCGGCCGGCAACCATGCCCAGGGCCTGGCGCTGGCGGCCAAGGTGCTGGGGGTCAAGGCGACCATCGTGATGCCCAAGACCACCCCGGAGATCAAGGTGCAGGGTGTACGCTCGCGGGGCGGCAAGGTGGTGCTGCACGGCGACAGCTTCCCCGAGGCGCTGGCCTATTCGTTGAAGCTGGTGGACGAGAAGGGCTACATCTATATCCACCCCTACGATGACCCGCACACCATCGCCGGCCAGGGCACCATCGCCATGGAAATCCTCCGTCAGCAGCCGGGCCAGCTCGACGCGATCTTCGTGCCGGTCGGCGGCGGCGGGCTGATCGCCGGTATCGCCGCCTATGTGAAATACCTGCGTCCTGAGGTCAAGATCATCGGTGTCGAGCCGGACGACTCCAACTGCCTGCAAGCCGCCATGGCCGCTGGCGAGCGCGTGGTCTTGCCGCAGGTCGGGCTGTTTGCCGACGGCGTGGCGGTGGCGCAGATTGGCCAGCACACCTTTGCTGTGTGCAAAGACTATGTCGACGAGGTGATCACCGTCAGCACCGACGAGATCTGTGCGGCGATCAAGGACATCTACGACGACACCCGCTCGATCACCGAACCCGCCGGTGCGCTGAGCGTGGCCGGGATCAAGAAGTACGTGGAGCGTGAAGGCTGCCACGCTCAGGTGCTGGTCGGCATCGACTCGGGTGCCAACGTCAACTTCGACCGCCTGCGCCACGTGGCCGAGCGCGCCGAGCTGGGCGAGAAGCGCGAAGCCATCATCGCCGTGACCATCCCCGAACAGCCCGGCAGTTTCAAGGCGTTCTGCGAGGCCATCGGCAAGCGCCAGATCACCGAATTCAACTACCGCTACCACCAAGACCGCGAAGCCCACATTTTCGTCGGCGTGCAAACCCATCCGGAAAACGATCCGCGTGCCGCGCTGGTGCAGGGCCTGCGTGAGCAGGGCTTCCCGGTGCTGGATTTGACCGATAACGAGCTGGCCAAGCTGCATATCCGCCATATGGTCGGTGGCCATGCGGCGGCAGTACCGGACGAAGTGGTGCTGCGCTTCGAGTTCCCCGAGCGACCGGGCGCGCTGTTCAATTTCTTACAGAAATTAGGTGGGCGCTGGAATATCTCGATGTTTCACTACCGCAATCACGGCGCTGCCGACGGTCGCGTGGTGGCCGGTTTACAGGTGCCAAGTGCCGAGCGCCATCGATTGCCGGCGGCGCTGGATGCCATCGGTTACCGCTACTGGGATGAGAGCGATAATCCGGCGTACAAACTCTTTTTAGGCTAAGAACCTATCCAAAATCTGCTGCGCGTCGGCTCTGCTGCGTTAAAAACAGGCTCGGAATGCTCATGTACAACTCGTACACTGCGCTTCCTCGCCTGTTTTCGCCTTGCATAGCTCTAGCTCGCGAGACTTTGAACAGGCTCTAAATGGCAGGAGCTGATCGATGGAACACTACCCACTGCTGAAAATTCTCCACAGTGCACCGGGCATGCTGTTGCTGCTGGGTGTGCTGGCCCATGTGTTTATGCTCTGGAAGGCCGCGCGCAGTGGCGATAGCGCGGTGCTGCAGCGCAAGCTCAAGCGCACCCGGCTGATCAGCCTGCCGGTGTTCGGTCTGCTGGCCCTGAGCCTGCCGGTCAGCGGCTGGTGGCTGGTCAATCTGGCGGGTTTTCCGCTGGGGCAGACCTGGCTGCTGGCCAGCAGTGTGCTGTTTGGCGTGCTGGTGCTGTTTGGCCTGCTGCTCAATGGTCGCCTGGCAGCCTGGCAGGCATTGGGCGACAGCCCTGCGCCGGTCAAGCTGCTGCGCTACTGCGCGGCCTATAGCGGGCTGGTCCTGTTGCTGCTGCTGGTGATTATGGGGCTGATGGGCGCCAAGCCGGCTTGATTAACGCTCAATAAAAGAACGCCGCCTGATCAGGCGGCGTTTTTATTGGAGTCGTAGGATGGGTTGAACGCAGCGATACCTATCAATGCAGCGGCTCAGCGCAAGGAAATAACCGGCCAGCCACGCTTCTCGGCTTCGGCACGCAGCTTCGGGTCGGGGTCGACGGCGAAGGGGCGGGTGACCTGTTCCAGCAGCGGCAGGTCATTCAACGAGTCGCTGTAGAAGCAGCTGTCTTGCAGGCTCATGCCGGTTTCGCCGAGCCAGCGGTTGAGGCGGGTGACCTTGCCTTCCTTAAAGCACGGCACATCGGTGGTGCGTCCGGTGTAGCGGCCGTCCGCCATTTCACATTCGGTAGCCAGCAAGGTGTCGACACCCAGGCGCGCGGCAATCGGTGCGGTAACAAAACGGTTGGTGGCGGTGATGATCAGCAGCTTGTCACCGGCCTCGCGGTGCTCGGCCAGCAGTGCTTCGCCCTTGGCCAGGATGATCGGCTCGACGCAATCGCGCATAAATTCGCGGTGCCACTGCTCCAGCTGGGCCATTTCCGTGCGGCCGAGGATTTCCAGGCTGAAATTTAGGTAGTCGGTGATATTCAGGCGCCCGGCCAGGTAGTCCTGATAGAACGCATCGTTGCGCGCCTTGTAGGCGATGCCGTCGAGGATGCCGCGCTCACACAGGTAGTCACCCCAGGCATGGTCGCTGTCGCCGCCGAGCAGGGTATTGTCGAGATCGAATAAAGCCAAACGCACGGGAGCACCTTTGATTACCAGCTACGAAAGGCGGCCAGAATAACGGCTTTTATATTACGCGTCCCGCTCGCGTTGCTGCTGCCGCGGCCTTTGTGGAACAATGCCGGAACATGCGTTTACGAGGTTGTGCGCCGTGATCGATCCTGATGGTTTTCGCCCCAATGTCGGCATCATTCTGACCAATGATGTCGGCCAGGTGCTCTGGGCGCGTCGGATAAACCAGGACGCCTGGCAGTTCCCGCAAGGCGGGATCAATGACCATGAGTCGCCGGAAGAAGCGCTGTACCGCGAATTGAATGAAGAAGTAGGCCTGGAGCAGCAGGATGTGAAGATTCTCGCCTGCACCCGGGGCTGGTTGCGTTATCGTCTGCCTCAGCGCCTGGTGCGCACGCACAGCCAACCGCTGTGTATCGGGCAGAAACAGAAATGGTTCCTCCTGCGTCTAACGGGCGCAGAAGATCGGGTGCGCATGGACCTGACCGGTAAGCCCGAGTTCGACGGCTGGCGCTGGGTCAGTTACTGGTACCCGCTGGGCCAGGTGGTGACATTCAAGCGCGAGGTTTACCGTCGCGCCCTCAAGGAACTCGCTCCGCGCCTGTTGGCGCGCGACTGACACAGGCTAGAACCCAGCCATGCTCAATACGCTGCGCAAGATTGTCCAGGAAGTAAACGCCGCCAAGGACCTCAAGGCGGCGCTGGGCATTATCGTGCAGCGGGTGCGCGAGGCCATGGGTAGCCAGGTCTGCTCGGTCTACCTGCTCGACCCGGAAAGCAACCGCTTTGTGCTGATGGCCACCGAGGGCTTGAACAAGAAAGCCATCGGCAAGGTCAGCATGGCGCCCAACGAGGGCCTGGTCGGCCTGGTCGGTACCCGCGAGGAACCGCTCAACCTCGAACACGCCTCCGAACACCCGCGCTACCGCTACTTTGCCGAGACCGGCGAGGAACGTTACGCCTCCTTCCTCGGGGCGCCGATCATTCACCACCGCAAGGTGATGGGTGTATTGGTCATCCAGCAGAAAGAACAGCGCCAGTTCGACGAGGGCGAAGAAGCCTTCCTGGTGACCATGAGCGCGCAGCTCGCCGGAGTTATCGCCCACGCCGAGGCCACCGGCTCGATTCGTGGCCTGGGCCGCCAGGGCAAGGGCATTCAGGAAGCCAAGTTCATCGGCGTGCCGGGCTCGCCTGGCGCGGCCGTGGGCACGGCGGTGGTGGTGTTGCCGCCGGCCGATCTGGAAGTGGTGCCGGATAAGACCGTCGACGACATCGCCGCCGAGCTGACCCTGTTCAATAGCGCCCTGGAAGGCGTGCGCAGTGACATGCGCGCGCTGTCGGCGAAGATGGCCACCCAGCTGCGCCCCGAAGAGCGCGCGCTGTTTGACGTGTACCTGATGATGCTGGAAGACGCCGCCCTGGGTAACGAGGTGGTCAAGGTCATCCGCACCGGTCAGTGGGCCCAGGGCGCACTGCGCCAGGTGATTGGCGAGCATATCAATCGGTTCGAGTTGATGGACGACGCCTACCTGCGCGAGCGCGCCAGCGACGTCAAAGACCTCGGTCGGCGCCTGCTGGCCTATCTGCAGCAGGCGCGCCAGCAGACCCTGGTGTACCCGGACAACTGTATTCTGGTCAGCGAAGAGCTGTCGCCAGCGATGCTCGGTGAGGTGCCGGAAGGCAAGCTGGTCGGCCTGGTGTCGGTGCAGGGCTCGGGCAACTCGCACGTGGCGATCTTTGCCCGAGCCATGGGCATTCCCACGGTGATGGGTGTGGTCGACCTGCCGTACTCGAAGATCGACGGCATTCAGCTGATCGTCGACGGCTACCACGGTGAAGTCTTCACCAACCCCAGTGAAGTGTTGCGCAAGCAATACGCCGAAGTGGTCGAGGAAGAGCGCCAGCTGGCTCAGGGCCTCGACGCGCTGCGCGCCTTGCCGTGCGAAACCCTCGACGGCCACCGCATGCCGCTGTGGGTCAACACCGGCCTGCTTGCCGATGTAAAGCGCGCCCAGGAGCGCGGTGCCGAAGGTGTGGGTCTGTACCGCACCGAAGTGCCCTTTATGATCAAGGAGCGCTTCCCCAGCGAGAAGGAGCAGCTGGCGATCTACCGCGAGCAGCTCGCCGCCTTCCACCCGCTGCCGGTGACCATGCGCAGCCTGGATATCGGCGGCGACAAGGCGCTGAGCTATTTCCCGATCAAAGAAGACAACCCCTTCCTCGGCTGGCGCGGCATCCGCGTGACCCTCGATCACCCGGAAATCTTCCTGGTGCAGACCCGCGCCATGCTCAAGGCAAGTGAAGGGCTGAACAACCTGCGCATCCTGCTGCCGATGATTTCCGGGATTCAGGAGCTGGAAGAAGCCCTGCACCTGATTCACCGCGCCTGGGGCGAGGTGCGCGACGAAGGCACCGATGTGCCGCTGCCACCGGTCGGCGTGATGATCGAGATTCCTGCGGCGGTCTATCAGGTGCGCGAGCTTGCACGCCAAGTGGATTTCCTCTCGGTCGGCTCAAATGACCTGACCCAATATCTCTTGGCGGTGGACCGTAACAACCCGCGCGTCGCCGATCTCTACGACTTCCTCCACCCGGCCGTGCTGCAGGCGCTGCGTATCGTGGTCGATGGTGCGCATGCTGAAGGCAAGCCGGTGAGCATCTGCGGTGAGATGGCCGGTGACCCGGCGTGCGCCGTATTGCTTATGGCCATGGGTTTCGATGGCCTGTCGATGAACGCCACCAACCTGCCCAAGGTGAAGTGGTTGCTGCGCCAGATCAGCCTGGGCAAGGCCCAGGAGTTGCTGGCGCAGATCATGAGCATCGACAGCCCGCAGGTGATCCACAGCACCCTGCAACTGGCCCTGCGCAACCTCGGCCTGGGCCGCATGATCAATCCGGCGTCGGATATCCAGGCGTGAGCGCACGCCGCTTATGCTGAACCTCGCCGATCACCCTCTGCAATTGCGCCAACTGGCCACCCTGCGCCTGTCTGCGGCCAGTGCGCTGGTGTGTCAGGGCCAGAGCCTGTGGCTGCTGGCCGACGATGCGCTGGTGCTGCAACGCTACAACCTAAATGGTGCCTGGCAGGCCGAGCTGATCTTGCTGCCCGGCGAGTTGCCCGCTGATGCCAAACTGCGCAAACGCCTTAAAGCCGACTTCGAGGCACTGCTGTCATTGCCGGGCGAGCGCCTGCTGGCGCTGGGGTCGGGCTCGACCAAGCGCCGCTGTCGCGCTTGCCTGGTTGAAACGGGCAGCGTGCGGGTGATCGACCTCGGCCCCTTGTACCAAGCGCTCGCGGGACACTTGCAGGACCTGAATATCGAAGGCGGCGTGGTCTATCGCGAGCAGTTGCTGCTGGCGCAACGCGGCAATGGCCGTGGTCGGGAAAATGCCCTGGTGCTGCTCGACTTGCCCCAGGTGCTGCGCGATCTGCAGGATGGACAGCTAAGCGCCGCCGCGCTGCAGCGCATTGTGCCGCTGCCATTGCCCGAACTGGACGGCGTGCCGTTAAGCCTCACCGACCTCAGCGTGACGCCCAGTGGCGCGCTGTATTTCACGGCGACGGCGGAGGCCACCGATTCCAGCTACCTGGACGGCGCCTGCGTCGGCAGCGTGCTGGGGCGGCTGGATGCACAGCTGAGCATCGTCGAGCTGAGCCGCTTGGCGCCGGTGGTGAAGATCGAGGGGCTGGCCTTCCAGGCCGATGGCCGGCCGCTGTTGGTGGCGGATGCCGACGATCCGACGATTGCCTCGCCGCTGTTTACCCTGGATGAATTCAGCGAGCCTGCCCGCCGCCACTAGCAGGCCGTTGAAAAGCGTTGGCGAGGCAGCCGTGCAAGGCGCTACGTTAGTAACAGCCTCCGGCTGGTCAAAACGGCGAAAAAGCGCAGTTTACGTGCGGTAAATGAGCATTTGATTCGCTTCGCTCACCCCTTCGGGGCCGCGCTAAAGCACGTTCAGCCTTCAGCTGTGAGCCTGTTTTTAACGCCGCAATGGCAACGCAGGTAGTTTTTCAACAGCCTGCTAAGCGGCACTCAGCAATGCACAACAACCTCACCCAAATAGCTGCCATTACTGCCGAAGCTGCGCTCGGCCAGCACGCGGCTGCCGTCGGCATTGATGATCAAGGCGCTGCTGGCGCGCGTGCCATAGGTGGCGCTGGCAATAAACACGCTGGAGAGCAGGCGTTCGCCGGTCAGGCCGATGCCGGTTTGCGGCAGTTGCTCGTCCGGCGCCTGGTGCGGGTCGGCCAGCAGCGCAAGTAGGGCGTCGGGGTGTGGCGCGTGCAGTGCTTGGCCGATGGCCTGTTTGGCCCGCTGCAGCTTGGGCCAGGGGGTGTCCAGGTCGGCATTCGACAGGCCGTGCAGGCCTTCGGCCAAGGGCCTGGCGCGTCCCGCCAGGGAGTTGAAATGCCAGAGTTGCTGGCTGTCACCGAGCAGCAGGTTAAAGCCGCTGTAATGGCGGCGCTGTTCGTGCAGGTCATGCAGAAACGCTTCGATGCTGTGGCTGCCGGTGAGGAAGGCCGCCGGCAGCTCGCCCCGTGAGCGACTGCCCTGCGTCTGGCCAGGGGCGCGAATATTGGTCAGGGCGGCAAAGCGCCCGCCGGGGCCGACGCCCAGCCAGGTGCCGCCGGCCTGCAGGTCGCGTCCGGCAAACAGCCCCGGTGCATCGGGCCATTCGGCCAGGGGTTGGCTGGGGCGTTCATAGAACTCATCGCGGTTGGCTGCCAGCAACAGCGGCTGGGCATGGCCCGGTCGCCAGGCCAGAACGATTAGGCACATGAATTAGCCCCTTAACTTGGCCAGCACGCCGGCATGGTCCAGTTCATTGCCCAGGTGCAGGCGCACCTTGCGCGCGCCGCAGCCGAGGCCAAGTTCAAGCAGAATGCGCTCCTCGACTTGCGACAGGCCGCCCTCCAGGCGCTCCAGCGGTTGAATCAGCAGCTGCGGTGGCCGGCTCAGACGCAGCAAGCGTTTGGGCAGGATTTCATCAATGCCGCGCTGCAACAGTTGCTGCGCCGCGGCAAAATCCGCCACCAGCAGGCGTTGGTTGCTGAACACCGGATCCGCCTGCAGGTGCAGAGTGCGGCCACTTTGCAGGTGCGTCAGGTGCATCTGGTTACAGCTCAGCTTCAGGTACAGGGTCGGGCGCATGCTGGTCTATTCCACAGGCGATAGGGGCACTTTACGCAAAGCCCGGACGTACATCCATCGCCCAAACTAGAGTCTGGCCCTGTGCATCCGTTACCATGCCGGATTGTTTGCGGGGGTGCCGATGGAACTGCTGCTGTATTTGGCCTTAGGGGCTGCGGCTGGAGTATTAGCCGGACTGTTCGGTGTAGGGGGCGGCATTATCATCGTGCCGGTGTTGTTGCTGAGTTTTACCGCTCAAGGTTTTGACCCTGCGGTCATGACTCATCTGGCGGTGGGAACCTCGCTGGCGACCATCATCTTTACCTCGATCAACTCCGTGCTCGAACACCATCGCAAGGGCGCTGTGCTGTGGCCGGTCTTTGCCTGGATGACCCTGGGGATTCTGCTTGGCGCCGGGCTGGGCGCGATGACTGCTGCGGCGATTCAGGGGCCGCTGCTGCAGAAGATCATCGGCGTATTCGCGATCATTATCGCCGTGCAGATGGCCCTGGAGCTGAAACCCAAAGCCAGTCGCACTGTCCCAGGCAAGCCGGCACTGACCCTGGCCGGTGGTGTGATTGGCTGGGCTTCGGCTATTTTCGGGATTGGCGGCGGTTCGCTGACGGTGCCGTTCCTGTCCTGGCGCAGCGTACCCATGCAGCAGGCGGTGGCCACGTCTTCGGCCTGCGGTCTGCCGATTGCGTTGGCCAGTGCCCTGAGCTTTATCTGGCTGGGCTGGGATAAACCCGCGCTGCCGGAGTGGAGCCTGGGCTTTGTCTACTTGCCGGCGCTGCTGGGTATCGCCATCACCAGTATGTTTTTTGCCCGCTTCGGCGCGCGCCTGGCGCACAAACTGTCGCCGCGCCTGCTCAAGCGTCTGTTTGCCCTGCTGCTCTTGGTAGTGGGCGTGAGTTTCCTGATCTAAGGAGTTTTTGATGCTGCCTTACCCGCAGATCGACCCGGTTGCACTGGCCCTTGGCCCGCTGAAAATTCATTGGTACGGCCTGATGTACCTGATCGGCATTGGCGGCGCCTGGTGGCTGGCCTCGCGCCGGGTCAACGCCTTTGCGCCAACCTGGAATAAAGAGAAGCTCTCCGACCTGGTGTTCTGGGTCGCCATGGGGGTGATTCTCGGTGGTCGCCTGGGTTATGTGCTGTTCTACGATTTGGCCGCCTATATCGCCGAGCCGGTGCGCATGCTGCGCATCTGGGAGGGTGGCATGTCGTTCCACGGCGGGCTGATCGGCGTGATGCTGGCCACCTGGTGGTTCGGCAAGCGCAACAACAAGAGCTTCTTCGAACTGATGGACTTTATCGCGCCGCTGGTACCGATCGGCCTGGGCGCCGGGCGTATCGGCAACTTTATCAATGCCGAGCTGTGGGGCAAGGCCAGCGATCTGCCCTGGGCGATGGTCTTCCCCACCGACCCCGAGCAACTGGCGCGCCATCCCTCGCAGCTGTACCAGTTCGCCCTGGAAGGCGTGGCGCTGTTCACCATCCTCTGGTTCTACTCGCGCAAGCCGCGGCCGACCATGGCGGTGTCCGGCATGTTCGCCGCCTGCTACGGGGTGTTCCGCTTTATCGTCGAATTCGTCCGTGTGCCGGATGCCCAGCTCGGTTACCTGGCGGGCGGCTGGCTGACCATGGGCCAGGTGCTCTGCGTGCCGATGGTGCTTGGCGGTCTGGGCCTGATTATTTGGGCATACAAACGTTCGTGATTTAGCCTAATCTGACGAAGGATAATTGAACGGTAGGGCTGGGACTCTTATAGTTCCGCCCCGCCTCAACCTTCCTTCGTCCCAAAGGCTTTCTATGAAGCAGTACCTCGATCTGATGACTCATGTCCTTTACAAGGGCACCATCAAAAGTGACCGCACTGGTACTGGTACCCGTAGTGTGTTTGGTTATCAGATGCGCTTCGACCTGGCCGAGGGCTTTCCCCTGGTGACCACCAAGAAGTGCCACCTGAAGTCGATCATTCACGAGCTGCTGTGGTTCCTTGCGGGCGACACCAATATCCAGTACCTGAAGGACAACGGCGTACGCATCTGGGACGAGTGGGCCGATGAAAACGGCGACCTCGGCCCGGTCTATGGCTACCAGTGGCGTAGTTGGCCGGCGCCCAATGGCGAGTCGATCGACCAGATCAGCAAGCTGATCGCGATGATCAAGAAGAACCCGGACTCGCGCCGCCTGATCGTCTCCGCCTGGAACCCGGCACTGGTCGAGCAGATGGCCCTGCCGCCGTGCCACGCGCTGTTTCAGTTCTACGTGGCCGACGGCAAGCTCAGCTGCCAGCTGTACCAGCGCTCGGCGGATATCTTCCTCGGCGTGCCGTTCAATATCGCCAGCTATGCCCTGCTGACCCTGATGGTCGCCCAGGTCTGCGACCTGCAGCCGGGTGACTTTATCTGGACCGGCGGCGACTGCCACCTGTACGCCAACCATATCGAGCAGGCCGACCTGCAGCTGAGCCGCGAGCCGTATCCGCTGCCGGTGATGAAGCTCAACCCCGAGGTGAAGGACCTGTTGGCGTTCACGTTCGAGGACTTCGAGCTGCTCGGCTATCAGGCGCATCCGCATATCCCGGCGCCTGTCGCGGTCTGATCGTTAATCGCGGCCATGGGCCGCGATGTCTTAAAGCTAGAGCAACTCCGCCGCCAACCGCTGCACCTGCTCCTGGCGTTCACTGTCTTCAAGTTCGTAGCCTGGGTTAGCCGTAGGCTTAACCCAGGAAGGGGCTCCACAGACGTCGCATTACTTGCGCAGTGCTCTATAAACCTTGCGCAGCAGGTTGTCTGCAGCCAGGTCGCGGAAGTCGCCATCAGCCATGATGCGGGTGAAGATTTCCTCGTTGCCTTCCATACGATCGATCACCAGCCCCTCAAAGGCCTTACGGAATACGTAGCCGAAGTCTTCTAGCGAGTTGGCGTTGACCGCCTTTTCCAGGTCCTCATTGGCAATTGCTTCTGCTTCGATCTGGTCGAAGAACAGCTGGTCCGCCTCGGTGAAGTTGGTGCCAAAGCGCTCGTTCAGCGCCCTGACCAGTTCCGACAATGGCACTTCCTCATCGCCTGGCCGGCCGGTGCCGACATCGCTGGGGCCTTTCAGGGCAAGGGCTTCGCCTTGGGTCAGGTCGATGCTGCCTTCACTGATCTTCTGCAGCCGGTAGTACTCCAGGGTGACCTCGTCGTCGATCTGATAGCCCGGTCCGCTGGCATCGCGCGGCAGTTTGGTCAGCAGGAAGCGCAGATAGGTGTACAGGCGCTCCAGCTCGGAGTCCTGGTAGGGCATCACCTGCGAGAGAAAGCCGTATAAGTTGCGGAAGTTGACCAGCAGCCCCTTGCATTCCAGCTGCTCTTCTTCGTCTAACTGCTTGAAACGCTCCACCGCCAGATCGAGGATGCCATTCATCCTGGCCTGGTCGTGCACGCTCTCCTTGCGCTTGCCGGCGAAGTACAGCGCGCAGTAATCACGCACCTCATCGGCGTAGATCAGTTGCAGTTCCTCGATCTGGTGCTGCAGGCGGTACAGATGCTGCGGGTCGGTCAGTGCATCAACGGGCGTCTCGCCGTAATAGGGTTTGAAGGCCTTGAAGATTTCCTCGGGCTTGTTACGAAAATCCAGCACAAAGGTGTCTTCCTTGCCCGCCGCCATGCGGTTGAGGCGTGACAGCGTTTGCACCGCCTGAATGCCGGCAAGCTTCTTGTCCACATACATGGTGTGCAACAGCGGCTGATCGAAGCCGGTCTGGTACTTCTCGGCCACCAGCAATACGCGGTACTCCTCGCCGGCGAAGGCTTCCGGCAGCTCGCGTTCGGAGATGCCGCCGTTCATGCTCACTTCGGTGTAGGTCTTGTCCGTAAAGTCTGGGTCTTCCACGCTGCCGGAAAACGCCACCAGTGAGCACACATCGGTGTAGCCCTTGCTGGCGATATAGGCATCGAAGGCCAGTTTGTAGCGCACCGCGTGTAGGCGTGACTCGGTCACCACCATGGCCTTGGCGCGTTGCCCTATCTTGTGCCGCACGTGGGTGCGGAAGTGCTCGACCATCACCTCGGTCTTCTGGTTGATGTTGTGTGCGTTCAGGGTCAGGAAACGCGCCAGGGCCAGTGCGGCTTTCTTGCGCTGCACCTGCGGATCGTTGGCGGCGGATTGGGTCAGCTTGTAGTAGGTCTGGTAGGTGGTGTAGTGCGCCAACACGTCGAGAATAAAGCGCTCCTCAATGGCCTGGCGCATACCGTACTTATGGAACGGCGAGGTGCCACTCGGCCCCGGCTCGTCGAACACATGCTTGGTTTTGTACTTGGGCGTGGCGGTAAAGGCATAAAAGCTGATGTTGGCTTGCCGGCCGCGCTTGATCATCTCGCGCAGCACGCCGTCGTTTTCCTCGTCGGGGTTGTCGGCGCGGTACTGCGCGGCGGCTTCCTCGATGCCGTGCTGGTTGAGCACGTACTTCATGTCCATCGCCGTTTCGCCCGATTGCGAACTGTGCGCCTCGTCGATGATCACCGCATAACGCTTGCCCTGGGAGCTGATCGCCAGGGTATTGGGGTTGCCCTGCTGGTTGAGCTTGGCCAGCGTCTCGTTAACAAAGGGGAACTTCTGCAGCGTGGTGATGATAATCGGCGTACCGCCGGCTAGCGCCTGCACCAGTTGCTTGGTGTCCTCGTCGATCTTCTGCACCACCCCCTGCTTGTGCTCGAACTGGTAGATGGTGTCTTGCAACTGCTGGTCGAGTACGCGGCGGTCGGTGATCACCACGACCGAATCGAACACCTTGCCATCGCCCGCGTTGTGCAAGCTGGACAACCGATGCGCGAGCCAGGCGATGGAGTTGGATTTACCCGAGCCGGCCGAGTGCTCCACTAAATAGTTATGCCCGCTGCCATGCTGGCGGCTGTGCGCGATCAACCGGCGCACAGCGTTGAGTTGGTGGTAGCGCGGGAAGATCATAGTTTCTTTGCGGATCTTCTTGATCGCCCCGTCCACCACGATGCGTTTTTCTTCCACCTGCAGGTGCATAAACTGGCCGACGATATCCAGCAGGCTGTCGCGCTGCCACACCTCGCGCCACAGGTAGCTGGTGCGGTAACCGCCGTCTGCGGCCGGGGGGTTGCCGGCCCCGGTTTCCGTCGGGGTAATCGGGCACCCGAGGTTAAACGGCAAAAACACCGTCTTGCCACCGGACAGGCGGGTGGTCATAAAGGCCAGGTCCTGGTCCACGGCAAAATGCACCAGGGCGCGTTTTTTAAACTCGAACAACTTCTCCTGGGCGTCGCGCTGGGTTTTGTACTGCAACTTGGCCTCTTCAACCGTTTGCCCGGCCAGCGCGTGCTTTAGCTCGGCGGTCACCAGCGGCAGGCCATTGATAAACAACACCAGATCCAGCGACTTGTTGTCTTTCTCAGAGAAGTACAGCTGGCGGGTCACCGACACACGGTTCAGCCCGTAGAGCGCCAGGGTGTCGGGGTTAAGGCCATTGCTCGGCGCGAAGAAGGCCACCCGCAGCAGCTTGCCGTAGCACTTGAAGCCATGGCGCAGCACCTTGAGCATGCCCTTGGTGTCCAGCTCCTTGCACAGGCTGTCGAGCACCAGGGTGCCAGCGCCTTCGCCCTGGATAGCCTGCAGCGCCTGCCAGCTCTTGGGTTGGCTGCGCTGAATAAAGCTCAGCACGCTGGCGGGCTCCAGGGCGCGGGCGGGGTCATAATCCTGGCTGTGGCCCTGGCTTAGCCCACCCTCGTGCAACAGGGAGTGCACGATGGCTTCTTCAAACTGCGCTTCGCTGTGCTTCTTGGCCACGGTAGGTCCTTCTGTGAGCTTCTCTGTGAGCGTATAGGGCGCTTTCTTACATAGCGCTTTTTATGTGTAAGGTTGTACGGTCATACCTTACATATATAAGTGCATATGTAAGGTATGAGTGGTAAATCTTACATATGGATTTCTGTGTGTAAGCCAGTCAGGGTGTTTAGGCCATAAACAGATCGAAATAGCGGTGAAACAGGTAGAGCCGGTTGCGGCCATAGCCGGTGGTTTCCACCAGGATGTCCAGGCTTTCGAGTTGTTTCACCAGGGCGGCAGCGCTCGGATGCGTCACGTCGAGTATCTCCGAGACGTCGCCAATGCTGACCATGGGCCGCTGGTAGAGGTGCAGCAGCAGCTTCTTGGCGTTTTCCGCGCGCTTGCCCAGGGTCAGAATCTGGTGCTCCACCTCATGGCGCAGGGTCATGATGGCCATAAAGGTGTTCTTGCTGCTGGTGGCGGTTTCCACCACGGCGGTGAGGAAGAAGCGCAACCAGTGCAGCAGGTCGTTGGAACTGCGCACCACGGTCAGGGCGTCGTAATAGGCCCCGCGGTTGCGCTCGAAAAAGTCCGACAGGTACAGCGCCGGCTTGTGCAGCAGGCCTTTGTCAACCAGATACAGGGTGATCAGCAGGCGGCCGATCCGGCCGTTGCCATCGAGGAAGGGGTGAATGGTCTCGAACTGGTAATGGCTCAGGGCAATGCGGATCAGATCCGGCACCAATACCTGCTCGTTGTGCCAGAACTTCTCCAGATCGCCCATCAGCTCTGGCACCTCGGCAGGGTGCGGCGGCACAAACACTGCGTTATTCAGGTTGCTGCCGCCGATCCAGTTCTGCGAGGTGCGAAAGTCCCCCGGCATCTTGTGGTCGCCGCGCACGCCCTGCATCAGTACTGCATGGGTCTGCTTGAGCACGCGGATGGACAGCGGCAACTGCTTGAGGTCCTCGACGGCGGTATTGATCGCCTCGATATAGTTCTGCACTTCCTGCCAGTCATCGCGTTTCTCCGGCGCTACTTGCTCCTTGCGCATCAGGGCTTCGTCCATCTGCGTCTGGGTGCCCTCGATGCGGCTGGAGGTGTTGGCCTCTTTGGCGATATGCATGCGAATAAACAGATCCACGTCCGGCACCATCAGCGACAACGCATTCAGCTCCGCCAACGCCCGCGAGGCACGCTCCAGCAGGGTATTAAGCTGCGGGTCGAGCCACTGCCATTCGCAGTTGATCGGCGTCGGCGAAAAGCTTTTGTACTGGTACTGCTGCAGCCAGTGCCCTGAAGTGAACTGTTCGACTTGCATTAGCGTGCCCTTTTATTAGCGAATGATATCTGGGTTTTCATTCTGCAGGTCCTCAAGGCTCAATCCAGTTAACTCGTCATAGTGATAGTGGCGAATTGTATGGTCTCGCTTAATGTATTTCTTGCTGTCTAGGAATCTGGATGGGTCATTCATGCTGGAGAAAACAAATTTCTTAAGTGTCATTTGCTTTGATTTGTTTGTGTAGAGCTTTATTACGCTATGCATTGCTCTGCACCAGGCCGCGCTAGAGTTTAGTTGGTCAGCTAAACTGTCAGGGAGCGAGGCAGACTTAAATTCTAAGCAGTAGATGCAGATGCGGCCTTTGATAAGATTGAACACAACAAAATCACATTTTTTTGCCCAAGGTTTAGACTCATCATCAAGGAAATGAAAGAGTGGATCTGAGTTGCCTTGTTGGTTCTTTCTGTCAAGACGAACCACTATTACATCCCCTTCAAAGCCAAGCCTTACAGTGTAAGTTTTTGGCTTTTCCTCGCCTGGCAAGAATATTTTTTCTTCAAGAATTATCCTTCCATTGTCGCGTTTAATTACTTGATATTTGTCGCTTAAATATGAGCGTAGACCGTTAAAATATTGGTTGGAATCTACCGCCATATCTATTCCTTGATGTCAGTGGCGCGCACATCAATCTGGCCGGTAACAGCGGCGGTGATTAGGGTCGTGCGATATTCTTGAAGACGCTCAATAGCGTCTTCGGTTTTTATGAGCATTGCATCAATTTTTGTTGTTTTGCTTTTCAGATAGGCATTTATTGACTCTTGTTCTGGAATTGGGGGGACGGCAATTCTTAAGTTTGAAATGACGTTCATGCCAATATTTTGTTGCGTTCCATAGTTCCAGCCGAGCTCTACGGAGCGGTTGAATGGTTCTGACTTCATGAAGTAAAAAATAAAATCGCTGGTCACTATATTCTTATTTGGACGTAAGGCCGCGAGAGGTGACCAGATGTTGAATTCCTCTGTTGTTTCTACTCGTGCAATATTACCTGTGGTGGCTCCGGATTTGACCATATATATATCGCCGAGCAGGGGCTTGTATTTTTTTGAGTAACGGTTTTGATTTTCTAATGATATAAATCCCCGCTTCTTTTCGAAGTCTAGTGCATCATCCTTAACTGCTTCTGCCGACAGAAATGGGATTCCTTCACTTAATATTTCCGGAGTTTCATGTGGGCCGTCACTTATAGGGATGCTTAATCCGAACTTTATGGGATGTTCGCCCCAGTGAGCAGGGATATTGCCGAGTGATCTAGTTGTTTTCAATGCTGAGTTGCTGTCTAATCCTTTGGTCACAGCATGAGTAATTACAGTGGTGCGTTGTTCTTGGAGCTTTTCGATTAGCTCTTTCTTCTTGTCGATCAGGCGGTCGATTTGTGCGGTTTTATGGTCGAGAAATTGCGTGATAACGACTTGATCGTTCAAGTCGGGGGTCGGTATACAGACAGTCGAATATTTTTCGGCGCTAAAATTTTGGATGGTTGCTTGTATTAGCTCTGAGTTGATATTTGCCCAATAGGGCGACGACTGGAAAAAATAATAGGCAAACCGTTTATGCAGAATATGCTTGTCGGTGCGCAAGCGAATTAAATAGCCTGCATACGCAGCTTTTCCCCACTCTGGCGAATAGATAAAGGACTTACCGACAGTTGCCCCACTTCTTGCCAGCAAAATATCGCCATCTTCGAGCAAGTAAGGCTCTGCGGTTTTCTCGGGCAAGGATCTAAAGGTGTCGGGATTCAGGCTACCGTCGTTGTTCACGTCAGTGATGCGGATAAACCGAGGTAGGCTAGGGTCTTCTAGGTCAGCTGCTTCGTTGGCACCGTATTTTAGTGGCTCGCTAGCAACCATCTTTAGTCGGTGGACTGTCCAATCAGATGGAATGGCTCTAAACCACTCAACCCCCGACTCCTTGTATTCCGCATACGCCCTATACCCCATCAAACCACCTCACTCAGCATGGCCATAATCTCGCCTTCCAGCGTTTTAATCTCGGCCTCGATCTCGGCCAGCGGGCGCGGGGGCTCGTATTGGTAAAAGTGGCGGTTAAAGGGGATTTCGTAGCCGACCTTGGTCTTGTCGAAGTCGATCCAGGCGTCCGGGCGGTAGGGCAGCACTTCGCGGGCCAGGTAGTCCTGGCAGTGCTGGCGTACCCGTTTAAGCAGCGCGCTTTTATCCACCTTGCCCTTGTTGGCGTTGCTTTCGTAGTCCAGCGGCAGTGGCAGCGGACTATCGGCGGGTAGGCTGACATTCTCGCTATCGCGCAGGTCGGCATCTGGCTCGGGGTTGCCTTTGGCGTCCAGGCAGATATCCGCCTCGGGGTCTTGTTCGCCGAGGGCGCCTTTGCTGAGCAGGGCCTTTTTCAGTGGTGTGCTCCAGCCGATAGCGCTACCTTTGAAGGCGCGTTTAAGCAGGGCTTCGAATTGGTCGCGGTTGCGGATCAGCTCGCCAGCGGCGAACTGTGGCTGGAGCCCTTCGAGGATGGCGAGTATTTCCGCTTGTTGGGCCTGGCCTGCGGCGATTTCGGCGGCGCTGCCGGCCAGGTCTTTGCGCTTTTTGCTGCTCGCCAGGTTGGTAAAGAAACTGCCTTCCTTGACCTGCTCAATACGCGTATCGGTCACGGCGAAGTTAAGCCGCAGCGGGCGCTCGACGGTGATCTTCAGGTAGCCGAAGTCGCGGTTGTCGAAGACCTTGCTGACCAACACGCTCTTGTCCTGATCGCGCTTCTTCTTGCGGTCCGGCTCGATATTGGTCTGGATCTCATTGATGCGCAGGCGCTGCTCGTGCTGGAACGCGCCGTGGATGCGGGTTAGGGCGTCGATATGGTTGGGCTCAAAGCTGCCGTTTTCGGTCTCGCCTTCGCCTAGCTTTTTGCGTTTGTCGCCCAGGCTCTTCTTCATCTTCCAGGCGAAGTCGCTGGCGTTGATTAGCTGCACCTTGCCTTTGCGCTGCGCGCTTTTGCGGTTGGTGACAATCCAGATATAGGTGGAGATGCCGGTGTTATAGAACAGCTGGTCGGGCAGGCCGACCACGGCCTCCAGCCAGTCGTTCTCGATGATCCAGCGGCGGATATTGCTTTCACCGCTGCCAGCGTCGCCGGTAAACAAGGGCGAGCCGTTAAACACCACGGCAATGCGCGAACCTTCACCCGTGTTGCCGCCTTCGATCTCGCTGGGCACGCGCTTGCTGAGCATATGCTGCAGAAACAGCAGGGCACCGTCGTTGATGCGCGGCAGGCCTGCACCGAAGCGACCGTTAAAGCCGAGCTTGTTGTGTTCCTGGGTCACGTAGTCCTGCTCGGGTTTCCATTCCACGCCGAACGGCGGGTTGGCCAGCATATAGTGGAAGGTTTCGCCAGGGTGGCCATCGCCATCCACCACGCCTTCCTTGCTGCGGCCGGTGCCGAGGGTGTCGCCGAACATGATCTGGTTGGTGTTCTCGCCCTTGATCATCAGGTCGGAGCCGCAGATGGCGAAGGACTCGGGGTTGTATTCCTGGCCGTAGAGTTCGACATGGGCGCGCGGGTTTTCCGCGAGGATGTGCTTTTCCGACTCCGAGAGCATGCCGCCGGTGCCGCAGGTGGGGTCGTAGATGCGGATCACCTTACCGGCGGTGTAGACGTCTTCCTGGCCGTTGAACAGCAGGTTGACCATCAGCTTGATCACTTCACGCGGGGTGAAGTGATCCCCGGCCTCCTCGTTGGCCTGTTCGTTGAAACGTCGCACCAGGTCTTCAAAGATGTAACCCATGGCCATGTTCGGCACTCGGCCTGGATGCAGGTCGATGGCGGCGACGGCCTTGATCACCTCAAACAGGCGATTGGCGTCTTCGAGTTTTTCGATCTCGACCTCGAAGTTGAATTTATCGAGGATTTTGCGCGCTTTGTTGGAGAACCCTGCGAGGTAATTGCCCAGGTTGCGCGCCAGGTTGTTGGGGTCGGCCAGCAGGGTTTTGAAGGTGAATTCGCTGGTGTTGTAGAAGTTCAGGTCGAACTTGCGGCAGATCATTTTCTCGATCAGTTCATCATCGAACTTGTCGGTGGTCTTCAGCAGTTTGTACTCGGCCAGTACCTTGTTCTTACTGGCCTCCAGCACGCAGTCCAAACGGCGCAGCACGGTCAGCGGAATCATCACGCGGCGGTATTGTGGCGGGCGGTAAGGGCCGCGCAGCAGGTTGGCGATATCCCAGATAAAGTCGCTGTGCTTTTTGAAAAGGTCCTGGTGTTCCACTGCTGATCCTTAAAGGGGGGGCTAGATAATGGCGCTGATTCTACTGTGCTTTGTGTATTGCCGGGCACGGCTGGTGGTGGTCTTAAATTCCGTCGCTGTTAAAGCCTCTCCGGCAGTGACGGTCATCTGCCAGTGGGAGGGTCGGGCGGCGCTTCGCTTTAGCCGCGGCGCTTTGAGCGATTAGAGCAACTCCGCCGCCAACCGCTGCACCTGCTCCTGGCGTTCGCCATCTTCCAGCTGCGCGCCGGGGTTAAGCGATGACCACTTGGGGTGGGCGCGGGCCTTGTGCAGGGCGTCCGGCAGTTTGCCTGCGCGCCAGCTGGCGTCTTGCGGCGTGCTCAGGCTGATGGCTTCGACGGCGGCGTGGCCGCGGGCTTCCAGCGCTTGCAGCAGCAACTGCTGACGCAGGGCGAGCAGGCGCAGCACGGCGTCGTCCACGGTCAGCTCGCGCTGGCCCTTGAGTTTGCCTTTCAGTCGCGCGCCATAGCCGCGCAGGGTCTGTGCGCTGCCGCCAAGCACGGCGCCGATCAGTGCTGCCGCGCCGAGGGTGATGCCGCCGACCAGCAAGTCAACGCCGACGCCGGTGGCTGCGCCTGCCGCCATCCCGCCGCCGATATTGATGCCCAGCTGCTTGAGGGTTTCCGGGTTGAACAGGTCATCGCCCCAGCGCCCGTCGAGCAAGGGCAGGTCGCCGGCTTTGGCGTCGTCCTGGCGGAAGGCGTACAGGCGCAGCAGGGCTTCCACGCAGCGTTGTTCGCGCTGGCGAATGGCCTGGTGCAGATCGCGGATGGCGCCCTGTTCCAGTACCGCTTGCGCCGCCACGCTACGCCGGCAGGCGGCGCAGTCCAGGAGCAGCTCGGCGATCAGCCGCGCGCCACTGCTTTTGCGCAATTGGCGCTGCGCCAGGTGATCGTCAATCAGCCGTTGCAGCTGCGGGCGGGCTTTTTCCTGCAGCAGCGCCAGGCTGTCATACAGGCGCCGTTCGCCATCCAGCGGCGGCGCCACGCTGTCGAAGCACACCAGCGCATGCAGGCCCAGACGAGCCAGGGCAGCGCGCCAGTCATCTTCGCGATGGTTATGCCCGGCGACAAAATTCAGCACCGGCAGCAGCGGTCGGCCGCACATGCTCAGCACGGCCAGCTCATCCCGGTATTTGGCCAGCACCGGTTCGCGCGCATCGATGACATACAGGCCAGCGTCCGAGGCCAGCAGCTGGCGCAGCACCTTGGCTTCCTGTTCGAAACGCTGGCGCGCTTCGCTGCCGTCGAGAAAGCGCGCCAGCCGCGCCGGGCCATCCAGGCGTTCGCCGGGGCGCTCCAGGCGTTCCAGATAATCCAGCAGGGCGATGGCATCTTCCAGGCCGGGGGTGTCGTACAGCTCCAGTAGCGCCTCGCCGTCCACCGACAGCCGTGCGCCCTCGACGTGGCGGGTGGTGCTGGGGCGATGGGACACCTCGCCGAAGCCGACGTCGCGGGTCAGGGTGCGCAGCAGCGAGGTCTTGCCGACATTGGTGTGACCGGCCACGGCCAGCTTGAGGGCTTTAGTCATGGCCATGCGCCAACCAGCTGAACGGTGCACTGTCGCTGTAGCTGAGTTGCAGTTGTTCCAGCGCGCGGTGCCAGTCGCCCAGGCGGGCGCTGTCGAGGGCTTCGCCGGGTGGTGGCGGTAGCAGCCAGATCCGTGTGGCGGCTGCGTTGCGCGCCAGTTCGCCGAGCAGCGCCAGGCTGCCACGGTCCGGCGAGCGGCGCGGATCGCAGGCAATCAGCAGGCGCGCTGGGGGAAAGCGGTTGAGCTGATCGAGCAGCTGGTTGCGCTGCTCGCGGCTGTCGATCACCCCGGCATCGCCGATGCCCTTGGGTAGAACGGGTGGCCAGCTGCGCTGTGGGTCCAGCTCGATGGCCACCAGCAGCGCGCCTTGGCTGCCTTCGGCGAGATTGCCGGCCTGCGGCTGATGCAGCTGCGTCGGGGCGGCATCGCATACGCCAAGGCGTTCACTGCTCGGTTGTAGGCGTTCACGCAGCAGGCTGTAGCCGGGCAGGCTGAGGTCCAGGCTCAGCGCCGCGCAGCCCCGGCGCCAGCGCCACAGGCAGAGCAGCAGCAGGCCCAGGCGCGGCAGCACGCCGTACACCACCAGCACGCCGACCAGCCAGCCGGCCCAGCTCAGTCGCGCGCTTTCGTTGGCCAGGGCGCTGTCGCCGCTGGCGCGGATCAGCTCGGCATCCGGCAGGCTGAAGCCGAGCAGTGCTGGCAGACTGCCGATGGCCTGGGTCATGGCAATAAAACTGTTGCCGCCGAGCAGGGTGCTTTCCCAGACAAAGCCGTAGCGGCGGGTGGCCAGCAGAGCCAGCAGAGTCAGTAGCGCGGTGAGCAGGGTCAGCAGCCAGAAGCCCTGCACCAGCAGGCCCAGGCCCCAACGACTGAGGCGTTGGCGTTGCAACATCAGCAGCAGGGCGGGCGCCAGTTGCGCGGCCTGGGCATCGCGGGCCAGCTTGGCGCTCAGCCATAACCACAGATGGCCGAGGGCGCCTGCGCTGTCGCGGCTTAGCAGCAGGCCCAGCGCCCAGCCCAGCAGCAGGAGCAAATTCAGCCCGAGCAGGCTGCCCAAAGCCCAGAACACATTGACCGGGCGCAGGCCATCGCCCAAGGCCGCCACCGCCAGGCCGCTGCCGCTAAGGATGGCCAGCAGCAGTAACAGCAACCCGGCCAGGCGTGCGCCCTGCAGCCAGTGCTGCAGCGCCTGTACCTGGCCGTCGCGTTCGCCCAGCAACCAGGCGCGGGTCTGGATACGTTCGCCGAGTGCGCCGCCCTGGGCCTGGGCGCGGCGGTTGGCTTCGCTGTCCTCCAGCGGGCCGGCATGTTCTTCGCGCAGGCGGATGGTTTCAGCTAGCCAGAGGCGGCGCAGGCGGGTGGGCGTGGGGTTTTCCAAAAGGCTCACGCGGTATTCCATTAGCGAGTGGTAAATAGAGCATAAACGCGTAGCCTGCGCATGGCACAGCTGCGCGCACGTTTACTCCAGTGTGCGGGCCTACTAGGCTAACAGCAGGCTGTAGCCCTCAGCGGTCTCTAAACACATAAGAATTAAAGCGAGATTCATCGTGAAATTACCGCACCTGGACTGGGTCAATCAGGATTCGCCATACCTGCGTCAGCATCAGCGGGGCTTCCGTGGGCTTAGCTTTGACGATGAGCTGGAGCAGACGTTCAAGCGCTATCACGCCAATGTGTTCCTGCGGCGCATGCGCTGGGCGCTGTTGGTGGCCACGCTGCTGGCGCTGTTGTTTGTGTTACTGGATGCGATCAATCTGCCGGACCCGCTGCGCGGTCAGATACTCGCCCTGCGTCTGGGGGTGATGCAGCCGCTGTTGCTGCTGGCCTGGGTGGCGACTTATCGGCGCGGGCTGCGTGATCACCTGCAACTGATCGGCGGCACTGTGGCGCTATTCTGCGGGTTGGCGGTGGCCGGAGTCATCGGCCTGGCGCGTTACCACAACTTTGCCCTGCCGTATGAGGGCATCATTCTGGTCACGGTGTTCTTCTATTTCCTCACCGGCCTGCGCTTTATCACCGCCGTGCTGTGCGGCTGGCTGACCTTTGTCGCCTACCTGGCCGTGGAGATGAGCCTTGGCCTGGCGGGCGAGTTGCTGTTGAGCAATGCGTTGTTTCTGGCTCTGGCCAACATCATCGGCTCGGTCGGCTGTTATTCCCTGGAGTATTCCTCTAGGCAGAATTTTCTCGCCCACGGCCTGCTGCAGGACCTGGCCGAGAAGGATTTCCTTACCGGGCTGCTCAACCGGCGCGCCTTTACCGAGCGCGCCGAACGCAGCTGGCGTCAGGCGCAACGGGAAAAGCAGGCCCTGGGCGTGGTGATGATGGATGTGGATTTCTTCAAGCGTTACAACGACCACTATGGCCACGCAGCCGGTGACGAGGCCTTGCGCCAGGTGGCTCGGGTGATTGGAGAACATGCTCGGCGGCCGCTGGATTGCACCGCGCGCTATGGTGGCGAGGAGTTTGTCGGTATCTGGTACAACCTGAGCGAGGAGCAGATGCTGGCCATTCTGGAGAACCTGCGCCGGGGTATCGAAGCCCTGGGCCTGGCCCATGCCTATTCCGATGCCGCCCCGGTGGTGACGCTCAGCATAGGATTGGCCTATCTGACGCCGCAGCCCCATCAAGGTCCCGAAGATGCCCTGCGTCTGGCCGATGTGGCCCTGTACCTGGCCAAGGAGCAGGGGCGCAATTGTGTGGTCGGGAAAAAGCCGGGTGGCTTGGCCGACTGAACGGATGGAAGGCTTCAATGATCGCGGTGGAGCCGGTATTCTCGCGCCTATGAAAAATTCCCTCCCGCTCTGCCTGATCGCTGCCCTCGCGGAAAACCGCGTGATTGGTCGCGATAACCAACTGCCCTGGCACCTGCCGGCGGACCTCAAACACTTCAAGGCGCTGACCCTGGGTAAGCCGATCATCATGGGGCGCAAGACCTGGGATTCCCTCGGCCGCCCTTTGCCGGGCCGGCTTAATCTGGTGGTCAGCCGCCAGCCCGGCTTGCAGCTGGAGGGCGCAGAAGTGTTCGCCAGCCTCGCCGCCGCGCTCAAACGTGCCGACGCCTGGGCCCGTGCAGAGGACGCCGAAGAGCTGATGCTGATTGGCGGTGCGCAGCTATACGAGTTGGGCCTGGCCCAGGCCGACCGTCTATACCTGACCCGCGTCGGCATTAGCCCCCAGGGTGATGCGCACTTCCCCGAAATGGCCGAGGCCGACTGGCATCTCTCCTCGGCCATCGAACACCCGGAAGGGCTGGAAACCCCCGGTTATGTGTTTGAGGTGTGGGATCGCAAATAGCCCATTCAGGCTGAGTTTTTCCATGCTGCATTGATCTCCGCCAGGGCGGGCGCCGGTATGGCATGCCACTCTGCGCGTCGTTGTTGCGTAGGGTTAAGCCATGCCATGCCATGCTGGCCGCTACGCTGTCTATTGCCGTTTGCTCTCTGCAGGTTGCTCCCCATGCATGACGCTGATGCCGATCACGCCGAGCCGGATCGTATTGCCGCGATCTTTATTCGCCATCCACTCTGGGAAGACGGCCTGGCCCTGGTTTTAGGTACGGCCATGGTGGCGTTGGGAATCACCCTCTACAGCCAGGCCGGTTTGCTGACCGGCGGCACCGTGGGTCTGGCCTTTCTGATGAAATACCTGCTCGGCTGGCCGTTTGGGCTGGTGTTCTTTCTGCTCAACCTGCCGTTCTATGCCCTGGCCATCTGGCGCATGGGCTGGCCTTTTACCCTGCGTACCTTCTGCGCGGTGGGCCTGGTCTCGCTATTGGCAGAATTGACCCCGCAGTGGATTGGTTTCACCCACCTGAATGTGGTGTATGCCGCGCTGTTTGGTGGCTTTGCCATGGGCCTGGGGCTGCTGATGCTGTTCCGCCACCGCGCCAGCCTCGGCGGGGTGAATATCCTCGCGCTGTATTTACAGGAGCGCTTCGGCCTGCGCGCCGGCAAGGTGCAGATGGGCATCGATGTGCTGATCGTGCTGGGCGCGGTGCTGGTCGTGCCGCTGGACAAGGTGGCGCTGTCGATCCTCGGCGCGCTGGCGCTGAATATGGTGCTGGCGATCAACCACCGCGCCGGGCGCTATATGGGCGTCAGTTGAAGGTCCGCGTTAGATCGTGCCCGGTGCGCGCGGCGTACCCTACGAAAACGCAAAAGCCCGGCACTGGACCGGGCTTTTGCTTACATCCAGTGACTTACGGCACCAGTTTTTCCAGCAGCGCCTTGTCGCGTACCGCGCCTTTGTCGGCGCTGGTGGCGAGCAGGGCGTAGGCCTTCAGCGCGGTGGTGACTTTGCGCGGACGGTTTTCCACCGGCTTCCAGCCCTTCTTGTCCTGTTCGTGGCGGCGGTGAGCAATCTCTTCGTCGCTGACCAGCAGGTTGATGGTGCGCTGGTGGATATCGATCAGAATCTTGTCGCCTTCGCGCACCAGGCCGATGGCGCCGCCGGCAGCGGCTTCCGGTGAAGCATGGCCGATCGACAGGCCCGAGGTGCCGCCGGAGAAGCGGCCGTCGGTGAGCAGGGCGCAGGCTTTGCCCAGGCCTTTGGACTTCAGGTAGCTGGTGGGATAGAGCATTTCCTGCATGCCCGGGCCGCCTTTCGGGCCTTCGTAGCGGATGATGACGATATCGCCGGCCTGCACTTCGTCGGCGAGGATGCCGCGCACGGCACTGTCCTGGCTTTCGAAGATCTTCGCGTTGCCTTCAAACACATGGATCGACTCATCCACGCCGGCGGTCTTCACCACGCAGCCGTCGAGGGCGATATTGCCGTACAGCACCGCCAGGCCGCCTTCCTGCGAGTAGGCATGCTCGACGCTGCGGATGCAGCCGTTTTCACGGTCGTCATCCACCGTGTCCCAGCGGGTACTCTGGCTGAACGCGGTCTGCGTCGGGATACCGGCCGGGCCGGCGCGGAAGAAGGTGTGCACGGCTTCATCGGCGGTCTGGGTGATGTCCCACTTGGCGATGGCCTCGGCCATGCTCTTGCTGTGTACGGTCGGCAGGTCGGTGTGCAGCAGGCCGCCTCTAGCCAGGGAGCCGAGGATAGAGAAGATGCCCCCCGCTCTATGGACGTCTTCCATATGGTACTTCTGGATGTTCGGCGCGACTTTGCACAGCTGCGGCACCTTGCGCGACAGGCGGTCGATATCGCGCAGGTCGAAATCGATCTCGGCTTCCTGGGCGGCGGCCAGCAGGTGCAGGATGGTGTTGGTCGAGCCGCCCATGGCGATGTCCAGGCTCATGGCGTTTTCGAACGCCTTGAAGTTGGCGATATTGCGCGGCAGCACCGAATCATCGTTGTCGCCGTAGTAGCGTTTGCACAGCTCGACCACGGTGCGCCCAGCTTGCAGGAACAGCTGCTCGCGGTCGCTGTGGGTGGCCAGGGTCGAGCCATTGCCCGGCAGGGCCAGGCCGAGGGCTTCCATCAGGCAGTTCATCGAGTTGGCGGTGAACATGCCGGAACAACTGCCACAGGTCGGGCAGGCGCTGCGCTCGTATTCGGCGACTTTCTCGTCGGAGGCCGTATCGTCGGCGGCGATCACCATGGCGTCGACCAGATCCAGGCCATGGCTGGCCAACTTGGTCTTGCCGGCTTCCATCGGCCCGCCGGACACGAAGATCGCCGGGATATTCAGGCGCAGGGCGGCCATCAGCATACCGGGGGTGATCTTGTCGCAGTTGCTGATGCAGACGATGGCATCCGCACAGTGGGCGTTGACCATGTACTCGACCGAGTCGGCGATGATCTCGCGGCTCGGCAGCGAATAGAGCATGCCGTCGTGGCCCATGGCGATGCCGTCGTCGACCGCGATGGTGTTGAATTCCTTGGCCACGCCACCGTGTTTCTCGATCTCGCGGGCGACCAGCTGGCC
>NZ_JBAQLP010000081.1:0-71591 GCF_049301935.1 Pseudomonas sp. | reverse complement strand
ACCATGCAGACCCTGCCGTACGCGAGCAGGCCGATGATCTGGTACAGCTGCTGACTCCGGTGGTGAAGTCCTTCCTCACCGATGAAGGTTTCAACTGCGCCAACGAAGGCCTGCAGGTGTTGGGTGGTTCCGGCTTCACCGAAGACTGGGGCATCGAGCAACTGGTGCGTGATTCGCGGATTACCCGTATCTATGAAGGCACCAACGGCATTCAGGCGCTTGATCTGGTCGGGCGCAAGCTGGGCCTGGGTGGCGGTCGCGCGGTGCGCAATTACTTTGCTCTGGTTGAAGGCTGGCTCAAGGCCAACGCCGAGGCGGAGCATGTGGCTGCGGTAGGCGCTGCGCTCAAGCAGTTGCAGCAGGCCACGCTGTGGATTGCCAGCGAGGGCATGAAAGACCCCGAGCAGGCGGGTGCGGCGGCCACGCCTTATCTGCGCCTGTTTGCCCTGACCAGCCTGGCCTGGATGTGGGCACGCATGGCCGCGGTGGCCAAGGCCAAACTGGCGGCCGGCAGCACGGAAACCCTGTTTTACGGCGCCAAGCTGAAGTCTGCGGACTTCTTTATGGCGCGCATCCTGACTGAAACCGACAGCCTGCTGGCCGAGGTCAAGGCCGGCAAAGCCACGCTGATGGCCTTCAGCGAAGAGGAGTTTGCTGCCTAAAACGACTGCGCAATCCGGTAGCCATCAGTTTCGCCCATTTTCGGCTATCGGATTTTTTTATCCCTGCTGCAGGCGTTTCGCCTGCAATTTAGGCCCGTCTGATTGCGGGTCTTTTTTTGTCTGGTATTTGTCGTGGTTTCAGCGGCGCGCGGTATGCAGCCGCTGTTCCTGCTGCAGGTGTTGTTGGTAGATAAACTGGCGCAGCTGCTCATCGCTTTGCGGGTCCAGCGTATGCAGTTGGTAAGCCAGCAGGCCGCCCTCGGTTGCGCGAACGAACACCCCGACCAGGGTGATCGGCTTCTGTTCGGTCAGTGGCAACAGCAGATTAAAACGCTTGGGCGCCTTGCGCCGTCCCCGATGTTCAATCAGCGCACCATTCATCGACAGTTGGTGAACCCACAGATCACTGGGCTGTGCGCGCTGGTTGAGCAGTCGCAAAGGCTCGGGCAGGGGCGAACGCCAGGCGCGGTTGATTTCACCTTCATCGAAAATTTGCGGGGCGCTGAGTTGCAGGCAGGGTGAGTTCTGCTCGTCCTGGCTAAGGTACAGGTCAAAGGTCAGGTGCTGGTTGGCGATATGCGCGTGCAGGCTCAGCGGCTCATCGCTCGAGTAGTGCGACAGCAGCTCACTGAGCTGCTGGCCAATATCCACCGGTAACGGGGGCTGGCTGCGCTGCTTGGTGCTTGCGGGCTGGTGCAGCTGGCGAATAAATGCCAGTTCGGTCGCGGTCAGGAGGGGCTGTGCTTGCATGGGGGCGGTCTTAATCAAGCTCTGATGCTGTTGTGACCGCCCAGGCCTGGGTTAGTTACTGCCGGTCGTCGCCTGCAACCGTGCCAGTTCGGCCTTGAGATCGGCCAGTTCGGCTTCCAGCTGCTTGACCCGCTCCTGGGCTTCGACCTGCACGGTGACGTTCTTCTGGATACCGATGTAGTAGGTCAGCTGGTCGGCATCATTGACCACCGGGGTGATCGACAGCTCGTTCCAGAACACGCTGCCATCCTTGCGGTAGTTACGGATGATCTGCCGGCACGGGCGGTGCGCTTTCACCGCTTCACGGATGGCGTCCAAACCTGGCTGGTCGCGGTCGCCGGCCTGCAGGAAGCGGCAATCCTGATAGAGGATGTCTTCGCTGGCGTAGCCGGTGAGTTTCTCAAAGGCGGGGTTGGCATAGATCAGGATGTTGTCGTCACCTTCCTGTTCGGCCACCACGATGCCGTCGTTGGAGGCGTTGATCACCAGTTGCAGCAGTTTGGCATTGATCATAAGGCGATTCCTTGGCTCAGCTGGTATGAAGTGGCCGCTGCTTAAGTTTAAGTCAACTAAGCCTTGCCGGTGCGGCGCATTCTAAAACATCCGGGCGGGCTGTCTACTTGCGGCATAATGCCGGGCTTATCGATTTGGTTCTGACTGTTTCGGAGTTTTGCATGAAGATCGCCATCCTTTCCGGTTCGGTGTACGGCACCGCCGAGGAAGTCGCCCGCCACGCCGAGCGCCTGCTCAACGCCGCCGGTCATCAGGCCTGGCACAACCCGCGCGCCAGCCTGGCGGATATTCAGGCCTTCGCCCCCGAGGCCTTTCTGGCGGTGACCTCGACCACCGGCATGGGCGAATTGCCGGATAACCTGCAGCCGCTGTACTACGCCATTCGCGACCACCTACCGGCCTGGAGCGGCCTGCCGGGCGGGGTGATCGCCCTGGGCGACTCCAGCTATGGCGATACCTTCTGTGGCGGCGGCGAGCTGGTGCGCGAGTTGTATGCCGAGCTGGGCATTCGTGAAGTGCAGCCGATGCTGCGCCTGGACAGCAGCGAAAGCGTGACCCCGGAAAGCGACGCCGAACCCTGGCTGGCGGACTTTAGTGCGGCGCTGCACGGCTGATGCACCCGCGCGCGCAGGAGCTGATCAGCGCGCTGCAGTTGCAGGCGCACCCGGAAGGTGGCTATTACCGCCGCCTGTATGAGTCGTCGGCGCAGCTGGACGGCGGCCGGCTCTGTGCCACGGCCATTGTTTTTCTGTTGCCGGCCGGGCAGGTCAGCCGTTGGCACTGCATCGACGCCGACGAGCTCTGGCACTTCTACGAGGGTGCGCCCCTGGAACTGCTGGTGGCTGAGCAGCCCGATACCCTGCGTTGTCCACGTCTGGGCCCGGTGACGCTGGGCCAGTTGCCGCAACGCCTGGTGCCGGCTCACGCCTGGCAGGCCGCGCGCAGCACCGGGGCCTTTAGCCTGGTGGGCTGCTCGGTGAGCCCGGGTTTTGACTTCGAAGGCTTTCGCCTGCTTGCCGATGATGCCCAGGCCCAGCGCGACTGGCCCCTGCTGGCGCAGCTGCATCCCGAGCTGGTTTGACCCGCAAGGCCACCACCCTGGCCGCCAGAGCGACTCACCTTTGCCACATCCCTCGCTAGACTCCTTGGCAGTTCAATAACAAAAGCCGAGGAATCCACCATGACCGTTGCCCACGCACTGCCTGTTGTCAGCCTCAAGGATCAGGTGTCCGCCGCCGAGTGGCAGGCCCGGGTAGACCTGGCCGCCTGCTACCGGCTGATCGCTCTGTATGGCTGGGATGATCTGATCTTCACCCATATCTCGGCGAAGATTCCCGGCAGCGAAGAGTTCCTGATCAACCCCTACGGCCTGATGTTTCACGAGATCAGCGCCTCCAGCCTGGTGAAGATCGACCTGGCCGGCAACAAACTGATGGACAGCCCGTTCGACATCAACCCGGCCGGCTACACCATCCACAGCGCTGTGCACGAGGTGCGCCACGATGTCGGCTGCGTGTTGCATATCCACACCGCAGCGGGCATCGCCGTGTCGGCGCAGAAGCAGGGGCTGTTGCCACTGTCGCAGCAGTCGCTGTTTGTTCTCGCCAGCCTGGCCTACCACGGCTATGAAGGCGTGGCGCTCAACCATGACGAGAAGGCGCGCCTGCAGGCCGATTTGGGCGAGAAGAACTTTATGATCCTGCCCAACCACGGCCTGCTGACTGCCGCCGGCAGCATCGCCGATGCGTTTTTGATGATGTTTATCCTGCAGCGCGCCTGCGAGATTCAGGTCATGGCGCTGAGCGGTGGTGCGGAGCTGATCCAGATCCCGCAGCAGGTGCTCGACGGCGCCCGGGCGATGATCGCCGGGGTGATGAAAAGCCCGCAGGGCATGGGCGGTGCACTGCCGTGGCCGGCGTTGCTGCGCAAGCTCGATCAACAGATGCCGGGTTACGCGGCATGAGTGCGCTGCCAGGGATTGCCCTGGTGGATTGGCGCAGCGCGGGTCAGAACTTCAGCTTTAACGGCCATGGCATCCGCTACTGGACGGCCGGGCGGGGCGAGCCGCTGTTGCTGATTCATGGTTTCCCCACCGCCAGTTGGGATTGGCATTACCTGTGGGCGCCGCTGGCCGCGCGGTATCAGGTAATTGCCTGCGATATGCTCGGCTTTGGCGACTCAGCCAAGCCGCGCGGGCATGCCTACAGCCTGCTGCAGCAGGCCGATCTGCAGCAGGCGCTGCTGGCGCACCTGGGTATTGCTGATCCGGTGCATGTTCTGGCCCATGACTATGGCGACAGCGTGGCCCAGGAACTGCTGGCCCGGCATCAGGACGGACGTATCGCGCTGGCCAGCTGTGTATTTCTCAATGGCGGGCTGTTTCCGGAAACCCATCACCCGGTGCTGGTGCAGAAGCTGCTGCTTAGCCCTGTCGGTCCGCTGATTGGCCGGCTGTTCAGTCGCCAGAAGCTGGCCGCCAGCTTTGCACAGGTGTTCGGCCCGCACACGCAACCGAGCGCCAGCGAACTGGATGACTTCTGGAGCCTGATCGCCGCCAATAATGGCCCTGCGGTGATGCATCGGTTGATCCGCTATATGCCCGAGCGGCGCGTCAACCGCGATCGTTGGGTGGCGGCGATGCAGGCCACGGAGGTGCCGATGCGGGTGATCGATGGCGCTGTCGACCCGATCTCCGGGGCGCATATGGTGGCGCGTTATCGCGAGCTGATTGCCAAGCCGGACACCGTGCTGCTGGAGGGCATTGGTCATTATCCGCAGACCGAAGCGCCAGATCAGGTGCTGGCGCATTACCTGCAATTTCGTGAACGGCTAGCAGGCAGTTGAAAGTCCACCTCGGCTTTGGCTTCCTCCGTCGCTCGACCTTCTGCATCCATGCAGTCGTGCGTTGCCAATCCTGCGTTAAAAACGCTCTCGGCAAGCCGCTTGCGGCTAACGCGCTGCAGCACGACCCGCAGGGCGTACAGCGGGTAAGCACCGCTTTTTTCGCTGCGCTCATCCTAGGGGTCAGCCTTTTGTTTAGCCTGACTATCCCGCTGCTTTATCGCGCACCATTCAGCGCTGCGCGTAGCTATTGTGACCAGGGCGCGACTGCTGGACACTCGGAGCATTGTTAATCTGCCGAGGAATGCTGCATGAGCGACGCCATCCGTTTTCAAGATCAGGTTGTAATCGTCACCGGGGCCGGCGGCGGTCTGGGCCGCGCCCATGCGCTGCTGTTCGCCAAACACGGTGCCAAGGTGGTGGTCAACGATCTGGGCGGCAGCACCCACGGTGAAGGCGCCAATGCTTCGGCGGCGGACAAAGTGGTCGAAGAAATTCGCGCCGCGGGCGGCACCGCCGTGGCCAACCATGACTCGGTGACCGACGGCGAGAAGATCGTGCAGTGCGCCCTGGACACCTTCGGCCGTATCGATGTGGTGGTGAACAACGCCGGCATCCTGCGCGACAAGACCTTCCACAAGATGGAAGACGCCGACTGGGACCTGGTTTACAAGGTGCACGTCGAGGGCGCCTACAAGGTCACCCGCGCCGCCTGGCCGCATATGCGTGAGCAAGGTTATGGCCGAGTGATCTTCACCGCGTCCACCTCGGGTATCTACGGCAACTTCGGCCAGTCCAACTACGGCATGGCCAAGCTCGGCCTGTACGGCCTGACCCGCACCCTGGCTATCGAAGGACGCAAGAACAATATCCTGGTCAACGCCATCGCCCCTACCGGCGGTACGCGCATGACCGAAGGGCTGATCCCGCCGCAGGTGTTCGAGCAGCTCAAGCCCGAGCTGGTCAGCCCGCTGGTGGTGTACCTGGCCAGTAATGCCTGTGAAGAAACTTCCGGGTTGTTCGAAGTCGGCGGTGGCTGGATGGGCAAGGTGCGTTGGGAACGCAGCCTGGGCGCCGGTTTCGATCCGCGTGAAGGCTACAGCCCGGAAGACGTGGCGGCCAACTTCGCGCAGATCTGCGACTTCGCAGGCGCGGCCCATCCGAAGGACAATATCGAAGCGATGAAAGAGATGATGGCCAACTTGCAGAAGTTCGCCCTCTGAGCGCATCACGTAGGCAGGGTGGTGAGCCGGTAGGCTGATATCCTGCAGAGCTTCAACACAAAGGCCGGCGCAACGCCGGCCTTTGTCTGTCTGGGGTTGGCGTGGCACCAACCTGCTCAGCCCTTGCCCGGAATCCCATATTTGCGCAAGCGCATGGCGATCGCGCTGTGCGAGGTGTGTAGACGTGTCGCCAGTTGCCGGGTCGAGGGGTGGCTGGGGTAGAGTTTCTCCAGCAGATTTCTTTCAAATTCGGCCACCGCCTCTTCCAGGCTGCTGACTTCGCCTTCGGCCTGTTGCGCGGCTACCGCAGTGCCGGCGATATCCAGATCATCGATCTGCACCAGATTGCTTTCGCAGATCGCCGCTGCGCGGAAGATCACGTTCTGCAACTGGCGCACATTGCCCGGCCAGCGGTTGCCCAGCAGCGCCGGGTAGGTGTCCGGCGTTAGCCGGCAGGGCAGGCGCTGGATCTGCGCGCAGGCCTGCTGCATAAAGTGCCGCGCCAGTAACAGGATGTCCTGGCCGCGCTCGCGCAGTGGCGGTACTTCCAGGTTGAGCACATTCAGGCGATAGAACAGGTCTTCACGGAACGCGCCTTCGCTGACCATCCTTTCCAGGTCGCGGTGGGTGGCGCTGAGGATGCGCACATTGACCTTGACCTCGCTCTGCCCGCCGACCCGGCGGAAGCTGCCGTCGCTTAAAAAGCGCAGCAGCTTTGCCTGCAGATAGGGTGACATCTCGCCGATTTCATCGAGAAACACCGTGCCCTGGTTGGCCAGCTCCAGCAGCCCCGGCTTGCCGCCGCGCTGGGCGCCGGTAAAAGCGCCAGGGGCATAGCCGAACAGCTCGCTTTCGGCGAGGTTCTCCGGCAATGCCGCGCAGTTCAGCGCGAGAAACGGCGCGGTACGCCGCGTGCTGATGGCATGGCAGGCGCGCGCTACCAGTTCCTTGCCGGTGCCGGTTTCGCCCTGGATCAGCAGCGGCGCATCCAGGGTGGCGACGCGCTGGGCGCGGGTTTTCAGGTTGCGAATCGGTGCGGAATCGCCGAGCAGCGAGTCAAAGCCCTCGGCGTGATCATGGTGCAGCGCCGCTAGGCGTTCGCCGATACGGCTCGGTGCGTAAAGGCTAAGCAGACCGCCGGCCAGATGCCGAGCGCCGCCATCCACGCCTTCGGTGATCGGTTGCGCATCCAGCAGCAGGGCCTGGCCCTTGAGCGTGACCTCGCGCATGGGTAGGCGGAATTTCTGTTCGAGCAGCTCTGTTTGTAACTGGCTGTCGGCGAACAGTTCACCAATCCCCAGTCCCTCGGGCTGCTGGCCGCACAGCTCGATCAGCGCCGGGTTGGCCAGCAGTACGCGGCCCTGGTTATCGACCGCCAACACCGGATCGGTCATGGCCGCGAGCAGGGCATCGAGTTGCAGGTGGCGGCGCTGGCCGGGGAGGATGTCGACGATGGTTACCGCCTGTACGCCACGCACCTTGAACAGCGCCTCGCGTAACTCATCGAGCACCGCCGGGCTCAGGGTCGGCGCATCGATATAGACGTTGGGCGGCACCATCTCCACCGCATCCAGGTTGAGATTGCGCCCACCGAGCAGGGCCAGCACCTCCTGGGTGATGCCAACGCGGTCGATAAAGGTGACGTGAATACGCATGGAAACGGGCGGCCGACTGGGTTACAGGTGCGCCAGTATGCCCGGTCTGTCTGGCTTAGTTAATCGGGCGCTGTTCAGCCGCAGGTCAGGCGGATGATCACTTCGCTTTCATCGATATCGATGTTCAGGCGCTGCGGGTTGTAATCCATGGTGGCGGCGTCGCCGGGGGCGAGGACGCGCAGGGTCTTGGCGTTGGCCTGCTGCTGCACCTGCTCGATCAGCTCGGCGCTGGCGGTCTGGCCGAGTACGCCGTGAACCTGCTCGACATTGCAGTCGCCGCTGATTTCGGCGGCTTGCTGGGCTGGCTGCTGTGAGCTGCAACCGGCCAGCAGGGCGAGGAGGCTAAGGCTGGCGAGGTGGTGACGAAGAGCCATGGTGTATTTCCTTGTCGGCATATAACCCGCTCAGCCTAGCAGTCGCATCTGCTCTCGCTCAACGTTGGCCTGGCAAATCAGCCCAGGTTGCTGCATCAGCATTTCCGCAAGTCCGGGCAACTTCCCTACAATTGCGCTTTTCCCCAGAGCAGGAGGTTCTGTGCAAGCGGTGATCTCGATTCAACAGCTGAGCAAGACCTACGCCAGTGGCCACCCGGCGCTGCAAGAGATCAATCTGGATATTCGCCAGGGCGAGATCTTTGCCCTGCTCGGCCCCAACGGTGCGGGCAAGACCACGCTGATCAGCATCATCTGCGGCATCGTCAACCCAGGTGGCGGACGGGTGCTGGTGGGCGGCAAGGACATCATCAAGGACTACCGCGCCTCGCGTTCGCAGATTGGCCTGGTGCCGCAGGAGCTGGTTAGTGATGTATTTGAAACTGTCTGGGCGACGGTGAAGTTCAGCCGTGGCCTGTTCGGCAAGAAGCCCAACCCGGCGTATCTGGAACAGCTGCTCAAGGACCTGTCGCTGTGGGACAAGCGCGACGCGAAGATTTTCGAGCTGTCCGGCGGCATGAAGCGTCGGGTGATGATCGCCAAGGCGCTGAGCCACGAGCCGCAGATTCTGTTTCTCGACGAACCCACCGCCGGCGTCGACGTCGAACTGCGCCGCGATATGTGGAACATGGTGCGTCGTCTGCGTGAGCGCGGCGTGACCATCATCCTCACCACCCATTACATCGAGGAGGCCGAGGAAATGGCCGACCGTATCGGGGTGATCAGCAAGGGTCGGATCATTCTGGTGGAGGACAAGCAGGCGCTGATGCACAAGCTCGGCAAGAAGCAGCTGACGCTGCAACTACAGCACCCCCTGGCGAGCATCCCCGCCGAGCTGGCGCGCTATCCGCTGGAGCTGATCGATGAGGGCCATGCCCTGGTATTCACCTTCGACACCCAGAGCGAGCACACCGGCATCGCCGAGTTGCTCAAGGACCTGGCCCAGCACGGCATCGACTTCAAGGATCTGCAGTCCAGCCAAAGCTCCCTTGAGGAAATTTTCGTCAGTCTGGTCAAGGAGGCGCGCGCATGAATGTCTATGCCATCAAGGCCATCTACCTGTTCGAGCTGGCGCGCACCTGGCGCACCCTGCTGCAGAGCATCGCCACCCCGGTGATCAGCACCTCGCTGTATTTCGTGGTGTTCGGTTCGGCCATCGGCTCAAGCATGACCCAGGTGCAGGGGGTGAGTTACGGCGCCTTTATCGTGCCGGGGCTGATCATGCTGGCGCTGCTCACCGAGAGCATCTCCAACGCCTCCTTTGGCATCTACATGCCCAAGTATTCGGGGAGCATCTACGAGCTGCTGTCGGCGCCGGTGTCCTACCTGGAAATCCTCATCGGCTATGTCGGCGCGGCGGCCACCAAGTCGATCATTCTCGGTTTGGTGATCCTGATCACGGCGCGGCTGTTCGTCGATTTCGAGATTCTCCATCCGTTGTGGATGCTGGCGTTTCTGGTGCTGACCGCGCTGACCTTCAGCCTGTTCGGTTTTATCATCGGCGTGTGGGCCGATGGCTGGGAGAAGTTGCAGGTGGTGCCGGCGCTGATCGTCACGCCGCTGACCTTCCTCGGCGGCGCGTTCTACTCGATCAGCATGCTGCCGCCGGCCTGGCAGACGGTGACCCTGTTCAACCCGGTGGTGTACCTGATCAGCGCATTCCGCTGGAGCTTCTACGGCGTCTCCGACGTTAACGTCGGCCTGAGCCTGGCGATGATTCTTGGCTTTCTGCTGCTGTGCATCCTGGCGGTGGGCTTTATCTTCAAGACCGGATATCGGTTGAAAAGCTGAGCGCCCTTGAGCCGCTAGAAATGCTATTGGCTGCGCGGCAGGGGGCTCGCGCAGCCATGCCGGGCGACATGACGAGTGGAAAGATTTTGTTTGAACTGCAGTCGTAGTCGTGTAACTCACGGGGCGCAAGGCTTGCAGCGAAGTGGCGGCGGTTGCGCTGCAGCTTTGTGAGTACGACCAACGTCTTAGGGCTTGCCTAAAGGGGGGCTTAGTGGCGTAGGCTGGAGTCGTCGCCTTGGTTGGCGACGCTATTCGCGAACAGTTGAAGAAGGAAAGCTTTATGCAAATCCAAGTTCACAGCGATAACCATATCGAAAGCAGTGCTCGTCTGGTGGAGTGGGTCAGTGCCAGTGTTGCCAGCAAGCTGGAGCGCTTCGATGACGAACTGACCCGCATCGTCGTCCACCTGCATGACGATAACGGCGCAAAAACCGGCGCGCACGACAAGCGCTGCCAGATCGAAGCACGGCCAAAGGGCCTGCAACCTATTTCCGTTACCCACAAGGCCGAGTCACTGGAGCAGGCCATCGACGGCTCCATCGAAAAACTGCACCACGCCCTTGAGCATCAATTCGGCAAACTGCGCAGCAAGCGCGTAACGCCACTGCACGCCGACGAGGCGCGCGATATGCCTGGTCAGGACGCATTGCTGGAAGAGGACTTCCTCGCCGAGGAGCAGTTGCGCGCCGTTTAGCTAAAGGCATACGACCGCCGGCCGGTCTGCCTGTCTATCAACCCATTGCACGCGCCCCCGCAGATTCTGCTGGGGCGCTTTCATTTACGGAGCGCTATAACGCCGCGGTGTTGCTCTACCTGCCGAGAGACGAGAGTGCTGCGCTGTCTCTGTCGGGCTAGTTTCAACCGCCCAGGTGCGCCAAGATCAGCAGGTTAGCTCTATGGGCACGTCGTATGGGCATGTGCGATTGAGGAATTTTATGGGTGACAAGTTATTGATTCGGGCGAGCGCTGCCCTGATGTTGCTGCTGGGGTATACCGCTGGTGTGCAAGCCGCCGATGCGGCGCAGCTGGTCGGCTTGATCAACAGCTACCGCAGTGAGGTGCAGCGCTGTGGCGACCAGGCCTCTGCCGAGTTGCCGCCACTGACGGCCGATTCGCGCCTGGTGCAACCAGTCGGCCGTTCGGGGGATTTGCAGCAGGCCATGAGTGCGGCGGGCTATCCGATGGTTAACGTGCAGGCCATCAGCCTGTCCGGCCCGCGTGACGCTGCGGCGGCGCTGAAGGTGCTGCAGGAGAGCTTCTGCACGATCTTGCTCGACCCGCAGTTTGTCGACATCGGCGTCCATCAGCAGGGCCGCGAGTGGCGCATCCTGCTGGCTCGGCCGCTACTGGCGGCGCGCCTGGGCGACTGGCAGGCGGAAGGGCAGGCGCTGCTCGCACACCTCAACGTCGCGCGCAGTACGGCGCGCCGGTGCGGCAGCCAATCCTTTGCCGCCAGCGCGCCGCTGACGTGGAATGCCACCCTGGGCAGCACCGCCGAAGCCCACAGCCGGGCCATGGCCAACGGTAATTTCTTTGACCACCAGGACCCGGACGGCCGTACCCCCGGCGACCGCGCCGAGTTGGCCGGCTACAGCGGTCAGCGCATCGGCGAAAACATCGCCGCCGGCCTGGATAACGCCAGCAAAGTGGTCGATGGCTGGCTGGCCAGCCCCGGCCATTGCGCCAACCTGATGAACTCGCAATTCAGCGAACTGGGCGCTGCCTACGCCAACGACCCCAAGAGTGATGCGGGCATCTACTGGACGGCGGTATTTGGCGCGCCTTAGGAACCGCCCGCCTTGATCAAGGTTCTGTTCCAAGACCCTGTTGGATTAAGGCAGACCCCGCTCGTGAGGTCTACTCATCCGGGATACTCACGCCCTTCAGCGCGGGTTGGCTCAGCTGAGTCAACCCGGCAGCCAGCCACATATAGCCTGGTTTGTGCCTGGCGTGGGCATATCCCCTGTAGCAGCGGCCCATGGCCGCGAGCTGGGCTGTTTTTGTGGGGCTTTGTATGCGCCGCTTTTGCAGCGTCCCGGCTACTGGTTGACTCGCTGCGCTGATGGGGCGTTTGTCCTGGCACCAGCGGATTGGTTCGGCGGCGCAGCGAGTGGGCTCTTGATTTGTAGGATGGGTTGAGCAACTGATATCAGTTGCTGGCGTTGTTGTTACAACGCGCCAAACACCTTCTTCGCCAAACTGGTCGCCGCGCCCGCCGGATTTTCACGGATGCTGGCTTCCTGCTCGGCGATCATGGCAAACAGGCCGTCCAGCGCCTGCTCGGTTACATAGTTCTCGATATTCGCGCTTTTCGCGTCGATCACCCCGAAGCTCGCGGCTTGGCCGGCGAAGCTGTTGTATTGCTGGGCCAGGCCGACCTGATCGGTGGCTTGCTTGACGATGGGCAGGAACCTGGCGCGGATCTGTTCGCGGCTGGTCTTGTTCAGGTATTGGGTGGCGGAGTCCTGCGGGCCGGCAAGGATGCTTTTGGCGTCCTGCACGGTCATCTTCTTCACCGAGTCCACCAGCAGCGCCTGGGCTTGCGGCACGGCGGCTTCGGCGGCTTGGTTCATGCTGGCTTCGAGCTGTTCGACCTGCGCGCCCATGCCCATCATCTTCATGGTTTTTGCCGCTTTGCCGAGGTTGCCTGGCAGTTCGATACGCACATTCGGGTTGTTGCTGAAACCGCCGGGTCTGCCCAGTTGCTGCACGGCCACTTTGGCGCCTTGGGTGAGAGCGTCCTTGAGGCCGCCGCTGGCGTCGCTCTGCGAGAGGTCGGCCAGCGACAGGGCGAAGGCGCTGCTGGACAGCACCAGTGCGGCGGTGAAGGCGGCGATGCGGGACATGGTGGGACTCCTTAGGGTGTAGGTCTGCAGCAAGCGTAATGGAACGGTTGGGGCGCGCAAGGACAACGACCTTAGGGCGTTTCTGTATATGGCAAAGCGCCAGCACGCTGGTTGCTGTTAAGCTTGGGCATTAAAGGGCTCTGGCCCCTATCACATTGCAAGCCGGTCTAGTTGAGGGCAGATGATGGTAACCGTAGTTGAGCCACACCGTCCGCTAAACGCCATTGCCAGCTCCCGGAGGACGCTGCTGTTAATTTCAGCCCTGCTGTTGGCGCTATTCGTCATCGCCAGCGCGGCGCTGGTACAGATTGCCGTACAGCAAAATACCCGTGCGGCGGAACAAGCGCTGTTCTATGTGCAGAAGGCCAGCCAGATCCGGCAGAAGTCGATCCTGGCGACGATCAGCGACTATGCATTCTGGGGCGAGGCCTATCGCAACCTGCACGTTCAGGTCGATCATCAATGGGCCTATACGCGGCAAAACCTGGGCCCCAGCCTGTTTCCGGATTTCGCCTACGAGGGGCTGTTTGTCGTCGACCCGGCCGGTCGTACCACTTATGCGGTGGTTGAGGGGCAGCTGGTGGTCATCGACGCACAGCACTGGCTCAAGCAGAACATTGATGCGCTGCTCGACCAGGCCCGCGCACAAGCCGAAGACGAAGAACCGCTGGTGGGCTTTGTGCAGGTGGCCGGTCAGCCGGCGCTGGTGGCCGCAGCTGGTTTCACGCCGGGTGGTGATCCGCTGATCGAGCCCGTGCCGGGGGACACCTCGGTGCTGCTGTTCATCGATCTGCTTGGCCCGCAAAAGCTCGCCGCGCTGGGCATGGACTTCGGTATCGAGAACCTGCAGGTAGCCAGTGCGGCCGACGCCAGAGCAGATCGTTCGACCTTCGCCGTAGCCACCCTGAGTGGTGAGCCGCTGTGGTTGCGTTGGAGCCCGGCTCGGCCGGGTGATCAATTGCTCTATCTGATTCTGCCGCTGTTGGCCTTGGCCGCAGTGATAGTCGCCTTGATCACCTGGCTGATCCAGCGCCGGGCCATCGCCGCCGCGCGCCAGATGGATGCCAGTTATAGCTCGTTGTATGCCAGTCAACTGGCGTTGGCCGCCAGTGAAGCGCGCTTTCGCGATGTCGCTGAGTCGGCATCGGATTGGATTTGGGAGACCGACAGCGAGTTGCGCTTGAGCTATCTATCGGCGCGTTTTCAGACGGTCACCGGATATTCCGCAAGCGCCTGGTTGGGCCGCCCGCTGAGCGACCTGATGCAGTGTGCGGGTGGTTTGCGCAACTGGCTGGAAAAGCGCACTGGCCGTGCATCAGTCAAGGACGGTTTGCAATGCCAGTACCAGGCGGCCGACGGCAACCAGCGTACTTGTCGCTTGTCTCTGCGTGCTGTCGCCGCGGCCACTGGAGGCTATCGCGGTACGGTCAGTGATATCACCGAAGAGGTGCAGGCGCGGGCGCGCATTGAGCATCTTTCGTTGCATGATGCGCTCACCGGGTTACCCAATCGCAACCGCATGCAGGAGTTTCTCGAGGGCAAACTCAAGGGGCTGTCGACCATCGATAAACCGCTGGTGATGCTGAGCATTGATCTGGACCGCTTCAAACCGGTCAACGACTCGTTTGGCCATGAGACCGGCGATCAGGTATTGAACGAAGTCTCGAAACGCTTGCGCTTGATATTGCGTGAGGGCGATCTGGTAGCCCGCCTGGGCGGTGATGAGTTTATTTTGCTTGTCACTGGCATCTCCACCCAGGAAGAGGTTGAACGGCTCTGCGAGCGGCTGATTGCCAGCATTGAGCAGCCCTTCGAGATCGGCAATAACAGTATCTTTATTGGCGCCAGCATCGGTGTGGCCATGGCCCCGGCGGATGCCTCACAGGCTGAGGAGTTATTGCGTTACGCCGATATCGCCCTGTATGAAGCTAAGGAGGCGGGGCGTAATACGTGGTGTTTCTATGCCAGCGATATGAATGAGCGAATGCTTGAGCGGCGCAAACTGGAGAACGACCTGCGCCAGGCCTTGAGGCGCGATGAGCTGCGCCTGCAGTTGCAGCCGCGCTACAGTGTCAGCAGTCAGCGCATGGTCGCGGCCGAAGCCTTGGTGCGTTGGCAGCACCCGCAACGGGGGTTGTTGGCCCCGGACAGCTTCATTGGCATTGCCGAAAGTACCGGCTTGATAATTCCGCTGAGTTCCTGGGTGCTGCGCACCGCCTGCATGGAAGCCATGAGCTGGAGTGAGGAGCTGATTGTCTCGGTCAACCTGTCACCGGTGGAGTTCCGCCGTGGCCATCTGTTGGCGCGGGTACAAAGCGCCCTTGAAGAAAGCGGTCTGCCGCCAGGCAGGTTGGAGCTGGAACTCACCGAGAGCGTCATGCTGGAGGATGCGCCATGCGCCTTGGCGTTGATGCTAGAGCTCAAACGTATCGGGGTGCGGCTGTCGATGGACGACTTTGGTACGGGTTATTCCTCCTTGAGTTATCTGCGCAATTTCCCCTTCGATGGACTGAAGATCGATCGTAGTTTTATGACCGATCTAAGCAATTCGCAGGACAGTCAGGCAATTATCAAGGCGATCATCGGGCTCGGTCGCGCGCTATCGCTGACGGTGACCGCTGAAGGCGTGGAGTCGCAGATGCAACTCGATGTGCTGAGTGATTTCGATTGCGAGGAGGTACAGGGCTATTTCCTCTCGCGGCCGATGGATCCAGTGGCACTGCGCCTTATGTTGTCGGCCTAACGTTTCGTTAGCGATTCTATGGGGTGGGCGCTGAACGGGGCGCGCTTATCTCGTCTACAGCCTCAGGACGCCTTGAGCAGGTGTCTCCTGCCCAGATCAGCACCACGCCCCCATAGGTATTGCTCGCGGTGACAGTGACTCCGCAGGGAGAACCGGCGGATGGCCGCCTGACCTATTCCGATGATTACAATGCCGCCGACGGCCCCGGTTATCACAACGATGCCTGGTACAGTGGCGCGCGCAGCAGCAAGGCCGGCCAGTGCCTGTGGTCGGAGGCCTATCAGGATGCGGTGACTGGCGTGCCGATGATCACCTGTAGCATGCCTTACCAGGTTGAGGGACGCTTTGCCGGGGTCGCCACCCTGGACTTGCTGCTGGACGATTGGGTGCGCTTTCTCACCGAGCAGGGCAAGGTCACCGATGGCTACGCCTTCGCCCTCGATCAGGTCGGCAACGTGCTGCATTTTCCGGGTATAACCGGGGCTAAGGGCAGCAGCATGCTCCAGCGCATCGCCGAGGAAACCGACCCTCTACAAACCGAAGCCGCGCAACTGGGTGCCCTGAGCAGCACCCTGGCCGGGTGCGCCGAACAGCCGCGTCAGGAGAACAGCCAATTGGCGGCGGCGATTACCGAGATGTCGTCACGCTTGACTGGGTTGAGTCGCGGCTAGCCGTTTAGCCGCTGCAACTCACGGCGCACCATCTGTGCGTAGGCGGCGGGTTTGAGGGCATAGAGTTCCGCCGCTACCCAACTCAGCCAGCGTGCGCCGAGTTCAACCCTGGCGGCGAGCAGGCGCAGGGCTTCGGCTTCGGCGCGGGCCTGGTTGGCCTGGTGGAATTCGGCACGCGACGGTTTACTGGTTTTATCGTTGGCTGGGTTCATGGGGGTGCGGTTGTAGTCGATTCTGGGGGATCTACAGAGACTGTGGCCTGGTCGGGTTCGTGGGTGATCTGCACGTAGGGCGGACAAGCCTGCGGCATGTCCGCCCTACGCGAGTGGCTCTACACCGGCTCGGCGACAGCCTCGTTTCTATCCATGGCCACCTGGCGAATCGACAGGCGCAGCTCCGCCGGCAGCACGCGCTTGGCGGCGCCCTCGGCCAGTTCGTTGAGCAGCGGATGATGGCTGAGTTTGCCGGCTTCATCCTGACGCAGCACGCCCTGGTCGAGCAGGCTCTGGATAAAGTGGCGGAACAGGCTCTTGTCGAAGAACTCCGGGGCGTTAAGGCCATGCAGGATCGACAGGCGCTGGGCCATCACGGTGCACAGGTCTTCCAGCTCTTCGGCGCTGATGGCGTTCTGCCCGGCGTTGAGCAGCAGGGCGGTGGCCATATAGAAGCGTTGCAGGGTTTGCACGATGGCGCGGGCCAGCAGGGTCAGCAGGACGAATTCGCGCGAGCTGGGCGCCGGGCGCACATACATGTCGCCATCAAGCGTGAGCAGGCCCTGCTCGACAAAGGCCGCCAGCCATTGATCGACCACGTCATCCAGCTCGTCGAGGCTCCAGCGGATAAACAGCTCGGACTGCAGGTAGGGGTAGAGCGCGCGGGTGTAGCGCAGGAGCTGCTCGCGGCTCATTCGTGAACTGCTCTGGAAGAAGCTCGCCAGCAGCGCCGGCAGGGCGAAGATGTGCAGCACGTTGTTGCGGTAATAAGTCATCAGAACGGCGTTGTGCTCGTCCAGATAGAGAATCTTGCCGAGCGCGTCCTTCTGTTCGGCGAGCAGGTCCATCTTCTGCACGTATTCGATCAGCGCCTGGCCGTTGCCATCCGGCAGGGTGGTGTGCGGCGAGTAGGGCACGCTGCGCAGCAGGGCCAGGTAGAGGTCGAGCACCCGCGCCAGGGCGCGGTCATCCAGGGCCAGCTTGCTGGTGGAGAGCAGCGCCAGGGCCACCAGGTTGACCGGGTTGATCGCCGCCGCCTCGTTGAGGTGCTGGGCCACGCGTTCGCCAAGGTTGTGGGTGGCTGCATTGAGCCAGGCCGGGCGGAAC
Organism: Pseudomonas sp.; assembly: GCF_049301935.1. Lineage (GTDB taxonomy): Bacteria > Pseudomonadota > Gammaproteobacteria > Pseudomonadales > Pseudomonadaceae > Aquipseudomonas. The sequence goes on along the minus strand of NZ_JBAQLP010000081.1, from coordinate 54,146 downwards.
TGCGTGCCGTAATCCTGCTCGCGCCAGTCGGGCTGCTCGCTATCGAGAAATTCCGCCAGTTTGATCGGCTCGCCAAAATTGACCCAGACATGGCCAAAGCGCTGCTTGAGCGCGCCGATGACCTTGAAGATGTCGAAGATCGACTCCTTCTTCTTGCTCGCGCCGCGCAGCTCGCCCAAATAAGTGCGGCCTTCCAGCACCCGCTCGTAGCCGATATACACCGGTACGAACACCACCGGCAGGCGGTTGCTGCGCAAAAAGCTGCGCATGGTGATGGCCAGCATGCCGGTTTTCGGCTGCAGCATGCGCCCGGTGCGCGAGCGCCCGCCTTCGACGAAGTACTCGACCGGGAAGCCCTTGCTGAACAGGGTATGCAGGTATTCGTTGAACACGGCGGTATAGAGCGGGTTGCCCTTGAAGGTACGGCGCATAAAGAACGCGCCGCCGCGGCGTAGTAAGCCGCCGATCAGCGGCATATTCAGGTTGATCCCGGCGGCGATATGCGGCGGGGTCAGGCCGTTGCGAAACAGCAGGTAGGACAGCAGCAGGTAGTCGATATGGCTGCGGTGGCAGGGCACATAGATCACCTCATGGCCCTGGGCGACTTCCTGCACGCCCTCGATATGGTTGACCTTGATGCCGTCGTAGATCTTGTTCCAGAACCAGCTCAGCACCAGTTCGAGGAAGCGAATCGCGGTGTAGGTGTAGTCCGAGGCGATCTCGTTGCCATAGCGCAGGGCCTGGCTTTCGGCCTTCTCCAGGCTGATATTGTCGCGCTCGGCTTGCTCGATGATCGCTTGGCGCACCTGCGGGCCGTGGATCAGGCCTTTGACCAGATTGCGTCGGTGCGACACGTCCGGGCCGATCACGGCGGCCTTCTGGTTGCGAAAGTGCACCCGCAGGATGCGCTGGACCATGCGCAGGGTGCGCTCGTGGCCTTTGTCCTGCTCGACCAGCTCGCGCAGATGAATCGGTGTGGAGAACTGCACGCGGGTCTTGCGGCCCAGGATCAGGATGCTCACCAGCCGGCGCAGACGCCCGGTCACCGCCCAGCTGTCGGCGAACAACAGTTTCCATGGGCTGGTTTCACGGTCCGGCGACTGGCCCCAGAACACGCTGACCGGAATGATCTGCGCATCGTCCACCGCATGTTGGCTCAGCGCGCTGACCAGGCGTTGCAGGGTCGGCGAGATGCCGCGTTTGTCCTGCCTGCCGAGCCAATCGGGCTCAGGCGTCAGGTAAAAGAAGGCCGCGGGCTCCAGCAGCTCACCCACCGCCACCGGCATAATCGGACGCGGCAGGCCGGCCTTGCGGCACTCGCTATCGACCACCGCCAGATCGCTCAGCGACGGCTGCTGCAGCACGTAAAACACCGGTTTGCTGCGGTCGAGCTTGAGGGTAAAGGCCGATTGGTTGATGGTTTCCGAGCGCACCCAGAGGTACAGCACGCGGCGCAGGGTGCCAAAAACGAGACGGCGGAGCGGGGATCGGGTCATACGGAGTCTGCAGGCTTGAAAACGAGCATTTGCTCGGGGGGCGTAGTGTGACGGATCGACCGCTCGGCAGCAAAATCTTGTAAGAAATGCGTTAGCCGGTAACCCGGCCAATCGGTTCTGATGACAGCGGGCCGGCCGGATAAATTTAGGCGATGCTGTAACGCTTCGTTGCGGGGCCCGTCTATTAGTCCGAGGTAGCCAATAGGCTGCCAATCTTGAAATGCCATTTGGAGCGTTGCCATGAACCACCTGAACACTGTTGTTGCATCCCTGGGCGCGGTACTGCTGAGCAGCGCAGCCTTCACCGTACAGGCCGCCAGCAACCCTTTCGCGGCGCAGGAGCTAAGCAGCGGTTATAGCCTGGCGGCGGGCGAGAAATCTGCCGAAGGCAGCTGTGGTGAAGGCAAGTGTGGCGGCGAGATGAACAAAGCCGAAGGTGAAGGCAAGTGCGGTGGCGAAGCCAAGGCTGAAGGCGAGGGCAAATGCGGTGAAGGCAAGTGCGGCGCCGAGAACAAAGCCGAGTAATTGCTGAGTGCAGGGGCAGAGCATGCAGATGGAGTTCGTTACCGGTGCCGGGCTAGGCCTGCGTCGCGGTCTGCTCGGCGCGCTGCAGGACTGCAGCACAGGCGCGGTGGATTTCCTCGAAGTGGCGCCGGAGAACTGGATCGGTGTCGGCGGGCGTTTGGGTAAGCAGTTGCGTGCCCTGAGTGAGCGCTTGCCGCTGCTCTGCCATGGTCTGTCCCTCAACCTCGGTGGTTTTGCCCCGCTGGATATCGAGCTGCTCAAGGCCATCAAGGGCTTTCTCGATCTGCATGGCGTGCGCGGTTACAGCGAACACCTGTCGGCCTGTGCCGATCACGGCCAGCTGTATGACCTGATGCCGCTGCCGTTTTCCGAAGAATCGCTGCTGCGTATCGCCGAGCGCGTGCGCATCGTGCAGGACGTGCTGGATCGTCCGCTGATTATCGAGAATGTCTCGGCCTATGCGCAGTTGCCAGGCGAGCTGGATGAGGCGGCGTTTGTCTGCGCGGTGCTGGAGCGCGCCGACTGCCAGTTGTTGCTGGACGTGAATAACGTCTTCGTCAACAGCTGTAATTTCAACTTTGATGCGGCCGCCTATATCGCCGCCATGCCCAGTGCGCGCATCGCTTATCTGCATGTGGCCGGGCATTACGACCAGGCCAGTGATCTGAAGATCGACAGCCACGGTGCGCCCGTGATCGACCCGGTCTGGGCTTTGCTTGCGCAGGCCTATGCCGTGCATGGCGTGCGCCCGACCTTGCTGGAGCGCGATTTCAACTTCCCGCCGATTGCCGAGCTGGTTGCCGAGGTGGCGCAGATTCGTCAGCTGCAAGCGGCTGCGGCTGCGCTTATTAGAGGCTACGGCACATGAGTGGCGTTGAGGCGCAACGCGCCTTTGCCGCGCGTATCCGCCAACCGGCGCAGCAGCCGCTGCTCGACGGCATCAGCGCCGAACGTATGGCGGTGTATGAAACGCTGTTCTTCAACAATATCGAAGGCTTTGTCAGCGGCGCCTTTCCGGTGCTGCACCGGCTGATTGAGGCCAGTCGCTGGCAGCGCCTGGTGCGCAGTTTTATCGCCGAGCAGCGTTGCGTCAGTCCGTACTTCCTCGAAATCAGCCAGGAGTTTCTTGCCTGGTTGCAGCAGGGCTACGTCGCCGAGGCGGGCGATCCGCCGTTTATCCTGGAACTGGCGCATTACGAATGGGTCGAGCTGGCGCTGGATGTCAGCGAAGCCGAACTGCCTGAGCAGGGCTGGTCGCCATTGGCCTGGCCGCTGGCTTATCAGTGGCCGGTGCAACAGATCGGGGTGGATTACCAGCCAGTCGAGCCACCTGCGACGGCGACCTGCCTGCTGGTCTGGCGCGATGGGCAGGACAAGGTGCGCTTTATGCAAATAAGCCCCTTTGCCTACCAGCTGGCGGCGCGCCTGCAGGCCGGTGAGGCTGCCGAGCCGGCCCTGCTGGCGCTGGCCCAGCAGCATGGCCTGACAGCCGACAGCGCCTATTTCAATAACGCCCAAAACCTGCTGAGTGAGTGGCAAAGCCAGGGCATCTGGCAACCCCCATACGATTAATCACCTGACTCCGGCACCGCCAGAGCCGACCTGTGGAGATGTCCCATGCTGAGTTTTTTCAATCGTCTCCAGGACGCCCTGGATGCTAGTCGTCGCCTGGATTTTCTCGGGCCGTTATTGCTGCGCCTGTATCTGGTGCCGGTGTTCTGGATGGCCGGTATGCACAAACTGGCGGATATCGAGGCTACCGCCGCCTGGTTCGGTAACCCGGATTGGGGCCTGGGATTGCCATTCCCAGAGCTGCTGGCTTGGGCCGCAACGCTCACCGAGGCGGGTGGCGCGCTGCTGCTGTTGTTCGGCCTGGCGGTGCGCTGGATCAGCCTGCCGCTGATCGTCACCATGCTGGTGGCAATTTTCGCCGTGCACCTGCCCTACGGCTGGCAGGCGATTGCCGATGCCAGCGCGCCGTTCGCCAATGAGCGGGTGCTGGAATCGGTGGACAAGCTGGAGCGCGCCCGCGAGCTGCTCAAACAACACGGCAATTACGACTGGCTGACCAGCAGCGGCAAGCTGGTGGTGTTGAACAACGGCATCGAGTTTGCCGCCACCTATCTGGTGATGCTGGTGGCGCTGTTTTTCAGCGGCGCCGGGCGCTGGTTAAGCCTGGATTACTGGCTGAGCAAGGCATTGCGCAAGCAGCCTTGAGCCGAATCTGGCCCGTCGCCGCAAGGGCGCTGGGCCGCTGGCACAGCAGCGGGCTGAAGTGATTTCGCTGCTTATAGGCAAAGGAAGTAAAAAGTTCCGCTGTAATCAAATCTTTATATATCAGCAACCGCGCTGAAATATCCCGCCGCCAAGATTCCCTCCAGCACGAACGAGCCTCCAGCGCTCGGGTGTTTTCAACACTTAAAGTCCATTTAGAGGAATCTTCGATGATCCGTAAGCACAGCTTTCGTGGAGTCATGGCCGGCTTCGCCACCAGCGCTCTGGCCCTGGCCGTTTCCGCCCAGGCTTTCGCTGGCACCGTCACCACTGACGGCGCCGACATCGTGGTCAAGACCAAGGGCGGCCTGGAAGTTGGGACAACCGACAAGGCCTTCTCCTTCAAAATTGGCGGCCGTCTGCAGGTAGATGCCGATAGCTTTGATGGTTTCTATACCGCAAACGGTAATCGGGCGGACGAAACCTACCTGCGCCGTGCTCGCCTGGAAATCTCCGGTGTTGCTTATCAAGATTGGGAATACACCTTCAATCGTAACTTCGGCGACAGCGGCAGCGATGATGATTGGGATGAAGCATCCATCTCCTACACCGGCTTCAAGCCTGTAACGCTGACCATTGGCCGGATGGATCCGACTTTCGGTCTAGAAGAGGCTGTCAGCTCTAAGTGGATCACGGCCATCGAGCGCTCGGCCATCTATGACCTTGCGTCCTGGGTCAACGACCATATGAATGGTGAAGGCGTGCGTTTGCGCACAACCCTGGGTGACGTATTCCACGGGGAAATCGGTGCCTACCGTCAGAACCTCGGTGATGACAACGAGTTCTTCCAAAACGAAGACGGCGAGAACAACCATGCTTTCGTTATGCGCGGTGTGTTTGCACCGATCGTCGAAGCGGATCAGGTGCTTCACTTCGGCCTCAACTACGCCACGCGTGACGTAGAAGAAGGTTACCGCGAGCGCATTCGTTCACGTCTGTCCGTACGCGGCACTACCGAAGACAGTGTAAACGGTAATCGCGGCACCTACGGGGATGCCTTCTTGGACGGCGATGACAGTGCCTATGGCCTGGAAGCCGCGTACATGATGGGCCCATTCTCCGTTCAGGGTGAGTACCTGAGCCGCACTGCAGACGGTTCCGAGGCGCTCAACGGTAACGACAAGGACCTCGAAGCGTCCGGCTACAACGTCCAGCTGGCCTACACCCTGACGGGCGAGTCGCGCGGTTACAAGATCGATGGCGGCAAGTTTGACAAGATCAAGCCAAACGATAAGCAGCTGGGTGCTTGGGAGGTCTTCTACCGCTACGACAATATCACCGTCGATGAAACCCCTCGGCTGCCTGCCGGTGCGCTGGCTGGGCTGACCGTGGACAGCATTGAGGCCGGTGCCAAGGTGCATACCCTGGGCGTGAACTGGTATGTCAACGAAGCCGTCAAGATTTCTGCCAACTACCTGAAAGCCAGTGCCGATGATATTGCCAACGCCAATGGCGATGATGACGGCGATGCCATCAGCCTCCGCGCGCAGTACGTGTTCTAAGGCAATAGCGTTTAACCGCTGCTCCTATCTTTGAGCCCCGCCCGGTGCGGGGCTTTTTTTCGTCTGCGCTTTTGTGTCAGGAAGCATCTGCTGGGCATCTGCGCTCAGCCCTCACTGAGGGCATGTTGAGCGTTACAAGCGGACGGAGGATTGCCGGCCGTCCGGGCCGGGGGCAGGTGAGTCGCCCCAGGGTTTTAACGGCCCGTCAGTAAAACCATGGCAGCGCCAAGGCAAGCGGCTATATATAGTGCAGCCTTGCCTGCCTTACCGAGCCGTCGATGTTGCTGAACCAACTGAACTCCATCCATGAAATTGCCGCCAGTCAGTGGGATGCCCTGTTGACGGATGCGCAGCCGTTCTTGCGCCACGCTTTTCTCTCGGCCCTGGAGGACAGTGGCAGCGTCGGCGGGCGCAGTGGCTGGCAGCCGGCTCACGCCGCGTTGCGGGGCGCGCAGGGCCAACTGCTGGCGGCCATGCCGGGCTATGTAAAAAGCCATTCCTATGGCGAGTACGTGTTCGACCATGGCTGGGCGGATGCCTGCCACCGCGCCGGCATCGACTATTACCCCAAGCTGCTCGGTGCGATTCCCTTCTCGCCGGTAACGGGTCAGCGTCTGCTGGGTGACCCGCTGGCGGCCGGGCAGTTACTCGATGAGCTAAGCGCCGGCCTGGAACAGCAGGGGCTGTCGAGCCTGCATATCAACTTCACCCGCGAGGCCGAAAATGCCCTGCTGCAGGGCCGTGACGGCTGGTTGCAGCGCCTGGGCTGTCAGTTTCATTGGCGCAACCGTGGCTATCGGGACTTTCAGGACTTTCTCGACGCGCTCAGTTCGCGCAAGCGCAAGCAGATGCGTAAGGAGCGCGAACAGGTGGCGGGGCAGGGCATCGCGTTTGATTGGCGTGAGGGCCATCAGCTTAGCGAGCTGGAGTGGGATTTCGTCTACCTGTGTTACGCCAACACCTACCGGGTGCGCGGCCAGTCACCCTACCTGACGCGCACCTTCTTCAGCCTGCTGGCCGAACGCATGCCGGCGATGATCCGCGTGGTGCTCGCCCATCAAGCCGGCAGGCCGGTGGCCATGGCCTTTAGCCTGGTCGGCGGCGACAGCCTGTACGGGCGCTACTGGGGGTGTCTGGCGGAGTTCGACCGGCTGCACTTCGAGACCTGTTTCTATCAGGGCATGGACCATGCCATCGCCGCTGGACTGCAACGTTTCGACGCCGGCGCCCAAGGCGAGCACAAGCTGATTCGCGGCTTCGAACCGGTGATTACCCACTCCTGGCACTACCTCTGCCACCCCGGCTTGCGTGGCGCGGTGGCGAACTTCCTCGCCGAAGAACAGCACGGCGTACGCGGCTATGCCGAACAGGCCCGCGAGCTGCTGCCGTACCGCCAGTAGCGCGGCCATTCGCGCAGTTTCGTAGGGCGACAACTACGCTCAGAGCATATTCGCTGCTGCGCGAGGTGTGTTGTGAGTGCATTTGCCCTGGTCGATAAGTTCTGGCTGCTGCCGGGCGTGGCGGTCAATCTGACTCTGTTTCTGAATATGCTCGGCGCGCTGCTGCTCGGCCTGCTGGTCGGTTATGAGCGCTCCTACCATGGCCGGGCGGCGGGCATGCGCACCTATGGCATGGTCTGCATGGCCTCCTGCGCACTGACGGTGTTGTGCGTGTACCCGCAGTACTGGCTGGGTGATCACTCATTGGCTAGCGTCGACCCGACACGGGTGATTCAGGGCGTGGTGACCGGCATCGGTTTTCTTGGCGCCGGGCTGATCATGAAGGACGGCATGAGCATCAGCGGCCTGACCACGGCGGCGTCGATCTGGGCCTCTTCGGCGATTGGCGTGCTGGTGGGCGTCGGCTTCTATGGCGCGGCGGTGCTGCTCAGCCTGATTTCCGCCGGCTTGATGATGTGGGGTGCCAAGCTCGAGGCGCGCCTGCCATCGTGCCCAGCGATTGCCATAGTGCTGCGCTTTGCCCCCGGTTTTGTCCGCCCGCATGAGGCGCGTTTGCGTGAGATCGCCCGCGAGCGCGGCTACGTGATTGCCGGCGGCTCGTTCAGTGTGAGTTTCGAGCAGGGCCAGCTGGAGTGGCGCTTTGTTGCGGTGGCGGTGGACGGGCAGAAGAGTGCGCGGCTCAGCGATATGGCCGATGAGCTGGCGCAGCTGGAAGGGGTGGCGAAGTTTCACCTGGCCCATGCGCGCAACTGATGGCTGGGCAGCAGGCTGCCCAGCCAGTTGAGCAGGGTTACAGACGCTTGGCGGCAGTGATCAGCACCGGCTCGCGCGGCACATTCTGATGGCCACCACGGTTGGCGGTCGGTACCTGGGCGATCTTGTCGACCACCTCCATGCCCTTGACCACCTTGCCGAACACGGCGTAGCCGAAATCACGCGAGCCGTGATCGAGGAAGGCGTTGTCCTTGTGGTTGATAAAGAACTGGCTGGTGGCGGAGTCGCGTACCTGGGTACGGGCCATGGCCAGGGTGCCGCGCACGTTGTGCAGGCCGTTGTCGGCTTCGTTCTTGATCGGTGCCTGGGTATCTTTTTGCTGCATGTCGGCATCGAAGCCGCCGCCTTGCACCATAAAGCCCGGAATCACCCGGTGGAACTGGGTGCCGGCGTAGTAGCCGCTATCGACGTAGGCAAGGAAGTTGGCGGTGCTGACCGGCGCCTTCTCGGCATCCAGTTCGATCTCGATGTCACCGAGGCTGGTGGTCAGCAGCACTTTCGGGTTTTCGGCGGCCAGCAGGCTGCCGGCAAACAGGATGGAGCAGGCGGCGAGGGTAAGGGTCTTGAACATGCGGGGTAGTCCTTATTGTGGCGTGGCAGTGGGGGCGGCCTGTTCGACTTCGGCAAGGAAGGCCAGCAGGCTGCTGTTGAAGTGTGCGGGTTGGTCCAGCGGTGTGGCGTGACGCGAATCTTCGATCACCAGCAGGCGCGCATTGGGCATTTCATCAACATAGGCCTGCTTCTGCGCCACCGGGGTGTAATCGCGGTCGGCGGTGACCACCAGGGTCGGACAGCTGATCCGCGCCAGGCGTTCCCGCACGCCCCAACCGATAATCGCATCCAGGCTGGCCAGGTACGCACGCTTGTCGTTCTGCGGCCAGCGCGTCAGGATTTTCTGCCGCAGCTCTTCCTGCTCTGGTTTGGGGAACAGCAAGCGGCCGAGGCCCTTGGCAATGCTATCGAGGCTGAGCAGGCGCGACAGGCTCCAGCGTTTGCCAATCTCGAGATAGTCGCGCGGGCTTTTCGCCTTCACTTCCGGGCCGCTGTTGACGATACACAGGCTTTTGAGCAGTTCGGGGCGATCCACACCCAGCTGAAAGCCGATCATGCCGCCCATGGAAATGCCGACCAGATGCACCTGTGGCAGTTGCAGATGCTCGATCAACGCCGCCACATCCTCGGCAAAACCCTGAATGCTATAGCGCTCGCGGGGTTTGTCCGAGCGGCCGTGGCCACGCACATCGAGGGCGATCACCCGGTAGTGGGCGGCCAGTTCGGGAATCTGGTATTCCCAGTCGCGGGTGCTCGAGCCCAGGCCATGCACCAGCAGCACCGGCGCGCCGTGGCCGTAGTCTTCGTAATGCAGCTGACAGCCATCGTTGTCGAAATAAGACATCTATATATTCCTCTCAAGCCGAGGGCAGGGGCGCAGCAAAGGCTGCATTTAAAGGGGCGGCATCGAAGCGCTGGATCAGCTCGACGAGAATCTGTGTGGCCGGGCCCAGGGGCTTGTCCTTGTTCGAGTACAGGTAAAACAGCGGATTGCGGCTGCCGCCCTGATCCAGCGGCAGGGCTTTGAGTAGGCCGTCCTTGAGCTCGCGCTCGATCAGGTGGCGCGGCAACCAGGCAAAGCCCAGGCCGTGGCTGACAAAGGTGGCGGCGGTGGCCAGGCTGCCGACCGTCCAGCGCTGCTCTGCGCCGAGCCAGCCGACATCGCGCGGCTGCTGGCGGCCGGAGTCACGAATCACCACCTGCATCTGGGTTTCCAGATCCTGAAAGGTCACCACCCGCTGCAGGCGCTGCAGTGGGTGTTCGGGGTGTGCCACGGCGACAAATTCCACGGTGCTCATTTCCGCGCCAAGAAAGCCGGGAATATTCAGCGCGCTGATGGCCAGGTCGGCGCTGCCGTCCTTGAGCACTTCCTCCACCCCGGACAGCACTTCCTCACGCAGGCGCACGCGGCAGCCGCGGCTTTGCGGCATAAACGCGGTGAGCGCGCGCACCAGACGGGCGTTGGGGTAGGCGGCATCGACCACCAGGCGCACTTCGGCTTCCCAACCCTGTTCCATATGGTGCGCCAGGTCTTCCAGCTGGCTGGCCTGTTTGACCAATTGCCGCGAGCGGCGCAGCAGCACGTCACCCGCTTCGGTGAGTACCGCCTTGCGCCCGTCGATACGCAGCAGCGGCACGCCCAGCTGCTCCTGCATCCGCGCCACGGTGTAGCTGACCGAGGATTGCGAACGGTGCAGCACCTCGGCGGCCTGGGCAAAGCCGCCGTGATCGACCACCGCCTGCAGGGTGCGCCATTGGTCGAGGGTGACGCGGGGTGCTTTCATATTCAGTTCCTGTGCTCGCTCAAGTTCCGGGGTGCAAATGCCGACGTAATCAACCTAAACTGGCCGTCTTTTGCCGGAGACTGCCCTGATGAAAAAGTTCTGTTGTGCGCTGCTGGCCTGCTTGCCGCTGACGGTGCTGGCCTACCCAATCGAGGTGGAGAAACAGCTCAATGGCGCTGAAGTCTCGGCCACTCCTCAAGAAATCGACCACAACATGGGCGCCATACAGCTGTACAACTATGGCCGCAGCGACGCCCACTGCACGGCGATATTCCGCAACGGCCCGGAAGCGCCGCGCACCCGCAAAATCAGTCTGCCCGCCGGGGAAAGCAGCAACCTGGCGGTGAAGTTCAGCCGCAGCATTATCAGGTTACGGGTCAAGCTGACCTGTGAGCTGTCGTAGTTACCCAACAGCCCAGAGACTAAGCGCGGGCTGGCTATAAATCAAATTATTAGATTGTTTGGCGCAGATATTTGCGCTTTTTAATCGGAATGTGCGCTTCTATTCTTTGCCCATCGACGTTCAACAACCCTTCGGTGGAGCAAATAACATGGCAAACGTTCTGGTAATTGAAAGCAGCGCCCGTCAGCAAGGTTCGGTTTCGCGTCAGCTGACGGCGCAATTTATCGCCAACTGGTCGGCCGCCAATCCGGCAGATCAGATCAAGGTGCGTGACCTTGCGGTTGATCAGGTGCCGCACCTGGACGCCAACCTGCTGGGCGGCTGGATGACCCCGGCCGAGCAGCAGAGTGAGGCCGAGCAGGCGGCGCTGGCGCTGTCCAACCTGCTGACCGACGAGCTGCTGGCCGCCGATGTGCTGGTGCTGGCGGCGCCGATGTACAACTTCGCCATTCCCAGCACCCTGAAGGCCTGGCTCGACCATGTGCTGCGCGCCGGGGTCACCTTCAAATACACCGAAACCGGCCCGCAAGGCCTGCTCAGCGGCAAGCGCGCCTTTGTCCTGACCGCCCGTGGCGGCATCTACGCCGGCGGCACTCAGGATCATCAGGAACCCTACCTGCGTCAGGCGCTGGCCTTTGTTGGCATCCACGATGTCAGCTTTATCCACGCCGAAGGCCTCAACCTGGGCGGCGAGTTTATGGAAAAGGGCCTGAGCCAGGCCAAGGCGCAATTGGCCCAGGCCATCTGACTTTCTCGCTGCATCCTGCTCTCCTGGCGTCCGCTGCTCCTGGACGTCTCTGCCCGCGCTGTTGATCCAGTGCGGGCTTTTTTATGTTCTGCATTTTTGCGCTGTACGGCTGTTTAAGTGCCTAGCTGTGTCGCTTTGTGGCTGTGGTCTTAACTACAAGCCAGGCAAGATATCTGGGGCTGATTGAGCAGGGTGGTGTGATGCAACTGTCTGGGCGCGGTGTGGCGCTGTCGATTATCGCTTCGGTGCTGTTTGCCGTGGTGCCGGGCTATGTGCGGCTGCTGGCGCCACTGGATGGTTTGCAGGTGTTTGCCCAGCGGGTGCTCTGGTCGATACCGGCGGTGTTACTGCTGATCACCCTGTCGCGGCAATGGCCGGTGCTGCTCGCCGCCTGCGACCGTGTGCGGCGCGAGCCGTGGCTGCTCGCCAGTCTGCCACTGGCGGCGCTGCTGATGGGGATTCAGTGGGCGCTGTTTGTCTGGGCGCCGCTGGCCGGGCGCATGCTGGAAGTTTCGCTGGGTTATTTCCTCTTGCCGCTGGCCATGGTGCTGGCCGGGCGGGTGTTCTATGGCGAGCGCTTGCGGCCGTTGCAGCGCCTGGCGGTGTTCTGCGCCTTGCTGGGCGTGGCCCATGAGCTGTGGCTGACCCAGGCGTTCTCCTGGGTGGTGATGGTCACGGTGCTGGGCTACCCGCCGTATTTTATGCTGCGCCGCTGGATGCGCCTGGATGCCTTGTCCGGCTTTGCCCTCGAGATGCTGTTTATGGCGCCGGTGGCGATCTGGCTGGTGCTGCAGTGGAGCCCGCCGCAGCTGTTTACCCAGGCGCCGCAGCTGTGGTGGTTACTGCCGGGGCTGGCGCTGCTTAGCGCCCTGGCGTTTGCCGCGATGATGGCCGCCAGTCGCCTGCTGCCGATGGGGCTGTTCGGCATTCTCAGTTATGTCGAGCCGGTGCTGCTGTTTCTGGTGGCGCTAGTGTTTCTCGGTGAGCAGTTCAACAGTGCGCAATGGCTGACTTATCTGCCGATCTGGCTGGCGGTGCTGCTGGTCGGCTGGGACAGCGCACGGCTGCTGATCAAGCAGGCGCGCCAAGGGGTATAGGCGCCTTCCCCTTGTCTTGTTCGACTTCAGGCGGTTGCCTGAGCGCGCCCGGCCAGCATGCGCAGGATGGCATTGAGCAGCATGCCGTAGAGCGGCACGAACAGCAGCAGACTTACCGCCAGCTTGACCCCGTAATCGACCGTGGCGATTTCCATCCAGTGCTCGGCCATAAACGGGTTGCTGCTGTTCCAGAAGGCCACCGAAAAGAACGCGTAGGTGTCCAGCAGGTTGCCGAAGATGGTCGACACGGTTGGCGCGACCCACCACAACGACAGCTGGCGCAGGCGGTCGAATACCTGGATATCGAGGATCTGCCCCAGTACGTAAGCGAGGAAGCTGGCGATGGAGATGCGCAGCACGAATTCATTGAATTGCAACAGTGCGCCGAAGCCACGGTAGCTGGCTTCCTGAAACAACACCGAGACGATGTAGGAAATCAGCAGCGCCGGCAGCATCACCCGGGCGATCACCCGGCGCGCCGTGCGTTTGCCGAGCAGGCGCACGGTCAGGTCGGTGGCCAGGAAGATAAACGGGAAGCTGAACGCGCCCCAGGTGGTGTGCCAGCTGAACAGGGTGATCGGCAGCTGCACCAGGTAGTTGCTGGCGATGATGATCAGAATATGGAACAGCACCAGCGCGCCGAGCGCCATGCGCCGGCGCTGCGAAGAAATCAGCGGCATAACAGGACCTTTTTGCTGAATGGGGTTAGGGAACCCATGCCATCCGGAATTGAATGGCGGCGCGCATTCTACCGACGTGTTGCGGCGCTTGCGTAGTGGCCTGACCGGATGCGGCGATCCGTGTCGTTCTAGCATCCTGTTGCAGGGCCGCGAGCTAGGCTACAGACGCCGTTGGCCAGGCCGTTCGGGCTTTTAGCCGGCAGAACCGGTAATCTATGCCGCTGTATTGCTGATTTTTTGTCGAGGTATACCCGTGTTTTCCCAATTCGCCCTGCATGAACGCCTGCTCAAAGCCGTGGCCGAGCTTAAATTTGTCGAGCCCACCCCGGTGCAGTTGGCGGCCATACCGCTGGCGCTGCAAGGAAAAGACTTGCGGGTTACCGCGCAAACCGGCAGCGGCAAGACAGCGGCGTTTGTGCTGCCGATGCTCAACCGTCTGCTCGGCGATGGCGCTTCCCAGCCGCGTATGAGCGTGCGCGCGATGATTCTGCTGCCGACCCGCGAGCTGGCCCAGCAGACCCTCAAGGAAGTCGAGCGTTTCGCTCAGTTCACCTTCCTCAAGGGCGGGTTGATCACCGGTGGTGAAGACTTCAAGGTACAGGCCGCCATGCTGCGCAAGGTGGATATTTTGATCGGCACACCGGGCCGCCTGATCGAACACGCCAACGCTGGCAACCTGCTGCTCGATGAAGTCGAGGTGCTGGTGCTCGATGAAGCCGACCGCATGCTCGACATGGGCTTTGCCGAAGACGTGCAACGCCTCGGCGAGCTGTGCAACGCCGACCGCCAGACCCTGCTGTTTTCCGCCACCAGTGGCGGTGCGGCCCTGCGTGAAGTGGTCGGCAAGGTGCTGAAAGAGCCTGAGCACCTGCAGCTCAACCGCGTCAGTCAGCTCAATGAAGGCACGCGTCAGCAGATCATCACCGCTGACCACAACCACCACAAAGAGCGCCTGGTCGAGTGGTTGCTGAAGAACGAGACCTACGACAAGGCGATCATCTTTACCAATACCCGGGTTCAGGCTGATCGCCTGTATGGCAAGTTGGTCGCCCACGACTTCAAGACCTTTGTCTTGCACGGTGAGAAGGATCAGAAGGATCGTAAGCTGGCCATCGACCGCCTCAAACAGGGCGCGGTAAAGATTCTGGTGGCCACCGATGTGGCAGCCCGTGGCCTGGATGTTGACGGCCTGGATCTGGTGATCAACTTCGATATGCCGCGCTCCGGCGACGAATACGTGCACCGCATCGGTCGCACCGGTCGTGCCGGCGCCGAAGGTCTGGCGATTTCGCTGATCTGCCATAACGACTGGGCGCTGATGTCGAGCATCGAACGCTACCTCAAGCAGCGTTTCGAGCGCCGTAATATCAAGGACCTCAAGGGCATCTACCAGGGCCCGAAAAACCTCAAGGCGTCCGGCAAAGCGGTTGGCCCGAAGAAGAAAAAGATTGACCCGAAAACCGGCAAGAAGCTCGCCACGAAAAAGCCGGCCGCCAAGGCGCCGAAGCGCAACACCATCAACCGGCCGAAACCCGATGCGCCGGTATTGGTCAGCCAGGACGGCCTGGCGCCGCTGAAGCGCCGTACGCCAGCGGCCGAGTAACATTGGTCGCGGTACAACGTTAACGATGGCGGGTTGGCTTGATAGCTAACCCGCCATCGTCGTTTCTGGGTTTTCTTCGGCACGATCAGAATCTTGCCGTCACGCTCGCCATGGGCGGCGGCAGCCACGGCCTGCTTGATCTCGCTGACGTCGTAGGTGGCGGCCACGCGGGTGTGCAGTTTGCCGCTGGCGATCAGTTGCACCAGCTCGCCAAACACTTTCATCTGCTCGGCCTGGCTGGCGTTCTGGAACCACTTGGCCAGCCAGAAACCGCGCAGGCTGACGTCGCGAAACACGAAGGAGGCCGGCGACACCTGGCACGGCTGGCGGCTCATCATGCCGTAGTTAACCAGCACGCCGCCCTCGCAGAGGCTGGCGGCCAGGTGATCGGTGGCCTCGCCGCCGACCGCATCGATACCCAGGCGCACGTCGGCACCGCCAGTGGCTGCGCGCACGCGCTTGGCCAGGTCCGGGCCATCGACCAGCACCACGTCACCGCCTTCGGCCTCGACGCCCGCCACAGCCGACTCGCGGCGCACCACGTTGATGGTCTTGAAGCCGCGCAGCTTGGCCAGCTGGATCAGGTAACTGCCGACGCCTGAGTTGGCGGCGTTCTGGATCACCCAGTCACCGGGCTTGAGCTCGACGAACTGGCTGAGCATCAAGGAGGCGGTCGGCGGGTTGACCGTGAGCATCGCCAGTTGCTGCGGGTCGGCTTCCGGCAGGGGAATAAGTTTATTGGCCGGTGCGTTCAAATGGCTGACCCAGGTACCGCAGCCCACCGGCAATAGCACCATCTGGCCGACTTTCAGGTTGCCGACCTCGGCGCCCAGCGCTTCCACGCGGCCGACGCCTTCGTTGCCACCGATGGCTGGCAATGGCGGCAGCATGCCGTACTCGCCGGTGAGGGTCAGCACATCGGACGGGTTGATCGGTGCGGCCAGCACCTTGATGCGCACCTGGCCGGTGCCAGGCTCCGGCAGTTGCAGTGCTACAGCGGCAATCACCTCGTGAGGTTGCGGGCCGCGTTGTTGGTATTCGGCTTTAAGCATGAAGGTTCTCCAGTGACTACGACTGACTCAGGTGGAAGGAGTCTAGCTGGGTGCGCGGCCTGGGCGACTAATTCGGATTAATCGATCTCAGTGATAGGGCAATGCAGAGTCGGGCGATTACCGGCTATGCTGGGCGCTGGTTCAACTCGGTTATGGCCATGAAATGGTTGTGGGTCTGTTGTGTGTTGTTGTGCAGCCTGAGCGTGTCGGCGCAAGCCTTGCGCGTCGGCTTTGGCACGCACAAACCGCCATATATCTTCGAGAATCAAGCCCGCGGCCTGGAGCACGATATCGTGATGACTGCCGCGCAACGCGGCGGCATGGAGCCGGTGGCGTATTACGCACCCATGGAACGCTTGAGCCTGATGCTGAGCAAGGGCCAGCTTGACGTCATTGCCACCACCAATGAGCGCAGTGGTGGCGCTATTTTTTATTCGGATGCCTATATCCGCTACCAGAATGTTGCGGTGGCCTTGCGTTCACGCAACCTGGATATCCAGCGCATCAGTGACCTGGTGGGCTACTCGGTCAATGCCTTTCAACGGGCGCGCTTTCTTTTGGGCAGTGAGTACCAGGCCATGGCCGAAAACAACCCGCGCTACCGCGAGGAAGCCTTCCAGATCGCCCGCAATCGCATGCTCTACAGCGGCCGGGTGGATGTAGTGGTGACGGATATGCGCATCCTGCGTTACTTCAACCGCGAGGTGTACGCCCAGGTCGATGTGAGCCAGCCGCTGGCCCTGTATCCGATTTTTGCGCCAACCGACTACAAGCTGGGTTGCCGCCAGCAGGCTGATTGCGAACGCTTCAATCAGGGCTTGGCGGCGATTCGCGAAAGCGGCGAGTACAGGACCATCGGCCGCCGCTACGCCATGTACTGACTGTCCAGGCACTGACTGTCATTGGGGTGACAGTGGCTCAAGGCGTGGGGGCAATCTCCTCAAGGCTCTCCTGTGCGGCCAGTAGTTTCGCCTGGGTTTCCAGCGGCGCGCTGCTGACGCTGAAATCGACAATCTCAATAGCGCCCTGGCCCTGACCTAGCAGATGGAAGGAGAACGCCTTGCGCGCTTGCGGGTTGTCGAAGGTAAAACTGACCTCGACGGGCTTGTCACGGGTCAGCAGCGGCAGCTGCGGGATCGCCAAGTCGACGTCGCGGTCGTATTCCTTGGTTTTCAATTGCAGCACGGCGCCCTGTTTATCCATGCGCAGGGCGCGGATTTTCAGGGTTACCGTGGTCTGTGTGTCTTTGCCCAGGGTCAGGTACTGCGCGCCCACCAGGTTGTCTGCCCAGTCATCACTGACGCGGGGTTTGAGCTTGATGGGCTGCGGGTTGGCGAACTGGTAGCGCTGCTCGGTCTGGCCGCCGTTACTCAGCGATTGGTCGAGTAGGGCCGCTTGCTGGCTGATCAGGCGCGCCGGTTTGCCGCTGAAACGGCCCAGGTAGCGTGCGCTGTCGGCAATAAAACCCGGGCTGGCGTAGCGCCGGCAGATATTCTGGAAATCGCACTCGGTCAGCGTGCCGTTGCCGTCATGCCGGCGCAGCAGGCCGTTGGTGTAGGAGATGATCTCGCGGCCCGTGGCGTAATCGCGCAGCAATGAGCGCCCGGCGAGATTGGCCGGCACCGGGAAAGCGAAGTAGTCGAGCACCGACGCGGTCAGGTCAACATGGCCATACACGCCTTGCTTGAGCGCCGGCAGCTGCGCCTGCTCGGGTGCCAGCAGCAGGTTGAAACCCCAGGCCGAGGCCAGGCGTACGTTTTCCAGGCCGTGGGATTCATCCGAGGTGACAATCACCAGGGTGTCTTTCATCACCCCCTGTTTTTCCAGGGCGTTGAGGAAGTCGGCAACCGCGTCATCCAGGTAGGCAATCGCCGCCAGCTTGGCGTTGGGGTGGCGGTCGAGGTAGTCCTGCGGGGCCGAGTAGGGCTGGTGGGTGCCTACGGTCAGCAGGGTCAGCATCCAGGGTTGGCGTTTGCTGCGCAGTTGCTTGACGTAACCCAGGGCGCCTTCGAAATAGGCCTTGTCGTCCATGCCCCAGGGGAATTCGAGATAGGGTTTGTTCTTGAACCAGTCGCGGCCGAGGGTCTTGTCGAAACCCATCTGCGGCATGATCTGGTCTTTGGCCATAAAGCGCAGCCCGGCACCTTGCAGAAAATGCGTGCTGAGGCCGCGTTCGCGTAGCTGCGCGGGCAGGCACTGTTCGCTGCGCGCCGGGTTGTTGAGCAGTTCAACGCCCTTCGGGGTGCCCGAGTCGAGTTTGTTGTAATCGCCGCAGAGCATGGCGTAGAGGCCGCGGATGGTCTGGTGGCCATGCAGCACGTAATCGGTGGTGAGCATGCCGCGCTCGGCCCATTGGCTCAGGCGTGGCATGGGGTCTTGCCCGTAGCTGCTGCCGATGGCCTGGCGACTGGCTTGCAGGTAGGCGCCGGTTACGCCTTCGAGGGTGATGATCAACACGTTGCGGGCGCTGCCGGCCTGCTTGAGCAGCGGCGTGCCATGCAGGTCGAGTTGGTTCAAGGCGCTGATATCGGGTGGAGTGCTCGGTTCATCCCCCGCCAGCCAGTCGGCCAGCTGTTGCTGGCCGCTAGTGGTGCTTTCTGCCAGCAGCTTGTGCGGCAGGTTGAATTGCAGCCACTGGTCCGCTTCGCTCGGTTTGAGTTGCTGGCCGGCCGTGTGCACGGCAAACAGTGCCAGCGGTAGCAGCAGCCAGGTGCGTGCAAGCGGCGCGGCGCGGCGCGGCTTCTGCCAGCTGCGCAGGGCCAGATAGAGCGCCACCAGCACGGCCATGGCCAGGGCTAACAGGGGCTGGCTCAAGCCGCTGCCCTGAGTCGAATGGCTGACGAACTGCGCATCACCCAGGTATTGCAGATCGGCCGGTTCCGGCATGCGGCCCACGGCATTGACCAGTTCGGCGGTGCTCAGGGTAAAGATGCACCAGACCAGCAGCAGGGCAATGCTCAGCAGCCAGGAGCGTTGGTGCAAAAGCACCACCAGCAAGCTGCCGATTGCCAGGTCAGACAGATAGCCATAGGCGTGCGACCAGCCTAGCGTGTAGCGGCTGAGCAACGGCAGGACGAGTAATAACAAACCGAGGGTAAGCAGGGTGCTGGAAGGGTGTCGCAGCCAATTGCAGGTAACGCGCACGGGTACTCCTGGGGCGATTGCCATCGTTAAGCAGTGGCAATGCCAAAACAGCCGCAAGATGCGGGCTGACATGATTCTGAAACAAGGTTGTGCTAAGCGCCAGAGGGCAGGGTGCAAAAGGGCAAAACAACTGATGTCGGGATAAGAACGGACGCGGGGGAGTGGGAGGGGTTATGCACTGGCCAGCGCCTTGTCATTGCGAGCAAAGCGCTGCATGGCCAGCAAGCGTTACTTTTTGCCGATGGTGATCTGCTTGGTGGTGCCGTACACCTGACCGCTGACGCCTTTGGCAATTTGCTGAATTTCCCCACCGGATTTCAGGAAGGCTTCGATCTGTGCATCGATCGAGGCGCTGGTTTCCACGGCTGGAGCCGGCTTGGGTTTGCTGTTGGATGCTTTTACGCGCATGACGGCCATTGACCTACTCAAAAATTAATTTGGCCGTGCATGATACTCGAAATGCTTGACAATTGCTTGGTAAATAAAGCCCGGATGTCGCGATATACCGTGCAGTTATTCTGCAAATAGTCTGATGAATTAGCGGGTATGTCAGTAAGTGATTGTTTTAATACGAATAGATAGCCCGTGCTCAGGCCGTATCTCGCGGCCTGGCCCATCGGTCGGATTGCCCCGCAAGGCCATCAGGCCGGCGCAGTGCGATGGCCGCTAGGCCGAGAAATTAACAGGCGAGTCGGCTAGAATGCCGGCCTGGTAATGAGGGTAGGGCATCATGGCGGTAATTGGACGAATGAATAGTTTGCAGGTCGTGAAGCACACCGACTTCGGCCTGTATCTGGATGGCGGCGCGGATGGTGAGATTCTATTGCCCAAACGCTATATCCCGAGCGATAGCCCAAGCGAAGTGGAAGACTGGTTAAACGTCTTTATTTACTTGGACAGTGAAGACAAATTAATTGCCACCACGGAAAAGCCAAAAGTTCAGGTGGGCGAATTTGCCAGTTTGAAAGTTGTGGATATAAACCGGGTGGGCTTATTCCTTGATTGGGGTTTGCCAAAAGACTTGCTGTTGCCGCACTCCGAAGAAAAACGCCCCTTGCAGGTCGGTGATTACTGCGTGGTGCATGTGTTTCTCGACAAACGCAGCAAACGCATCACCGCCACCGCTCGTCTGGACCGCTACCTGGACAACGTGCCGGCCAACTACACGGCGGGCCAGGCAGTCGACCTGCTGGTGGCCGAGGCCACCGATATGGGCTTCAAGGCCATTATCAATGGCAAGCACTGGGGCCTGATCCACAAGAACGAACTGTTCAAGTTTGTGCGCAGCGGCATGCAGGAGAAAGGCTTTATCAAGGAAGTGCGCGCCGACGGCAAAATCAGCCTGAGCCTGCAACCGGTTGGTCAGGAAGCGGCCAGCAGCCTGGGTGAGCAGATTCTGGCCAAGCTGCGCGAGCACGATGGCGTACTCAAGGTGAATGACAAAAGTTCGCCCGAAGAAATTGCCGGGCTGTTCCGGGTCAGCAAGGGTAACTTTAAGAAGGCCATCGGTGGTTTGTACAAGCAGGGCCGCATCGTGATCCACGAAGACCGTATCGAACTGCCAAGCAAGTAAGCATCAGCACCGTACGTTCTGCTGTTGGCTTGCTAGGCTTGGGGTGACAGCTTGAGTCGCGTTGCTGCTGGTGTGCGCGCGACTTAAGCAATATCTTGCCGGTGTAGCTCAGTTGGTAGAGCAGCGCACTCGTAACGCGAAGGTCGCAGGTTCGATTCCTGTCTCCGGCACCAGTAAAATCAATGGCTTACATGGTTTTGTGTTTAAGGGTAAAGCCATCATGAGTGCATGGTGGGTGCAAATGGTAATGAAAAGCCCCGCTCAGCAGCACACTGGCGGGGCTTTTTTGTGCCCGGTTGTCAGCCAGCTTCTAACGGAACGCCAGGTCGCGCAGAAACAGGGTGATTGGCGGGAACATGATCAACAGCACCGACATCAGCAGCAGGATGGCGAAGAACGGCAGGCTGCCGCGGATCACCTCGAAGTAGGGCCGGCGGAACACCGCAATGGCGGTGAAGATATCGCAGCCAAAGGGCGGCGTGGCCGAGCCGATGGCTGCCTGTAGGGTGATGATGGTGCCCACCAGTACCGGGTCCAGGCCGGACAGGCGCACCGCTGGGGCGAAGATCGGCACCAGGATCAGCATCACCACGATCGGGTCGACGAACATGCAGCCGATAAAGAAGGCGATCGAGATGATGATCAGCAGTTCAGTCGGGCCCGCCTCCATCAAACCAATACCGCTGAGGATCTGCTGGGGGATCTGGGCGAAGGAAATTACCCAGGAAAACGCCGAGCCGGCCGCTACCAGGATAAACACCACGGCGGTGATCAGCCCGGTGGACAGGGCAATGCTCGACAGGTCACTGAGCTTGACCCGGCGAAAGATCAACACTTCCAGGATCAAGGCATAGAGCACCGACACCGCAGCGGCTTCGGTGGGGCTGAACACCCCGGTGTAGATGCCGCCAATGGTCATCACCGGCAGCAGCAGCGGCAGGATGGCGCGGCGGCAGGTGCGCAGGCGTTCGCTCCAGCTGAGTTTCTCGCCGCGGGGAATGCCTGCTACTCGTGCGTAGAAATAGCAGTAGCCGGCCAGTAGCAGCATCAACAACAAGCCGGGGCCGATGCCGGCGATAAACAGTTCGGCCACCGAAGTGCCCGAGACCACGCCGTAGATGATCATGCCGATGCTCGGCGGGATCAGCAGGGCGATATCCGAGGCGTTAATGATCAGCGCCATGGCGAAGCTGTCCTTGTAGCCCTGCTGCAGCATTTTCGGCCGCATGATGCTGCCCACCCCCACCACAGTCGCCTGGGTCGAGCCGGACAGTGCACCGAACATCGCGCAGCTCAGCGCGGTGGTCACCGCCATGCCGCCGCGTACGTGGCCGACGAAGGCCATGGCCACGTCGAGCAGGCGATTGGCGGTGGCCCCGCGGGTGATGATGTCGGCGGCGAGGATAAACATCGGCACCGCCACCAGGGCGGACGGGCGGATACCGGCGATCATCTGCTGGATCAGGAACTCCGGACCCATATTGAAGAAGAACAGGAAGCCGGCGGCCGCAGCGGCCAGCAGGGTGGTCATCATGGGGAAGCCGGCCAGCAGCAGCACCAGCATGATCAGCAGAAGAGCAGTGGTCATATCCATGCGGCGCGAACTCAGACTTGTGGCGGGAGAGGGGCATCAACATGCCGCGGCGGTGCTTCGCGGCGGCCGAGCAGTACCAGCAGCTGGACAAAGGCGTGGCGCAGGAACTGCAGACCACTCATGCCCAGGCCCAGCGGAATTACCCAGTAGATGTAGTGCAGTGGCACCTGCAATGCCGATGAGGCGCGGCCAACGCGCGCCGCCGATTGCACATAACCGATGGAGGCCCAGGTCAGCCAGACCAGCAGGGCGGCGCTGAACAGGTTGATCAGCAGCAGGCTGGCGGCGGCCGGCTTGCCGGTCAGCTGCTCGACGAAGGCGCTCATGCTGATATGGCGGTTCTGCCGTGCGGCATAGCTACAGCCGACAAAGGTGACGAAGATGATCAGGAACTGATTGAGTTCCTCGGAGAAGTACAGGCTCTGGTTGAACAGGTAGCGGCCAAACACATTGCCGACCGAGTTCAGTGCCATCAGCAGGATGGCGCCGGCGAGGATAAACGCCTCGAGCTTTTCCAGCAGCCAGTCCAGTTTACGCAACCACGCCATTGCCACCTCCGGTCTGTTGCCGTGGCGACAGACATTTTTATTGTTGTGGAGGTCAGACAGTATCGCCGCATAAAAACCATGTCAATTAAATATTTTAATCAGTACATGTGTTCTATTTTTGCGTGCGTGAACTGTTTCGTATCTCGTCTCAGAATACGAAATGCATGGGTGGTGGTATTTCGGCAATCAATTCATTCAGTGTGGCCAGCCCGGCCTGCACGCGCGAGCGGCTCTGCTCGGCGCCCAGGCTGATGCGCACGTACGGGTTGTTGCGATCGGCAGTGGCCAGGAAGGGTTCGGCGGGGAAGATCATCACGCCTTCCTGGCGGGCCCGGCGCACGAACTTCTCCGGTTGCCAGTGCGCCGGTAGTTCGGCCCAGATATGCATGCCGTTGGGGTGGGCCTGGTAGCGACAGGCGGTAAGCAGTTCGCTGGCCATCTGCTGGCGTGCGGCAAACTCCTGCTGCTGGAAGGCAATCATGCGGTCGAGGGTGCCGTCCTGCATCCACCAGCTGGCGATCTCGAAGGGCATCAGGGTGGCCATCCAGGTGGTGCTGCGCAGCCGGCCGATGGCCTGCTGCACCAGATGCGGCGGGGTGATCAGGTAGCCGGCGCGCATACCGGGCAGGGTCACCTTGGTCAGGCTGGTGGCGTAGAAGCTGCGCTCTGGAATCAGTGCTGACAGTGGCGGGCTGCGGTCTGGTTGCAGCGCGCCGTACACATCGTCTTCCACCACCGTCAGATCGTAGCGCCGGGCCAATTCGGCGATCGCCTGGCGGCGTTCCAGGCCCATGGTGTTGTTGTTTGGGTTGTTCATGGTCGGGGTGCAAAACAGCACCCGCGCGCCGCCCTGACGGCAGGCCGTCTCCAGCGCCTCGGGCAGCAAGCCCTGGTCGTCGGTAGCCAGGCCCTTGAGGTTGAAGTGCAGGGTTTGCGCCAGGGCCAGCAGCAGCATGCCCGTCTCGTGCTCGCAGAGCACCGTGTCGCCGGGCTTGAGTACCGTGGCCATGGCGATGGTCAGGGCGTGCGCAGTGCCGTTGCAGAACAGCAGGTGATCGGGGTTGGCCGGCATTTTTTGCTGCGCCAGCCAGCTGCAGACCACCTCGCGGTGTTGGGTCAGGCCCTGGGTCGGGTGGAAGGAGGTGATGAAATCGTCGCGCCCCTCCCGGGCCAGGCGTTCCAGGCCTTCGCGATAGAGCTTGACGTGGCGCGCGGTACACACCGGATGGGCGGTGGACAGGTCAATGCCGCGGCTGGGGTCATCGTGTTCGTCGGTGGACAGGTAGTCCGATTCGTGGCTGACGTGGCGGCTGCGCACGAAGGTGCCGCTGCCCACCTGGGCGTAGATGGCGCCCTGTTTCTCGGCATGGGCGTAGGCATTACTCACCGTCTGCACACTGACTCCGAGGGTCTCGGCCAGCTCGCGATGGGTCGGCAACTTGCTGCCTGGCTGCAGCGCGCCGGCGTTGATCGCTTCGTTGAGGGCGTTGCCTATGGCCAGGTATTTGGGCTGGCCGGAGCGAATAAAGGGTTTTAGGTCAATTGTCATAGTTCAATAAAGTTCTTGACGAAAAGTGTAATGGTAATAAATATGAGGCCTGTGCGGATTGACCTGTATTTGTTCTGGTCACTCTAGCAGCTTTCAGTACATTGCATAACCGCCCGGCTATCACGGGTGGCCGGATAGAGACCTGAACGCCGTCGCGTTCATTTTCGAGATGCTGTCATGAGTGAAATCGCGTTGAATTTCAGCCGTGAAGAGTATGCCCAGCGCTTGGCCAAGGTGCGTGCCGCCATGGCCGAGCGGGGGATCACCACGCTGATCGTGCATGATCCATCCAACATGGCCTGGTTGACCGGCTACGATGGCTGGTCTTTCTATACCCCGCAGTGCGTGGTGGTCGGTCAGCAGGGCGAGCCGCTGTGGTACGGCCGCGGCATCGACGCCAATGGCGCGCGGCGCACCGTTTACCTGCTGGAGGAGAACATCGCCTCCTACAGCGACCGCTACGTAATGAACCCGCCGCACCACGCCCTCGATTACCTGTGCCAGGAAGTGTTGCCGGCACGGGGCTGGATCGGTGGTGTGGTCGGCGTGGAAATGGACAATTACTACTACAGCGCCACCTCGCACCAGGCCCTGCAGCGTGGCTTGCCGCAGGCCCAGCTGGTGGATGCCACCGGCCTGGTCAACTGGTGCCGGGCGATCAAGTCGGCGCAAGAAGTCGAGTACATGCAGGTGGCCGCGCGGATCGTCGAGAACATGCACCGGGCGATCATCGAGATGGTCGAGCCGGGCCTGCCGAAGAACGTACTGGTGGGTGAAATCTACCGGGTGGCCTGTGTCGGCCATGACGGCAAGTTCGGTGACTACCCGGCCATCGTGCCGATGCTGCCGTCCGGCAAGGATGCATCGGCACCGCACCTGACCTGGGACGAGCGCCCGTTCAAGAAGGGCGAAGGCACCTTCTTCGAGATCGCCGGTTGCCACAAGCGCTACCACTGCCCGCTGTCGCGCACTCTCTATCTGGGTGAACCGTCGGCGGCGTTTCGCAAGGCCGAGGAGGCGATCAATGCCGGTCTCGAAGCCGGACTGGCGGTGGCCAAGCCGGGCAACACCTGCGGCGACATCGCCCGCGAGTTGAACAGCACCCTGCGCCGTTATGGCTACGATCGCGGCGATAACCGTTGTGGCTACCCGATCGGGCTGAGTTATCCGCCGGACTGGGGCGAGCGCACCATGAGCCTGCGTGAGAGCGACACCACGGTGTTGCAACCGGGCATGACCTTCCACTTTATGCCGGGCCTGTGGCTCGACGACTGGGGGCTGGAGACCACCGAAAGCATCCTGATCACCGAGAGCGGGGTGCAAACCCTCTGCGACTTGCCGCGGCAGTTGTTTGTGAAGGCCTGAGATGAGTAGCGCAACCATGAATATTTCACCCGAAGCTGAACTGCAGGCCAATACGCGATCGAGCGTGGCCGAGGTTCGCCCAAGTACCCTCAGCGCCACCGTCGACTTCGACCGGGACGGCGTGCAGCATGGTTTTCTCAAGCTGCCGTACTCCCACGACCAATCGGCCTGGGGCTGCATCATGATCCCCATCACGGTGGTGAAGAATGGTGCGGGCCCCACCGCGCTGCTCACTGGCGGCAACCACGGCGATGAATACGAAGGCATCACCAGCCTGCTCAAACTGGCCGGCGAGCTGCGTGCCGAGGACGTCCAGGGCCGGGTGATCATCGTCCCGGCGATGAACTACCCGGCGGTGCAGAACGGCAGCCGCACCTCGCCGATCGACAAGGGCAATATGAACCGCTCCTTCCCCGGCAACCCCGCCGGGAGCATGACCGAGCGCATTGCCGACTACTTTCAGCGTTACCTGATTCCGTTGTGTGACTACGCTCTGGATATCCACTCCGGTGGCAAGACCCTGGATATCCTGCCGTTCGCCGCGGCCCACCGCTTGCCGGACCCGCAGCAGGAAGCCCAGTGCATCGAGGGTGCGCGGCTGTTTGGCACCGCCGCCAGCATGATCCTCTTCGAGCTGGACGCCGCCTCGCTGTATGACACGGCGGTGGAGGCCCAGGGCAAGGTGTTCGTCACCACCGAGCTGCGCGGCGGCGGCACCAGTACCCCCGAAACCATGGCCTTGGCCGATCGGGGCGTGCGCAATTTCCTCAAGTTTGCCGGGATTATTGCGGGTGAACTGGAGCGGGCTGATGAGCCCTTACTGCAGCTGGATATGCCCGATGCCAGCTGTTATGTGCAGAGCACCCATCGCGGCATTCTCGAACTCACCCGCAGCCTGGGTGATCGGCTGCGCCAAGGCGATCTGGTGGCGCGGGTGCATGCCTTCGAGCGCACCGGCACCCCGGCTGTGGAATACCGTGCGCAGCGCGACGGCCTGCTGGTGGCCCGACGCTTCCCCGCACTGGTGGACATCGGCGACACCCTGGCGGTAATCGCCGACATAGTCGAAAGCTGAAGGCCGTTCGCAGCGGCCGCCATTCAATGACAATAACAGCAAGCGGAGACCTCACCATGAACACACTCAAGACACTGAAGAAAGCCGCCCTGGCTACGGCGCTGGGCCTGACCCTGATTGGCCAGGCGGGCCTGGCGGCGGGAGAAGAATGGAAGTTCGCCCTGGAGGAAATCAGCGGCAGCGTGCAGGACGCCTATGCGCAGAAGTTCAAGTCGCTGATCGAGGAGAAAAGCGCCGGCAAGATCAGCGTCACCGTCTACCCCTATGGCGCGTTGGGCGAGTCGGAAGACCTCACCGAACTGGTGGCCAATGGCGTGTTGCAGTTCACCCATGGCTCGACCGGTATTCTCGGTTCCACCGCGCCGGGCATGCAGGTGTTCTCGGTGCCTTACCTGCTGTCCCAGGATAATGCGGTCAACCTCAAACTGCTGACCGAGAGCCCGACCATCTACGGGCCCATCGCCGACAAGCTGAAGACGCGCAACCTGCGCCTGCTGAGCATGTACCCGGAAGGCGATATGGTCTGGACCACCAACAAGGTGGTACGCAAGCCGGCCGACTTCGACAACGTGAAGATGCGCGTGATGGCTTCGCCGATGCTGGTGGAGACCTACAAATCCTTCGGTGCGGTGCCCACCCCGCTGCCGTATTCCGAGGTTTATGGTGCCCTGCAGCTGAAGATGATCGACGGTCAGGAGAACCCGGTCTTCGCCATCGAAGAAATGAAGTTCTATGAGGTCAACGATGTGATGACCTGGTCGGGCCATCAGCAATTCACCGTTGCCGTATTGTCCAGCGAGTCCTGGTACCAGGGCCTGCCGGCCGAGCAGCGCAAGCTGATCGACGAGACCGTGGCGGAGCTGGCGCCCTATATCTTCGAGACTCAGGCGCAATACAACGAAGAGCGCCTGGAGAAGATCAAACAGGCCAAGCCGGGCATCCAGTTGGTGCGTCTGAACGAGGACGAGCAGGCGGCTTTCCGCGAGGCCAGCCTGCCGATGCGCGACAAGCTGGTGCAACTGGCCGGCCCTGAAGCCGGCACCGTGCTCAAGGCCCTGGAGCAGGAAATCAAAGCGCTGGAACAGCAGTAACCCCGGTTGCCGGCGGGTCACCCCGCCGGTTTGTTTAGCGATGTTCCGTTATATGTCGTGCGGATCGCCGCTCTTGGCAGGAGCCAGGCGCCTAGTCCTTGCTGGCGATGCCCTCACGGATCAAAAGCATCGCCAGCAAGCTGGCTCTACAGTTTGCTGCGCGACAGCGCTCCGTCGGAGGCGGCGGGGATCTCCGATGGGAACACACCCTCGTAGGATGGGTTGAGCGCAGCGCTACCCATGCCGATCGACACCGCAGCCCCTGATTGGGGCATAGTTTTTTTCGCCGTGGAGCGGTTTATGCGTCTGGACAGCTATGACCTGAAGATTCTGCGCATCCTGCAGAACAACGGGCGGATCACCAAGTCGAGCCTGGCCGAGGCCATCAACCTGTCGATCAGCCCCTGCTGGGAGCGGGTCAAGCGCCTCGAAGAGGCGGGGATCATCCGCGGCTACGGCGCTCAGCTGAATACCGAGATTCTGTTCAAGCGCGCTGCGGTGCTGGTGGAAATCAGCCTCAAGCAGCATAACCGTGAAGCCTTCCAGCGCTTCGAGAAGGCCATGCAGGACTGCGCCGAAGTCACCGAGTGCTACGCCACCGGCGGCGGCATCGACTATATCGTCAAGGTCATGGCGCGCGACATCGACCAGTACCAGCGCCTGATCGACCGCTGGCTGATGACCGATCTGGGCATCGAACGTTACTTCACCTACATCGTCACCAAGACCATCAAACACGGCGAGCCAGCGCTTTTGCCGGACGACGAAGAAGGTTAACCCGCCGATGTGCAATACGGCCGTGAGCGGCCCGGTACAGGTGTTTTGCCGAGCGTTAGTCAGCGCACTAGCGGTACAGAAAAAAGCCTCGCTTAGCCTGCTGCAAAGAAAAAAAACACAGTCCAGCCACCCCCTGAAGAGAAAAAGTCGTTGGCCGGCAAGCCCTAAAGTGGAAGCCGTACACACGCATCACGCCCTGCACCGCCAACTCACAGCGGCCAGGCAAGTAGAGGGGATACCGTCCATGCACACACTCAAAGATCCGCGCCTGGTGCGCCAGCTGGCTTACATCAACGGCAAATGGGTCGCCGGCCACAACGGTCGCGACGAAGCGGTGATCGACCCAGCCACGGAAGAAACCATCGGCCGTTGCACCCAGCTCGACGCCAGCCAGATTGAGCACGCCATCGACGCTGCGCAGGCGGCCTTGCCGGCCTGGCGCGCACTGGCGGTGGACGCCCGCGGCGCCATTCTCAACAAGTGGCACGACCTGCTGCTGGCAAACAAGGAAGACCTGGCCCGGCTGATGACCCTGGAGCAGGGCAAGCCGCTGGACGAGGCCCGGGGCGAGATCGACTACGCCGCCTCCTTTATCCGCTGGTTTGCCGAAGAGGCGCGGCGCGCCTACGGCGAGACCATCCCCAGTCATATCCGCAACGCCCAGCTGGGCAGCGTGCGCGAGCCGATTGGCGTGGCTGCCTTGATCACCCCGTGGAACTTCCCCTGCGCGATGATCACCCGCAAGGCCGCCGCGGCGCTGGCCGTGGGTTGCACCGTGCTGGTCAAGCCGGCCGGCGAGACGCCGTTTTCCGCCCTGGCCCTGGCCGAGCTGGCCGAGCGCGCCGGCTTCCCCGCCGGGGTGTTCAACGTGATCACCGGTGAGCCGGAAATGGTCTCCCAGGTGCTCTGCGCCAGCGACAAGGTCAAGGCGCTGTCCTTTACCGGCTCGACCCGGGTCGGTCGTCTGCTGCTGCAGCAGGCGGCGGCCACGGTGAAGAAGTGCTCGATGGAGCTGGGCGGCAACGCACCCTTTATCGTGTTGCCGGACATGGACGTGGAGCAGGCCGCCCAGGCGGCAATCGACGCCAAGTTCCAGACCACCGGCCAGGACTGCCTGGCGGCCAACCGCATCTTCGTCCATCGCTCGCTGTATGAGCCGTTTCTGGCGGCCTTCGCCCGACGCATGGGCGAGCTGACCGTGGGCAATGGCCTGATTCGTGGGGTCAATCAGGGCCCGCTGATCAATGCCAAGGCGGTGGCCAAGGCCCAGGAGCTGGTGGACGACGCCGTGGCAAAGGGCGCGCGCCTGCTGGTCGGCGAGCAGAGCCAGGCCCCGGGGCGCAACTTCTTTATGCCGACCCTGCTGGCCGATGTGAGCGCAGAGATGCGCGTCTACCGCGAAGAAAACTTCGCCCCGGTGGCCGGCGTGCTGGCCTGGGACGACCTGGAGCAGCTGATCGAGCAGGCCAACGACACCGAATACGGCCTGGCCGCCTATGTCTACGGTCACGACATGCGCCCGGTGTGGCGCCTGTTGCGCGGCCTGGAGTTCGGCATGGTCAGCGTCAACTCGGTGAAGATGACCGGCCCGCCCGTGCCCTTCGGTGGCGTCAAGCAGTCCGGCCTCGGCCGCGAGGGCTCGCGCCACGGCCTCGATGAGTACAGCCAGATCAAATACTACTGCCTGGGCGGCCTGCCCAGCGCCAGCGGTAGCTGAAAACTACTGCGGGCTTCGCGCGCTATGCGCTGCCTAGCCTTCGCTCGCTACGTTTTCTAACGAGGAAAACCTAGCTGGAACCGCTAACGATTAACCTGAGGGCACTGCCATGACCATCGACACCCAGAAAATCATCGAGATTGACCGCCAGAACGTGTTTCACGCCTCCACCCACCTCAAGCAGCACGCCCATGGCGAGAGCCCGGCACGGATCATCACCGGTGCCCAGGGCATCCGTATCCAGGACTCGCTGGGTAACGAATTCATCGACGGTTTCGCCGGCCTGTACTGCGTGAACATCGGCTACGGCCGCACCGAGATGGCCGAGGCGATCTACAAGCAGGCCAAGCAGCTGGCCTACTACCACACCTATGTCGGCCACACCACCGAGGGCCTGGCCAGCCTGTCCGAGCGCATCGTCAAGCTCGCCGGCCAGGGCATGAGCAAGGTCTATTACGGCATGTCCGGTTCGGACGCCAACGAGACCCAGCTCAAGCTGGTCTGGTACTACAACAACATCCTCGGCCGTAAGGAGAAGAAGAAGGTCATCTCCCGCGATCGTGGCTACCACGGTTCGAGCATCGCCTCCGGCTCGATGACCGGCCTGCCGGTGTTCCACGCCCATTTCGACCTGCCGCTGGAGCGCATCAAGCACACCGTGGCGCCGGTCTACTACCGCCGTCCCGACGATGCCATGAGCGAGCTGGAGTTCTCCCGCTACTGCGCGCACAAGCTGGAAGAGATGATCCTCGCCGAAGGCCCGGACACCGTGGCCGCGATGATCGGCGAGCCGGTGCTCGGCACCGGTGGTATCGTGCCGCCACCCCAGGGCTACTGGGCGGAGATCCGCAAGGTGCTGGACAAGTACGACATCCTGCTGATCGCCGACGAGGTGGTCTGTGGTTTCGGTCGCCTGGGCGTGGACTTCGGCTCGCAGTACTACGAGATGCAGCCGGACTTGATCACCGTGGCCAAGGGCCTGACCTCGGCCTACCAGCCGCTGTCCGGGGTCATAGTCGGCGAGCGCGTGTGGCAGGTGCTGGAGCAGGGTACCGACACCTACGGCGCCATCGGCCATGGCTACACCTATTCCGGCCACCCCATGGGCATCGCCGCAGCCATCGCCAACCTGGACATCATCGAACGCGAGAACCTCACCGCCAACGCCCGTGACACCGGTGCCTACCTGCAGCAGCGCATGCAGGCCACCTTCGCCGAGCACCCGCTGGTTGGCGAGGCGCGCGGCATCGGCCTGCTCGCAGCCCTGGAGTTCTCCAGCGACCGCAGCAAGCGCCAGCACTTTGACCCCAGCCTCAAGGTCGGCCCGATGGTCTCCGCCGCCTGCCTGGAAGAGGGCCTGATCGCTCGCGCCATGCCGCACGGTGACATTCTCGGTTTTGCCCCGCCGCTGGTGGTTACCCGTGGCGAGGTCGACGACATCGTTGCCCGGGCCGAGCGGGCGGTGAACAAGGTCACCGACAAGCTGATCAGCAGCGGTGCCTGGCAGGCCAAGTAAGCACACTAGGTCAATGCGGGGTCGCCGAGTCGGTGACCCCGCTTGCGTTCACAGGGTGGACTTTAAGCATGCACGAACAACTGACCCTGCAAGACATCTACCGGGCCCGTCAGCGTATCGCCGGGCAAGCCCTGCGCACCCCCTTGGTGCGTTCCGAGGCGCTGTCGCGGCGCTGGAACTGCGAGGCCTGGTTGAAGCTGGACAATCTGCAACCCACCGGCGCCTTCAAGCTGCGCGGTGCACTCAATGCGCTGCTCGGCCTGGACGCCGAACAGCGCGCGCGCGGCGTGGTGACCATGTCCACCGGCAACTTCGGCCGCGCCCTGGCCTGGGCCGGGCAGCGCCTGGGCGTGCCGGTCAGCGTGTGCATCTCGCGCCTGGTGCCGGCCAACAAGGTTGAGGCCTTGCGCCAGAGCGGCGCCGAACTGCTGATCGAGGGTGACTGCCAGGACGACGCCGACCGCGAGGCGCGGCGCCTGCGCGATGAACAGGGCCTGGCCTATATTCCGCCCTTCGACCACCCGCTGGTGATCGCCGGGCAGGGCACCTGCGGCCTGGAGATCATGGAAGCGCAGCCGGATATCGACCTGGTGTTCGCCGGCCTGTCTGGCGGCGGTCTGATTGCCGGCATTGGTCTGGCGGTGAAGAGCATCAACCCGGCCGTCGAGGTCATCGGCGTGAGCATGAACCAGGGTGCGGCGATGCTCGACAGTCTGGCCGCCGGCCGGCCGCTGCAGGTGCCGGAGATGCACTCCCTGGCCGACAGCCTGGGTGGCGGCATCGGCCTGGACAACGCCTGGACTTTCGCCATGACCCAGCGCTACATGGATCGCGGTTACAAGGTCGACGAGGTGCAGATCGCCCGCGCCATGCTGCACTTTCTGCATGAAGAAAAAATGCTGGTGGAGGGCGCCGCCGCCGTCGGCGTGGCCGCCGTCGAACAGCATCAGCTGGACCTGAGCGGACGCCGTGTGGCGTTCGTGGTCAGCGGCCAGAACCTGTCGAATGAAACCTTTGCCGAGGCCTGTCGCCTGGCCGGAGAGCGTCCCTATGCACATCTATAAGCGCAAGCAGATCGCCGAACAGGTGAAGTTGGATCAGGCCGCTCTGGAAGCGGTGGAGGCCGGTTTCGCCGCCCTCGGCCGCGGCGAGGTGGAGATGCCGCCGATCCTCAGTATGAACATCGCCGAGAGCAACGGCGAGGTGGACGTGAAAACTGCGCATATCCGTGGCTGGCCGCGCTTCGCCATCAAGATCAGCCCCGGCTTCTTCGACAACCCCAAGCTCGGCTTGCCCAGCCTCAATGGTCTGATGCTGTTGTTCTCGGCCAAGACCGGGCTGGTCGAGGCGCTGCTGTTCGACGAGGGCTACCTGACCGACATCCGCACCGCGTTGGCCGGTGCCATCGCCGCCAAGCACCTGGCGCGGGAGGATGCCCGGCGCGTCGCGGTGATCGGTGCCGGCCTGCAGGCCGAGCTGCAGGTCGCCGCCCTGCGCCTGGTGCGCGACATCCGCGAGGTGCATGTATATGCCCGCGACCGCATCAAGGCCGAGGCCTATGCCACCCATATGCGCGCCTACCACGGTCTGCCGGTGACCGTGCACGACAGCGCCGCGAGTGCCTGCGCCCAGGCCGATATCGTGGTCACCACCACCCCGGCGCGCGAGCCGGTGCTGCGCTGGAGCGACCTGCCCAAGGGGGTGCATGTCACCGCCATGGGCTCGGACAACCCGCACAAGAACGAGTTGGAAGCGACCATCCTGGCCAGTGCCGATGTCCTGGTGGTCGATCGCCTCGAGCAGTCGCGGGCCCTCGGCGAGCTGCACCACGCGCCGGCCCTGCAACGTGAGGTATTCGAGCTGGGCAGCCTGATCGCCGCCGGTCGTACCCTGCGCAGCAGCGCCGAACAGATCAGCGTGTGTGACCTGACCGGCACCGGCGTACAGGACACCGCCATCGCCAATTACGCCGCGCGCCTGCTCGAGGAGGCCTGAGATGGCCGAGTCCTTTGCCGCGTTTCAGGCCCTGCAGCGCTCCTTCCCTTACCAGCGCGCTGCCGACGACGGCCATGTGCGCATCGGCCTGGTGCAGCTGGCCAGCGACTTCACCCTGGAGAACGAATGGCGTCAGTTGCTCGGCGAGCGGGTCGAGCTGTATAGCAGTCGCACCCCTTGCAGCCCGACGGTCACCCCGGACGGTCTGCGCGGACTGGCCCAGGGCTTGAGCCAGTCCAGCGCCTTGCTGGTGCCGGGCCTGCCGCTGGACGTGCTGGCCTTTGGCTGCACCTCGGGGAGCATGCTGATCGGCGAGCAGGAGGTGACTCGCTTGCTCAACCAAGCGCATCCCGGGGTGCCAGTCAGCAACCCCTGGAGCGCGGTCAAGGCAGCCTTGCGTGGCCTCAATGCGCGACGCATCGCGGTGCTGACGCCCTATATCGGCGAGGTTAACTACCCGCTGCACCAGGGCTTGCAGCAAGCCGGTCACGAGGTGGTGACCTTTGGCAGCTTCAACGTGCTGGAAGACGCCGAGATCCCGCGGATTCCGGCGGCGGCGATTGAGGCCGCGGCCCTGGCGCTGCTCGCCGGCCAGCGGGTCGACGCACTGTTTCTCGCCTGCACCAACCTGCGCACCCTGGGTGTGCTGGGTGAGTTGGAGCGTCGCCTGGGCCTGCCGGTAATCTCCAGCAACCAGGCAATGTTCTGGCATACGCTGCAACTGGCCGGCTGCGTACACCGACCGCAGGGCTTCGGCAGCCTGCTGGCCGACAGTTGCTTGCGGGGGTGAGGACCTAACGGCATGGGTATCGCTGCTGCCATCACCGAAAGGAACATAAGGGTGCAGGACAGGACGTAGGATGGGTTGAGCGCAGCGATACCCATCGTAATGCTGCTGCCATCACAGGAAGGAGCATAAGGGTGCAGGACAGACAGAAAGGCTTGTTGCTCACCGCCCTCGGCATGCTGGTGATCTCGCCGGATGCCCTAGTATTGCGCTGGTTGGCTGGTGATGCGATGCAGATACTGGCCTGGCGCGGCCTGTTTATGGCGTTCGGCCTGAGCCTGTTGTTGACTTGGCGCTATGGTGGCGAGCTGCCGGCGGTGTTTCGCCGCTGCGGCTGGACCGGCGTTGGCTGCGCGCTCTGCTACTGCGTCAGTACCCTGTGCTTTGTGCATGCCATGGGGTTGGCTGGAGCGGCCAGTACCTTACTGATCTTCAGTCTATCGCCGCTGATTGCGGCCGCCCTGGCCTGGGTTTGGCTGGGCGAGCGCCTGGCCCTGCGTACCCTGTTGGCGATTCTGTGGTGCCTGGGTGGCGTGCTGTTGATCGTCATTGATGAGTCGCCGGGCAGCAGCCTGAGCGGTAATCTGCTGGCGCTGGTGGCGGCCACCTTGCTGGCCGGTAATTTCACCCTGGCGCGCAGTCGGCCGACAGTGGACATGAGCCCGGCCTTGATTCCCGGTGCGCTGTTGGTATCGCTACTGGGGTTCGTCTTTGGCGGCACGGCGGATTTTGCCGTGCAGCAATGGCTGGTGCTGGCTCTGATGGCCGGTGTGCTACTGCCGCTGGCGTTTATGCTGATTCAGCTGGGCCCGCGCTGGATCAGTGCCACCGAGGTTGGCTTGTTGCTGCTCCTGGAAGTGGTGCTGGGGCCCTTGTGGGTCTGGTGGCTGCTTGACGAGGCCCCCAGTGGCCAGGTGTTGCTCGGGGGGAGCATCATTCTCCTGGCGCTGCTCGGCCACAGCCTACTTAGCTGGCGCAGAGGCTCTGCGCCATTGGCCGCTTGAGCTTTCGGGGCAAGCAGGCGAGCGCGGCTTACTACTTCTTGCCCCAGAGTTGCTCCAGGCGCTGGTCACGGCCGCAGCCGTTGCGGTAGTAGGTGTAGCGCAGCGGATTACGTTGGTAGTAGTCCTGGTGATAGTCCTCGGCCGGGTAATAGGTGCTGGCGGCGAGGATTTCCGTGACCACCGGGGCGGGTAGGCGCGCGGATTTCTCCAAGGCGGCTTTCGAGGCTTCGGCCAGCTGCTGTTCTTCTGCCGTGCTGTAGAAGATCGCGCTGCGGTACTGCGGCCCACGGTCGCAGAACTGGGCGTTGGCGGTCACCGGGTCAATGGTGGGCCAGAAGGCTTCCAGTAATTGGGCGTAGCTGGTCTTGTTCGGGTCGAAGCGCACTCGTACCGCTTCGATATGCCCGCTGCTGCCGGCCGAGACTTGCTCGTAGGTGGGGTTGTCGACATGCCCGCCGATATAGCCAGATGTGGTTTCAAGTACGCCGGGGACTTTGTCGAAATCCGCTTCGGTGCACCAGAAACAGCCGCCGGCAAAGATCGCCACGCCGGGGTTTTTCACCGCCTGCGCATTGGTTTGTGGCTGCGGCGCCTGCGCGGCGGTGGGTTCACAGGCAGCCAGCAGGCCGCCCAGAACGAGGATGCTGCTGGCCAGCAGACGGCGGTGCCAGGTAGAGGGGGTAACTGTCATGTTTAGCTCCGCAGCTCAGGTAGGGCTTCGCCTTTGGGGATAAAGCGCAAGGCCACGCCGTTGTTGCACCAGCGTTCGCCGCGCGGTTTCGGGCCGTCGTCGAAGACATGACCCTGATGCCCGCCGCAGCGTGCGCAGTGGTATTCGGTGCGTGGGTAGAACAGCTTGAAGTCGCGCTTGGTGCCCATATGCCCGGCAATCGGCTGGGTAAAGCTGGGCCAGCCGGTGCCGCTTTCATATTTATCCTGGCTGGCGAACAGCGGCAGGTAGCAGGCGGCGCAGAGGTAGGTGCCGTCGCGTTTTTCCTGATTCAGTGGGCTGCTGCCGGGGGCTTCGGTGTCTTCTTCGAAGAGAACGGCATAGGCTTGTGGCGTGAGCAGACCGCGCCAATCGCTGTGGGGTTTGTCCAGGGGCGTCACGCTGCTGGCGATGGCTTGCGCCAGGCTGAACGGGGCGTGACCGAGCAGGGGCAGGGCTGGCAACAGGGCCATCCCCTTGAGCAGGGAGCGTCTTTTCATGGCAGTGCTCTGTGTGAGGTGTCGGCAATAGACCATACCGAGCCTGAATTGTTACAACGCACCAGCAACTGCCCAGACGCAGGGCCGCTGTGGCGCTCAGGTCACTCAAGCCGCAGAGCTAGATGCTCTTCCTGAACTGATGCCATTTTTGTTGCAAGAGCAGCAGCCAGTAAGGTGTTGCGACGCCGGTACCGGCCATCTGCAGCATGGGGTGTTGCCTGACGACCTGTTCCAGCACGGCTTCCTGGTTATCGGCGACATCAACGAAGAACACATGCTTGCCCATGTGCAGGCTGGGCTCGAAGCGCTCGAAGTAACTGTTGTTGCGCTGAATACCGAGAAAGCCACCTTCCCAGGCACCAAAACCGAGCAATACCACCGCCAGAAAGGCAAAGGGAGTCCAGCCTGCCGGGCTATTGCTCCATCCGCTGAAATGCGCCAGCGCGATAACCACTGCCGCCAGTCCCGCGCCAATCAGCATGCCTTTGCGGCCTGAGTTGACCAGGTTTTTTTTCAGCAGGGGTGAGACTTCGTGCAGGTGGTGGTGTTCGAGTTCGCGATCATTTTCGCTTAACACATGGATCTGCTCGGTACGGATGCCACCGGCTTCCAGTTCGTTTTCCAGACGTTCGAGGTCATCTAGATTGTCGCTGATGTAAAAGTGCCTGTTCATGCTGCACCTCATGTGGCTAACAGTCGCAGAATCCCCTGAGTCTGCCTGTGACGTGGCTTTTGGTGATTATGGGTTCAGTGTAGTGCCTCGCCGACGGAGCAGAAATCGGCCTGATATACGGGCGTTGTAGGGTGGCAGCGGTTACAGGCAGCTGAGAGGCGCGGTGGCGGTTTCATCGATGACGATGCAGTCGCGCCCAGCATTTTTGGCGCGATAGAGGCGCTCATCGGCGCGCTGCAGCATGCTTTCCCAATGCTCGTCACGGCGCAGGATGGCTCCGCCAACCGACATGGTCACCGCCCCGCCAGGGCCGCGCAGGTGCTGCGCCACTTGCTGCTGCAGGTGTTGCGCGGCCGCCAGCAGGCCGGCGCGCTCGGTGTTGGGCAACAGCAGGAGAAACTCCTCGCCGCCAAAGCGGAACAGCCGGTCTTCCTTGCGCGATGAGCGTTTGATCAGTTCGACAAAGTCCACCAGCACCTGGTCGCCGGCCTGATGGCCGTGGTTATCGTTGATCCGTTTGAAATGATCCAGGTCCATCACCAGTACGCCGTAACTGTTGCCGTGGCGGCGGAAAATGGAGGCGGCGATCTTCAGTTCTTCATTCATTGCCCGGCGGTTGCGTGCGCCAGTCAGCGGGTCATGGATCGCCAGTTGCTGCAGTTGCTCGCGCTGGCGGCTGGTGCGGTAGGCAAAAACGAAGCTGAGGGTGCTGGCCATCATGCTGGTGACCAGAAACGAGATCATCTGGTAGTCACTTTCAAACACCGTCCCCGGGTTTAGCTGGCCGTAACTGACCAGGGTGGTGAGCATCAGAATGGTGGCCAGCAAGGCCTTGACGGGCGACACCATAAAGAAATTGAAGAGGATCAGCGGGTAGATCCAGAACAGGCCATTGATGCCCAGGTTGATGGCGATCAGGGTCGCGCCGGCAGAAAAAATAGTGGCCAGGTAGATGCCGGGTTTGACCGTGTCGCCAGTGCGCCAGGCGTAGAGCACGGCGAACACGGTAGAGGCGACCATGACAGTGTCAGCTGAACCTACCAGGTAGTTACCGGTACTAAGCCGGTAAACCGCATAGGGAGAAATACCTAGCACGCCAAATAGGCCCATCAGCGTAATGATGGACAACTGAAAGTCATTACGCAGGCGCCTGAGCAACCGCGATATCCGCATAGAGAAAGACCATTATTGTCGTTGTTATAAGCTAAGCATGCCGAGCTTGCCTTGGCGATAGCAATAGTAAAGTTGAGCACAGTGCCAGTATTTACGGCTATCTGCCGAGCGGTTTGCTGGCAGTGGGCGGATTACAACCTCTAGCACTGTCAGTTTCAGGGCTTGCGTACCAATGCCAACAGGCTTTTGCTGCGCTGATAGCGGGCCAGGCGCTCAGTCAGCGGCGGCGGCAGGTCAGTGCAAGGAGCAAAGCCCAGGCGCTGGTAGAAGTCGCTGAGTTCAGGACGACAGAACAGCCAGACAGGTGCCGTGCAGTCGGTCAGCGCATGCTCGATCAGTTGCCGGGCCAAGCCTTGTCGGCGCAGAGGAGGGGCGACCAGCAGGCTGGTTAGCCAGTGGCCGCCGTCAATTGTGCGCAAACACAGGGCCGCGACAATCTCCGGGTGTTCGGCCACCCAGACCTGCTCGACCGCGCTGGTGCGCATGGCTGAGCGTTGGCTGCGGTAGAACCTATCGGCAAGGGGTTTAAGCGGGGCGGGGAGTAGGCGGTAGTGCATTGCGGGTACTGCTGCGGCGGTTGGTGGGTGCCTGAGCGCAAGCGCGATGCTTGCCTCAGGCCGATGCCTTAGACATTGGCGGCGTGGCTGCCGAGCAGGGTTTTCGTACCGTGCTTGTCTTTCTTGTCCAGGCGCTTTTCGCTGGCGGTTTTCAGCGGCTTTTTCTTCACTTGTTTCTTCGAATCCATACCTTTGCTCATGATCTTCACCTCTGACAATGTCGTGGTTGAATGTTCTGGAGCGGGCCATCCCCTCGCGGTGAGGCGAGGCTGGTGTCTCGAGTCTACGCCCATATTGACCGAGTAGCTGGGGCGTTATACGGGCGGCTCGGGGCAGGATTGACTTCGACTGGTTAACAGTTCTCTGGCAAAAGCAGCGACTGGCGATGACAGTTTGAGTTTGCCGCCGCATCATGGGCACTTGCGCCGCTGCAGTATGGCTGCGGTGCGACTGTTAAACTCCTATGTCGAGACGTAGATGGATCAAGCCCTGATTTACGCCGGCCACAGCGTGCCTGGGCGGGTGCGCGAGCACAATGAAGACGCTCTGTTGTGTTGCCCACAGCTGAAACTCTGGGCGATTGCTGACGGCATGGGCGGCCATCAATGCGGTGAGGTGGCCAGCGCCCTGGCGTTGCAGACGCTGCAGTCGGCCTGCGCCGAAGGCCTGGAATTGGTTGAGGCGGTGCATGCGGCCAACCGGGCGATTCTCAGCGTGGCGCGTGCCGATGAGCAGCGCGGCATGGGCACGACCCTGGTGGCGGTGCGTTTTGAGGGCGCCGCGTTCAGCATTGCCTGGGTCGGCGACAGCCGCGCCTACCGGGTCAGCGCCGGGCATATTGAGCGGTTGAGCCACGATCACAGCTGGGTGCAGACGATGATCGATGCCGGGCAGATGAGCGTCGAGGCGGCGCGTAGCCATCCGCAGCGCAATGTCATCCTGCAGTGCCTGGGCCGCGATGATCAGCCGTTGCAGGTTGGCTTGCAGCAGGGCGTACTCGGTGAGCATGAGTTGTTGCTGCTATGCAGCGACGGCCTGACCGGCGAGCTGGACGATGCGCAGATTCAGCAGCTGTGCAGCAACGCCCAGACCCTCGATCAGCTGGTGGAGCAGCTGCTGGCGCAGGCCAACGAACTGGGCGGCAAGGATAATATCTCCTGTATCGTGCTCGGCCGTGCTGCGACCGTGCCCAGCGTCGAGGCCAAACCGCAAGGTTTGCTCAGCCGCCTGTTTACCTCCCGCAAGCCCTAACCTGCCGGTGTGCATTGACCCCCATGACTGAACAATTGCTCGAGATTCCCGGTTATCAGGTGCACGGTCGCCTGGGTAAAGGCGGCATGGCCGAGGTGTACCTGGCCACCCAGGCGTCGCTGCAGCGCAAGGTGGCGATCAAAGTGCTGCTGAGCGCCGATGATCAGGCGTTCAGCCAGCGCTTTCTCAAGGAAGGCCACATCGTGGCGTCCCTGCATCACCCCTCGATCATCACCATCTATGA
Organism: Pseudomonas sp.; assembly: GCF_049301935.1. GTDB lineage: Bacteria > Pseudomonadota > Gammaproteobacteria > Pseudomonadales > Pseudomonadaceae > Aquipseudomonas. The sequence goes on along the minus strand of NZ_JBAQLP010000081.1, from coordinate 13,354 downwards.
CATCGACCAGTTGGCCGATGGTCGCCATTACTTGACCATGGAGTTTGTCCCTGGTGGCGATCTGGCGCAGCACAAGGGCGAGGTGTTCGAGCTGCCGCGCGCCCTGCGGATCGTTCAGCAGGTGGCCAGCGGCCTGGCCGTGGTGCATGACCAGGGCCTGGTACACCGCGATATCAAACCGGCCAACATCCTCTTTCGCCGCGACGGCACGGCGGTGATCACCGATTTCGGCGTGGCCAAGGAAGTCGAGCTGGATCATGACCTGACCCAGTTTGGCATCGCCGTCGGCAGCCCGTCCTACAGCAGCCCTGAGCAGGCGCAGTGTCAGGCCCTGGACGCACGCAGTGATATCTACAGCCTGGGGGTGATCCTGCTGGAGATGCTCACTGGCAGTAATCCCTACCGCGCGGCCAATTACACCCAGACCGTGATGAACCACCTGCAGATGGACGTGCCGCAGTTGCCGGCGCAGTTGCAGAACTACCAGTGGCTGCTTGAGCGCATGCTGGCGAAAGATCCGGATGAGCGCTTTGCCGACTGCAAGGTGCTACTGGCCAGCCTGGATGAGCTGATCCGCGATGACCCGGACAGCACGCGTATCGCCCCGGCGCTGAGCCTGGGTAAACCGGCCGGAGGTAAAACTGCACGCAGTGCGCTGTGGCTCTGGCTGCTCGCCGGTGTGTTGCTGCTGGCCGGTGCGGCCGGCGGTGGATATTACCTGTATCAGCAGAAGCAGATCAGCGAGTACCTGGCGCGCGCCGAACTGCGCCTGCAAAGCGGCAGCCTGCTGGAGCCGCCAGAGGACAATGCCGACTACCTGTTCCGCCAGGTGCTGGCGCTGGATGCGGACCATCCCCAAGCTCTGGATGGCCTGGCGCGTGTGCTGCAAGCGCGAATCAACCAGTACCTGCAACTGGCTGAGCAGCGCCTGAGCGATCAGCAGTTGCTGTTGCCCGAAGATGACAGCGCCACTTACTACTTCCGCCAGGTGCTGGCCTGGGAGCCGGACAACCTGCTGGCCCTGGCCGGGATCAACCGGGTGGCGCAGCGCTATATCGAGCAAAGCGAAGCGGCCTACAAGCGCCGCGAGTTTGCCCTGGCCCTGGCGCTGGTGCAGCAGGGCCTGGAAGTGGAGCCGGCCAATGAGCAGCTGTTGCGGCTGCTGGATAGCCACGCACAGCGCGTACGCTTGGCCCAGACGCCTCGACGCCGACCTGCGGCAGCCGAGCAGGCGGCCCCGGCTAAATCGGTTAACCCGGTCAAGCGGCTGTGGAACAACCTATTTGATTAAGTCGTCATGCTGGCGTATTGCTACCGGACCGATTGGCAGGCAGCATGCGCGCCTTGGCCCGTAGTGCCTGCAGGTGATTCAGAGGGCGACGGGTTCACGGGTGGCTGGTTAACTGATTTTGGCGGAGTGCGCAGATGCTCAGAATTCACTTCAGTGATAATCGTCAGGCGCCGATCTGGCTGGTCGACGAGCGTTTCACCATCGGCCAGGACAGCCGCAACAGCCTGGTGCTGGTGGACCCGGGCATTGGCCCGTTCCACGCGGAAATTCGCCAGGACCATGGTCTCTATTACCTGACTGATGTTGGTAGTTCGAGCGGCTCCTTCGTCAATGACGAACGCATTACTACGCGCTTTCAGCTGCGTGCTGACGACCGCGTGCGCCTGGGCGCGGTGGAGCTGTTGCTGGTCGACCCGGCGCGCAGCAAGACCAAGGCCGAACAGGCTGCGCGCTGGTATTTGCAGGTGATTCAGGGCGAGCACGAAGGCAAGAAATTCCATATCAACGGTTCCATGACCTTTGGCCGCTCGGTGAAGTGCGAGCTGTGTTTCAGTGATCAGGCGTTGTCGCGCCGGCACTGCGAGTTCTACCTCAAGGATGACGTGCTGGAGGTCAAGGACCTGGCATCGGCCAATGGTCTGCTGGTCAACCAGCAGAAGGTTGCCACGGCGGTGCTGCAGCCGGGCGACCAGTTGAAGATGGGCTCGGTCAGCCTGTTGGTGATCGGTCCGAAAGGCACCGTGGCGCCTAGCGAGGATGAAGATGCCACGCTGTTTATGCGTGCCGTGGATCTGCCCAAACCGCTAAAAACGGCGCCGCTGTCCAGCTCGTCGAGCGGCCAGGCCAACCCGCTGCGCAAGGCCGCGCAGGCCAGCCCGCTGCATGCGGCGGCTGTGCCCGCCAGTGCGCCAAGCGGCCTAAACAAACCCCTGCTGGCGCTCGCGTTGCTACTGGTGACTGGGCTATTGGTGGCGGCTGCGGTGTTTGTGCTTTAACCCAATCTATTTGGGTTGATGGCGCGCTGCCCAATTGGTGACTGGGCTGACTTGATCCGACAGTGGCAGATGGCGGCTCTGGCGTTAGGCTACGCGCCTTTGCCCTGCCATTCGCTGTCGGAGTCTCCGTGAAGCCATTGCTCCTGTTGCTCTCTGCCTGTTGTCTGGCGTGCCAGCCGTTAAGCGCGCTGGCCTGGTCCAACCACTCGCTGGGCAGTCAGTTGGCGTTGCAGGCCGTGCCGGAGTTGCAGCGCACGTTGCGTTACCAGCCGCTGGAGGCTTTTCTCGACGCGCAGGCGCCGGCCATCGAGCTGCTGCTGGATCAGCAGGAAGCCTTTGCCCGCGCACATTTTGCCGACTACCCAGCGCGTCCGGATGCCTTGCGCTTTAGCGCTGCAGCAACCGCTGCGGCCGACAGACGCCGTGCGTTTGTGCAGGCGCTGCGGATCAATCCGCAGATTCGCCTGGCCGGTTTCGTGCAGCAATTGCCGGGGCAGGCCGATGATGGCCGCCCGCCTCTGGCCGCCGAGCAGGTGCTGGTGTTTCGCAAGATTGGCCCCTGGAGCCACTGGCGTTATCTGGCCTTGCAGCCAGGTGAGGCGGTGAGTGCGGTGCAGGTGCTCAGCAGTGCGGCCGATGAGCCGGACTATGGCCACGACATCAATCTGTTCAGTGACAACCCCGGCGAAGCCGGCGGGCAGTACAACTTTGGTGAGCAACCCTTTGGTGATGCGCGCTTCGAGTATTCCTCCCAGGCGCCATTCCATATTGGCTACTACCACGAGCCGGAGCTGGTGTTGCAGGCGGCGCCCTATCTGCGCCGCACCCTGCCGCATTGGCGCATCTACCAGTACAGCGGCTTGGCCCGGCTGGCCCTGGAAAGTGGCCATGATTACTGGGGGTACCGTTTTCTCGGCTGGGCCCTGCACTACATGCAAGACCTGACCCAGCCCTACCACGCCAAGACCGTGCCGGGCTTTGCCACAGCTGAGCTGATGCTGATCGCCCTCAAAGGCGCAGCGGGTTATCCCGAAGATCGCCTGGCGGCGATTGCCCGCGTCGCGGACCGGCACACGGCCATCGAGGAGTACCAGCTGGAACGCATGCAGCAGCTGATGAATGAGCAGACGGCATCGCCGCTGTTGCAGGCCTTTACGCAGAATCCATCGGGCGACTATCCGGCCTATTCGGTGGACTATGCGCAGCAGGTCGTTGCGGCCGAGTCCTATGCCAGTGCTGATGCTTTGGATGAGTTGATCGGCCAGTGGCTCGCGCGCAAGCCGTCGGCAGCTCCGGGTTTTAGTGGTGGCAATCAGTTGGCTCAGGCGCAAGCCGATCCGCTGCTGGAACAGTTGCTGGTGGAGCTGTTTCAGCGCTTCGGCGCGCACAGCCGCACTGTGGTGCAAACCACTCTGGCGCCGCCTGCGCCTGGCGCACACTCGACGACGGACTGAACCGCAGTTCGCGCCGCTGGGCAGTAGCGGGTTATGCAGTTCGATCAGCTGACGCCGCTCGCGCTCAACGTTGGCCATGCTCCAGACCGCGGCGAGGTGGTCGTTGTGCTCCAGCTTAACCGGCGCGCGCTGCTGCTCCATGTCGGAGTGCGAAGGCTGCATGCCGCACAGCCAGCCTGGCTGCTGCTGTGTCGAAATCCACCGCAGCTGTGTGCCTGCCCCAGGTCGCGGCAAGCGAGTTAGCCGCTCAGGCGTTAAGGCGCCGGCGCTCGGCGCTGATTTCCGGCAGGTCGGTGCGGCGCATGTAGGCCCGTAGCGGTTCGCTGATATTCAGGCGCTCATCGACATTCTGTTCCAGCAGCAGCTGCAGGCGCGCGCGGTCGAGGTTCATCAGCTCGCCGTCAAAGGCGCGCCAGACGAATTCGCAGGTGGGGGTGATGCTCTGTTCGAGCACGTCGAGGCCGAAGGAGTCTTCGCAGAAACGCACGATATAGCGCCCGGTCTTGGCATTGAAACCGACAAAACCCTGCAGTTGGTCGGCCGCCGCGCAGATGCTGGCAGAGGTGATGCTCATGGGAACCTCGTCGATGGCAGTGCGAGGGCAGTCCCTCGGTAAGTCATCGGTATAGGCTAAGGCCGCTGGGCGTAGAGCATCTTGCGATGGATCAATAAGTGGGTGCGCGAGGCGTTGTTGACCGGCGCGGCGAGGCAGTATGGCGCGGGCGTTTCAGGGTGAAAGAGTGCTGCCCGGCGAGCCGTTGCGGCTCGCCGGGTTTCGTCTTCAGTTGTTGCGCGGGGTGGTGAATGCGCTGATCTTGCCGAACGGCGAGCTGTGCATATCAACCTTGACCGCCATCAGGGGCGAGTTATTGACCCACACATCGTCGATCACGATGGTCTCGCCGATGTCGTCGTTGTCGGCGGCCACCAGCAGGTAGTAGGTGCCATCTTCGGCGGCTTCACCATCCCAGCTCAGGCTGATCTGCCCGACCAAGGCCTCGGCATGCGAGGGCTTGTCGGCAATCACCGCACCGTAGGCGTCCAGCAGCATGGCGCGTGGCTTCAGGGCGTATTTGCTGACGCCCATGCACGGCTGGTTGCACAGCGAATGCACATTGAGGGTGTAGCGCTCGCCTTTTTTCAGTTGCAGGGAAAAGATCCGGTAGTTGGAAATCGAGCTGCCGAAATCCAGGCGCGGCTCGTCGGCGCTGATCGGCCATTGCGGTGCCAGCAGGCCAGGGTTGAGCGGCAGCGGAATGGCCTGGGTGTTGTGGATGGCCTCAAGGGCGCTCTTGGCCATCGGGCTTTTGCCCGCCTTGACCGCTTGCTGGTAGGTCATCTGCGGGTTGCTGGCGCAGGCGCCGAGCAGCAGGCAGGCAGCCAGAATCAGAAACTTGTGCACGGTAAGACTCCTGTGTGACAACGTCCTTGTGTACACGCCGGGTGCTGGTGGCGCGGCGGGCGGCGATTCTACCCGCTTTGTGGGGCGCGGGCAGGGGGCAATCGGTCAATTCGACGAACTGCGCACATTGGTCTGTGCCGCTCGGGGGCCCGCGGCGCATCCTGCACGGCGGGCCTGGTCAGTCTAGGGTTAGCCGGAAAGCCCGACATAGACGTTCTGCACGTCATCGTGTGCGTCCAGGGCTTCGAGGAAGGCTTCGACTTCTTCCAGTTGCTCGGCGCTAAGGCTGCTCACCGGGTTTTTCGGGATATAGCCGATTTTCGCCGAGTTGACGCTAAAACCTTGCTCCGGCAGTGCGCGGCACACGGCGTCGAGGTCGGTCGGCTCGGTGATAAACAGCGTGTTGCCGTCTTCGGCGGGCTCAAAGTCCTGGGCGCCGGCTTCGATGGCGGCCATTTCCGGGTCGGCAGCGCTCTCAGTGCTGGCCTCGATCATGCCGACGTGGTCGAAATCCCAGGTCACCGAACCGGAGGCGCCCATCTGGCCCTTGCGGAACAGCACGCGGATTTCCGCCACGGTGCGGTTGATGTTGTCGGTCAGGCACTCGATGATCACCGGCACCTGATGCGGAGCGAAACCCTCATAGGTGGCGGAGTGGAAGGTCACGGTGTCGCCCAGCAGGCCGGCGCCTTTCTTGATCGCCCGGTCGAGGGTTTCCTTGGGCATCGAGGCTTTCTTCGCCTGATGGATCGCCAGGCGCAGCTTGGGGTTCAGGTCCGGGTCGGCGCCGTTGCGGGCGGCGATCATGATTTCCTTGACCAAGCGGCCGAAGATCTTGCCTCTGGCATTGGCCGCGGCTTCTTTAGGTTTGGCTTTCCACTGGGCGCCCATGGGTGGTCTCGTCGTTACGGATGGGTTGATAGGTGAGGTGGCGATTCTAGCCCTTCGAGGCGCTGGCGGCACCTATGGCGCTGCAATCTGCCCAGTGGTCATACCGCGGCGCCTGCTGTACGGCTTATTTGCCGGGGTTCTGTATGGGCGTCATGACGCTGCTGGCCACTTTAATAGGGGCTGACGCATTAATCCGGAGTGCTTATGCAGCCCAAGGATTTATTACTGGCCCTGGTGGTGATCATCGTCTGGGGCATGAACTTTGTGGTGATCAAGATCGGCCTGGATAACATGCCGCCGATGTTATTGGGTGCGCTGCGCTTTCTGCTGGCGGCCTTCCCGGCCGTGCTGTTTATCAAGCGCCCGCAGATTCCGCTGCGCTGGCTGCTGGCCTATGGCTTGACCATCTCGCTGGGGCAGTTCGCCTTTCTGTTCTCCGCCATGTCCGTTGGCATGCCGGCCGGCCTGGCATCGCTGGTGCTGCAATCACAGGCGTTGTTTACCCTGCTGTTTGCCGTGCTGTTGCTGGGTGAGCGCTTTCGCCTGGTCAACCTGTTCGGCTTGCTGGTGGCTGCCGGCGGTTTGCTGCTGATTGGTGCGCAGGGCAATGGCCTGATGACCCTGGCCGGTTTTCTGCTGACCTTGTGCGCCGCCGCCATGTGGGCGCTGGGCAATATCGTCACGCGCAAGCTGGGCAAGGTGAATCTGGTGGGGCTGGTGGTGTGGGGCAGCCTGATTCCGCCGCTGCCGTTCTTTGCGCTGTCCTGGCTGCTGGAGGGGCCGCAGGCGATTGAGGCGGCACTGCGCGGTTTCAGCCTGGATACGCTGCTGGTGCTGATCTATCTGGCGTTTGGCGCGACCATCCTCGGCTATGGCCTGTGGAGTCGCTTGCTGTCGCGTTATCCGGCCAGCCAGGTGGCACCGTTCTCGCTGCTGGTGCCGGTGGTCGGGCTGACTTCTTCAGCGCTGCTGCTTGATGAGCGCCTCAGTGGCCTGCAGCTCGTCGGTGCACTGCTGGTGATGCTCGGCTTGCTGCTGAATTCTTGCGGCGGCTGGCTGCAGGAGCGTCTGCGCGCGCGCTGGGTCTAGCGCTTGCCCATGGAGCGACGAGTGCCACTGGGCGCTGGGCCGATCTTTTTTTCGTGAGCAGACTTGTTGCCCTTCTGGTGCCAGGGCTGGTCGTCCTGTTTGCCGGAAGCAGCCTTGGCGGCGCCAAACAGCGAGGCAAAACCGGCGGCTTTAGGCGCAGCCTGATCAGTGAGTGGCGCGGCGCTGTCGGCAGGCTGAACGGCGAGGGTGGGTTCAGCGGCTGGAGTCTGGGTCATGGCAAGGTCCGCGGGGGCGAGAAGAAAAGGCCGGCGAGTATACCTGGCTATCGCCCGAGGTTTGCGCTTGTTGATCAGTGGCGCGGTGCCTGGCGGCGCTGCGCGAAACGCAGGTATTCGCCGGGCCTGGGCGGCCCGGCGAGCAGGCAGGATCAGTCCTGGCGGCTGGTCACTTCCAGCAGGTGATAACCGAACTGGGTCTTCACCGGGCCTTGCACCACGTTGATCGGTGCGCTGAATACCACGGTGTCGAATTCCTTGACCATCTGGCCTGGGCCGAACGAGCCGAGATCACCGCCGCTGCGGCTGGATGGGCAGCTGGAGTTGTCTTTGGCGACCTGGGCGAAGTCGGCACCGCCTTCGATTGCGGCTTTCAGTTCGTTGCACTTGTCTTCGCTGGCAACCAAGATGTGACGGGCAGTGGCGCGGGCCATGGGCATTACTCCTTATAAAAGAAGCGGCAAAGCCTACCGTAATCGTTCGGCTATTCAAACGCCGCGCGTGCGACGTTTATCGGTTGGTCCATAAAAAGCTGCTAATGGTTGGCCGCCAATAAGGCAAACGCCCCGACGCAATTGAGGCGTGTGTTGTGGCCTGTTCCCGTTCAGGGGCTTCCACGCAGTCTAAGCAGGCTACAGGTCCGGCTCTTCCAGCACGGTCTTGCCGCGCCAGCCCTGGCTGCCTGGCAGCAGCAGGTTGAGCAGCAGGGCGCAGATGGCGCACAGGGAAATGCCGGAGAGGGCGAAGTCGCTGGTGCCGATCACCATGCCGCCGATGCCGAACACCAGGGTCACCGAGACGATGATCAGGTTGCGCGCCTCGGTCAGATCGACCTGATGGCGGATCAGGGTGTTCAGGCCCACCACCGCGATGGAGCCGAACAGCAGGCAGAGAATGCCGCCCATTACCGGCACCGGGATGCTCTGCAGCGCAGTGCCGAACTTGCCGACAAAGGCCAGGCCGATGGCGAAGCAGGCCGCCCAGGTCATGATCTTCGGGTTGTAGTTCTTGGTCAGCATCACCGCGCCGGTGACTTCCGCATAGGTGGTATTCGGTGGCCCGCCGAACAGGCCAGCAGCCGAGGTGGCCAGGCCGTCACCCAGCAGGGTGCGGTGCAGGCCGGGCTTCTGGATAAAGTTCTTGCCGGTCACGCTGCCAATCGCCACCACGCCGCCTATATGCTCGATGGCCGGCGCCAGGGCGACCGGGACGATGTAGAGAATCGCGCCCCAATGCAGCTCGGGCGTCACGAATGCCGGAATCGCCAGCCAGGGCGCGCTGGCCACGGCGCTGGTGTCGATCACCCCGCAGAACGCCGCGACGATGCAGCCGACGATAATCCCCGCAAGGATTGGCACCAGACGCAGCAGGCCACGGCCCATGGCGGCGACCAGCACGGTGGTAACCAGCGCCGCCATGGAGATCAGCATGGCGGTTTCATACGGCACCAGTTGCGCGCTGCCATCGCCGGCTTTGCCCATGGCCATGTTCACCGCCACGGGCGACAGCGCCAGGCCGATGGAAATAATCACCGGAGCAATCACCACTGGCGGCAGCAGGCGGTCGATAAAGCCGACGCCTTTAACCCGCACCACGGCGCTGAGCAGGATATACACCAGGCCGGAGGCGATAATGCCGCCGAGCACGGCGGGCAGGCCGAACTCACCCTTGGCGGCGAGAATCGGTGCGATAAAGGCAAAGCTGGAGGCCAGAAATACCGGTACCTGGCGGCCGGTTACCAGCTGGAACAGCAGGGTGCCGATACCGGCGGTAAACAGTGCAACGTTGGGGTCCATGCCGGTGATCAGCGGCATCAGCACCAGGGCGCCGAAAGCCACAAACAGCATCTGCGCGCCGGAAATGCCCTGGCGCCAGAGTGGGTCGTTGTATTCGTCCTGCATGCTTAGGCGTCCTTCTGTTTGGTGCCGAAAATCTTGTCGCCGGCATCACCGAGGCCGGGAATGATATAGCCGTGCTCGTTCAGGCACTGGTCGATGGAGGCGGTGAAAATCAGCACATCCGGGTGCGCGTCATTGACCACTTTGATGCCCTCAGGCGCGGCGACCAGGACCATGGCGCGGATCTCCTTACAGCCGGCTTTTTTCAACAGGTCGATGGTGGCGACCATCGAGCCGCCAGTGGCGAGCATCGGGTCGATGATCATCGCCAGGCGCTCGTCGATTTCCGGCACCAGCTTTTCCAGGTAGGTGTGCGCTTGCAGGGTTTGCTCGTTGCGCGCCACGCCCACGGCGCTGACCTTGGCCCCCGGAATCAGGCTGAGCACGCCTTCGAGCATGCCGATGCCGGCGCGCAGGATCGGCACCACGGTGATCTTCTTGCCGGAGATCTTTTCCACCTGCACGGTGCCGCACCAGCCATCGATTTCGCAGTTCTCCAGCGGCAGATCCTTGGTCGCTTCATAGGTCAGCAGTGCACCGACTTCCTGGGCCAGTTCGCGGAAGTTCTTTGTGCTGATATCGGCGCGGCGCATCAGGCCGAGTTTATGGCGGATCAGCGGGTGGCGGATCTCGAGGATGGGCATGGCGGGGTCTCCGGCAGGACGGGTAAAAAACTGGCCTAGATTAAAGCATTGGCTCGTCCAAATGCTGCCCAGGGCCTGGGTGAAATCGGCAATTAGCGTCTAAATTTCGCCTGTTGCCAGCAAATTGCCTTGTTTGTCTGCCGGTCCTTGCTCTGCTCTACGCAGATAGGTACCTTTGCCGGCTTTTATGGCCTGCCATCCCTGGCGGCCACCCTCCGGGCCGTCGCTGCGCGACGTTAAAAATCACTCCCGGCGATTTTTTATTTTGACGCATCGATCAGCTTTCTGGTCTGAGCGTCCCGCTCTCAAGAGGAAACAGCATGTCCGTCGATCTCGCGCATATCCGCCAAGTCATGGCCGAAGCCGATTGCTTGCACAGCAATGCCGAGGTCGAGGTGGCTATCGACGCCATGGCGGCGGCCATCAACAGCGAGATGGCCGACAGCAACCCTGTGGTGTTCTGTGTGATGAACGGCGGGCTGATCTTCTCCGGCAAGCTGCTGCCCAAGCTCAACTTCCCCCTGGAATTGTCCTACCTGCACGCTACCCGCTACCGCAATGAAACCAGCGGCGGCGAGCTGTTCTGGAAAGCCAAGCCGGAAATCTCCTTTATCGACCGCGATGTGCTGATCATCGACGACATCCTCGATGAAGGGCACACCCTCGGTGCAATCATCGATTTTTGCCGGCATGCCGGTGCCAAGAACGTGCGCATCGCCGTGCTGGTAGACAAGGCCCACGACCGCAAGGCACGCCCCGACCTCAAGGCCGATTACGTCGGCATGCCCTGCGTCGATCGCTACGTGTTTGGCTACGGCATGGATTACAAAGGCTACTGGCGCAATGCGCCGGGTATCTACGCCCTTAAAGGTCTGTAGTCCGGGGCTGCCATAGTGGGCCTTGGTAGCCCGGATAAGCCTTGGCGCAATCCGGGGTGGCTGTGCTCCCGGATTGCGCTGCGCTTATCCAGGCTACGAAATCGCAGGCCCTGCGAGTAAACATGGGCTCTAAGCCACCGTTGATTCTCCATCGGTCTTTGGCGCCAGCCAGCGCAGCGCCTTCTCCCTGGCCTGAACAAGGTCACGGACATAAGCCAGCTCACCTTCAACTCGCACTATGCCGGCACGGCGCAATTGCAGGCGTACCTGGGCCGTCGGCCCGCTCAATATCAGTCCGACCTGCTGCTCACGGTAATCGCGCAGCACATTGTCCAGCGCGGCGATGGCGGTCATATCCAGCAGCGGCACGGCGCTGATATCGACGATCACCACCTTCACCCCTGGGGTAAAGCGCCTGAGCACGCTCAGGGCCTTTTCCGCTGCGCCGAAAAACAGCGGCCCGCGAATCGCGTAGGCCAGCACGTGTTCGGGCAGGTCATTGAGCGCCTGGTGAAAGTGCTTGGGCAGCGCTTCGGTATCGGTCAGGTCGCTCATGCGTTTGATAAACAGCCCGGCCGCCAGCAGCAGGCCGACGCCCACGGCCAGTACCATATCGAACAGCACGGTGAGGATCAGGCAGGTCAGTAGCACCAGCACGTCACTGCGCGGGGCGATGCGCAGGGTATGGCGTACATGCCGCGGTTCGCTCATGTTCCATGCCACCACCAGCAGCAAAGCCGCCAGCGCTGCCATCGGCAGGTAGCTGAACAAGGGGGCGAGAAACAGGATGGCGATCAGCACCACCCCGGCATGGGTAATCGCCGCCAGTGGCGAGTAAGCCCCGGCGCGCACGTTGGCGGCGCTACGGGCAATCGCGGCAGTGGCGGTGATGCCGCCGAATAGCGGCGCGAGCAGATTGCCGATGCCCTGGCCGATCAGCTCGCCATTGGGGTCGTGCTTGCTGCCGGTCATGCCATCGGCGACCACGGCGCAGAGCAGCGATTCAATCGCCCCGAGCATGGCGATGGCAAAGGCCGGGGCGAGCAGTTGGCGGAACAGCTCGAAGCTCACCACCAGCGCTTGGCCATCGGCACCCGGTAAGTGCCAGGGCCAGATAAAACTTGGCAGAAACGGCGGAATACCCGGGTGTTCGATGCCACCCAGGCTGTAGCTGAAGCGTTCGCCCAGGGTCGCCACGGGAATCTGCAGGCTTTCCAGCAACAGCCCGAGCAAGGCGCCGATGGTCAGCGCCACCAGATGCCCCGGTACTTTCGGCACCCAACGGGGCCAGATCAGCAATACCGCCAGGCACACCAGCGCCACCAGGCTGTCGCCCAGTTGCAGGCTGGGCAGGGCATGCAGCAGGCCGTTGAGCTGTTCGATGTAGTTGTGCGGTTCGCCGGTCAGGCGCAGGCCAAGCAGGTCCTTGATTTGCAGGGTAGCGATGACGATGCCGATGCCGGCGGTAAAGCCCAGCGTCACCGGGTAGGGAATAAATTCGATCAGCCGGCCGGCACGCATCAGCCCGAGGGCAATCAGGATTCCTCCGGCCATCAGGGTGCACAGCAGCAGGCCGCCGAGGCCGAATTGCTGGGTGATCGGCAGCAGAATCACCACAAAGGCGGCGGTCGGCCCGGAGACGTTAAAGCGCGAGCCACCAAACAGGGCGATCAGCGTACCGGCCACCAGCACCGTATACAGGCCGTGCTGCGGCGCCACCCCGACGGCAATCGCCAGGGCCATGGCCAGCGGGATGGCGATAATGCCCACCGTGACCCCGGCGCTCAGGTCGCTGCGCAGGTTTTTCCAGCCATAGCCGGCGCGCAAGGTCTGGCGCCAGGCGGAGAACAGCGGCGGTAAGGGCAGCGACATAATGACTCCCAGGTGGCTGAGCGCAGTATAGGGACAGGGCGCGGTGGGCTGTGTTGACCTAAGTCGGCTATTACCCATGCGTGGTGCGTGTTAGAACAGCCGGCTGAGCGGCATGCGTTGAGCCGCTACCCGCCCCGGAGGTACACTGCCGGCCCCGTGTGGCCTGGTTAGCTGGAGTGAGTGATGCGTAAAGACAAGAAACAGGTGATTGGCGAAGAGATTGGTGACGAGCCGATCAAGCTGTTCCTCAGCGTAGAGCCGGCCGATGCCACGCCACCGTCGCTGCACAAGCTGATCAAGGCCTACCGTGGCCTGCGTATCGACGACTTCGAGCGCTTTGTCGGCTTTTTCGTGGCCGCCGGCTACGACCTGAATGCCCAAGACGCCCAGGGCAATGACTTTATCGCGCTGATCCAGGATCAACGCTTTGCCGAGCCTTACATCGACGTGATCAAAGCCGCGCGCGGCTAAATATCGAGTTAGCGCGTACAACGCTGATTAAGGCTCACGCCTGCCCACAAAGCCGCGACCTGTTCGCGGCTTTGTTGTGTCTAAAACCCGCTCCGCTTCTTGCCGATAATCACGCAAATCAATAGTGCTGGGCGGGGCGAGACGACCGGTCATATTCTTGCCGGCATGAACTCCAGCATCCGACTCGACAAGCGTGACCTGATCCTCGCCAAAGGCGCCGAGGTGATGACCCG
>NZ_JBAQLP010000080.1:0-47542 GCF_049301935.1 Pseudomonas sp. | reverse complement strand
CCTTCGGGCCGTCGCTACGCGACGTTAAAAATTGTTCCAGACAATTTTTTATGGCTTGCCATTAAGGTCGCACCCAGCGGGTGGCGTCTTTACGCGACGTTAAAAATGGCTCCCGGCCATTTTTTATGTTCGAAATAAAATCTCAAGCACCGCGCTGCGCTTTTGGTTGGCCGCTGGTTTGGCTAAGGTGGCGGGGTTTGCCTCAATCGAGCTGTCCGTAAGGTTCTGCATGACACAATCACCGAAAGACCCGCTGCATGGCGTCACCCTTGAAGCCATTCTCACTGCCCTGGTGGCCCAGTACGGCTGGGACGGCTTGGCCGAGCGGATTGATATCCGCTGTTTCAAAAGCGACCCGAGCATCAAGTCCAGCCTGACGTTTTTGCGCAAGACGCCCTGGGCGCGGGAGAAGGTCGAGGCTCTGTATCTCCGCTCGCAGGCGCGCAAATAGGCCCTAAGCCCCAGTTGGAAATCTGGCACCCTTGTTGCAATACCTCTGCAAACGCCGCGAAGCGTCAAAAAATGGCCGGGAGCCATTTTGGCCGTCGCGTAGCGACGACCCGAAGGGTGGCTGCTACGGATAGCACGCCACAAAAAAACCGCGGCCAGTGGAGGTAGTGATGAGCCAGGGTGTTGAATTCAATCGCTTGATGCTGGAGATGCGTTCCATGCAGGCCGACGCCATGGCGCGTCAGAAGCCTGTCGCCAGCACGCCGGAGCCCGGTGCACCGAGCTTTTCCGAGATGCTCGGGCAGGCGGTGGGCAAGGTCAACGAAACCCAACAGGCCTCCAATAAATTGGCAACCGCCTTTGAAATGGGCACCAGCGGCGTGGATTTGACGGACGTGATGATCGCGTCGCAAAAAGCCAGCGTTTCCTTTCAGGCCATGACCCAGGTGCGCAATAAGCTGGTTCAGGCTTATCAAGACATTATGCAGATGCCGGTTTAAGGGTAGGGCTGAATCATGGCTGAAGCCGTCGCTGCAAACGTACCTGCCACCACCGGTGGTAGTGAGCCGAAGAAACCGCTGTTCGGCCTGACCTTTCTGGAAAACCTCGCCGATATGTCGATGTTGCGCCAGATCGGCCTGCTGGTCGGCCTGGCCGCCAGCGTGGCGATCGGCTTTGCCGTGGTGCTGTGGTCGCAGCAGCCCGATTATCAGCCGCTGTATGGCAGCCTCGACGGTATGGACGCGTCCCAGGTGATGGAGACGCTGTCCGCCGCCGATATCAAATACACCGTGGAACCCAATTCCGGCGCGCTGCTGGTCAAGGCCGATGACCTGGCCCGTGCCCGCATGCGCCTGGCCGCCGCTGGCGTAGCGCCGACCGACAACAGCGTCGGTTTCGAGATTCTCGATCAGGAACAAGGCCTGGGCACCAGCCAGTTTATGGAGGCCACCCGTTACCGTCGTGGCCTGGAAGGCGAGCTGGCGCGCACCGTTTCCAGCCTGAACAACGTTAAGTCGGCCCGCGTACACCTGGCCATTCCAAAGAGTTCAGTGTTTGTGCGCGATGAACGCAAGCCCAGCGCCTCGGTGCTGGTCGAGCTGTATTCGGGGCGCGGCCTGGAGCCAAGCCAGGTGATGGCCATCGTCAATCTGGTCGCCAGCAGCGTGCCGGAAATGGACAAGGCCCAGGTCACGGTGGTCGACCAGAAGGGCAACCTGCTCTCGGATATTCAGGAAATGTCCGAGCTGACCATGGCCGGCAAGCAGTTCGACTACAGCCGCCGCATGGAAAGCCTGTTTACCCAGCGCGTGCACAATATTCTGCAGCCGGTGCTGGGTTCGGGCCGCTACAAGGCCGAAGTGTCGGCGGATGTGGATTTCAGCGCGGTGGAATCCACCTCGGAAATGTTCAACCCCGATCAACCGGCACTGCGCAGCGAACAACAGGTCAACGAACAGCGCACCAGCAGCCTGCCGCCGCAGGGTGTGCCGGGTGCCCTGGCCAATCAGCCGCCGGGTGCGGCGGCAGCGCCTGAACAGGCCGGCGGCGGCGCTGCTGCGGTGCCGGGCCCGGTTGCCGCCGGGCAGCCGCTGCTGGATGCCAACGGCGCGCAGATCATCGACCCGGCCACCGGCCTGGCCATGCTCGCGCCATATCCGGCGGACAAGCGTGAACAGTCCACGCGAAATTTCGAGCTGGACCGTTCGATCAGCTACACCAAGCAGCAGCAGGGCCGTTTGCGCCGGCTGTCGGTGGCCGTGGTGGTGGATGATCAGGTCAAGGTCGATGCGGCCAGCGGTGAAACCACTCGCGTGCCGTGGAGCAGCGATGACCTGGCGCGCTTTACCCGCCTGGTGCAGGACTCGGTGGGCTTCGACGCCAGCCGTGGTGACAGCGTCAGCGTGATCAATACGCCGTTCTCCGCCGAAGTGGGCGAGGAGATAATTGAGATTCCGTTCTACACCCAGCCGTGGTTCTGGGATGTGGTCAAACAAGTGCTCGGTGTACTGTTTATCCTGGTATTGGTCTTTGGTGTACTGCGCCCAGTGCTCAACAACATCACCGGCGGCGGCAGAGGCCAGGGCGATGGCCGCAGTGGCGATGTTGAACTCGGTGAAATGGGCGCGCTGGGCGGTGATCTGTCCGAGGATCGCGTAAGCCTGGGCGGCCCGCAAAGCATCCTCCTGCCCAGTCCGAGTGAGGGGTATGATGCGCAATTGAACGCCATCAAGAGTCTGGTCGCCGAAGACCCAGGCCGTGTGGCTCAAGTTGTAAAAGAGTGGATCAACGCCGATGAGTAACGACAACGCCCGCCTCACCAAGCTAAGTAAGGTCGACAAGGCGGCTATCCTCCTGCTGTCGCTGGGTGAAACCGACGCGGCCCAGGTATTGCGTCACCTGGGCCCGAAGGAAGTGCAGCGGGTCGGCGTGGCCATGGCCGGCATGCGCAATGTGCACCGCGAACAGGTCGAGCAGGTGATGGGCGAGTTCGTCGATATCGTTGGCGATCAGACCAGCCTGGGCGTTGGTGCCGATGGCTATATTCGCAAGATGCTCACCCAGGCCTTGGGCGAAGACAAGGCCGGTAGCCTGATCGATCGTATCCTGCTGGGCGGCAGTACCAGTGGTCTGGACAGCCTGAAATGGATGGAGCCGCGCGCGGTGGCGGATGTTATCCGCTACGAGCATCCACAGATTCAGGCGATTGTGGTCGCCTACCTCGATCCCGATCAGGCCGGTGAAGTACTGGGCCACTTCGACCACAAGGTACGCCTGGATATCGTATTGCGCGTGTCGTCGCTGAATACCGTACAGCCAGCGGCGCTCAAGGAACTCAACCAGATTCTCGAGAAGCAGTTTTCCGGTAGCGCCAACACCACCCGCGCCGCGCTCGGTGGGGTCAAGCGTGCCGCCGATATCATGAACTTCCTCGACAGCTCGATCGAAGGCCAGCTGATGGACTCGATCCGCGAAGTCGATGAGGACCTGTCCAGTCAGATCGAGGACCTGATGTTCGTCTTCGACAACCTTACCGATGTTGATGATCGCGGCATCCAGGCGCTGCTGCGCGAGGTGTCCTCGGACGTGCTGGTGCTGGCGCTCAAGGGCGCCGACGAGGCGATCAAGGAAAAGGTCTTCAAAAACATGTCCAAACGTGCCGCCGAGCTGCTGCGCGACGATCTGGAAGCCAAGGGCCCGGTGCGCGTCAGCGACGTAGAAGCCGCGCAGAAGGAAATCCTCACCATCGCCAGGCGTATGGCCGAAGCCGGGGAAATTGTCCTGGGCGGCAAAGGCGGCGAGGAAATGGTCTAACCCATGGCCAATAATGGTTTGACCTATGTCCAGTAAAGAGCCGCCCAGCGAGCTGATTCGCGCCAAGGACCTCAAGGGTGTGGATGTGTGGGCGCTGCCCAGCTTCGACCCGGAAGTGGAAACGCCTGAACCTGCGGCAGAGGACCCGGCGTGCGCGCAGCCGCTTGAGGCGAGCGGGCAGGTGCCGGTCGAGAGCGAAGAGGTGGCGCTGGAAGACGTCAAGCCCTTGACGTTGGGCGAGCTGGAGGCGATCCGCCAGGACGCCTACAACGAAGGTTTTGCCACCGGCGAGAAGGACGGCTTTCACGCCGGCCAGCTGAAAGCCAAGCAGGAAGCCGATATGGCCCTGGCTGTAAAAATGGCCGGGTTGGAGCAGTTGATGACCCAGCTGTTCGAGCCGATTGCCGGACAGGATCAGCAGCTTGAAGAAGCCATGATCAGCCTGCTCGGGCAGATGGTGCGCCAGGTGATTCAGCGTGAGCTGGCCAGCGACTCCAGCCAGATCCGTCAGGTCCTCAGCGAGGCACTCAAGCTGCTGCCGATGGGGGCCGGCAACATTCGCATTCACCTTAATCCGCAAGATTTCGAGATGATCAAGGCCTTGCGCGAACGCCACGAAGAGAGCTGGCGAATTCTCGAAGACCCTTCGTTACTGCCGGGCGGTTGCCGGGTGGAAAGCGAGCTCAGTCGCATCGACGCCAGCGTGGAAACCCGCCTGAATCAGGCGATCAAGCAGCTGTTCGAGCAGCAGCGCGAACAGGCGGTGCACCCGCTGCAAGCCGATTTGCATATCGACCTAGAGATGCCCAAGGCGAGCCCGAATGCGCCTTGATCGGGTGAGTTTTGCCAAGCGCCTGGCCGGTTACAGCGAGGCCGTGGCACTGCCGACCCAGCCGCAAGTCGAGGGCCGTTTAATCCGCATGGTCGGTTTGACCCTGGAAGCCGAAGGCCTGCGTGCCGCCCTGGGCAGCCGCTGCCTGGTGATCAACGACGACAGCTATCACCCGGTGCAGGTCGAGGCCGAGGTCATGGGCTTCTCCAACGGCAAGATCTTCCTGATGCCGGTCGGCAGCCTGGCCGGCATCGCCCCTGGTGCCCGCGTGGTGCCGCTGCCGGATACCGGGCGTTTGCCCATGGGCATGTCGATGCTCGGCCGGGTACTCGATGGCACCGGCCGCGCCCTCGATGGTAAAGGCGGCATGAAAGCCGAAGACTGGGTGCCGATGGATGGCCCGGCGATCAACCCGCTCAACCGCCACCCGATCAGCGAACCGCTGGATGTTGGCATCCGCTCGATCAACGGCCTGCTGACGGTGGGGCGTGGTCAGCGTCTGGGCCTGTTTGCCGGTACCGGCGTGGGTAAGTCGGTGCTGCTGGGCATGATGACGCGCTTTACCGAGGCCGACATTATCGTGGTCGGGTTGATCGGCGAACGGGGCCGTGAGGTTAAAGAATTTATCGACGAGATCCTCGGTCACGAGGGCCTCAAACGCTCGGTGGTGGTCGCCTCGCCGGCTGACGATGCGCCGCTGATGCGCCTGCGCGCGGCGATGTATTGCACGCGAATTGCCGAGTACTTCCGCGATAAAGGGAAGAACGTGCTGTTGCTGATGGATTCGCTGACCCGTTTTGCCCAGGCCCAGCGCGAGATCGCCCTGGCCATTGGCGAGCCGCCGGCGACCAAGGGTTATCCGCCATCGGTATTTGCCCGCCTGCCCAAGCTGGTGGAGCGTGCCGGTAATGCGGAGAAGGGCGGCGGTTCGATTACCGCGTTCTACACCGTACTCAGCGAGGGCGATGACCAACAGGACCCGATCGCCGACGCCGCCCGTGGCGTGCTCGACGGCCATATCGTGCTGTCGCGGCGCTTGGCCGAGGAGGGGCATTACCCGGCCATCGATATCGAAGCCTCGATCAGCCGGGTGATGCCGCAGGTGGTCAGTGCCGAACATATGCGTCTGGCTCAGCGCTTCAAACAGCTGTGGTCGCGTTATCAGCAGAGCCGTGACCTGATCAGCGTCGGCGCCTATGTAGCGGGCGGCGATGCCGACACCGATTTGGCCATCGCCCGTCAGCCGGCCATGGTCAAGTACCTGCGGCAAGGCCTGCAGGACAACGAAAGCCTGGAAAGCAGCAGCGCGCAGCTGGCCGCGACCTTCAACCCCGCTGCTGCAGGTGCGTAAGCCATGGCGCAGAGCCGCGCCGCGCGGCTGGCCCCGGTGGTCGAGATGGCCGAACGGGCCGAGCGCGAGGCGGCCTTGCAGCTGGGTCATTGCCAGGGCTTGCTGCGCCAGGCCGAGGTGCAGCTGGGCGACCTGGAACGCTACCGCGGGGATTACCAGCAGCAGTGGATCAGCGAAGGCCAGCGCGGGGTGTCCGGGCAGTGGCTGATGAACTATCAGCGTTTTCTCACCCAACTGGAAACCGCCATCGGCCAGCAGCGCAACAGCGTCGACTGGCACCGCGCCAACATGGAAAAGGTGCGCGAGGTCTGGCAGCAGCGATACGCCCGTATGGAAGGCTTACGCAAACTGGTCAAACGCTATCAGGACGAAGCGCGTCTGGCCGAAGACAAGCGTGAGCAAAAGCTCCTCGATGAACTCTCGCAGCGCATATCCACCCGTGATTCGCCGTCTTAAGCGTCAATTATCCCGCCGCGATAGATCTACACAACCTAAACAGTTGCCGCCCGGGCATTGCGATGCTACATCTTGATCATACATAACCTGCAGTCGGGTCCACCTGAGCGTGCGGCCTGGTCTTTTCGTTGATAGGAGTAATTCATGGCCATCACCTCGCTGCCCTCATCCGATGGGCAAGAGCTGACCATTCTGATTCAGGGACGCTTCGATTTCGGTGCGCATCAGGAATTTCGCAATGCCTACGAGCGCGTCAACAGCACCCCGCAGCGCTATGTTGTAGACCTTAAGGACACCACCTACCTGGACAGCTCGGCGCTGGGCATGCTGTTGCTACTGCGCGATCACGCCGGTGGCGACAGCGCGCAGATCCGCCTGCTCAACTGCAACCCGGATGTGCGCAAGATCCTCGCCATCTCGAATTTCGAGCAGCTGTTCAAAATCGCCTGAGCGGGGCGCGTGCCATGCCAGAGCGTCTGTCCATTCTGATCGCCGAGGACAACGCGGCTGATCGCATGCTGCTGTCTACCATCGTCAGCCGTCAGGGACACCGCGTACTGACCGCCAGCAATGGCCTGGAGGCGGTGGCCCTGTTCGAACAGGAGCGTCCGCAGCTGGTGCTGATGGACGCCTTGATGCCGATCATGGATGGCTTCGAGGCCGCGCGACGAATCAAACAGGCGGCCGGCGATGAGTTGGTGCCGATCATCTTTCTGACCTCATTGACCGAGGGCGAAGCGCTGGTGCGCTGCCTGGAAGCCGGTGGTGATGATTTTCTCGCCAAGCCCTATAACCGGGTGATTCTCGAAGCCAAGATCAAGGCCATGGACCGCCTGCGGCGCCTGCAGGACACCGTGCTGCAGCAGCGCGACCTGATTGCCATACACAACGAACACCTGCTCACCGAGCAACGGGTGGCCAAGGCGGTGTTCGACAAGGTGACCCACTCCGGCTGCCTGGATGCGCCGAATATCCGCTACCTGCAATCCCCCTACGCGGTGTTTAACGGCGATCTGCTGCTGGCTGCGTTCAAACCGTCCGGCGGCATGCATGTGTTGTTGGGGGATTTCACCGGCCACGGTCTGCCCGCCGCCATCGGTGCGATGCCGCTGGCCGAGGTGTTCTATGGCATGACGGCCAAGGGCTACTCCCTGGCCGAAGTGCTGCGCGAGATCAACGCCAAGCTCAAACGTATTCTCCCGGTCGGGGTGTTCTGCTGCGCCACGCTGCTGAATATCAGTTTCCAGCGTCAGGTGGTCGAGGTGTGGAATGGCGGCCTGCCAGATGGTTATCTGCTGCGCGGCAGTGGTGAGCGTTTGCCGCTGGTGTCGCGGCATTTGCCGTTGGGGGTGCTGGAGCCGACCGCGTTCAACGACAAATACGAGGTTTATCCACTGGCGCTGGGGGATCGGGTGTTCCTGCTCTCCGATGGCGTGCTGGAGGCCTGTAACAAGCAGGGTGAGTTGTTTGGCGAGGAGCGCTTGCTTGAGGTGTTCGCGGCTAATCGGCAGCCGACCGCGCTGTTCGCCGAGATCCAGCAGGCGCTGACCCATTTCAGTGGCGAGCAGCAGGATGATGTCAGCCTGCTGGAGGTCAGCCTGGTCAATGACGCCGAGCTGAGCCGGCCGCCGCTGGCCTTTGCCGACAATGGCCAGAGCCATTCCCTGGACTGGTCGGCCAGCTTCGAGTTTCGCGGGGAAACCCTGCGCCATTTCAATCCGTTGCCGTTTCTCTTGCAGCTGCTGCTTGAGGTGCAGGGGCTGCGGCCCCAGGGCGGCGCCTTGTTCAGCGTGCTGGCCGAGCTGTACTCAAATGCGCTGGAACATGGCGTGCTGGGCCTGGACTCGGCGCTCAAGGCGAATGCCGAGGGTTTCGCCGAGTACTACCGTCAACGCAGCCTGCGCCTGGCGGCATTGACCGACGGCTTTGTGCGTTTTCACCTGCAGTTGCAGCCGGAGGGTGCCGGCGGGCGGCTGATCGTGCGGGTTGAAGACAGCGGCTCGGGCTTCGATGCCCAACAATTGCCAGTTGAGCCGCGCGATGCCCATAGCTTGAGCGGTCGCGGGCTGGCGCTGGTCAGGCAATTGAGTGAGCGCTGCAGTTGGGGCGACGGCGAACCGGGGGTGCGCGTGGAGTTTTCCTGGTTGCCTGGGGCATAATCCAGCGCATCACGCGAGGGGAGCAAGCCGTTGTCCGATATTCACCTTGATAGCGCAGTATTGGCGGCTTTGCAGGACGTCATGGAGGATGAATATCCGGTGCTGCTGGATACCTTTCTGATCGACTCCGAAGAGCGCCTGTTGGTATTGCGTCAGGCAGAGCGGTCGGCCGATGCACAGAGCCTGCGGCTGGCGGCGCACAGCTTTAAAGGCAGTTGCAGCAATATGGGCGCGCCGATGCTGGCCGGGCTGTGCAAACAGCTGGAGGAGGCCGGGCGCCGCGAGCAGTTGGCGCTGGCCCCCGAGCTGGTCGAGCAGATCGAGCGTGAATTTGCCATCGTGCGCATCTTGCTTAAGTCCGAGCGGCAGCGTTATCGGCACTAGTCTTGCTGTTTCTGCCCCTTTACTGCTGTATTTCACCCCGCTGCACCTGCCTGCCAATAAGTTGGCCCGCGCCTTGCAAAACTCTCCGTACGACCAACCCCGAACGGAGAGTATCCATGTCCGTTGCCCCCGATCTGCTGCTCAAGTCGGCACCTGAAGTAAAGCCCAGGGCCGCTGCATCAAAACCGCCGGAAAAACCCGCGCAGCCCAATAGCAATGAGGCGTCCAGCTTCTCTCAGGTGTATGCCAGGGAGCGTCAGGCCAAGGCTGCAGAACGCAGTGATGCGCCTGCCAAACCTGCACATGAGAGCAAGCTTGAGCAAGAGCAACCGCAAGATGAGCAGGTGCTGGCTGCCGCTGGCCAGGCCGAGCTTGCCGATAGCGGCAAGCCTTTGCCGAGCGAGCCGGCAGTCGAGGGCGTGGTGCTCGATCCTCTTCTGCTGCTAGGTATTACCGGTGAACTGCCGGTCGAGCAAGAAACTGGCGAGCTGGACGTGGCGAGCGACGTTCAGCCATTGCTGGTGACGACGGGTAATCTGACCAGTTCGGGGCCGGCGAGCATGACCGAGGCCAGTTTCGATGCTGAACTGGATGCGCTCAACCAGCTGCCGGCGGTGCGCCTGGCGCTGGAAATGGGGGCCAAGGAAAATGCCAAGATCGACCATGCCACGCTACACAGTCAGTTGACTCCAGCTGCGCAGAACGCTGCACAGAATCCGGGGCAGAGCATGCTGGCCAGTCGCTTAGTCGAAGAGGCCCAGCCGGTGACTGAGGACTCTCTGGAGTTGCCGGAGCTGCAATTGGAGGCCTTGACCGGTAAAGGGCTGGAGGCGCTGAAGGAGGGTACGGCCAATAACTCGGCAGAAAACTTCGTCAGCAAGCTCAGCGCCCTGACTCAGGCGATCACCCAGCAGACCACTCACACGCGCGCGCCGCTGTTGGCCGGTCAAGCAGTGCCTATGCAGCAGGGGGGCTGGAGTGAAGCGGTGGTGGATCGGGTGATGCTGATGTCCAGTCAGAACCTCAAATCTGCCGAGATTCAGCTCGACCCTGCCGAGTTGGGCCGTTTGGAAGTGCGTATCAGCGTCAACCAGGAGCAGAGCCAGGTCACCTTCGCAAGCCCGCATGCCGGGGTGCGTGAGGCGTTAGACTCGCAGATGCACCGCTTGCGTGAGCTGTTCGCTCAGCAGGGCATGAACCAGCTGGACGTTAATGTCTCCGATCAGTCGCTCAGTCGTGGCTGGCAAGGGCAGGAGGGCGATGGTGGCAAAGGTCGCGGTGGCTCCTCCAGCGAATTGCTCGGCGCGGATGATGAGCTGCATTTAAGCACTGTCGAATCGGCGCGCACGACGTCTGTGAGTGCCCGTGGCTTGGTTGATTACTACGCATAGAGCGCTTGCTGCTGTAGTTGCATGGCCCACTGATCTAAACTGCATGTCGCCCGGCTCCCGTTGTGTGGGAGCCGGGCGATTGTGTTTGGGGCGTGGGTTTACCCGATGCCTTGGCCGTATCACCCTCAGGTGCTGGGCTACCCGTATTGAGCAGGTTTGTTGACAGGCTGGCATAACACTTGCTCGTAACCCTTTGAAAACGGATAGAACTCCGAATAACGACGGATTATTGGCATGGCTAAGAAAGAAGCAGCGCAAGCGCCGGCAAGTGCCGAGCCGAAACCCGCCGGGAAAATGAAGCTGATCATTATCATGGTGCTCGCTGTGTTGCTGGCTATGGGGCTTTCTGTGGGGGGCACCTGGTTTTTTCTGAGCAACAAGGACGCCGACGCGCAGGAGGCCAAGGCGCAAGCCGGCGCCGAGCCAGCCGTGCCGGTCAAGCAGGCGGCCATCTATGAAGAGCTGTCGCCGGCCTTTGTGGTGAACTTCAACCATCAGGGCCGCGCCCGCTATATGCAGGTCAGTGTGGCCCTGATGACCCGCGATCAGGCAGCGCTGGATGCGCTCAAGGTGCATATGCCGGTGTTGCGTAACCGTCTGGTGATGCTGTTTTCCGGTCAGGATTTTGCTGCCCTGATCACCCCGGTGGGTAAGGAAATGCTGCGCCAGCAGGCGACCGCCAGCGTGCAGGAGCTGGCCGAGAAAGAGACCGGCAAGGTCACGGTCGAGCAAGTGCTGTTCACCAACCTCGTATTGCAGTAACCAGGAGCCGTATATGGCTGTGCAAGACCTGCTTTCCCAGGATGAAATCGATGCCCTGCTGCATGGCGTCGATGACGGCTTGGTGGAAACCGAGGACGACGCCGAGCCGGGAAGCGTCAAACAATATGACCTGACCAGCCAGGACCGGATTGTCCGTGGGCGCATGCCGACGCTTGAGATGATCAACGAGCGCTTCGCCCGCTATACCCGTATCAGCATGTTCAACCTGCTGCGCCGCTCCGCCGATGTGGCGGTGGGTGGGGTGCAGGTGATGAAGTTCGGCGAATATGTGCACTCGCTGTATGTGCCGACCAGCCTCAACCTGGTGAAGATGAAGCCGCTGCGCGGCACCGGTCTGTTTATTCTCGACGCCAAGCTGGTGTTCAAACTGGTGGATAACTTCTTCGGCGGTGATGGCCGCCACGCCAAGATCGAAGGTCGCGAGTTCACTCCCACCGAGCTGCGCGTGGTGCGCATGGTGCTGGATCAGGCGTTCGTTGACCTCAAGGAAGCCTGGCACGCGGTGATGGATATCAACTTCGAGTACGTCAACTCGGAAGTGAATCCGGCGCTGGCCAACATCGTCAGCCCCAGTGAAGTGATCGTGGTGTCCACCTTCCATATCGAACTGGACGGCGGTGGCGGCGACCTGCATATCACCATGCCTTATTCGATGATCGAGCCGATTCGCGAGATGCTCGACGCCGGCTTCCAGTCCGATGTCGACGATCAGGATGAGCGCTGGATCAAGGCGCTGCGTGAAGACATTCTCGGCGTCAGCGTGCCCCTGGGCGCGACGGTTGCCCGTCGTCAGCTCAAGCTGCGCGACATTTTGCATATGCAACCCGGTGATGTGATACCGGTGGAACTGCCGGAAAATGTGGTGCTCTGCGCCAATGGCGTGCCCTCATTCAAGGTCAAGATGGGGGCGCACAAAGGCAAGCTGGCTTTGCAGGTGCTCGGCCCCATTGAGCGTAACCGCTAATCCCCCATTCAACGCCAGCCGAGGAAAAACGATGGCAGACGAAAACCAAAACGAAGCCACTTCCCCCGAGGAACAGGCGCTTGCCGATGAGTGGGCGGCTGCATTGTCCGAGGCCGGCGATGCCGGGCAGGACGATATCGACGCTATGCTCGCCGCCAGCGATCCGGGGCCTGCGGCGCCGCGTGCGCCGATGGAAGAGTTCGACAGCGCGCCGAAGATCAATCTGCCGGTTAACCTGGAAGGGCCGAATCTGGATGTGATTCTGGATATCCCGGTGTCGATCTCTATGGAAGTCGGCAATACCGATATCACCATCCGCAACCTGCTGCAGCTTAACCAGGGCTCGGTGATCGAGCTCGATCGCCTGGCCGGCGAGCCGCTCGATGTACTGGTCAACGGCACCCTGATTGCCCACGGCGAAGTGGTGGTGGTGAACGAAAAGTTCGGCATCCGCCTGACGGACGTGATCAGCCCCAGCGAACGTATCAAGAAGCTGCGCTAACCATGCATAGAACCCTTCTGCTGGGCCTGGCGCTACCTGTTGCGGCAATGGCTGCCGAGCCGGCAGCGCAAACGGCGGTACCCCTTGCCGGAACGGGCATGGGCGGGCAGCTGGTGCAGCTGTTGCTGGGCCTGCTGCTGGTGATTGGTTTGATCTTTCTGCTGGCCTGGCTGATGCGCCGGGTGCAGCAGATCGTGCCGCGTGGCGGCCAGGTGATCAAAGTGCTGGCAACCCAGGCCCTGGGACCGCGTGATCGCCTGCTGCTGGTGCAGGTGGGCAACGAGCAGGTGTTGCTGGGGCTGACGCCAGGCACCATCACCGCGCTGCATGTGCTGAAAGAACCGGTGCATTTGCCGGATGCCGAACCGGCCTCGACCGAGTTTGCCCAGCGCCTGATGGAGCTGTTGGGCAAGGACCAGAAGGACAAGTCTTGATGCTGCGTTTGTTGCTGGTATTGGTTTTTAGCCTGGGTGCTTCGCTGGCGTTGGCTGCCGATCCACCGACTGCCAGCAGCTTGATTCAATCGGGCAGCAACCCGCTGTCGATCCCGGCCATTACCCTGAGCACCGACGCGGCTGGGCAGCAGGAGTATTCGGTCAGCCTGCAGATCCTGCTGATCATGACCGCGCTGAGCTTTATTCCGGCGTTTGTCATGCTGATGACCAGCTTTACCCGGATCATCATCGTCTTCTCGATTCTGCGTCAGGCCTTGGGGTTGCAGCAGACGCCGTCGAACCAGATTCTGGTCGGGCTGGCGCTGTTTTTGACCATGTTTATCATGGCGCCGGTGTTCGAGCAGATTAACCGCGAGGCGCTGCAGCCCTATCTGAACGAGCAGATGCCGGCGCAGGAGGCGATCCTCAAGGCCGAAGGGCCGATCAAGAACTTTATGCTGTCACAGACTCGCGAAAGTGATCTGGAGTTGTTTGTGCGCCTGTCCAAACGTACTGATATCACCGCGCCGGAAGAGGCGCCGCTGACCATTCTGGTGCCGGCGTTTGTCACCTCCGAGCTGAAAACCGCCTTCCAGATCGGCTTTATGATCTTTATCCCGTTCCTGATCATTGACCTGGTGGTGGCCAGTATCCTGATGGCGATGGGCATGATGATGCTTTCGCCGCTGATCATTTCCCTGCCGTTCAAGATCATGCTGTTTGTGCTGATCGATGGCTGGGCGCTGATCATGGGCACTCTGGCCGCCAGTTTTGGGGGCACCTAGCCATGACTCCCGAGATAGCCGTTGATCTGCTGCGTGGCGCCCTGTGGCTGACGGCCATGATTGTGGCGATTCTGGTGGTGCCGAGTCTGATAGTGGGCCTGTTGGTGGCGATGTTTCAGGCGGCGACTCAAATCAACGAACAGACCCTGAGCTTTTTGCCGCGCCTGCTGGTGATCCTGCTCAGTCTGATCTTTGCCGGTCCCTGGCTGGTGCGCGAGCTGATGGAATACACCGAGACCCTGATCATGAACATCCCAATGCTGATCGGCTGACATGTTCGAGCTAAGCAACGAGCAGATCGGCGCCTGGGTGGGCAGCTTTATGCTGCCGCTGTTTCGCATTGCTGCGCTGCTGATGTTTATGCCAATCATTGGCACTCAGCTGGTTTCGGCGCGGGTGCGCCTGTATCTGGCCTTGGCCATCTGTTTGGCGATCATGCCGACCCTGCCGCCGATGCCGGTGATCGATGCGATCAGCGTGCAGGCGTTTATCTGGATCGCTCAGGAAATTCTGATTGGCATGATGCTGGGCTTTGTTCTGCAGCTGTTCTTCCAGGTATTTGCGATTGCCGGGCAGATCGTCGCCATGCAGATGGGCCTGGGCTTTGCCTCCATGGTCGACCCGGCCAACGGGATCTCGGTGCCGGTGATCGGCCAGGTGTTTATGATCCTGGTGACCCTGCTGTTTCTCGCCATGAACGCCCACCTGGTGGTGTTCGAGGTACTGACCGAGAGCTTCTTTACCCTGCCGGTGGGCAGTGGCTTTCTGGTCGACAGCTACTGGGAAATTGCCAATAAACTGAGCTGGGTACTGGGGGCCGCCTTGCTTCTGGTCTTGCCGGCGATTACCGCGCTGCTGGTGGTCAATCTGGCGTTCGGGGTGATGACCCGTGCCGCGCCGCAGTTGAATATCTTCTCCATTGGTTTTCCGCTGACGCTGGTGTTGGGCCTGGTCATCGTCTGGATCGGCATGGCCGATATCCTCGCGCAGTACCAAGTGTTTGCCTCCGAGGCGTTGCAATTCTTGCGTGAAATGGCGCGGGCGAGTTAGGGGGCTGTTCCCGTTTTATTCGCGGGGCGCGTTGCCGCGAGAAATGCCCCCCGGCTAGGCGCAGGACGCAGGTAATGGTTATTCCCTTGCCAAGTCCTGCAACAACGGCGGGGGCCATTTCCCGCGCAACCCGAAGGGCCGGATCTGTTTTTGTGCGATGCTGCGTTTCTCGATGCTTATTTGGAATGACCAAACCGCGCATCTCGTGCCTTGCCTCGCGCAAAAACAGATTCCGGCGCGACCGTGAATGAAATGGGAGCAGCCCCCCGATGGCCGAATCCGAAAGCGGTGCCGATAAAAGCGAGGAACCCACGGAGAAACGCCTACGCGAATCCCGTGAAAAGGGCCAGATTGCCCGCTCCAAAGAGCTCAATACCCTGGCGGTCACCCTCGGCGGTTTTGGCGGCCTGCTGGCCTTCGGCGGCAGTATGGGCAATGCCATGCTCGACATCATGCGTGGCAACTTCTCGCTCCCCCGTGACGTGATCATGGATGAACGCAGCATGGGGCTGTGGTTCGCCGCTTCCGGGCAGATCGCCCTTGAGGCCTTGTTTCCGCTGTTTATCCTGCTGCTGATTGTGTCCATCGCCGGGCCGATTTCTCTGGGCGGCTGGATATTCTCTGCCGAGGCCATGGCGCCCAAATTGAGCCGAATGAATCCGCTGGCGGGGCTCAAGCGGATGTTTTCCGTGCAGGCCCTGGCCGAGTTGCTTAAGGCCCTGGCCAAGTTCACCCTGATTCTGCTGGTGGGCATCGCGGTACTCTCGGCCTGGCAGGACGACCTGCTGGCGATTGTCCATGAGCCGATTGAGTCGGCCATTCTGCATGCCGCCCTTGTGGTGGGCTGGAGCGCGTTGTGGATGTCCTGCGGGTTGATTCTGATTGCCGCCGTGGATGTGCCATTCCAGCTCTGGAGCAGCAAGCAGAAGCTGATGATGACCAAGCAGGAAGTGCGCGACGAATACAAGGACAGCGAGGGCAAACCCGAGGTCAAACAGCGGATTCGCCAGCTGCAACGGGAAATGGCCGAGCGGCGCATGATGCAGCAGGTGCCGGACGCCGACGTGGTGATCACCAACCCGACGCACTTTGCCGTGGCCTTGAAGTACGACCCCGCCAAGGGCAGCGCACCGGTGCTGTTGGCCAAGGGGGGCGACTTCACTGCCTTGAAGATTCGCGAAATCGCCAATGAGCACAAGGTGATGGTGCTGGAGTCGCCAGCTCTGGCGCGGGCAGTGTTCTATTCCACCGAGCTGGATCAGGAAATCCCCGCCGGCCTGTACCTGGCCATCGCCCAGGTGCTGGCTTACGTCTACCAGCTGCGCCAGTACCAGGCGGGTAAGGGCAAGCGTCCAGGGCCGCTGCCGGAAATGCCGATTCCGCCGGACCTGCGTCGCGACGAATAGTGAGTAGGTTGGGTTAGCGGCGCATGCGATGGGGGCAGGCAAACGCGTCATGCGACTGCCGCGTAACCCAACATGGCCTTGGCAGGCATGGCGCAATGATGGGTTACGCCGCGCGCAATACGCTGCCTTGATCGGGCATCAGCTAAGCGGCTAACCCATCCTACGGGTTATCACTACGCGATAGATGTCTTGATAGGCAAAGTTGGACAGCTTCTTGCAAAACCCTGCCAAAGGCGCGCTCGGCGTCAAAAGATTGAATGGGCTGGGGTAGGGAAGTGGCAATAGATCGCTCGCAAATGATCGGTGATGTGCGCAGCAACCTGTCGGGGTTGAAGCAGGGCAATCTGGGCATCCCGCTGCTGCTGCTGGTCATGCTCGGCATGGTCATGCTGCCGATTCCACCGTTTCTCCTCGATGTGCTGTTCACCTTCAGTATTGCCCTGTCGATTGTCGTGCTGCTGGTGGCGATCTACGCTTTGCGCCCGCTGGACTTCGCGGTATTCCCGACCATTTTGCTGGCGGCTACCTTGCTGCGCCTGGCGCTTAACGTGGCGTCCACACGGGTGGTCTTGCTGCACGGTCAGGACGGTCACGATGCCGCGGGTAAGGTGATCCAGGCCTTTGGCGAAGTGGTGATCGGCGGCAACTACGTGGTCGGTATCGTGGTGTTCGCCATCTTGATGATCATCAACTTTGTGGTGGTGACCAAGGGCGCCGGGCGGATTTCCGAAGTCAGCGCGCGTTTTACCCTGGATGCCATGCCGGGTAAACAGATGGCCATCGACGCCGACCTGAATGCCGGCCTGATTGATCAGGGCGAAGCCAAGAAGCGCCGCTCGGAGGTCTCCCAGGAGGCAGACTTCTACGGTTCCATGGACGGGGCCAGCAAGTTTGTCCGTGGCGATGCGATTGCCGGTCTGCTGATTCTGTTTATCAACCTGATTGGCGGCATCGCCATCGGCATCTTCCAGCATGACCTGGGCTTTGCTGATGCGGGCCGCATCTACACCCTGCTGACCATCGGTGACGGTCTGGTGGCGCAGATTCCTTCGCTGCTGCTGTCGACTGCCGCGGCGATCATGGTCACCCGCGTATCCAGCTCCGAAGACATGGGCGCCCAGGTCAACCGGCAGATGTTCGCCTCGCCACGCGCGCTGGCGGTGACGGCTGCGGTGATGATCACCATGGGCCTGGTACCCGGCATGCCGCATTTCTCCTTTATTAGCCTGGGCCTGGTGGCTGCCGCTGCCGCGTACTGGATTGCCAACAAACAGCGTGCGACCAAGGAAAACGAGATCAAGGAAGTGCAGCGCCAGCAGGAACTGCTGCCGGCGCAGAAGGCCCAGGAGGTCAAGGAGCTGGGCTGGGATGACGTGACCCCGGTGGATATGGTCGGCCTGGAAGTCGGTTACCGCCTGATTCCCTTGGTGGATCGTAATCAGGGTGGCCAGCTGCTGGCGCGGATCAAGGGGGTGCGCAAGAAGCTCTCCCAGGAAATGGGCTTTCTCATGCCCTCGGTGCATATCCGCGACAACCTCGACCTGCAACCCAATGCCTATCGCCTGACCCTGATGGGTGTCAGCGTGGCCGAGGCCGAGGTGTACCCGGATCGCGAGTTGGCAATCAACCCTGGCCAGGTGTTCGGCCCGCTCAACGGCATCGCCGCCAAAGACCCGGCCTTTGGCCTGGAGGCGGTGTGGATCGACCCGAGCCAGCGCGATCAGGCGCAGTCCCTGGGTTACACCGTGGTGGACGCCAGCACCGTGGTCGCCACTCACCTCAACCAGGTGCTGCACAAGCATGCCCACGAGCTGCTCGGGCATGAGGAAGTGCAGCAACTGATGCAGCTGTTGGCCAAGAGCTCGCCCAAGTTGGCCGAGGAGCTGGTGCCGGGGATGATTTCCCTGTCGACCCTGCTCAAGGTGTTGCAGAGCTTGCTGCAGGAGCAGGTGCCGGTGCGTGATATCCGCACCATCGCCGAGGCGATCTCGAATGTCGCTGGCAAGAGTCAAGATCCCGCCGCGATGGTGGCGGCGGTGCGTGTCGCGTTGGCCCGGGCAATCGTGCAAAGCATTGTGGGACTAGAGCTGGAGCTGCCTGTGATCACCCTGGAGCCCAGGTTGGAACAGATATTGCTGAACAGTATTCAGAAGGCCGGTCAAGGCTCCGAGGAGGGCATCCTCCTGGAGCCGGGCATGGCCGAGAAGCTGCAGCGTTCCCTGGTGGAAGCGGCGCAGCGCCAGGAGATGCTCGGCAAGCCAGTGATACTGCTGGTGGCCGGTCCGGTCCGGGCGATGCTCTCGCGATTCGCGCGGCTGGCGGTTCCGAGTATCCATGTACTGGCATACCAGGAAATTCCGGATAACAAGCAGGTCACCATCGTTGCGACGGTGGGGCAGAACTAACCGAGGTTACAGGCCATGCAGGTCAAACGCTTTTTCGCCGCCGATATGCGTACCGCCATGAAACTGGTGCGTGATGAGCTGGGTGCCGATGCCTCGATCATTGGCAATCGCCGGGTCGCCGGCGGTGTCGAACTGACCGCCGCGCTGGATTATCAGGTGCCAGCCGCACCGGCCCGTCAGGCCAACCCGGCGCTGGAAGCCGAGCTGCGCAAGACCCAGGCGAAAATCGCCACGGCGCAGGCCGAATTGACCACCCGTGCGCTGGTCGATGCCGGCAAGGACCGTCAGCTGTTTGGCGCTGCCGACAGCCTGCCTGCCGACAGCCTGGCTGCCGTGATGCGCAAGTCTCAGGCTGCGCCTGCTGCGGCCAGCGATCAGCGCGCCCTGGATGCCATGCGTTTCGAGCTGCACGGCCTGCGTGAATTGATTGAAGTGCAATTGGGCTCGATTGCCTGGGGCCAGTTGCAGAACCGCCGTCCGCAGCAAGCCAACCTGTGGCGCCGTTTGCAGCGTATGGGGTTGTCGGCCGAATTGTCGAAAGCGCTGCTGGAGCGTGTCAGTACCGTGACTGAACCCCGTCAGGCCTGGCGCATGTTGCTGGCGCACCTGGCACACGCGATCAAAACGCCGAAGCAGGAACCAATGGAAGAGGGCGGTGTGATCGCCCTGGTGGGCCCGGCCGGCATGGGCAAGACCACCACCCTGGCCAAGCTGGCGGCGCGCTACGTGCTCAAGTACGGCGCGCAGCACATCGCCCTGGTCAGCCTGGACAGCTACCGCATCGGCGCCCAGGAGCAGCTTAAAACGTTGGGGCGCATCCTCAATGTTCCGGTGACCCTGGTCGACCCCGGTCAGTCGCTGACTCAGGCCCTGGCGCCGCTGGCGCGCAAGCGTGTGGTGCTGATCGACACCGCCGGCCTGCCAGCCAACGATCCGGCCCTGCGCATGCAGCTGGAAACCCTGGCCAGTCGTGGCGTCAACGCCAAAAATTATCTGGTCATGGCGGCCACCAGCCAGGGCCAAGTGCTGAAAGCCGCCTACCATAGTTATAAGCGCTGCGGCTTGTCTGGCTGCATCCTGACCAAAGCCGATGAAGCCACCAGCCTGGGCGAGGTTTTAGGGCTGGCTATTAGCCAGCGTCTACCGGTAGCCTATCTGACTGATGGGCCACGCATTCCCGATGATTTGCAGGTTCCGCGCAGTCATCAGTTGGTCAGCCGCGCCGTAGGCCTGCAGGCCACTCAAGACCCGAGCGAGGACACAATGGCGGAGATGTTTGCCGACCTTTACCAGCAACCCGCACGACGCGTCAGTTAAGTGTCAGGCTGTTGGGGTTGAACCGCGTTTAGCCGGCCAAATGGCTCCAGTCGAAGTTAGACAAGGTGTGTAGAAATATGGGTATGCATCCCGTACAGGTGATTGCGGTGACCGGCGGCAAAGGTGGCGTCGGCAAGACCAATGTCTCGGTGAACCTGGCGTTGGCCCTGGCTGACCTCGGTCGCCGGGTGATGCTGATGGACGCCGACCTGGGCTTGGCCAACGTTGATGTGCTGCTTGGCCTGAGCGCCAAACGCACCCTGGAAAACGTCATCAGTGGCGAGTGCGAGCTGCGCGATGTATTGCTGCAGGGGCCAGGAGGCATTCGTATCGTGCCGGCAGCCTCTGGTATCCAAAGCATGGTGCAGCTATCGCCCATGCAGCATGCCGGGCTGATCCAGGCCTTCAGCGACATCAGCGACAACCTCGATGTGCTGATCATCGACACCGCCGCCGGTATTGGTGATGGTGTAGTCAGTTTCGTACGCGCCGCTCAGGAAGTGCTGGTGGTGGTCTGTGATGAGCCGACCTCGATTACCGACGCCTACGCGCTGATTAAACTGCTCAACCGCGACCATGGCATGAATCGCTTCCGCGTATTGGCCAATATGGCCCACAGCCCGCAGGAAGGTCGCAACCTGTTTGCTAAGCTGACCAAAGTCACTGACCGTTTTCTCGACGTTGCCCTGCAGTATGTAGGCGCAGTGCCTTATGACGAGTCCGTGCGCAAGGCCGTGCAGAAGCAGCGCGCGGTCTACGAAGCCTTCCCGCGCTCGAAGTGCGCGCTGGCGTTCAAGGCGATAGCCCAGAAAGTCGACGCTTGGCCGCTACCGGCCAATCCGCGCGGTCATTTGGAGTTTTTCGTTGAGCGTCTGGTGCAGCAGCCGATCGCGGACACGGCCATATGACAGCAGCCTCTGGACTTCGTATGTATAGCAAGGCACAGGCGCAGGATTCCCAGCACCAGTTGATCGAGCGCTATGCGCCCCTGGTCAAACGCATTGCCTATCACCTGCTGGCCCGTCTGCCGGCCAACGTGCAGGTTGATGATTTGATCCAGGCCGGGATGATCGGCCTGCTCGAAGCGTCAAAAAAATACGATTCCAGTAAAGGCGCCAGTTTTGAGACATTCGCCGGTATTCGCATCCGCGGCTCGATGCTCGATGAGGTGCGCAAAGGTGACTGGGCGCCACGTTCGGTGCACCGTAATAGCCGCATGGTCAGCGATGCAATTCGAATAATTGAGGCCAGAACGGGTAGAGACGCTAAAGATCAAGAGGTTGCGGCCGAACTCCAATTGAGTCTCGAGGATTACTACGGCATTCTTGGCGACACTTTAGGCAGCCGCCTGTTCAGTTTCGACGACCTGTTGCAGGACGGCGAACACGGCGGGCTGGGTGAAGACGCTGGCAGCAACCACCTCGAACCTTCTCGTGATCTGGAAGATGAACGCTTTCAGGCGGCCCTGGCCGATGCCATTGCCAACCTGCCGGAGCGCGAGCGCCTGGTGTTAGCGCTATATTACGATGAAGAATTGAATCTGAAAGAGATCGGCGAAGTGTTGGGGGTTAGCGAATCACGTGTAAGCCAATTACACAGTCAATGTGCCGCTCGTTTACGCGCTCGTTTAGGCGAGTGGCGCGCACACTGAGCAGCATTCGCGAACGCTGGGCCGGTTTCACGATTAAAAGCGCATACAGGTTGCTGGGTGCGTTCGGGACTGTACGGAGGTCGACTTGGACAAGAACATGAAAATCCTAATCGTTGATGATTTTTCAACGATGCGACGGATCATCAAGAACCTCCTGCGTGACTTGGGGTTCACCAACACAGCGGAAGCCGATGATGGCGTCACCGCGCTGCCCATGCTGCAAAGCGGCAGTTTTGATTTTCTGGTAACTGACTGGAACATGCCCGGCATGACCGGGATTGACCTGCTGCGCGCGGTGCGCGCCGATGAACGCCTGAAAACCCTGCCGGTGTTGATGGTGACCGCAGAAGCCAAGCGTGATCAGATCATCGAAGCAGCCCAGGCGGGGGTCAACGGTTATGTGGTCAAGCCGTTCACTGCTCAGGTACTGAAAGAGAAGATTGAAAAGATCTTCGAACGGGTCAACGGCTGATGTCTGCCATGAGGTTGCTATGGAACATAAAGATTCCGCTCAGGGTGACCTTGAGTCGTCCCTGAAGCACAGCGCTCGCCAACTGGTAGATAGCCTGGAACAGGGTAACTTTGGTGAAGCGGTACAGTTGATACATGAACTCAACAAGGCGCGTGACCGCGGCCTGTATCACGAAGTCGGCAAGCTGACCCGTGAACTGCACAACGCCATCGTCAACTTCCAACTGGACCCTCGTGTGCCGCACGCCACTGAGGTTTCGCAAATCACCGACGCTACCGAACGCTTGAATTACGTGGTGACGATGACCGAGAAAGCGGCCAATCGCACCATGGACCTGGTTGAGCAGAGCGCCCCACTGGTTAATGACCTCAGTGATGAAGCGCACAGCCTGAGCGCCGACTGGGGGCGCTTTATGCGTCGCGAGATGAGCGCCGATGGTTTCCGTGAACTGGCCAAGCGTGTCGAGTTGTTTCTCGCTCGAAGTGAGCGTGATGGTGCCAAGTTGTCCGGCCACCTCAACGATATTCTGCTGGCGCAGGACTTCCAGGATCTGACTGGGCAGGTGATCAAGCGTGTCACCCAGTTGGTCACCGAGGTTGAAAGCAACCTGTTGAAACTGGTGCTGATGGCTAGCCAGGTCGACCAGATTGCCGGCATCGAGCACAACCACGAGCTGCTGCGTGCCGAACAAGAACAACAAAAAGAGCCTTCCCATGGTGAAGGTCCGCAGATTCATGCCGATAAGCGTGAAGACGTCGCATCCAATCAGGATGATGTTGACGATCTGCTTTCCAGCCTGGGATTTTAGGAGCACGTCTTATGAGCTTCGGCGCCGATGAAGAAATCCTCCAGGACTTCCTGGTAGAGGCCGGCGAGATTCTTGAATTGTTGTCTGAGCAGCTGGTAGAGCTGGAAAGTCGCCCGGATGACATGAATCTGCTCAACGCTATTTTTCGCGGCTTCCATACCGTCAAAGGTGGCGCCGGCTTTCTTCAGCTCAATGAGCTGGTGGAGTGCTGCCATATTGCAGAAAACGTCTTCGACATCCTGCGCAAGGGTGAACGGCGCGTCGACTCCGAGTTGATGGATGTGGTGCTGGAAGCACTGGATGCCGTCAACAGCATGTTTACCGAGGTGCGTGAGCGTACCGATCTGACCCCGGCGACGCCTGAGCTCTTGGCCGCCTTGGCGCGGCTGGCTGAGCCGGCAGGCAACGATGCGGCTACGTCAGATGATGCACTTGCCGAATCCGAGCCTCAGCTTGAACAGGCCGCTGGCGATATCACCGACAGTGAATTCGAGCAGTTGCTGGGCGCTCTGGATGGGTCGCCGGCGCAAGCCCCCAGCGCTGCCAGCAGTGATGAAATCACCGATGATGAATTCGAGTCGCTGCTTGACCAACTGCACGGCAAAGGTCAGTTCGCAGCGCCTGAGGTTGTTGCTGCACCCGCTGCGCCTGTTGCCGCCGTGCCAGCGGCGTCTGGTGATGAAATCACCGATGATGAATTCGAGTCGCTGCTCGATCAGTTGCATGGCAAAGGCCAGTTTGTCCCGCCAGCTGTCCCGGCAGCTGCCGCGCCGGCGGCCAAAGCTGAGCCGGCTGCTGCGCCGAGCGGTGATATCACCGACGATGAGTTTGAAGCCCTGCTCGATCAGCTGCATGGCAAAGGCAAGTTTGTCGAGCCTGAAGCGATCAAGCCCGTTGCGCCCACCGCCAAGCCGGCGGAGCCTGCCAAGGCTGCCGCTAAACCTGTTGCCAAGGCTGAACCAGCCAAGGCACCTGCTGCACCGGCCGCCGCGCCTGTAGCCGAGAAGGCTGCGCCGCCCAGCGAGGCGGAAACCACGGTGCGGGTCGATACCGCGCGGCTGGATGAAATCATGAACATGGTTGGTGAGCTGGTACTGGTGCGTAACCGCCTGGTGCGCCTGGGGTCCAGCAGTGCCGATGAGGCCATGTCCAAGGCGGTGTCCAACCTGGATGTGGTCACGGCTGACCTGCAGACGGCGGTGATGAAAACCCGCATGCAGCCGATCAAGAAGGTCTTCGGGCGTTTCCCACGGCTGGTCCGCGATCTGGCGCGCCAGCTCAAGAAAGAGATCAATCTGGAGCTGGTCGGCGAAGAAACTGACCTGGATAAGAACCTGGTCGAGGCCCTGGCCGACCCGTTGGTGCACTTGGTACGCAACGCGGTCGACCACGGTATCGAGATGCCGGAGGAGCGCGAGGCCTCGGGTAAGCAGCGTGGCGGCAAGGTGATACTGTCCGCCGAGCAGGAAGGCGATCACATCCTCTTGTCGATCTCTGACGACGGCAAGGGCATGGATGCTGACCAGCTGCGGGCCAAGGCTGTGGAAAAAGGCCTACTGGACAAGGATGCCGCCGAGCGTCTCAACGAATTCGAGTGCTACAACCTGATTTTTGCGCCGGGTTTCTCGACCAAGACCGAAATTTCCGATGTATCCGGTCGCGGTGTGGGCATGGACGTGGTGAAAACCAAGATTTCCCAGCTCAATGGCACGGTCAACGTGTTCTCGGTCAAGGGCCAAGGCTCGAAGATCGTCATCAAGGTGCCGCTGACCCTGGCGATCATGCCGACGCTGATGGTGATGCTGGGCAATCAGGCGTTTGCCTTCCCGTTGGTCAACGTTAACGAAATCTTCCACCTCGACCTGTCGCGCACCAATGTGGTCGACGGCCAGGAAGTGGTGATCGTGCGTGACAAGGCCCTGCCGCTGTTCTACCTCAAGCGTTGGCTGATCGGTAATGCCGCCCATGTGGAGCAGGGTGAGGGGCATGTGGTGATCCTCACCGTTGGCAGTCAGCGTATCGGTTTTGTGGTCGATCAGTTGGTCGGCCAGGAGGAAGTGGTGATCAAGCCCCTGGGCAAAATGCTCCAGGGCACCCCAGGCATGTCAGGTGCAACCATCACCGGTGACGGACGTATTGCCCTGATTCTTGACGTGCCGAGCATGCTTAAACGTTATGCGCGACGTATCTGATTGTTAACGGCGCAAGTGTCTGTCGCGTTGGTTAGGAGTGTTTATGGCGGTTAAGGTGTTGGTGGTTGATGACTCCGGCTTTTTTCGTCGGCGTGTGTCAGAAATTCTTTCAGCCGATCCGAATATTCAAGTAATCGGCACCGCCACTAACGGCCGTGAAGCCATCGAACAGGCGCAGGCGCTTAAGCCCGATGTGATCACCATGGATTACGAGATGCCAATGATGGATGGCATCACGGCCGTGCGTAATATCATGCAGCGCTGCCCGACGCCGGTACTGATGTTCTCCTCGCTGACTCATGAAGGCGCGCGGGTTACCCTGGATGCGCTGGAAGCGGGTGCGGTGGATTTCCTACCGAAAAATTTTGAGGATATTTCGCGCAACCCCGAGCGGGTCAAACAACTGCTCTGCGAAAAAATTCATACCATTGCTCGCAGTAACCGCCGCAGCCTGAGCCTGCCTCCTGTGGCTGCGCCTGCCGCGACACCTGCTGCGCAAACCAAGCCAGTGACACGTCCTGCAACGAGTACCAGCACCCTGGCGCGCCCAGTTATGGCACCCGCGCCGGCGGTTGCCAGTGCTGCGCCTAAGCGCAAGTCCTACAAGCTGGTTGCGATAGGCACCTCGACCGGTGGGCCGGTGGCGCTGCAGCGTGTGCTGACCCAGTTGCCGGCCAATTTTCCGGCACCGATTGTGCTGATCCAGCATATGCCGGCCGCCTTTACCAAGGCCTTTGCCGAGCGCCTCGACAAGCTCTGCCGGATCAGTGTCAAGGAAGCCGAAGACGGTGATGTATTGCGCCCAGGTCTGGCGCTGTTGGCACCTGGCGGCAAGCAGATGATGGTCGATGCGCGTGGCGTGGTGAAGATTCTGCCTGGCGATGAACGTCTGAACTACAAGCCGTGTGTCGATATCACCTTTGGTTCGGTGGCCAAATCCTACGCGGACAAAGTGCTGGCCGTGGTGCTGACCGGTATGGGTGCCGATGGCCGTGAAGGGGCGCGCCTGCTCAAGCAGGGTGGCAGTCAGGTATGGGCACAGGATGAAGCCAGCTGTGTGATTTACGGCATGCCGATGGCCATCGTTAAAGCCGATCTGGCCGACGCCGTCTACCCGCTGGATGACATTGGCAGGCACCTGGCGGAGACCTGCATTTAATGGATGTCCTCAGTCTAATTGGGGTCATCCTGGCCTTTGTCGCCATTCTCGGCGGCAACTACCTCGAAGGTGGCCATGCCGGCGCGTTGCTCAATGGACCTGCGGCATTGATCGTGATCGGTGGCACCCTGGGCGCGGCGTTTTTGCAGGCGCCGATGAACGTGTTTAAGCGCGCTCTGGCCATTATAAGCTGGATTTTTTTTCCGCCACGGGTGGATCTGGCCGGTGGCGTCAATCGGGTGGTTGGTTGGAGCATGACCGCGCGCAAGGAAGGCTTGCTCGGCCTTGAAGCGGTGGCAGATGTCGAAACCGATCCCTATGCGCGCAAAGGTTTGCAACTGTTGGTTGACGGCGCAGAGCCGGAAGCCATTCGCAGTATTCTCGAAGTCGATCTGTACACCCAGGAAGGCCGTGATATTCAGGCGGCCAAGGTGTTTGAAAGCATGGGTGGCTATGCGCCGACCATCGGCATTATCGGTGCCGTGATGGGTTTGATTCATGTAATGGGCAACCTGGCCGACCCGAGCAAGCTGGGGGCCGGTATTGCCGTGGCGTTTGTTGCCACCATCTACGGTGTGGGGTTTGCCAACCTGCTGCTGCTACCGATTGGCAACAAACTCAAGGCCATTGCCCAGCGCCAGTCGCGTTATCGCGAAATGCTGCTCGAAGGCATCCTGTCGATTGCCGAGGGTGAAAACCCGCGCTCCATCGAATTGAAGCTGCAAGGCTTTATGGATTGATGGGAACAGCACATGGCCCGCAGGCGTCATCACGAAGAACATGAAAACCACGAACGTTGGCTGGTCTCCTATGCTGACTTCATCACCTTGCTGTTCGCGTTTTTTGTGGTCATGTATTCGATTTCATCGATCAATGAAGGCAAGTACAAGATTCTTTCCGACAGCCTGACTGGGGTGTTCAACCAGCCCGATCGGGCGATCAAGCCGATCCCGGTGGGGGAGCTGCGGCCGCGCACCACTGAGCCGGACCGTTCGCTGGTGGATGAGGAAAGCGCGCAGTCATCTGCCGATGATCTGCAGAACATCGCCAGCAGCGTGCGCGAGGCATTCGGCGACTTGATTCAGTCCGAACAGCTCAAGGTCAGTGGTAATGAGTTGTGGATCGAGATTGAGCTCAGCTCCAGTTTGCTGTTTACCAGCGGCGATGCCATCCCCAACAATGCGGCTTTCGACATTATCGAGAAAGTGGCCAAAATTCTGGCGCCCTACGAAAACCCAATTCATGTGGAGGGCTTTACTGACAACCTGCCGATCCAGACCGCGCAGTTTCCGACCAACTGGGAGCTGTCTACCGCAAGGGCTGCCAGTATCGTGCGGATGCTCACAATGGATGGGGTCAACCCCAGTCGGCTGGCGGCAGTCGGTTATGGCGAGTTCCAGCCCGTTGCCGATAACAGCACCGCCGAGGGCCGTGGGCGCAATCGCCGGGTGGTGTTGGTGATCTCGCGCAATCTGGATGTACGCCGTAGCGTGAGTGGTGTGGGCAGTGCCAATGCCAAACCCGATGCGGCCTTGCAACGGGCTGGCACGCAACCTGCAAAAGCCCCCGCAACGCCGGCCCCGCAAGCGGATGCCGTCAATCCCCCGTCGCCGGCCCCATAAGGGTGGCCCCGTTCTCGGTCAGGCTGCAGCTGTTCCGGGAGGATGATAACGATGAGAGTCTGGGCAGTAGCTAATCAAAAAGGTGGAGTCGGCAAGACCACCACATCGATCGCGTTGGCGGGGCTTCTGGCCGATGCCGGTAAGCGCGTGGTGGTGGTTGACCTGGATCCGCACGGTTCGATGACCAGCTATTTCGGGCACGATCCGGACAGCCTGGAGCACAGCAATTTTGACCTGTTTCAGCATAAGGGCAGCGTGCCGCGCGGTTTACCGCAGCAATTATTGCTGCCTACCAGCGATGAGCGTATTGCCCTGTTGCCGTCCAGTACCGCGCTGGCCACGCTGGAGCGCCAATCACCCGGGCAGAGTGGCCTGGGGTTGGTGATTGCCAAGAGCCTGGCGCAGCTTTGGCAAGATTTCGATCATGCGGTGATCGACAGCCCGCCTTTGCTCGGCGTGCTGATGGTCAACGCCCTGGCTGCCAGCCAGCAATTGGTAATTCCGGTGCAGACCGAGTTCCTGGCCGTCAAAGGCCTGGAGCGGATGGTCAATACCCTGGCGATGATCAACCGTTCGCGTCAGCAGGCGTTGCCTTATACCATAGTGCCGACCCTGTTTGACCGGCGTACCCAGGCTTCCATGGGCACGCTGCGGATGTTGCGCAACAGTTACCCTGAGCATCTGTGGCCGGCCTATATTCCGGTGGATACGCGCTTGCGCGATGCCAGCCGGGCGGGGCTTACACCGTCCAGGTTCGACACCAATAGCCGTGGCGTACTTGCCTACCGGGCACTGCTCAAGCACCTGTTGTCGCAGCAGATTGCCGCACAGGTCGCCTGAGATGAACGGCTATGCTGAAGATATAGGCTCAAGTCTGCCGCTAGCGCTGCCGATAGTCTGTACAGATTGTTATTGCGGGTTGTATTCATGAGTCGTCCCCTCGCCACCGCTACACGTTCGCAACTGGCCTTGCAGTCCTATCTGGACGGCTTGTTGCAGGAGGCTGCCGTCGAGTTTGCCGAAAGCATCACGCTGGATGAGTTCGAAGCCGCGGTGCTGGAGGAGCAGGTGCGCGATGCCCGCAGCATGCCGCAGGCGCACGCCGTGACGGCCAAACCTGTGGCTGAGCTGGCGCCGCGGCCGTTGGTGCTGCCCACCCTTGAGATGCCTGCGCCGCAAATTGCAGTTCAGGTCGAGCCACCGCCGGCGGTGGTTGAAGCGGCCGTGGTGGTCGAGACGCCACCCGCGGTGCTGGTGCCTGAACCCGTGCTGCAGGGCCGGCCTGACTGGGCCCAAGGGCCGTTTGAATGCCTGTTGTTCGACGTGGCCGGGCTGACCCTGGCGGTGCCACTGGTGTGCCTGGGCTCGATTTATCCCCTGGAAGGTCAGGAACTCACGCCATTATTTGGCCAGCCAGACTGGTTTCTCGGCATACTGCCGTGCCAGGCCGGTAACCTGAAGGTGCTGGATACCGCGCGCTGGGTGATGCCAGACCGCTACCGCGATGATTTTCGTGAAGGGCTACAGTACGTGATTTCCGTGCAGGGTTACGAATGGGGGCTGGCGGTGCATCAGGTCAGCCGCTCGATTCGCCTCGACCCCAACGAGGTCAAATGGCGCAGTCAGCGCACCCAGCGGCCATGGCTGGCCGGCACGGTGATCGAACACATGTGCGCCTTGCTGGATATCGCCTCTTTAGCTGAGCTGATCACCAGTGGTGCGGCCAAACGCATGGCGGCCAACCGGGTTCACTGAATAACGCCGGGCTGTGCGATGTGCGCAGCTTTGCAACTATAGTAATGACCGCGGGGGATACCCCCGCGATTACCGCCGCGAGCGGTTTATGACGAGGCTAGGAACATGAAGAAAAGTTCGGCACAAGGCTCTGAAGATCCGATCCTGCAGTGGGTAACGTTCCGCCTGGACAACGAAACCTATGGCATCAACGTGATGCAGGTGCAGGAAGTCCTGCGTTATACCGAGATTGCCCCTGTGCCGGGTGCTCCGAGCTATGTGCTGGGCATCATCAACTTGCGCGGTAATGTGGTCACCGTGATCGATACGCGCCAGCGCTTCGGTCTGGACTCCACCGAGGTGACCGATAACACCCGTATCGTGATTATCGAAGCGGACAAGCAGGTAGTCGGCATCCTGGTCGACAGCGTGGCTGAGGTGGTTTACCTGCGCCAATCGGAAGTGGAAACCGCGCCGAACGTCGGCAATGACGAGTCCGCCAAGTTTATCCAGGGCGTGTGCAACAAGAACGGCGAGCTGCTGATTCTGGTTGAGCTGGACAAGATGATGAGTGAAGAAGAGTGGTCCGATCTGGAGAGTTTCTAGGTCATGCTCGACGCACTGCTGGTCGCACTGGCCCTGGTTTGCCTGGGGCTGATAGGCGCGTGCGTCTGGCTGACCCGGCAGCTGCGCGAGGCCATAAAGCTGCAAGGCGAGCGTGATGCAGTGCGGGATCGGCGGCTTAAGGAGCTTAGCCGGCGTCTGGATGCCTACCTGACCGGCAGTGTGCAGATGGGCGAGGAGTTACATGAGCTGCGCCGGGTCGTCGCGCCGCTGCCGGACAAGCTTAATCAGATCGAGCAGCGTGACCCCAGCAGCCTGTCGTTTACCCAGGCTGCGCGTCTGGCGGGCATGGGCGCCAGTGTGGATGATCTGACCCAGTCCTGCGGACTAAGCAAGGCCGAGGCTGAGTTGGTGAGCAAAATGCAGCAGGCCAAACTGCAAGGTTCCTGATTCTGCCAATCCTCAAGAAGCATTCAATCTGCCGGCCCTTCCAGTAGGCGCAGCGGCGGCGTGATATCGCTATCGCGTTCACTGCCGGCCGGCGCTTTACCCTTCAGGTACCAGGCAAAGGCGATGATTTCCGCGATACAGCGATACAGC
This sequence comes from Pseudomonas sp., assembly GCF_049301935.1. Taxonomy (GTDB): domain Bacteria; phylum Pseudomonadota; class Gammaproteobacteria; order Pseudomonadales; family Pseudomonadaceae; genus Aquipseudomonas. The sequence continues at coordinate 16,756 of NZ_JBAQLP010000080.1, read as the reverse complement.
TGTTCGGGAATCGCATCGCCTAGCTCCAGTCGCGCCAGCAGGCGCACCAGCTCGGCATTTTCGTAGATCGGTACTTCGTATTCGCGGGCGATGGCCAGAATGGCTTCGGCCAACTCGTCATCACCTTTGGCGCTGAGTACGGGCGCCTTCTGGCCGTCGTAGGTGAGGGCGATGGCTTGGCGGGGTGTGGTCTTCTTCATGCGGTTTCATCCACCCAGCGTTGTTCCAGGGTTGTGCGCGGCCCGCGCGGCGGCGTGCCCTGGCTACAGGTCAGCTCGCCAACCTGCACGCCGGCGGCGTTCAGGCGCTGGCGTAGGTTGTCCAGTTCGCCATCGATCAGGCTGACGGTGTTGCTGCGTTCGGCCCACAGCTGGCTGGACAGGCGGCCGTGGGCCAGTTGCGCCTGCACTTGCAGAGGGCCCAGCGGATCAAGGTCGAAGGCCAGCTCGACTTTCCACAGGGTTTGCTTTTTCTCGGGTTTGCCTTGCGGGTTACTTTCATCGCGCTGGATTTTTACCTGCAACGGCACCAGCTCCTGCTGGTTGCGCATGGGCAGTTCCAGTTGCCAGGTGGTCAGCAGGTTGCCATCCGGGCCGACCTGGCTCTGCGCCAGGCTGGAGAGCTGGTGGGTCTGCAGGCGCGAGATGGCTGCAGCGGCGAGCTTCAGCAGGGTTTCCAGGTCGGCTTCACCCTCCATCGCCTGCAGCAGGCGTGAGGGCAGGGGGAAGTTCAGCGCTTGCTGGCGACTGGTGGCTTTGCCCAGGCTGCCGAGCAGGTCGCGGGCCAGCGCGGGCATCGCCAGGGCGAGGGCTGAGCCAGCAGTGGCCGCAGTGGCAGCGGCCAGTGGAGTGCCGACTGAGAGGTTAGGCAGCAATTGGGTGATCAGGCGCAGCAGGTTGGCCTTCAGGTCGGTCGGCAGCGCCTGGCCCTGACCGCCGAGCAACTTGCTTTCCAGCAGGATGCCGCTGTTTTCCAGGGCCATGGCCAGGCCTTTGGGGCTGCTCAGTTGCGCGGCGTCGGGCAGGGCGCCGAAGAGTTTGTCGATACTGGTGCGCAGGCCTTCACTCATTTCGGCATTACCGCGCAGCCCTTGCAGGGCGCTGAACAGGCCTTCCAGGGAGCCTTGGCGGTTGCTTTGGTTGCCCAGTTGCTGGCTCAGCGCGAGTTGATCGAGGCGGCCGCTCAGCGGCAGGAAGCTCAACGCCTGGCTGCCTTGTACCTGGGCGCTGAGCAGGCTACCTAAGGGCAGCGCCAAGGGGGTTTCCAGGGACAGCTTGCTGCCGGCCAGGGGGGTGTTGAGCAGGCTGACCAACACCTTGTAGATCACCTGTTGTGAGCGGGTTTGCAGCAGTTGCTCGCGGGCCACCACCTTGCCCTGCAGCAGGGTACCGACGGGTAGCTGGTCGAGATCCAGGCTGGTCAAGGCCTTGTTGCTACCCGCTTGTAGCACCACGGCCAGCTGGCTTGGCGACAAGGCGGTTACCGCCAGCGCCGTGCCTTGAGCCAGGGGGCGTGGACTGCTGGCCTCAAGCGTGGTTTGGCGACCGTTCTCCAGGGTCAGCTTGAGTACCACCTGAAAACTTTGCGCCATTTCCTTTAGCGCGATGACTTCAGCCTTGGCGGTTTCACCGCTGGCCAGCAGGCCTTGCATGGGTTGCAGCAGTTTCAACGCCAGGTCGGCGGCCACCACGTTGGGGCGACTGCTGGGGGGCGTTGGCGCAATAGGCCGTGGGCTGCTGATTTCGCTCATTGGCGGGTTACACCCTGTCGAAAATGCCCACTGCGGGTAGCGGGGTTGGGCATGTATAATCGCGCCCCGTCTGAGAGGGTGCTTACAAATTACTGCGCTCGGCCATGCTGCGTTGAAATCCGCCTCAAAATGCTCATGTACTACTCGTACACTCCGCCTTTTCGGCTGATTGCGCCTTGCCTGGCCATCGCTCGCTACTTTTGTAAGCACCCTCTGCGCTCGGCTGCGCATTCTACTTGCGTCAGTATAGCGGCCAAGACTCTGCCGACTTGAACAGCTTTTACCAGCCATCTTAGGTACCGATGCCTTGACCAGCCCTCTTCTCGAAGCCGTAGCGCTCGCCTGTGAGCGAGACTGGCGCATGCTTTTCGAGCGGCTGGAGCTGCGTCTGGTTCCCGGCGAGATGTTGCAGGTGGCGGGCCCCAACGGTAGCGGTAAGACCAGTCTGTTGCGTTTGCTGGCCGGGTTGATGCAACCGACCGCCGGTGAGATTCGCCTGAACGGCCGCCCATTGGCGGTGCAGCGCGCCGAGCTGGCGCGCAACCTGTTGTGGATCGGTCATGCCGCCGGCATCAAGGGCTTGCTCACGGCCGAGGAGAATCTCGCCTGGCTCTGCGCCCTGCATCAGCCCGCCGAGCGCGAGGTCATCTGGCAGGCGCTGGCGGCGGTGGGCCTGCGCGGTTTTGAGGATGTGCCCTGTCACACCCTGTCCGCCGGGCAGCAGCGGCGGGTCGCGCTGGCGCGTTTGTATCTGCCGGGTCCATCACTTTGGGTGCTGGATGAGCCGTATACCGCGCTGGATAAAGCGGCGGTGGCGCAGTTGGAGAATCATCTGGCCGCGCATTGTCAGCAGGGCGGCCTGGTGGTACTGACCACCCACCATGAATTGACGGTCAAGCCGAGCGGCTATCGCGAGCTGGATTTGGGGCAGTGCAGCACATGAGCAATGTTTTTACCCTGCTGCTGGCCCGTGAAGCGCGCCTGCTGTTTCGTCGTCCGGCCGAGCTGGCCAACCCGCTGGTGTTCTTTGCCATCGTGATTGCATTGTTCCCGCTGGCGGTGGGGCCGCAAACGCAGTTGTTACAAAGCCTTTCGCCTGGGCTGGTGTGGGTAGCGGCCTTATTGGCCGTGCTGCTCTCGCTGGACGGGCTGTTTCGCAGTGATTTCGAAGACGGCTCGCTGGAGCAGTGGGTCCTTTCGCCGCACCCCCTGGCTCTTCTGGTTCTGGCCAAGGTGCTGGCACACTGGCTGTTCTCCGGTCTGGCGTTGGTGCTGCTGGCGCCGCTGCTGGCGTTGATGCTGGGTTTGCCGGGGCGCTGTCTGTCGGTGCTGCTGATCTCCCTGCTGCTCGGTACGCCTGTGTTGAGTCTGCTCGGTGCAGTCGGCGCGGCGCTGACGGTGGGGCTCAAGCGTGGCGGTCTGTTGCTGGCGCTGCTGATTCTGCCGTTGTACATCCCGGTGCTGATTCTCGGCAGCGGGGCGTTGCAAGCCAGCCTGCAAGGATTGCCGGCGGTCGGCCACCTGTTGTGGTTGGCCAGCCTCACCGCATTGGCGGTGACCTTGAGCCCTTTTGCCATCGCCGCTGGTCTGAAGATCAGCGTCGCTGAGTAGACAATAAGCCTGAATGGCCAGTTGATCCGGATGCCGCCTGCGCCCGGATCAGCCCTAGCACTGATGAGTAAGCTGATGAACTGGACGTGGTTTCACAAATGGGGTTCGCCCAAGTGGTTCTATGAAATGAGCAGTCGCTGGCTGCCCTGGCTGACGCTTGCCGCCGCCGCGCTGTTGCTGGTCGGTCTGGTCTGGGGCCTGGCCTTTGCGCCGCCGGATTACCAGCAGGGCAACAGCTTTCGCATCATCTATATCCATGTGCCGGCGGCGTTTCTCGCCCAGTCGATCTACGTGATGCTGGCGCTGGCCGGCATCGTCGGGCTGGTGTGGAAGATGAAGCTGGCCGATGTCGCCCTGCAGCAGGCTGCGCCCATCGGCGCCTGGATGACCGTGATCGCGTTGTTGACCGGCGCGGTGTGGGGCAAACCGACCTGGGGCACTTACTGGGTGTGGGATGCCCGCCTGACCTCGATGCTGATTCTGCTGTTTTTGTACTTCGGCGTGATCGCCCTGGGCAATGCCATCACCAATCGCGACAGCGCGGCCAAGGCCTGCGCGGTGCTGGCCATCGTTGGCGTGGTGAATATCCCGATCATCAAATACTCGGTGGAATGGTGGAACACCCTGCATCAGCCCGCCACCTTCAGTGTGGTTTCCAAGCCGGCCATGCCGTTCGAGATGTGGATGCCGCTGCTGATTATGGTGCTGGGCTTCTACTGCTTCTTTGGCGCCGTGCTGCTGCTGCGCATGCGCCTGGAAGTGCTCAAGCGCGAAGCGCGCAGCAGTTGGGCCAAAGCCGAGGTCAAGACGCTGGTGGAGAAAGGCCAATGAGTTTTGCCAGCTTTAGCGAATTTCTCGCCATGGGCACCCACGGGCCTTATGTCTGGTCCTGTTATGCCATCAGCCTGGCTGTGCTGGGGCTGAATGTGGCGCTGCCCATCCTGGCGCGGCGCCGTTTTCTGCAAGACGAGGCGCGTCGTTTGCGCCGGGAGGAGTCGAAGTGAACCCCGTGCGTAAAAAGCGCCTGTATATCGTCCTGGCGATCATCGCCGGTGTCGGCATCGCCGTGGCCCTGGCTCTCAGCGCGTTGCAGCAGAACATCAACCTGTTTTATACCCCCACGCAGATCGCCAACGGCGACGCCCCGCAGGACACCCGCATCCGTGCCGGCGGCCTGGTCGAGGAGGGTTCGGTGAAGCGCTCCAGCGACTCCCTGGACACCGATTTCGTCGTCACTGACGGCGCCAAGAACGTGACGATTCGCTACAGCGGCATCCTCCCGGACCTGTTCCGCGAAGGGCAGGGCATTGTCGCCATGGGCAAGCTCGACGCCAATGGCGTGTTGATTGCCGACGAAGTGCTGGCCAAACACGATGAAAACTATATGCCGCCAGAGGTCATGCAGGCCCTGGAGCAGAGCGGTATGAAACAGCAACACGACGCAGCCAAAGCGGCCAAGCAAGCGTCCCCAGCGGAGTACGCGCAATGATTCCCGAACTCGGCCATCTGGCGATGATTCTGGCGCTGTGCATGGCGCTGGTGCAGGCGACGCTGCCGCTGATCGGTGCCTGGCGCGGTGATCGCCAGTGGATGAGCCTGGCGCAGCCGGCCGCCTGGGGCCAGTTCAGTTTTATGCTGTTTGCCTTTATCTGCCTCACCTACGCCTTTATGGTCGACGACTTTACCGTCGCCTATGTGGCCAACAACTCCAACAGCGCACTGCCCTGGTATTACAAGTTCAGCGCCGTGTGGGGCGCCCACGAAGGCTCGCTGCTGCTGTGGGGGCTGATCCTCGCCGGTTGGACCTTTGCCGTATCGATATTCTCGCGCCAGTTGCCGGAAGAGATGCTCGCCCGCGTGCTGGCGGTGATGGGGATTATCAGCATCGGTTTCTTGCTGTTTCTGATCATCACCTCCAACCCGTTCGCGCGCCTGCTGTTCGACACGCCGACCAATGGCCGTGACCTCAATCCGCTGCTGCAGGACTTCGGCCTGATCATTCACCCGCCGATGCTCTATATGGGCTATGTCGGCTTTTCCGTGGCCTTTGCTTTTGCCATCGCCGCCTTGCTTGGCGGCAAGCTGGACGCCGCCTGGGCACGCTGGTCGCGGCCGTGGACCATCATTGCCTGGGCTTTCCTCGGCATTGGTATCGCCCTGGGCTCCTGGTGGGCCTACTACGAACTTGGCTGGGGCGGCTGGTGGTTCTGGGACCCGGTGGAAAACGCCTCCTTTATGCCCTGGCTGGTCGGCACCGCGCTGATCCACTCCCTGGCCGTGACGGAAAAACGCGGCGTGTTCAAGAGCTGGACCGTGCTGCTGGCCATCGCGGCGTTTTCCCTCAGCCTGTTGGGGACCTTCCTGGTGCGCTCCGGGGTGCTGACCTCGGTGCATGCCTTTGCCAGCGACCCTGAGCGCGGCGTGTTTATCCTGGCCTTCCTGCTGATTGTGGTGGGGAGCTCGCTGGCGCTGTTCGCCATTCGCGCGCCGGTGGTCAAGAGCCAGGTTGGCTTTGCCCTGTGGTCGCGGGAAACCCTGCTGCTGGTGAATAACCTGATTCTGGTGGTGTCAGCCGCGATGATTCTGCTCGGCACCCTCTACCCGCTGGTGCTGGACGCCATGACCGGTGCCAAGCTGTCGGTCGGCCCGCCGTACTTCAACGCCTTGTTTGTGCCGTTAATGGGCCTGCTGATGGCGATGATCGCGGTCGGCGTGCTGGTGCGCTGGAAAGACACCCCGCTGCAGTGGCTGCTGAGCATGCTCGCGCCGGTGCTGATCGGCAGTGTGCTGCTGGCGGTGATTGCCACCTTGCTGGTCGGCGACTTCAACTGGGCGGTGCTGGGCGTGTGCCTGCTGGCCGCCTGGGTGGTGCTGGCCGGGCTGCGCGATATAGTCGAGAAAACCCGCCACAAGGGCTTTTTCCGTGGTTTGCCGACCTTGACCCGCAGTTACTGGGGCATGCAGACGGCGCACCTGGGCATGGCGGTGTGCGCCCTGGGTGTGGTGCTGACCAGCATGGGCAGCTTCGAGCGCGATATGCGCATGGCGCCGGGGGAATCCGTGGAAATTGGTGGCTACCAGTTTATCTTTGAAGGCGCCGAGCACTTCGAAGGACCGAACTTTACCTCGGACAAAGGCACGGTGCGCATCCTCGAAGCGGGCAAACAGATTGCCGTGCTGCACCCGGAGAAGCGTCTGTATACCGTGCAGCAGTCGGTGATGACCGAGGCGGGCATCGACGCCGGGATCACCCGCGATCTGTTCGTCGCCCTGGGTGAGCCGCTGGAAAACGGCGCCTGGGCGGTGCGCGTGCATATCAAGCCGTTCGTCCGCTGGATCTGGTTCGGCGCGCTGTTGATGGGGCTTGGCGGTTTCCTGGCTGCCAGCGACAAGCGCTACCGGATGAAGGTACGCACCCGCGTACGTGATGCGCTGGGCATGGCGGAGGCGCAGGCATGAAGCGTTTACTGCTGCTGTTACCGCTGCTGGTCTTTCTCGGCGTGGCGGTGTTTCTCTACCGCGGGCTGTTCCTCGATCCCACCGAGCTGCCTTCGGCGCTGATCGGCAAGCCGTTTCCGGCGTTCTCCCTGCCAGCGGTGCAGGATGGCAAGACGCTCACCGAGGCCGACCTCAAGGGCAAGCCGGCGCTGGTCAATGTCTGGGCCACCTGGTGTGTGGCCTGCCGCGTTGAGCATCCGGTGCTGAACAAGCTGGCCGGGCTCGGCGTGACCATTCACGGGGTCAACTACAAGGATGACAACGCCGCCGCGCAGAAGTGGCTGGTGGAGTTCCACGACCCCTATCAGCTGAATATCAACGATGCGCGCGGCACCCTGGGCCTGGACCTGGGCGTGTACGGTGCACCCGAGACCTTCCTGATCGACAAGCACGGCATCATTCGTCACAAGTTTGTCGGGGTGATCGATGAGCGCGTCTGGCGCGAGCAGCTGGCTCCGCTGTATCAGGAGCTGGTAGATGAGGTGCAACCATGAAGCGCTTGCTGGTTGCCGCCGTACTCGGCCTGGCGTTGCTCGGCAGCGCCCAGGCCGCTATCGACACCTACGAATTTGCTACTGAAGCCGAGCGCCAGCGTTACCGCAATCTGGTGGAAGAGCTGCGTTGCCCCAAGTGCCAGAACCAGAACATCGCCGACTCCGATGCGCCGATTGCCATGGACCTGCGCGCGCAGATCTTCCGCATGCTGGAGGAGGGCCAGAGCAATGAGCAGATCATCGATTTTCTGGTCAGCCGCTATGGTGACTTCGTTCTCTACAAGCCCCCGGTAACGCCACGTACCCTGCTGCTGTGGTACGGCCCGGCCGGTTTGCTGGTCGGTGGTTTCGTCCTGCTTGGGGTCATCCTGGTGCGCCGTCGCCGCAAGCCGGGCGTCGTCGCCAGCGGCCTGTCTGCCGATGAACAGCAGCGTCTGGCTGCTCTGCTTAATCAAACGCCTGTGGATAAGAAAGACTGATGATTGAATTCTGGTTATGCGCCGGCCTGCTGTTGCTGACGGCCCTGGCGTTTCTGCTGATCCCGGTGCTGCGTGCGCGCAAGGTGCAGGCCGAAGAAGACCGTACGGCCCTTAACGTGACCCTGTATCAGGAACGTCTGCTGGACCTACAAGGCCAGCACGAGGCGGGTGCGCTGAATGCCGAGCAACTGGCCAATGGCCGTGATGAGGCCGCCCGCGAGCTGCTCGCCGATACCGAAGGCGCGCAGGCGCAGCCGACCCAGCGCGCGCTGGGCGGCACGATTCCGCTGATTGCCGCGCTGTTGATGCCGCTGCTGGGCTATGGCCTGTACCAGCACTGGGGCGCCATCGATGATGTCGAGCGCGCGCAGACCTTTGCTGCGCAGCCGAAGACCATCGAGGAAATGACCGCACGCCTGGAAGCGGCGGTGCAAAACGATCCCAAGTCCGCCGAAAGCTGGTACTTCCTCGGCCGTACCTATATGGCTCAGGAGCGTGCCGGCGATGCGGCCGTGGCCTTCGAACGCGCCATAGATGTAGCCGGGCGTGAGCCGGAGCTGCTTGGGCAGTGGGCGCAGGCGCTGTATTTTTCCGGCAACAAACAATGGACCGAACAGCTGCAGGCGCTCACCGATGAGGCGCTGAAAGCTGACCCAGCGGAAGTTACCAGCCTCGGGCTGCTGGGCATTGCCGCCTATGAAGCCGGGCAGTTTCAGCAGGCGATTGAGCGCTGGCAGCAGTTGGTGGCGGTGCTGCCGGCCGAAGACCCTTCACGCATGGCGATTCAGGGCGGGATTGACCGCGCCCGTGAGCAGCTTGGTGCGCCTGCGGCCGATGCTGCGCCTGCAGCCAGCCAGGGCCTGACCGTGCGTGTTGCCTTGGCCGCCGAGCTGCAAGCCAAGGTGCAACCAGGTGATGCGGTGTTTATCTTCGCTCGCGCGGTCTCCGGACCGCCGATGCCGCTGGCGGTCAAGCGCCTGAGCGTGGCGGACCTGCCGGCTGAAGTCAGCCTGTCAGACAGCGATGCGATGATGCCGCAGCTGAAGATCTCCGGCTTTGAACAGGTGCAGCTGGTCGCGCGGGTCTCCCGTAGCGGCAACGCCACGGCCGGTGAGTGGATCGGCAGCAGCCAGCCGTTGGCCAGCAAAACTAAGGAGCTGCAGCAGCTGTTGATCGACAGCGCTGACAGCAAAGCGCCATGAAGTTGTTATGGCGTGGTGCGCTGCTGGTCGGCCTGCTGGGGCTCGGGGCCTGTGTGCAGAGTCCGCTGGTCACGGCACCGGTGACCAACCCGAGCGGCAGCAGCAACCACCCCAGGTTTGCCCCGCCACCTGGGGTGGCCAGCCAGTGGGATGCGCAATTGGGGGTGTACGTGGTCGGTGGCGCCTCTCATCTGTACTACCGCGAGCGCACCTACTACCGCTGGAATTCCGGCTGGAGCTGGGCCAGTAACCCGCAGGGCCCCTGGTTGCCAACCGACAGCAGCGGTGTGCCGCCAGGTTTGTTTCGCCGTTATGCCCAGTAACTACTAGGGGTTAGTGTGCGGGGCAGGGCATCGTCGGGCGGCGCTCGATATCCGGCTCGAAATCTTCGATCAAATGGCAGATGGCCTGGCCATCAGGAGCGCACTCGCCCTTGTCGGCCCAGTCGGCGAAGGCGTTCTGCATCACCAGCGCCAGGCGCTGGCATTCCTCGATATGCGCCTGCAGCGACACCAGGCGTTCGCTCAGCAGGTCGCGCACTTCAGCGCAGGGCGCATCGCCGTTATCGGCGCTGGCGAGTATCTGCTGGCTGTCTTTCAGGCTAAAACCCAGGCGGCGGGCGCGGGCGATAAAGCGCAGGCGTTGCAGGTCGGTGCTGGAGTACTCCTGGTAGCCGTTATCTGGGTTGCGCGTGGGCCTGAGCAGGCCAAGGTCGGTGTAGTGACGCACGGTCTCACTGCTGACGGCGGCGGCTTTGGCCAGTTGGGCGACGCGCATAGATCAAGACTCCGGAAAAGACAAAGGCCGCGCCAGGTTAAAACCTGGGGGCGGCCCTCGGGTCAAGCTCGCAGATTTATTCGGCGATCTGCAGCTTGCGCGCCTCGTGGTAGACGAAGCGAATTTTCTCGTACTCGAACGGCGAGTTGAGCTGGCCGTAGCGGAAGTTCACCGTGGAGCGCTGATCAACCACTTCCAGCAGGGTGATTTCCGGGTGGTTGACGCTGGCTTCGGCGACATTCAGCCAGTTGACCTGGCTTTTCGCCGCAAAATCCGCCACCAGACCGCCGGTGTCACGCAGGTTCGATGGACCCAGCAGCGGCAGAATCAGGTAGGGGCCGGCGGGCGTGCCGTAGTAGCCAAGGGTCTGGCCGAAGTCTTCGCGCTGCTTGGGCAGGCCCATGCGTGTGGCCGGGTCCCACAGGCCGGCGACCCCCAGGGTGGTGTTGAGCAGCAGGCGGCCGGTGGTCTGCATGGCGCGTTTGCCCTTGAGTTGCAGCGCACTGTTGAGCAGGTTGGGTACATCACCCAGGTTGCTGAAGAAGTTGCTGACGCCGCTCTGCACCAGCTTGGGGGTGATATAGCGATAGCCGTCGACAATCGGCAGGAATACCCACTCATCGAAGCGGTAGTTGAAGTGATAGACGCGGCGGTTCCACGACTCCAGCGGGTCATAGACTTGCAGCGCGCTGAGGGTCGAGCGCTCGAACTCGCGCTGATCCAGCCCCGGGTTGAACTGCAGGCGCTGCAATGGTTGCTTGAAACCGTCGTCATCAACGGCTGGCTGGGCGTACGCCAGGCTGCTGCCCAGCAACAGGGTGAAAAACACGGCAAGGGGGATTGGCTTAGCCACGGAAGAACTCCAGCATGGCGTCGCTATTGACGCGGTAGTTGAGGTTGCCGCAATGGCCACCCAGCGGGTAAAGGGTCAGGCGATCACCCAGGGTGCGACGCAGAAAGCCCAGGTCACCAGGGCCGAGGATTACATCATCGGCGTTGTGCATAACGGCGATCTTGCTGCTGTTTTTCAGGTAATCGGCCACGGCATACAGGCTGACCTGGTCGATCAACTGCGCCACGCTGCCGCCATCAGTGCGGGCGCGCCACATGGGGATCAGTTGTTCGGTCAGGTAGCAGTCGAAGTCGCACTGCAGGGCGCGTTTGAAGAATGGTGTGAGGCTGGTGCCCTGGGTGATCGGGTAGTTGATCGGAGTGATCAGGCCGCGGCGGTTGATCAGGTCCGAGGTAAAGGCGATATCGGCGGCAGAGAAGCGGAATGCTGCGCCGATCAGCATGGCCATCTGCTCGTCGTTGAGCTGCTCGCCAGAGTTCTGGAAGTCATAGAGCAGGGCGTCGTTGATATCGACGTAGCCCTTGTTCTGGAAGTAACGGGTCAATTTACCCAGCACCAGCTCATAGAAGGTGGTGCTGTTATCGATGCCCGCAACCTTGGTTTGCACCATGCGGTCGAGGTTGGTGGTCGAGGTGTAGAGGTTGACTGGCGGGTTGAGCAGCAGTACGCGCTTGAAGTTGAAGCTGCGCCGGGTTTCATCCAGCTCGCTGACAAAGGCCGCCTGCAGCGCGCCCAGGCTGTAGCCGGTGAGGTGGTATGCGCTGACTTTCAGACGCGGATGCTGTGCACGCACGGCCTGCATGGTGCGGTACAGATCGTCGGCGTCTTCGCGGGTAATGCCGGGGGTGGCAAAGCGCGAGGCCGAGGTCATAAAGTCATAGCTGGTCGGCGACGACAGTTGCACCACATGATAACCGGCGCCGTAGAACAGCTTCTTCAGGTATTCCGGGGTGCTGCTGGCGTAATGCGCGCCGGTGCCGGCGATGATAAAGATCAGCGGCGCTTCACCGGACTGTTTGGCCATGCGGTAACGCATCTTGGTCACCGGCCAGAAGTTGTCTGGCAGCTCGAACTCGCGCTCCGGGCGCAGTTTGATCTGATAGTCACTCTGGTTGATCTCGGCGTCGGCCGGAAGCTCCGGGCGTAGCTCGAGCGGGGTGGTCGCCAGGGTGGCTTCAAATGGGTTGCTGATCGGATAGCCATAACTGCTGGCATCGATATCAGCGGCGCTGACGGGGGCAGTCAGGGCCAGGCAGCTGAGCAGGGCAAGCAGGCGGGGGACGTGCGACATGGCTAAATCTCTGGAGAGCTAGGGTTGATGCTGATGGAACGGGTCAGGTGCGAAACGATTTGACCACATAAGCTCGGCTAAGTGCCGTTTAGTTATAAATGCTCAGGTTTTAGGCGTAAGTGTCATGTCGAAGCCCAGGTTAGCAGTTGCTGGTGCTGGTTTAGATAAGCCTGCTGGTTCGCCTTAATGTGCTCCAGGGCCGCCAGGGGTTGCCGGCTCAGGCGCAGCTGCGCCGTGTATTTCACCAGGCCTGCGGCCGATGCTAATCGGTATCACACAGCCGAAATGGCAGCGATCCGGCGGCTGATGCGCTACGGGGTGAGCATCGGCCTCTCGCCGCAGAGACGACGATTTAGGTGAGATCAGGGTGATATCCATGACGCGGCGGCTTATCCTACGCAGCCGTTTAGCTGCCTGAGTTGCCCATGTCCCGTTATCTGCCCCTGACTGCTCTGCTGATTGCTGCAGCCCTGTGTCTGGCACTCAGCTTGGCGCTGCGTTACCAACTGATGGAGGGCGCGCAGTGGGTCGGCCTGTGCGTCGACGCCCCGCAGCAGTTGGCCTGCCTGGTGCGCACGAGCCTTGGCTGGTTGATTCACTTCCGCGTATTGGCCTGGGCTGCGTTGCTGTGCGCGGTGTTTGCATTTGTGTTGCCGGGCGTCTGGGGCAAGCGCCTGGCGGTACCGGCATTGCTGCTCGGTCTGCCGGCGCTGGTGTTGTACAGTGCCAGCCTGGCGGTATTGGCCGTGGTGCTGGCGCTGCTGCGCTGGGTACGCGCGCCGCGAACCGCCTGATCAGGCGGTTTGCGCGTTAACCCGCAGGCTGCGCCACAGCGCCGCCACCAGTAGCACGCAGGTCAGCGCCCAGCCCAGGGCCTGCCAGTTGCTCAGGGTTTCCTGATACAGCTGCGGCGCAATGCCCGCGCCGATCAGCAGGGCGAGCAGGGCGATTTCAGGGCGATAACCGCCCACCGGACGGTACAGATAGACCAGCGCCGGCAGCACTAGCGCGGCGCTGGGGAAGCTGCGGTAGCGCGCATCCACCACCAGCGCGAGCATCGTCACCGCCCCGGCAAAGCCGCTTAGCGCTAGCCACAGCGCGCCCTTGCTATGCAGCCAGTTAAATGGCCGCGCGCGCCAGCCAGTCCGCTGGCTGAGCAGCAGGGCGGCGTGGGCCAGCACCAGTAGATTCAGCACAATCAGCGCGCCAGCCCAGAGCCATTCGCCGAGGTAACGGCTGGTAACCAGCGTTAATTCGGCAAATAGACCGATACAGCCGGCGCCCAACGCGGCCAGCAGCGGTAGCAGCAAGGCGGCGCGGCTGGATGCCGGACGACCGGCGAACAGCAGAGTAGCGGCAGCAATGATCAGGCTGAAGGTCAGCCATACCGGCCAGTGCGGCAGGTTGGATACGGCGCCGGCGAGAATCGATTTGTCCTGACGGTCGGCGTCATACAGCCCCCAGTAACCGCCCACCGCGCCTTCGCTGATGCGTTTCCACGGCTGGTCAAACGCCTCGATCAGGTTGTAGCGCCAGCCGTTCTGCTCGGCCATGGCGACAAAACCACGGATAAACTTGGCTTGGTTGACCAGGCTCGGCACTGCAGTTTCACGCTGGCGGCCTTCGCTTGGCCAGCCGGTTTCGCCGATCAGGATGTCCTTGGGTGCGTAGGCATTACCAAAGGTCTGGCGCACCTCGGCGACTTCATGCAGGGCCGTTTCGATGCCGGCGGGGTTATCTTCCCAGTAGGGCAGCAGGTGGATGGTGATGAAATCCACGGCCGGAGCGACTTCCGGGTGCTTGAGCCAGAACTCCCAGACATCCGCGTAGGTCACCGGCTGCTCGATCTGCGCCTTGACCTGTTCGATCAGCGTGACCAATTGCTGCGGGGTAACTTCCTTGCGCAGCAGCGCTTCGTTACCGACGATCACCGCCTGCACCACATCCGGGTGGGCGTTGGCAATTTTCACCAGGCCGGCGATCTCAACCGCCGTATCGGCCGGATTACGGCTGACCCAGGCGCCGACGATCAGTTTCAGGCCATGCTTGCGCGCCATGTTCGGCAGCTCTTCCAGGCCGGTTACCGAGTAGGTGCGCAGGCACTCGAAGCGTTCGGCCAAAAGTGCCACATCCGCTTCCATACGCTCGGGGCGCAGCTCAATGGGCTGATCGAAGGGCGATTGGTCTTTGTCGAACGGCGTGTAGGAGGCGCACTGCAGTTTGTGTGTGGGCGTTGCGGCATCCGCCAACTCGACCGGTTGGCCAATGCCATACCACAGGCCGAAAAGCGCCAGCAGGCCAAGCAGGCAGGCAAACAGATAAGCAGCAGGGAAGCGAGAAGTAGCAGGCATGGTCTGACGCGTATGGTGGTTGAGCCGCGCATAGTAGCGGATTGCCCCGCCAGCGGCTGGCTGTTTTAAGGCTCTATCGCTATCCAGGCGCGCCTGACGAGTACAAGGGCGCAGCGGGCAGGCACGGGCGCCAAGGGCTATTCATACAGAGGGGGCCGTTGCGCAGCAGCGCAGCCGATAGCAAGGGAGGCAATATGGCCCGCACAGTGACACCGAGGCCGTCGGTGGTTACAGAGGCAAAGGGCTATCAGACGAAATGGACTACCCCCCTGGCGGCGATGCAACTAGGGTAAATAGATGGGTGGCTAGCTGCTGCGCCTGACCCCAAACCAGCATGCGCCAGCCGCCCTCGCGGAGGGCATCATCATGAGCAATGCAACACCACGCCTGACACTGGAGCTGCTGCTGCGCTTCAGCCCGTTCGATTTTCTCACCCCGCACTACCAGCAGCAGGCGCTGGATAGCCTGCAATATGTGCAACGCAAGGCCGGAACCCCGCTATTCAAACGCGGCGAAAAGTCCTTGGCGTTGTATTACCTGCTGGAAGGCAAGGTGGGGCTTGGTGAGGAGGGCACGCGCAAACCCATGCTGGGCGGCAGCCTGGAGGCCTGCCATGCGCTCAACGAGACGCAGCCGCAGGCGCAAGCGGTGGTGGCCTTGAGTGATGTCACCCTGTTCGCCCTGGAGCGGGGGTTACTTGAGCGCCTGTTGAACTGGAGTCAAAGTGCCGATTACGGCGTGGTCAGCTTGAGCATGCAGGCCGAAGAGCAGCAGGGGCATGACGATTGGCTGGCCAAGTTGCTGCGTTCTCCCTTGTTTGGCCGCCTACCGCCTCCCCACTTGCATAAGCTGCTGGCGCGTTTCGAGTTTATCGAGGTGGCAGGCGGCGAGGCCGTGGTCCGTTATGGCGAGCCGGGTGAGCATTTCTTCGTGCTCAAACAGGGGCGGGCGGCGGTCACGCTACCCTCGGCCTACCAACAGGAGCCGCGGCAGATCTTGCAGGTCGGGGACTTTTTTGGCGAGGAAGCGCTGGTCAGCGGTGCGGTGCGCTCGGCCACCGTCACCATGCTGGAAGATGGTGTGCTGGCTCGCCTGGAACGCGAGCTATTTGTCGAACTGGTGCACCCGACCTTGATTCCGCAGATCAGCAGTGAGCAGTTGCATCGGATGACCCGCCTGGGTCAGCGCCAATTCCTCTTGTTGGACGTGCGCTTGCCCATGGAGTACCGGCTCGGCCACCAAGCCGGCAGCATCAGCCTGCCGGTGGCCAATCTGCGCACCCATGCCGAGAGCCTGGACCGCCACACCCTGTATGCGGTCACCCCGGAAGGCGGCATCCGCAGCGAACTGGCGGTGCACCTGCTCAACCAGTTTGGTTTCGAGGCTTATCTGCTCACCGACCCGCCCGAGCAGTCGCCGGTGGCGGCCTAAGTACTCAGCTCTGCCCAAACAACGGGTCTCTGCGGGCCTGGTATAGCGAGCCCAAGGCTTTTGGCTATGACCCGTCGATAAGCTCTTGCAGATAGGCGCTGGGCAGGCTGTGGCTAACGACTAATGTGACCCAGTGAAACCTGGCCATATTCTGTTTGAACGTTATAAAGAGCCGCTCAACCCATTGAGTTGCTTGGGTGAGTCGCTGGGGTATAGGAATGTGCAACAGCTAACTCAGGCACAGCCAATAAAAAACCCGCACTAGGCGGGTTTTTACGTTCAAGCAGGCTTGAAGGGGTGGTTCATATGGTTTTCTGGCCTATGAGTAATTGGTTAAAACCAACTGCACGACCAGCTAAGCCAACGACCCAAAAATGGTCGGGGTAGGGGGATTCGAACTCCCGACATCCTGCTCCCAAAGCAGGCGCGCTACCGGACTGCGCTATACCCCGATGTACTGCTGGCTCCGCGACCAGGACTCGAACCTGGGACCCAATGATTAACAGTCATTTGCTCTACCGACTGAGCTATCGCGGAACAACGGCGCGTATCCTACTGATTAGCAAGGGGAAGTCAATACCTGATCGACTTCCCCGGTGACTCAGAGAACGGCCGCAATCGCCTGCGTAACGGCCGGCAGGTTGCGCTGGTTGAGTGCAGCGACGCAGATGCGCCCGGTGCTGACGGCGTAGATGCCAAACTCGCTTTTCAGCCGCTCGACCTGCTCGGCGGAGAGGCCGGAGTAGGAGAACATGCCGCGCTGCTGGGCGACGAAGCCGAAGTCGCGCTTGCAGTTGAGTGCGGCCAACTGCTCGACCATGGCCATGCGCATGCCGCGAATACGTTCGCGCATGCCGGCCAGCTCTTCTTCCCACAGGGCGCGCAGCTCAAGGCTGTTCAGCACGCTGGCCACCACGGTGGCGCCGTGGGTCGGCGGGTTGGAGTAGTTGGTGCGAATTACGCGCTTGGCTTGCGACAGCACGCGGCCGGCTTCTTCCTGGCTGCCAGTGACGATGGAC
>NZ_JBAQLP010000079.1:0-8162 GCF_049301935.1 Pseudomonas sp. | reverse complement strand
CCACCCAACACCTGCAGGCCTTCGTTGGCGCAGTTGAAACCTTCATCGGTGAGGAAGGACTTCACCACCGGAGTCAGCAGCTGTACCAGATCATCGGCCTGCTCGCGTACGGCAGGGTCTGCATGGTCATGGGCGACGTCTTCATGCAGGCCGGTGAAATAGGCCAGCGCGCGGCAGCCTTCGATCATCACCTTCTGGCGCAACAGCATGCGCCGTACATCCGGGTGCACGATGATTGGATCAGCCGGTTTGTCAGCCGCTTTCGGGCCGGATAGCGAACGGCTCTGCAGGCGCTCTTTGGCAAAGCCGAGGCTGACCTGATAAGCACTTTCAGCAATGCCGAGGCCTTGCATGCCGACCATCAGGCGCGCCGAATTCATCATGGTGAACATGCACTTGAGGCCCTTGTTCGGCTCGCCGATCAGCCAGCCCTGGGCGCCCTCAAAATTCATCACGCAAGTGGCGGAACCCTTGATGCCCATCTTGTGCTCCAAACCGCCGCAGAACGCCGGGTTACGGCTGGCGTTTTCGAGGAACTTGGGCACCAGAAACAACGAAATACCCTTCACGCTGTCCGGCGCATCTGGCAGTTTGGCCAGCACCAGATGCAGGATGTTATCGACCAGATCGTGCTCGCCGCCGGTGATCCAGATCTTGGTGCCGCTGATGGCATAGCTGCCGTCCGCCTGCGGTACGGCGCGGGTACGAATCAGGCCCAGATCGGTGCCGCACTGCGGTTCGGTCAGGCACATGGTGCCGGTCCATTCGCCGCTGATCAGTTTTGGCAGGTAGCGCTCCTGCAGTTCACGGGCACCGTGGGCGGTCAACGCATTGATCGCTCCATGGGTCAGCCCAGGGTACATGCCCAGTGACAGGTTGGCCGAGCAGACCATTTCCTCAACCATCATATTCAGCACATGGGGCAAACCCTGGCCGCCGAACTCCGGGGTACAGGCCAGCGCGGTCCAGCCGCCCTCGGCGAACTGCTGATAAGCAGCGCGGAAACCGTCCGGCGCCTGCACCGCTTTACTCTGCGGATCGTAATGGCAACCCTGTTTATCGCCCGGGCCATTTAGCGGGGCCAGTACGTTCTCCGCCAGTTTGGCGGCTTCTTCCAGAATGGCGCCACCGAGGTCGTCTCCGAACTCGCGCTGACTAGGCAGCGACTGCAAGGTGGCATAAGCGTCGAGCACCTCGTCAAAAACGAAACGCATATCACGAAGGGGTGCGCGGTATTGGGTCATGTTGCTGAGTCCTCAAGCTGTACAAGTGGATACAAGCTGTACGCAAATAAATAATGTACAGCTTTTGTATAGCCTAACACCCCAGATAGCAAGCAATTTTCTGTACAAGTTGTACAACTAATCGGAATCGACAACAAACTGCAGGCACGCGAAGGCGCGGCCGCCAAAACGGCGACCGCGCTTATTCAGGCGTACTTAAGAGAAAATCAGGTATCCAGGTGACCAGCCAGAAACTGCTGCAGACGGCGCTGCATCAGGCGACCTTCATTGCCCAGGCAGGCAATCGGCGAGCCGCTGAGGCTTTCCTCGGCCAGGTCAGCACCGTCACCGGCCATCACCAGCGGGCAATCCAACGCCAGCGCCAGGCGCGAGAGCACCTTGGGCAGGTCATCGCTGGGCGGCTGATTGGAGAACAGCACCAGGGCCTGGGGCTGCATTTTCTCGCAGATCAGGGTCAGCTCTTCCAGCGGCTGACCCAGCCCCAGCACGCTGACGGCGGTGTCGGCACTGCTCAGCAGCAAGCCGGCGACTAAGAGTTCCAGCTCACGGCAATGGCCCGGCAAGGCTGCCAGCAGCACGCGCTCCTCGACCTGCGCGCGCAGTACCTGCAGGCGTTGCAGCGTGCGGGCGCGCAGAAAGGTATCGAAGAACAGCCACTCGCTGGTCTGGCCGTACTCGTCCTGACGCAGCAACAGCTCCTGCCACAGCGGCATCAGGATGTCCTGAAACACCACCGGCAGCGGGTAACTGGAGAAAATCTGGCCATACAGGCGATCCAGACGCAGCTCATCGAAGGCACTGATGGCGCGCCGCAGCTGGGCTTGCCACTCGCCCCACTCGCTGGCACTGACCTCTTCATAGACCGGTGAGCTGGCGGATTTGATCGAGCTGCTTTTGGCCAGAATCTTGCCAACCTTGCTCACCGCCACACCGCGCTCGATCCACGCCAGGATGCTGCGCACCGACTCGATATCCACCTGCGAATACAGGCGATGGCCGCTGTCGGTGCGGGTCGGCTGGATCAACCCATAGCGTCGCTCCCAGGCCCGCAGGGTGACTGGATTGACGCCAGTCAGGCGCGCCACCTCACGAATAGGAAACAACTCTTCCTGCTTGAGGGCACTCGAAACGAGGGACGCAGTACCAACCTGATCGGACATGGGCGCGGGTATCACAGAAAAAATGTTGCACGCATTGTAACTCAGCTATTTCCGGCATACTTTGTACAAGACTTATACAGAGAGTTAGACCATGAACAAGCAACCTTGCTGGCCCCTGACCCTCTACTACGATGGCGACTGCCCGCTGTGCGCCCGTGAGATCAAACTGCTGCGTCAGCGCGCCGATGTACAGCGCCTGTGCCTGGTCGATATCAGCCTCAACGACTTTCACCCAGAGTCCATCGGCCATAGCCGGGAGGCGCTGCAGAACCGCCTACATGCGCGCTTCGCCGACGGTCAATGGGTCACCGGTCTGGATGCCACGCTGTGGAGTTGGCGCGCCGCCGGCCTCGAGCGCTGGGCCGCGCCGCTGACCTGGCGAGCATTGCGCCCTTTACTGGAACTGGGCTACCGACTGTTCTGCCGGCTACGCCCACACCTCGACTGGCTACCCCACCCGGATGCCAGTCGGCGCTGCAAAACCGCTGCGTGTCCGACTAACAAACCACCGCGCTAGAAACCTCACTTCAGTTCGATCCATAGTCCTGGGTCTGGCTCAAGCAGCTCGGCGCGGCCGATAAGCTCATCGTGGCTTTCCGGCTGTAGCAACAACATCTGCCGCACCCCACAACGGCGCAAACGCGACTTGAGCAGCGCCAAGCCAGGCCAGAGTGAATTCCCCGCCCCATACTCCAACGTGCGCACGCTGCCAGCCTGACTGACCACCCGCACCTGGTAGCCACAGCAACGCAGGGTGCGCACTTCGACATGACGCACCCGCCCACGCAGCACTGCAATACTCAATTGCCAAGATCTCATGGCCACCATACCTGTACAAGAAAACCAATCTTGTACACGATTAAAACAATTTTATTCAGCCCTTATTTGCAAAAAATACCGATACAGCTCAATGAAATAGGCTTTTTTGCGTGAAACAGCCCAGTACCCGCACTGCGCGCATGGTTGTACAAAGCCTATTGCTGGTATAACTTTACTCCAGGTTCAGTCGAGGTTACGCCCTACTGGTCAGGTAACCCGGCGTAGCGTCGCTGAACCCACCCTTTTCTTTTGTCGAGTCGAGCATGAGCGCCAACACCGCCCCCATCCTGATAACCGGAGCCAGCCAACGCATCGGCCTGTATTGCGCCGAACGCCTGCTGGATGATGGCCATGCAGTGATCGTCACTTACCGCAGCGAACGCGATGCTATCGAGGCGCTCAGGCAACGTGGCGCCCTGGCCCTGCAGGCGGACTTTGCCAGCGAAGCCGGCATCCTGGCCTTTATCGAACAGCTTAAAACGCATACTGATAGCCTGCGCGCCATAGTGCACAACGCCTCCGACTGGCTGGCAGAAGCGCCGGGCGAGAAAGCCGCTGCCTTTCAGCAGCTGTTTAGCGTGCACATGCTCGCACCCTATCTGATCAACCTGGCCTGCGAGCCCTTGCTGCGTGCCTCAGCCTGCGCCGATATTGTGCATATCAGCGACGACGTGACACGCAAGGGCAGCGCCAAACGACCCGCCTACTGCGCCAGCAAGGCCGGGCTGGACAGCCTGACCCTGTCGTTTGCCGCACGCTTCGCCCCGCAGATCAAGGTCAACGGCATTGCTCCGGCGCTGATCCTGTTCAACCCGGACGATGACGCCGACTACCGCAGCAAAACCCTCAACAAATCGGCACTGGGCATCGAACCCGGACCACTGGTGATCTACCAAAGCCTGCGCTACCTGCTCGACAACCCCTATGTCACCGGTACCACTCTTACTGTTAACGGCGGTCGCCATGTCAAATGAGCCTGGCCGCGAGGACCCTGCAATGACCCCAGAACTGCCCAATCACTACCGCGAGATCCTCCTCGGCGTCGGCGAAAACCCTGAGCGCGAAGGCCTGCTGGACACGCCCAAGCGTGCCGCCAAGGCCATGCAGTACCTGTGCAACGGCTACCACAAGAGCCTGGAAGAGGTGGTCAACGGCGCGCTGTTCGAGTCGGATAACGACGAGATGGTGATCGTCCGTGACATCGAGCTGTACTCGCTGTGCGAGCACCACATGCTGCCGTTTATCGGCAAGGCTCACGTGGCCTATATCCCCACCGGCAAGGTGCTCGGCCTGTCGAAGGTGGCGCGGATTGTCGACATGTATGCGCGGCGCCTGCAGATTCAGGAAAACCTTACCAAGCAGATTGCCGATGCGATCCAGCAGGTCACCAGTGCCGCCGGCGTGGCCGTGGTGATCGAAGCCAAGCACATGTGCATGATGATGCGCGGCGTGGAGAAGCAGAACTCGGTGATGACCTCCTCGGTGATGCTTGGAGCCTTCCGCGAATCCTGCAACACTCGCCACGAATTCCTGCAACTGATCGGACGGAGCAAGTAATGCCGCGACTGGAACCTGGGATGGCGCGTATCCGCGTCAAAGACCTGCGCCTGCGCACCTTTATCGGTATCAAGGAAGAGGAGATCAACAACAAGCAGGACGTGTTGATCAACCTGACCATCCTTTATCCGGCAGTAGATGCGGTGCGTGACAACGATATTGACCACGCGCTGAACTACCGCACCATCACCAAGGCGGTGATCCGCCACGTCGAAGAAAACCGCTTCGCCCTGCTCGAGCGCATGACCCAGGAAATTCTCGACCTGGTAATGGCCAACCCGGACGTGCGCTACGCCGAAGTGGAAGTGGACAAACTGCACGCCCTGCGCTTTGCCGAGTCGGTGTCCATCACCCTCGCTGGGCACCGCTAAACAGAACGCTGAAAAATCCCTGGATGATTCCCGGCGCGTCCTGCGCCGGGTCGTTGCCGTCAGCCGGGCATGCTCTTATCATCGCCGCCAACGCATTCCCGCCTGCCCCTGGAGAGCATCGCCATGACCGAGCAAGAACGCCTCGAACTTGAAGCCGCCGCCTTTCGCAGCCTGGTGCAACACCTGCGCTCACGCCCCGACGTACAGAACATCGACATGATGAACCTTGCCGGTTTCTGCCGTAACTGCCTGTCCAAGTGGTTCAAGGCCGCCGCCGACGACATCGGCGTTGCCATTACTCCGGATGAAGCCCGTGAAGAGGTGTACGGCATGCCCTATGCGGAGTGGAAAGCCAAATACCAGAAGGAAGCCAGCGCCGAGCAGCAGGCTGCCTTCAGCAAAGGAAAAAAGTAATGAGCAGCCTCAACGACTTTCGCGCCACGCTGCGCAGCGAACACTTCACCTTCGCCGAAACCCTGGCGTTTATCGCCGAGCACTACCAGTACCAGCCCAGCGCCTTCAGCAATGGCACGGTGCACAACCCTGCCGGGCAGAACGAAGGCTCGTGCAAGACCCTTGGCCTGGCGTTGCTCGAAGGCCTGAGCCTGGAAGAAACCCTGCTGTGCTTTGGTGAGCATTATCGCAGCGTACTGGCCACCCCGAGCGGTAGCGACCACGGCAATATCCGCGCACTAATGGACACCGGCCTGGCGGGCGTGCGCTTCGAGCAGCCGTCGCTGCAACGCAACAGTTTGTAATCACTCGTCGGAACAGGCGTACCGAAACCTGCGCCACTGTCGGCAAAGGCTGACAGACATCACCCTTCAACCCGCCTAAGCTGCACGCCATTACTTGAACGAGAACACCAGGGAAGGTGCTCCGTGCAGCCTTGCCGCCGCGCTTCCCGGGTTTCTCCAACCTTGGCTTGGAGTCGCTAAGATGCAGCAGACCTTGGTATGGAAACCATGGCACAACCCCGGCGTAGAGAACCTGCGCCTGAACATCGATGAACACGGCATCAACGCCACCAGTCATCTGATGCAGAGCCTGCAAGGCCACAGCATCGCCGCCACCTACGTGCTCAACTGCGACCCGCGCTGGCGCTTTCGCCGCCTGTGGCTGAAGGTCGACAACCACGGCCAACGCAGCCTCAACCTCAAGCGCGACATCCGTGGCAACTGGTTCCACAACGGCGAACCGCGCCCGGACCTCAGCGAATGCCAGCAGGTGATGCTCTCCGAATCGCCCTTTACCCACACCCCAGCCCTGCAACGCTGCGCCCTGGAAACCGGGCAGAGTGAACTGCTGCAAGTCGCCTATGTCGACCTGCTAACGCTCAAGGTGGAGGCGCGCAGTCAGCGCTACCAGCGCTTGCGCCAACAAGGCGGCAGCACCCTGTACCGCAGCGAAGCGCAGGGACGCAAAAGCAGCGAACTGACCGTCGATGAACATGCCCTGCTGGTCAAAGCCAGTGACCAGTTTTTGCGCATGAGTTCGCGGGATTTGCAGCTCAATACCTGGGTCTAAGAACCTGCTTACGATCTGCTGCGCGTCGGCCATCCGGCGTTAAAAACAGCCTCGGAATGCTCATTTACAACTCGTAAACTCCGCTTCCTCGGCGTTTTGACCAGCCCGAGGCTGTTACTACGTAGCGCCTTGTCTGGCTCTAGCTCGCAAGATCGTAAACAGATTCTAAGCAGACCACAGACAGCAAAAAGCCTCGATCAAATCGAGGCTTTTTGCATTCTCAGGCTTACTGGCCGTCGAGATAACGCTCCACATCCAGCGCCGCCATGCAGCCAGCACCGGCCGAGGTGATCGCCTGGCGGTAGACGTGATCGGCCACATCGCCCGCCGCAAACACGCCGGGAATGCTGGTGGCGGTGGCATTGCCTTCACGGCCGCCGTTGACCAGCAGATAGCCGTCCTTGAGCGCCAGCTGACCCTCGAACAGCGAGGTATTCGGCGTATGGCCGATGGCGACGAACAGGCCATCGACGCTCAGCTCATCGAAGCTGCCATCGTTGTTCTTCACCCGCACGCCCGTCACGCCCATGTTGTTGCCGAGCACTTCATCCACCTCGGCATTCAGCTTGAGCACGATCTTGCCTTCGGCCACCCGCGCCTGCAGTTTGTCCTGCAGGATCTTCTCGGCGCGGAAGGTTTCACGGCGGTGCACCAGGGTCACCTTGCTGGCGATATTGGCCAGGTACAGCGCCTCTTCCACCGCCGTATTGCCGCCGCCGACCACCGCCACTTCACGGTTGCGGTAGAAGAAACCGTCACAGGTGGCGCACGCCGACACGCCCTTGCCCATAAAGCTTTCTTCGCTGGGCAAGCCCAGGTAACGGGCGCTGGCACCGGTGGCGATAATCAAGGCATCGCAGCTGTAAGTGCCGCTATCGCCGATCAGGGTGAACGGCTTGCCGGCCAGATCCACGGCATTGATATGGTCATAGACGATTTCCGTCTCGAAGCGCTCGGCATGCTCCTGCATACGCTGCATCAGCGCCGGGCCGGTCAGGCCATGCACATCACCGGGCCAATTATCCACCTCGGTGGTGGTGGTCAGCTGGCCGCCGGCCTGCAGGCCGGTAATCAGCAGTGGCTTGAGATTGGCCCGTGCGGCGTAGACCGCCGCGCTATAGCCGGCAGGGCCGGAGCCCAGAATGATCACGCGGGCATGACGATCAGCAGACATCAACAACTCCTCCCGGCAATGCCGGCAGCAATAAAAGGGGACTTCCGGGAGTGCCTAGGGTCGGAAGCCCCACAAAGGGATGCCGCGCAGGCTATGCCCGCCCAGCGCCGGGCGGAAATATGCTTTGCCAATGCCCTGCATAGGCAGGCGCTATAACGCGCCCCGGCAATCGTTAGCGCCCGTTGCAGAGGCTTTCACCTGCCACACAAAGCCGGTAAGGTCGGCGCGACTGCAACCTCGCGGAGACTCACCCCATGCCTGCTCCCGTACTGACCGGCCCGCAATACCTCAGCGAAGGCCTGAAACTGGT
>NZ_JBAQLP010000078.1:0-3203 GCF_049301935.1 Pseudomonas sp. | reverse complement strand
ACCTGGCCCTGGAAGTCACCCAGTTCCATCGCGAGCTACCGGTAATGATCTACGTCGGCCATATCGAAGCGATGAAGCGCGTCGAAGTGACCGCCGAGAGCATCGAAATCGGCGCCGCCACAGCGCTGTCCGATTGCTACAAAGCGCTGGCCCAGGACTACCCGGACTTCGGCGAGCTGCTGCACCGCTTCGCCTCCCTGCAAATCCGTACCCAGGGCACCCTGGGCGGCAATATTGGCAACGCCTCGCCGATTGGCGACGCCCCGCCGCTGCTGATTGCCCTCGGCGCGCAGATCGTGCTGCGCAAAGGCAACAACAGCCGCACCCTGCCGATCGAAGACTACTTCCTCGACTACAAGGTGACTGCGCGTCAGGAAGCCGAATTTATCGAGAAGATCATCGTGCCGCGCCATCAGGCCAGCCAGGCGTTTCGCGCCTACAAGGTGTCCAAGCGTCTGGACGACGACATTTCCGCCGTCTGCGCCGCCTTCAATCTGGTGGTCGAAGAGGGCGTGGTGCAAAGCGCGCGTATCGCCTTTGGCGGCATGGCTGCAATTCCGAAGCGCGCCGCTGCCTGCGAAGCCGCGCTGCAAGGTTCGGCCTGGTATCCGGGCGTGATCGAACGCGCCTGCGCCGCGCTGGCCGAGGATTTCACCCCGCTCAGCGATTTCCGCGCCAGCAAGGAATACCGCCTGCTCACTGCACAGAATCTACTGCGTAAATTCTTCCTCGAGCTGCAAGCTCCCGAAGTCGAAACCCGGGTGACCGCCTATGTCTAACCACATCCAGCACAAAACCCAAGCCGAACTGGCCGAACTGTTCCGCGCCGACATAACCACCGGCGTCGGCAAGAGCGTCAAACATGAAAGCGCGGACAAACACGTCTCCGGCGAAGCCATCTACGTCGACGACCGTCTGGAATTCCCCAATCAGCTGCACGTCTATGCCCGCATGAGCGACCGCGCCCACGCACGCATCCTCAGCATCGACACCGCGCCCTGCTACGCGATTCCTGGCGTGGCCATTGCGATTACCAGCAAGGACGTACCTGGCCAGCTGGACATCGGCCCGGTGGTCGCCGGTGACCCGCTGCTGGCAGACGGCAAGGTCGAATACGTCGGCCAAGTAGTCATCGCTGTCGGTGCCGACAGCCTGGAAACCGCGCGCAAGGCGGCCATGGCGGCGATCATCGAATACGAAGACCTTGAACCGGTACTGGACGTGGTCGATGCGCTGCGCAAGAAGCATTTTGTCCTCGACAGCCATCAGCACAAGATCGGCAACTCCAGCGCCGAACTGGCCAGCGCGCCGCGTCGCCTGCAAGGCAGCCTGCATATCGGCGGCCAGGAACACTTCTACCTGGAGACGCAAATTTCCTCGGTGATGCCCACCGAAGACGGCGGCATGCTCGTCTACACCTCGACGCAGAACGCCACCGAAGTACAGAAGCTGGTCGCTGAAGTGCTTGGCGTACCGATGCACAAGATCGTCATCGACATGCGCCGCATGGGCGGCGGTTTTGGCGGCAAGGAAACCCAGGCCGCGGGTCCTGCGTGCCTGTGCGCAGTGATCGCCCACCTCACCGGCCGGCCGACCAAGATGCGCCTGCCGCGCGTCGAGGACATGCAGATCACCGGCAAGCGCCATCCGTTCTACGTTGAATACGACGTCGGCTTCGACGACAACGGCCTGCTACATGGCATCCAGATCGATCTGGCCGGCAACTGCGGCTACTCGCCGGATCTGTCCGGCTCCATCGTCGACCGCGCGATGTTCCACTCCGACAACGCCTACTTCCTCGGCAACGCCACCATCAACGGCCATCGCTGCAAGACCAACACCGCCTCGAACACCGCTTACCGCGGCTTCGGCGGTCCGCAAGGGATGGTCGCTATTGAGGAGATCATGGATGCGGTCGCCCGCAGCCTGGGCAAGGACCCGCTGGAAATACGCAAGCTCAACTACTACGGCAAGACCGAGCGCAACGTCACCCACTACCACCAGACGGTGGAGCACAACGTTATCCACGAGATGACCGCCGAGCTGGAAGCCAGCAGTGACTACGCCAAGCGCCGCCGTGAAATTATTGAATTCAATAATAAAAGTCCGGTACTGAAGAAAGGCCTGGCGCTGACCCCGGTTAAATTCGGTATCAGCTTTACCGCCACCTTCCTCAACCAGGCTGGCGCGCTGATCCACATCTACACCGACGGTTCGATTCACCTGAACCACGGCGGCACCGAGATGGGCCAGGGCTTGAACACCAAAGTCGCGCAGATCGTCGCCGAAGTGCTGCAGGTGGATATCTCGCGCATCCAGATCACCGCGACCAACACCGACAAGGTGCCCAACACCTCGCCGACCGCAGCAAGCAGCGGTGCCGATCTGAACGGCAAGGCCGCACAGAACGCCGCCGAAACCCTCAAGCAGCGCCTGGTGGATTTTCTGGTGCGCGAATACAAGGTCACCCCGGAAGACGTCGAATTCCGCAACAGCCAGGTGCGCGTACGCGACCTGTTCCTGAGCTTCGAGGAAGTGATCCAGAAGGCCTACTTCGCTCAGGTTTCGCTGTCTTCCACGGGTTTCTACCGCACACCGAAAATCTACTACGACCGCGATAAGGCCGCCGGCCGCCCCTTCTACTACTTCGCCTACGGCGCCGCCTGCGCCGAGGTGATAGTCGACACCCTGACCGGCGAGTACAAGATGCTGCGCACCGATATCCTGCATGACGTCGGCGCCTCGCTAAACCCGGCTATCGACATCGGCCAGGTCGAAGGCGCCTTCGTTCAGGGCATGGGTTGGCTGACCATGGAAGAGCTGGTGTGGAACGGCAAAGGCAAGCTGATGACCAACGGTCCGGCCAGCTACAAGATTCCCGCCATCGCCGATATGCCGCTGGATTTGCGGGTCAAACTGGTGGAAAACCGCAAGAACCCAGAAGACACCGTGTTCCACTCCAAAGCCGTCGGCGAGCCGCCGTTTATGCTCGGCATCGCCGTGTGGTGTGCGATCAAGGATGCGGTGGCCAGCCTGGCCGACTACCGCGTGCAACCGAAGATCGACGCACCGGCCACGCCAGAGCGCGTCCTCTGGGGTGTGGAGCAAATGAAGAAACTGCAGCAAACAGCCAAGGCTGTCGCTGCAGAAGCCGAACCGGCCTAACCCTGAAGGAGCCAGCTTGCTGGCGATCGCAGTACCGG
>NZ_JBAQLP010000077.1:0-14977 GCF_049301935.1 Pseudomonas sp. | reverse complement strand
AAGGAGTGGGGGCAACAGCAGCTGCGCTGGTAGACTTATCCACAGTTGCTGGTAACAAAATCAGCAATCCGCCCTGGGTCAAA
The DNA here is from genome assembly GCF_049301935.1 of Pseudomonas sp. Classification (GTDB taxonomy): domain Bacteria; phylum Pseudomonadota; class Gammaproteobacteria; order Pseudomonadales; family Pseudomonadaceae; genus Aquipseudomonas. The sequence goes on along the minus strand of NZ_JBAQLP010000077.1, from coordinate 14,894 downwards.
TTTCAATCGGCAGGGTGGGTCAATTTTCCATCAGCGCCAACAGGTAGTTACCAACCAGAGCGCGCCCAGCAGTGCGATCCTCTCGCAGCACGTTGCGCCCGAAAAACGTTGAGACATAGTCGATATTGAGCATGCCCAGCAAAGTTGGAGCCAGGTCGATCTGACTGACAACATCGGTGAACTCTCTAGGTTCGATATGTTCCGGAGCGTAAATGAACAGCGGGATGTGGTAGTTGGCCACCGGCAGATCTTCCTTACCGGCGCTGCCTGCAGTGTGATCGGCGACGAAGACGAACAGCGTGTCCTTGAACCAGGGTTTTTCCCGCACTTGGGCAAGGAGTTGGCCAATGGCGTAGTCGGTATACTTCACCGCTCCTTCGCGACCGTCACCGGAAGGTATGTCGATGCGACCTTCAGGGTAGGTATAGGGTCGATGATTTGAGGTGGTCATTAATTGCAGGAAGAAAGGTTTGCCGGCTGCATGGTCTGCATCTGCAATTTTGAGGGCTTGCTTATAGAGATCTTCGTCCGACATGCCCCAGGCATTTTTGAAGGCTATATCAGCCTCGGCCACGCTGCTTTGGTCAACGATGCGATAGCCGTTGCCGCCAAAGAAAGCATTCATGTTATCGAAGTAACCACGGCCGCCGTAGAGAAATGCACTGTCATACCCTTGGGCGGCGAACTGCTGACCAAGACTCGCATAACCAGCTTCACGACCAATACGTTTGACGATCGAACGCCCCGGCGTTGGTGGAATCGACAGAGTGATGGCTTCTAGACCCCGATCAGTTCGGGTGCCCGTGGCGTAAAAGTTGCTGAATGCCAGGCTCTGCTTGCGCAGCGCGTCCAAATTCGGTGTCAATCCGCGGCTGTCACCGAAGCTACCCAGGTATTTGGCACTCAAACTCTCGATGGTTACCAGCACCACGTTTAGGCGTTTTGGTTGCCCAGGATTATCGATTTCACGGCGAATATCTAGCGGGGCGCTGCCGATAAAACGTGCATTGGGTTCGCTCACCTCGTTTCGCAACAACCCGGCGACTTCGGACTCCGGCAGGGTCGAATAAAACTGCTGGTAGTCCAACTCGTTATTCCGAAACGCGGCAAAGAACTGGAAAGGACCATTACTCGCCAGCTCGCGCTGATAGGCATTTCCGCCCAATCCACGGGGGGCGTTCTGCCCGACAAAGCCGCTACAAAGACCGACCAGCAAGAGCAAAGCGGCCAAACTATAAAAAGCTTGCTTAGGTGCCATGCGTGGAGCATCCAAGGCTGCTGCAAGCGTTTTACGAAGAATGAGTGTCAGGCCAATAGCCAAGATGGCGAGCAGTGCCAGCAAGGGGTAAATCGGGTAGGACTCCAGAATGTTGTTGATCACCTCCTCGGAGTACACCAGGTAGTCGACGGCGATGAAATTGAAGCGTACGCCGAACTCGTCCCAGAACAGCCATTCCGCAACAGCAGTGAACAGCATGACAAACAGGCTAAGCACCATTACACAGACCATCAATTTCTTGTGCCAGCGCTGCTGCCAAATCGCGCGCGGGCAAAGCAGCAGGTAAAGCGCCATTGGAAAGGTCGCGTAAAGCAGGAAGCTCAAGTCGTAGATCAGACCTACGGCATACAAGCCCATAAGGTTCGAAATGCTGATATTCGCGTCTGCCAGGTGGCTAACCAGCAACAGGCTACGGGTCAGAGCGAATACCGATAGCCACGTCAGCATGACGATGGATAAGTAGCGAATTTGCGCATAATGAAGCTGGGGCATCGTATGATCCTTTTTGGATGAACGGGCCGCAGTCTGCATTTGCCTCTGTCAGTAGCCTGTCAAAGCGACGTGAAAAAAACGTCAAAATCAAAGAGTAATCAGGCGATGCGTATTCTGGTAATCGAAGACAACCGCGACATCCTGGCTAATGTGCTGGACTACCTGCAGTTAAAGGGCTTCAGCGTCGACTGCGCTCAGGATGGCTTGAGTGGCTTACACCTAGCCAGCACAGGGCACTACGATTTGATCGTGCTAGACATCATGCTTCCGGGCATCGACGGTTATCAGGTATGCAAACGTCTGCGCGAGGATGGCCAGAGCGAGGTACCAATCCTTATGCTGACTGCCCGTGATGCGCTTGATGACCGGCTGCACGGCCTCAACGTCGGAGCTGACGACTATCTGATCAAACCCTTTGCCCTATCCGAGTTAGTCGCGCGTATAGAGGCGATCCTGCGTCGCAGCCAAGGCAGCCGAAAACGCCAATTAAAAGTGGCGGATCTGCTCTATGACCTAGATACGTTGTATGTCAGTCGAGCAGGCCAGCCGCTCAAGCTGAACCCCATTGGCCTAAAGCTATTAGCGGTTTTGATGCAGAAAAGCCCGGCCGTGGTACGCCGTGAAGTACTGGAGGAAGCGCTCTGGGGAGATGACTGCCCCGATAGCGATAGCTTGAGAAGCCATATCCACCAACTCCGTCAGGTTCTCGATAAGCCCTTCAATACAGAGCTGCTGCATACTCAGCATGGCTTGGGTTACCGCCTTGCGGAGAAAACTGATGGTATCTAAACAACCTTTTGCACGGCGCATCCTGCTCGCCTTTGTACTGATGACCGTAATGGTCAGCGGCACCTTTTCCATAGGCATCGTAGCGGTGGTGCACTTTGTCGAAGAGCACTTGGTTTCCGAGGAGTTGCAGCGGGAACTGAACACCGTGCTGCACCAGGATATCAATCGAGGTCGGCCACCACGCTTGGACTCTAGTACCCGATTTTTCGCCTCTAGCCATTCCGAATATGCCATTCCCGAGCGGTATGCAAATCTGGAAGAAGGCTTCAATGAGGTCGTCGATGGCAATGAGGCGTTCTATGTCTATGTTCAGGAAATCAACAATCAGACCTATCTATTGGTGCAGGAACAACACGAGTTCGAGGCCCGTGAGCAAGTTCTATTCGATGTTGTACTAGCAGGCTTTCTACTGACCATCGCAGCCGCATGGGGGCTCGGGCTAGTCATGGCGCGTAAGGTGATGGCGCCCATCAGTCGCTTGGCTCAGCAGGTGCGTCATCGCGACCAATTGCACTCTTTGGCTCCGCCACTTGCTCCCGATTACCCTGATGACGAAATTGGTCAACTGGCAGCTGCCTTTGACAGCACGCTAGGCCAAGTACGTCACTCTCTGGAACGTGAACGGCTATTCACCAGTGATGTCAGCCATGAATTGCGCACCCCACTAATGATCATTGGCACTTCCTGTGAGTTGCTTGCAGAGGTGAAGCTTGAGCAGCGCGAGCGTGTGCAGATTGAACGTATAGACCGGGCTTGCGAGGAGATGCGCGAGCTGGTCCAGACCTTCCTGCAACTAGCCAGAGATAAAACTAATGAGACAGCCTTTGTCGCGAGTAGCAGTTTAGCCAAGGTGGCCACCGAGCAAGCCGAGCGTTGGGGCCCAATGCTCAGAGAAAAAAAACTGGATTTCCAGTGCATTGAAGAGGGCACGGATGATGGTCGCTACAATCCTACTTTTCTCAACACGGTGATGGCCAACCTACTGCGAAACGCACTGCATTACACCGAGAGGGGGTTTGTACGCCTAGTAATAGGATCTGGAGAGTTTCGCGTAGAGGATAGTGGCAGCGGCATTCCTTTCGAGCAGCACGAGCAGATTTTCCAGCCCTTTGTACGTGGTACACAGGCGCGAGGGGATGGTTTGGGGCTGGGTCTTTCATTAGTAAAACGCATCTGTAGCAAGCAGGGTTGGACGATCTCGGTTCAGAACCTACCCGGTGGGGGAGCATGCTTCAGCGTAACCTTGAAAAGCGTTGTTTGACGATTTTTTCACATCCTTTTGACAGGGCCTTGATGCCCAACCCCCTAGTGTGGCGAGCGTACCTTCTTGTGGACGCCTCGCCATGTCGAAACCAAATCCCATCGAACTCGAATTTTCCCGTAAATATGACCAAGAACATGCTCAGCAGTACCTGATCAAACATCAGGATGGCTTGGCTCGGCAGCTGTCGCACTGGCGCGATATTCAGGTGGCGCGCAGGGCTCTACAGCTAGCAGATGATCCCAATTTGGTGCTGGATTTGCCCTGTGGTGCTGGGCGTTTCTGGTCCATGCTTTGCGAGCAACCCAATCGGGTGATCCTCGCCGCTGATAACTCAGCCGATATGCTCGCCACAGCATGCGCCGCACAACCGCCAGAGGTAGTCTCGCGAGTCAATACCTTCCAGACTTCGGCGTTTGATATTGACCTGGGTGTCAATGCGGTGGACTGCATCTTCTGCATACGTCTGCTGCATCACATCGAATCATCTGAGCACCGCCTGGCCATTCTGCGTGAGTTCCATCGCGTTAGCCGCGATAGCGTAATCCTTTCGCTCTGGGTTGATGGTAACTACAAGGCTTGGAAGCGGCGCCGCCTGGAACAGCGGCGAGCAGATGAAGGCCGGGCGTCACAAAACCAAAACCGATTTGTCGTAGCCAAGTCAGTTATCGAGGATGAATTTAAACAAGCCGGTTTCCGCGTCGTCGATCACCTAGATTTTCTGCCAGGCTACGCCATGTGGCGCACCTATGTGCTGCGCAAGGAGGTCTGAGCCATGGGCGTAATGACCGAAAAGGCATCGCCGCAGCTCATCACCACAGAGTTTGATCGCTGGTGGAATAGCTCCGGTATCTGGGTTGAACCGGCCAACAAGCGACGTGGTGGCGAAAGTGGCGTTCAGTTGTTGCAGCAGCGCGATTTAATGCGGCCACCCTTGTACTGCAAGCGTCAGGTTGGACATACCTACCGAACTTTGTTGCATCCGTTTGGCCGCCCGACCATCTTGCGAGAACTGCAGGCCTATCGCGCTTTTGCCCGCCTGGGCATCAAGACACCTAACGTCGTCTATTGCACTGCACGGCAGCAGCATGGTACCTGGCAGGCGCTGCTGGTTACCGAAGCCCTACAGGGCTTTGTCAGCCTAGAGCAGTGGTACGCCGTTGAGAATAGTGCCGCGCTTGCGAAGGCTGTACTGATACAACTCGCAGCAACCCTAGCACGCTTGCATCTGGCGGGCTGGCAGCATGGTTGCTGTTATCCCAAGCATATCTTCGTCAAATCCCAGGTAAACGAAGGCGGCACGGTGACGGTCGAAATAGCCTTGCTCGATCTAGAAAAAAGCCGCCGCCGTCTACGAATCAAAGACGCTGCTCGCCGTGACCTAGGCCAGTTAGGGCGGCACCGTGGGAACATGCCTGAAACGGATCTGTTGCTTATCCACCAGGCCTATCAGCAAGCGCTGAACAACCCTGCTGGAGTGTTGCAGCCATGAGCAATATGCCACAGAGCGACGAATTGGATGCCCTCTCGTTTAAAGGCCGCAGCGGCGTTACTCGCATTATTTATGCCACTAGATACTCGCTGGCAGGCTTGCGGGCAGCGTTTCAAGGCGAAGCCGCTTTCCGGCAGCTGCTGTTATTAAATGCAGTGCTTCTGCCGGTGGCCTGTCTGGTGGATGCAACGCCAAGTGAACGCGTGTTACTGATACTCGTGCCGATGCTGGCGTTGGTAGTGGAGCTACTCAACTCAGCCATAGAGAGCACTGTTGACCGTATTTCCCTGAGCATCCACCCACTGTCTAAACAAGCCAAGGACATGGGAAGTGCGGCACAACTCATTGCACTGATACTGATTGCCCTTACTTGGGGTTTGATCCTGTTATAGCTCCCAATTCTTGAATTACAGAAGGCTACCCATTATGCCTCACCGCATACCAGCGTCCGCTGATGCCTCCAATGCGAAAAAAAAACTTGGCCTAAGCGAACACCTGACCTTCCTTTTTGGCAGTGCAGCACTGTTAGTAACTTTGCTGACCCTATTACGCGTGGCCCTATTACTTTTCAACCGAGAACTGATTGGAGCCACCGCGTGGACCAGTCTGGCCGAAGCGTTTTTTAATGGCCTACGTTTCGACTTGCGCTTAGCGGTCTATATCTGCGCGCCACTGACCCTGGCATTGGCATATCGCCCGGCAATGGTCCGCCGGACATGGCAACGCATTTGGCTAGGGACTTGCGCAGCGGTAGCTATCCTGCTGGGCATGATTGAGCTGAACTTCTATCGAGAGTTTCATCAGCGTCTCAACGCATTGGTCTTTCAATATTTGCAAGAAGACCCGGCAACTGTGCTGAGCATGCTCTGGTATGGCTTTCCAGTGCTGCGCCTACTGGGTGCCTGGTTGGCGTTGAGCGCTCTCTTTTTCGTACTGCTGGGTTGGCTGGATATACGTACTCGTGGCCAGGGCCGCTCAACCGTCGAGTCGCGCCGAACAATGAATAACCTCGGTCATGGTATGGCGCTGCTGCTTTGTCTGGCTATATCGGTTGTTGTGGCGCGCGGTACTTTGCGGCAAGGGCCGCCACTACGCTGGGGGGATGCATTCACCACAGACTCAATGTTTGCCAACCACCTAGGCCTCAATGGCACCTTGAGCCTTTATGCTGCGGCCAAAAACCACTACTCAAGTGATCGCGCCGACAAGATTTGGAAGAGCCGCATGCCAGCAGATCAAGCGACGACCCTGACACGCGATCTCTTATTCACCGAACACGACCGCCTAACAGATCAGAACACAGCAGCGATCCGCCGCGATTTTCAGCCCCCACAAAATACGCGCCTGCCGATCCGCAATGTCGTAGTGATTCTGATGGAGAGTTTTGCTGGGCACTTTGTTGGCGCGCTCGGCAGCGAAGCTGGCATCACACCGAACTTCGATCAGCTGGCGCAAGAGGGTGTGCTGTTTCGCCGCTTCTTCGCTAATGGCACGCATACCCATCAAGGCATGTTTGCCAGCATGGCCTGTTTCCCAAATCTACCCGGTTTTGAGTACTTGATGCAGACCCCGGAAGGAGGCCACCAATTCTCCGGTCTGGCTCAGTTGCTTAGCACTCGCGACTTCGACGATCTGTATGTCTACAACGGCGATTTTGCCTGGGATAACCAACGTGGCTTTTTCAGCAACCAAGGCATGACAAGGTTTATCGGTCGTAATGACTTTGTTGACCCCGTGGTATCAGACCCAACATGGGGAGTGGCTGACCAGGATATGTTTGATCGCGCTGCAGAAGAACTGCTCAAGCAAGACCCGAAGAAACCCTTCTATGCACTCCTTCAAACGCTTTCAAACCATACGCCTTACGCGCTGCCAGGTGTGTTGCCTATTGAGCCGGTTACAGGACAAGGTTCGCTTGACCAGCACCTTACAGCTATGCGTTATTCTGACTGGGCCCTTGGACGATTTTTTGAAAAGGCTCGGAAAGCGCCTTATTTCAAAAACACCCTATTCGTGGTCGTGGGTGATCATGGTTTTGGTGCACAAGAGCAGTTAACCGAGATGGATCTGTACCGATTCCATGTTCCCATGCTGTTGATCGCGCCTGGGGTCCAAGACGTCTTTGGTAAGACCCAGGATGTTGTCGGCAGTCAGGTTGATATCGTTCCCACCATCATGGGCCGGCTTGGAGAGCCTGTGCGCCACCAGTGCTGGGGGCGCGACTTGTTGAGCTTGGCAGATGGCGACAACGGCTTTGCCATTGTGAAACCCTCGGGCAGTGACCAGACAGTAGCCATGATCAGTGGCGAACGTATGCTGGTATTGCCTAAGGACATGCCTCCACGAAGCTATCTGTACACTTTGGGCTCGCATCCGCAAGGTGCCCTGGCGCCTGCTACAGAGCTGGATGACCGTTTGGGTAAGCAACTACAGGCCTACCTGCAGACCGCAACCAATAGCCTACTCAGTAATACGACAGGGGTTGAGGATAGTATTTCGAATAAATCTGAGACATCTATAAGCGCTCTATCTGTGGTTGAAAAGAATGCGCAGAAAAATTGACTTTCAATTTTAAAGAACTCTCAGCCAAACTTTTTAAGTATTGCCTGTAAGTACTAACAGCGAGCCCGATTGTGCGTCATGCGGAACTGTTGTCCCTGATGCGTGCTCGACGGTCTGCTGTACCACGAGTCCGACTTGCGGATCGAGGAGCACTACACCGACAGGGCTGGCTTCACCGATCACGTCTTCGCCCTGATGCACCTGCTGGGCTTCCGCTTCGCACCGCGCATCCGCGATCTCGGCGAAACCACGCTGTATGTTCCGAATAGCGTCCAGGACTACCCGACTTTGCGCCCAATGGTTGGCGGCACCCTGAATATCAAGCACGTCCGCTCCCATTGGGACGACATCCTGCGCCTGGCCAGCTCGATCAAGCAGGGCACGGTCACCGCCTCGCTGATGTTGCGCAAGCTCGGCAGCTATCCACGCCAGAACGGCCTGGCCGTGGCCCTGCGCGAGCTGGGCCGGAGCGAGCGCACGCTGCTCATCCTCGACTGGTTGCAAAGCGTCGAACTGCGCCGCCGCGTGCATGCTGGACAGAACAAGGGCGAAGCCCGCAACTCCCTGGCCAGGGGCAGTGTTCTTCACCCGTCTAGGGGTCATGCCGAGATAAAGGGAAAATTCACTCACTTCTCTCCTATCCGCATGTTTTCTATAGACTTTTTCAGGACGCAGCTGAGTCATGCCGAGATAAGGGGAAATTAGGACATTCGTTCTCTAACCTACTGTATTTAAACGAACATATAAGTCTTGCTCAAGCAAGAGCTGCTTCGCGCCCAATCGCTTCAGCCATCCATGGAGGAAGCTTGGATCTATGCGATTTCAATACCTGCCAATCGCTACTCGACAGGCACGTGCGCAGCTTCGCGACTGCCTCTTGGGCGTGGGGTTTGCCCAACCAGGCAAGTGCACGTACAGCGTCGCCAGCAATGGTCGCTCCGAGGGCGACCTGCCACTGTGGCGCATGTTCGATTCTCACCTGAGCCTTGCCTAGCTGCAGGGTTCTCGGCCGTCCGCCAGTGACAAATACTTCCCTAATCGACACCTGTTGCGTTAGCCCTAGAAGGTTCGCTGCGCGGGCACCGCTCAACGCGATTACCTGATGGCTTTTCGAAGCTATCGCGTTGATGACCTTCTCCGTCGCCGGCGCACGTTTGCCGAAGCGTCCGGTGACCGGTGCCACATAGAGGCCACGTGAAATCCGCATCAACTCCCCGCCCTTGGCTAATCGAGAGAATGCTTGGTCCACCGCTGCACGGCTTGCCAGATGAAGGAATTCGTTTGGTGCAAGAATGCCTCCTTCAGGAAGAAGCCTGCTGTGTTCGATGATTGCCGCGGGAAGGGATTTCATGTATGGCTAGTTTTTGAAATATGTCAGAAACCTAGCAACAATCCTGACACTGATCAACGAACTGCGGCGCGGCAATCGGCAGTCGGAATAGGATTCGCGCCCAATCGCTACAACCATCCAGAGAGAAAGGATGGATCAGCCGTTTGGCTGCACTCGCAGAAGAGCGTCAAACACGATTCGCAACCTGCCTGCGGCGGTTAATAATTGATCAATTATCTATATCGAGATAATTGCAGATAATTCCCGCAATCCGTGGCCGGCTCGATATCGAAAATTGGAAAAAAGGGCGAATTAGAGGGCCTGCGGAGGCTGCCAGCTAGCCAACAGGCACGGGCTCTGAATAACCCGTCTTCACGCCCTGGGTAGCGGCGTAATGGCGGGTTTGGAAAGCCAGGACATCCTGCATCTGCTTGCTGACGTCTTCCTCCAGCCCCCACTCATAGGCCAGCTTGTCGAGCTTGTAGCGAGAGACCAACTGGGTCGCCCGCGGCGAACGCTCGGCCGGTTTCAAGCTCGACCAGCTACTGACAAAGCCTTTTAGGCGCGCGGCTTTGTCCGTTGTTACACAGGGAAAGCGGCGCAGCAGGTCGACCAGGTAGAGGGCGCGCAGCTTCTGTTCGGGCTCGCGCAGCTTACCCGTCACTTCACGCTGCAGAACGGGCACGAGGTCGCGCTCCTCGTACCACAGCTGCTTGGCGAGCTCCACGAGAGCATCGGACGCAACTTGGCTGAGGCGCTGCTGGGTGACAGTCTCCAGGAGCTCACCAAAGCTTTGTTTACGATCCAGACGTTGCATCTCGCCCATCCTCCAAGTACTTCGCTGTGACCAGTTTCAGACAGCCTAGCATTGCGCTTCGGTTGCCCACGGCATAATCGATTGCTTCTGTTGCCAGTGTAACAAACTGGCCGACATCGACACGGCCGCATTCGATGAGCTGTTCGATATCAGATTGGTCGTTTTCCGTAAAGCGGCCAAGCTTGGATATTGCCAGATCCACGCCGGCGGCAACGAAAATATGCAGCGGCTGTTCACCCTCGAACCCCTCCATGGGAATGGCGCGCTCGCGGTAGTCTTCGTGCAGTGGCCCGAGGGCATTGGTGTAGTTCTGATCCAGGTACACCTGCAAGTCTCGGCCGTCGCTGTCCTCATAACCCTCTGGCGGTGTGTAGACGGCCATGATCTCGTCCTTGCGCAGTACACGTGCCGCCTCGATCTCCGCATCGATGTCCGCACTACCACGCGCATGGGTGAGCAGGTGCACCGCACAGCCGCCGAAGACGAAGACCTTGAGCGAGCCTGGTGGGTTGCCATCCAGTAGCGGCAAGGCCCGGGCGAACAGATTACCAATGGCCTGGCCCAGCGGCGTGGTCAAACGAACAGGTTCCGCAGCCCCTTCTTTGGTCGTCTCAAGTAGTGTCATCTTCACCTCCACTCAGCTCATGTACTCAGTGTGCCGGTTCATGTGCTACGTGCGCCATCGCTGTTCGCAAGCGGCGCTCCGAGTAGATTCAGCTGTGCAGTGGCTTCGACTAGGCGCTCCTGCAGGCTCTGCGCTTGCTGCGCCTGGATCGCCGAGGCTTCGCCCAGCTGGGACACCTCCTTCCGCAATGTGCTGCAACGCTGCTCCAGGGCATCATTTGCGCGCTCAACCCCGGCCAGTGCGTTCTTGGCGTTTTCTAACGCCTGAGTCTTCTGCGCGAGTAGCTGCTGCTGCGCATGTTGCTCTTTTTGCAGTTGCCGCGCCTCGGCGAGCAGGCGCGCATTGTCGCGGTTCAGTTGGGTCAGCTCGTCCTGCTTGATTATCAAGGTCTGCTGCAGTTGCCGCAGCTCCAGTTGCAGTTGTTGCACCTGCGACTCGTGCCGGCGCTGCTCCTGCTCACGCTGCTCCTTGGCGGCCTGGCGATAATGCTCCAGGGCATCACGGGCGTGCTGATGCTTTTCCTCCAGCGAGCGAATTTGCCCGTCGCGATCCTGCAGGCGCGCTTCCTGATCGTGGTTGGCTTGCAGCAAGCGGGCATTCTCGATCTCGGCCTGTTGCCGCAGCTGTTGTTCCTGCTGTAGTGCTTGCTGGGCAGTCTGGAGCTGCTCCGCGAGTCCCGTGCACTGACCTTCCAGCTGTTGGATGCGGTTTGTGGCCTGCCGAACCTGGTTCTGATAGTCGAGCCGCTCACGTTCCAGTTGCTCGCGCTCCTGTGCCACACCGGCCTGTGCTTCCTCCTTTAGCTGATCCGCCAGTTGGGCCACCAGGTTGGCCAACTGCTCGCTGAGCGGCATTGCGGACACATCCCGTCCGCGCTCGGCGTCTTCGAGCTCTTTCAGGTAGCGGTGAATGGTTGTTTTCGAGCCGGTATTGCCCAGTTCAACCCGTACCGCGTCGATGCTGAGATTCTCGCCTCGCGCCAGGATCGCCTGTCGCGCCTTCTGAACCAGCGCCTTGTTAATGCCGCCGCGTGCCATGGTCTGCTCCTACGATTTCGTATCGTATTACATACTATGTATTTACATACCAAATTGAGCTGATGTAAAGCGCGTTTAAAGTGGATAAATCAGATAAAATAATGGAGGGTTATTCAATACTAAAGGTAAAAACGGTCGTATGGCAGCCGTTTTCCAGTACACAAAGGGCAACCTCGGGCGATGAAAGACGTCGGGCGCTATCTACAAGCTGGTACGCGGGAAAACACTCGCCGCAGCTACCAGTCGGCCATCGAGCACTTCGAAGTGACGTGGGGGGGCTTTCTGCCCGCCACCAGCGACAGCATCGTGCGCTACCTGGTGGACTACGCCGATACCCTGAGCCTCAGTACGCTCAAACAGCGCCTGGCCGCCCTGGCCCAGTGGCATATCACCCAAGGCTTTCCTGATCCAACCAAAACGCCCACGGTGCGCCAGGTGCTCAAAGGCATCCGCACATTGCATCCGGCGCAGGCCAAGCAGGCTGCACCGCTGCAGTTGCAGCACCTGGAACAAGCGGTTCATTGGCTGAATCAGGAGGCCGAACGGGCTCGGCAGTCTGACAATTTGGCAAGCCTGCTGCGCAGCCGGCGCGATGCAGCGTTGCTACTGATCGGCTTCTGGCGGGGTTTTCGCAGCGACGAACTCTGTCGACTGCAGGTCGAGCATATCCAGGCCGAAGCCGGTGCTGGCATGAACCTGTTCCTGTCACAGAGCAAGGGTGACCGGGAAAATCTTGGCACGACCCATTACGTACCGGCCTTGAAATGCCTATGCCCGGTACAGGCCTATCTCGACTGGATCAGTGTCGCGGGCATCGCCCGCGGTGCAGTGTTCCGCCGCCTGGATCGCTGGGGGCATCTCAGCGACGAGGCCCTGCATCCCGGCAGCCTGATCAGCCTGTTGCGCCAGATCCTAAAGCGCGCCGGTATCCCGGCCGAGCTGTACACCAGCCATTCGCTGCGCCGAGGCTTCGCCACCTGGGCCACGGCCAACGGTTGGGATCTCAAGGCCCTGATGACCTATGTGGGCTGGAAGGACATCAAGTCGGCTATGCGCTACATCGACCCCGCCATCTCCTTTGGCGGCCTGGCGGCGAAGCCCGCCTTTGAACTGAGTACCGGCACTTTGACTCAATTGCCAGCTTCTTACTAACATCGATGCACGACAGAAGTGACGGTGCAATGAGTACGCAGACCAGCATCGAAATACCAACGTCCACGAAGGCGAAGGTGGACGACTCGAACACCTAGTTGAAGGTGAGCTCTTTGCTGTCTTAGCAGGCCTCGTCAACTAAGCGTTGGAGAACAGCAGGGTGAAGCGGCTTCCCCCGTTTGGCCCCAGGTCGTGACTAACCATCCAGCCAAGATGCTCAGCCACACGTTTGACGATGGACAGCCCCAGTCCAGAACCGCTCGTGAAGTCCTCGCTTCCTCGAACGAAACGGTCGAAAAGACGATTGCGAACGGTTTCAGGCAACCCCGTACCGCTGTCCTCCACCACAATTTTCCCAGCATCCAAACGAACAGTGATGACGCCTTGTTCGGTATGTTGGCAGGCATTACGCATCAAGTTGCTCACTGCAATGGTGACCAGTTCTGGAACGGCCTGAACTGAGACCTCTTCGGTCGCAACGAACCTGAGTGTCAGTGGTTTCCCACGCAGCAATGGTTGGCAGCGCTCTATCTCATGTTCGATCAAGGGGCGCAAGGCGACCAGGCTGAGGTCTGTGCTCTCCGGTGCCCTTGCCAGTTGCAACAAAGCGCCGACCTGTTGTGCGGTATCTGCAGCGTTTCGCCTAATACGCTCGGTCATGACCACTAGATCGGGGCGATCCCGTAGACGACTGGTCAGCACTTCGGCCGCGCCGAGCATGATGGTCAGCGGAGTACGCAGTTCATGGCTGACATCCGCGGTAAACCAGCGTTCACGTTGCAACGCCAGACTCAACTGGTTGGTACGATCCTCAATCGCTCGGGCCAGTACGCCGATTTCGTCGGTAGCATCGAGTCCTGGGAGCTCTCCAGGCTCTCGCTCCTCCTGCACCGCAGTGGCCAAGTTAGTCAGAGGCAGAATCACTCGGCTCGCACTGGCTCGACCAATCAGGATGGCAAGAGCAATACCGCCAAGAAAAGCGATGCCGAGCGCAATGTATGACGAAGATTCGATGGACTCGAAATCACTCTGATCATCCACCACGGCATAGCGCTCGCCACGTGCCTCGCCGATCAGTACATGCAGGCTTCGGCCATTGAGGCGCAGTTCATGCGTGCCAAGATCCAGCCGCAGCAGAGGGGGTGGAATCTGCTTGCCCTTGAAGAACCTGAGATCGATGGTTTTTGGCAGTACGGGGTTAAATGAGTCGGCCTTCCATAGATCGGCCGCGCGAGCTAGGCGCTTATCGATGAGTTCGTTTTCAATTTCCGCGACGACGAAGAAGGTCGAACCGGCAAAAAAGCCAACGATGATCACCGCCAACAGCACGTAGGCGGCGACCATCCGGCCACGTAACGAGTTACTCGGATGCATGAGCATCGACCAGCCGGTAGCCAATCCCCGGCACTGTGATCAGCATCGGCTGAGAGGTCGGAAAAGCCTTATCGATGGCCTGCCGGAGCGCATGAATATGGCTTCGCAGCGCATCGCTGAGTGGTGGCTCATCTTTCCAGAGTTCTTGCTCCAACTCTTCACGAGTCACCAGACGCGGAGCCGCGCGCAACAACGCCGCGAGCATTTTGTAGCCGAACGGGGTGAGTTCGAGTCGCTGCCCGGAGCGTCTTGCTTCGAAGGTGCCCGTATCGAACTCCAGTTCGCCGAAGCGCAGCACCTGCTCATGACTGGATGCATTAGCCCGCCTCACTAAAGCGAGCAGCCGTGCCTCCAATTCGATTAACGAGTACGGCTTAACCAGGTAGTCATCAGCGCCGGCGCGTAATCCCGTCACCTTGTCGTGAACGGTGTCGCGCGCCGTGAGCATTAGCACTGGCGTGTTGCAGTGCTGTTCCTCTCGCAATTGGCGACACACCTCTAAACCATCGAGACCCGGTAGCATGCCATCCAGCACGATGACGTCGAACTGCTCCTCTGACGCCCTGGCTAGGCCGGCATGACCGGTTCGTGCATTGTCGAGTTGGTGTCCGAGCGGTTCAAAGTACTCGTACAGATTGGCAACAATGTCCGGGTTGTCTTCGATGATCAGAATTCGCAAGTGTT
>NZ_JBAQLP010000076.1:0-4811 GCF_049301935.1 Pseudomonas sp. | reverse complement strand
CCATCGGCCTGCTGGTACTGGCCGTGCTGATCGCCATGCCATTGCTGCACCTGCTGCCGGCGGACAACGCCCTGCATGTCTCGGCCTATAGCCTGACCCTGGTCGGCAAGATCCTCTGCTACGCCATCGTTGCCCTGGCGCTCGATCTGGTCTGGGGTTACGCCGGCCTGCTGTCGCTCGGCCACGGCCTGTTCTTCGCCCTCGGCGGTTATGCCATGGGCATGTACCTGATGCGCGAAGCGGCCGGTGACGGCCTGCCCGCCTTTATGAGCTTCCTCGCCTGGACCAAGCTGCCCTGGTATTGGTACGGCACCAGCAACTTCCTCTGGGCGCTATGCCTGGTGGTGCTGGCGCCTGGGTTGCTGGCCCTGGTGTTCGGCTTCTTCGCCTTCCGCTCGCGAATCAAGGGCGTGTACTTCTCGATCATGACCCAGGCGCTGACCTTCGCCGGCATGCTGCTGTTCTTTCGCAACGAAACCGGCTTTGGCGGCAACAACGGTTTTACCAACTTCAAAACGATTCTCGGCTTCGATATCACCTCGGCGCACACTCGCGCGGTGCTGTTTCTCGCCACAGTCGTGCTACTCGTGGCCAGCCTGTATCTGGGCTGGACGCTGGCCCGCAGCAAGTTCGGCCGGGTGCTGACTGCACTGCGCGATGCCGAGAACCGCCTGATGTTCTGCGGCTACGACCCGCGCGGCTACAAGCTGTTTATCTGGGTGCTTAGCGCCGTGCTCTGCGGCCTGGCCGGCGCGCTGTATGTGCCACAGGTGGGCATCATCAACCCCAGCGAAATGTCGCCGACCAACTCCATCGAAGCCGCTGTGTGGGTGGCCCTCGGTGGGCGCGGCAGTCTGATCGGCCCACTGCTCGGTGCCGGCCTGGTCAACGGCATGAAGAGCTGGTTTACCGTGGCCTTCCCCGAGTACTGGCTGTTCGCCCTGGGCTTCTTGTTTATCGTCGTGACGCTGTTCCTGCCTAAAGGCGTGATCGGCTTGCTACGCAAGAAAGGAGAGCAATGATGCGCGCCACTCCGGTCCCCGAATTTATGCTCGACCCCGCCTTTGACCCGGCCGGCAGCGGCCGCGATGCCATCGGTGCTAGCACTGCTGCCAGCCAGGGCCTGAATATCCGTCACGGCACCATCCTGACCCTGGAAGACATCAACGTCAGCTTCGACGGCTTCAAGGCGCTGAGCAACCTGACCCTGTATATCGGCGTCGGCGAGCTGCGCTGCATCATCGGCCCCAACGGCGCCGGCAAGACCACCATGATGGACGTAATCACCGGCAAGACCCGCCCGGACAACGGCGTCGCCTACTTTGGCGAAACCCTCGACCTGACCCAGATGAGCGAAGTGGAGATCGCCCAATCTGGCATCGGCCGCAAGTTCCAGAAGCCCACGGTATTCGAAGCGCTGAGCGTGTTCGAGAACCTCGAACTGGCGCAGAAAACCAACAAGTCGGTGTGGGCCAGCCTGCGCGCCAAGCTGACCGGCGAACAGCAAGACCGCATAGACGAGGTGCTGCACACGATCAAGCTGGACGCCGCGCGCCAGCGCCCGGCCGGCTTGCTGTCCCACGGCCAGAAGCAGTTCCTCGAGATCGGCATGCTGCTGGTGCAGGACCCGCAACTGTTGCTGCTCGATGAGCCCGTGGCGGGCATGACCGATGCCGAAACCGAGTTCACCGCCGAGCTGTTCAAGTCCCTGGCACGCAAGCACTCGCTGATGGTGGTGGAGCACGACATGGGCTTTGTCGGCAGCATCGCCGACCACGTCAGCGTGCTGCACCAGGGCAGCGTGCTGGCCGAAGGCTCGCTGGAACAGGTACAGAACGATGAACGGGTGATTGAGGTTTATCTGGGCCGGTAAATATCGAGGATCGCGAGCAAGCGCGGTTTATGTAGGAGCGAGCTTGCTCGCGATAACGGCCTGCCAGACTCCACAGAATTGAGAGACGGAACATGCTGCAAGTCCAACAACTGCATCAGTACTACGGCGGCAGCCATATCCTCCGCGGTCTGTCGTTCGACGTGAAAGTCGGCGAAGTCACCTGCCTGCTCGGCCGTAACGGCGTGGGCAAGACCACCCTGCTGAAATGCCTGATGGGCCTGATCCCGGCCAAGCAAGGTGCTGTGCAGTGGGAAGGCCAGCCCATCACCAGTTTCAAACCGCACCAGCGCGTGCACGCCGGCATTGCCTACGTGCCCCAGGGCCGGGAAATCTTCGGCCGCCTGACCGTGGAAGAGAACCTGCTGATGGGCCTATCGCGCTTTCCCGGCAGCGACGCCAAGGTGGTGCCGGAATTTATCTACGAGCTATTCCCGGTGCTGCGCGAAATGAAGCAACGCCGCGGCGGCGATCTGTCCGGCGGCCAGCAGCAACAGTTGGCCATCGGTCGCGCGCTGGCCAGCCAACCGCGTCTGCTGATCCTCGACGAGCCCACCGAAGGCATCCAACCCTCGGTGATCAAGGAGATCGGCGTGGTGATCAAGAAGCTCGCCGAGCGTGGCGACATGGCCATCCTGCTGGTCGAGCAGTTCTATGACTTTGCCGCCGAGCTGGCCGACCAGTACCTGGTGATGAGCCGTGGCGAGATCGTCCAACAGGGCCGGGGCGAGACCATGGACGCCGATGGCGTGCGCGGACTGGTAGCGATTTGAACATTACCGTAGGTTGGGTTGAGCGCAGCGATACCCAACAAGAGCGCATTTATCCAACGCACAATGATGGGTTACGTCGCTGCGCGACTAACCCATCCTACGAAAAAAACCTATGAACGCACCCGCACCCGCCGCCGTATTTACCCCCAGCTGGCACGCCGAGCTGGAGCTGGGCTATGGCCGCGACGGCGACTGCACGCGGCCGACATTACGCCGGCATAAAGGCCCGCTGCGGGTGCAGAAGCACCTGTATGCCGAAGGGCCGGAGGTGTGCCAACACATCATCGTGCATCCGCCCGGCGGCATCGCTGGCGGTGATCGCCTGGATATCTCGGCCAGCGTTGGCTGCGGTGCCTGGGCACAGTTGACCAGCCCCGGCGCGGCCAAGTGGTATCGCGCCGCGGGCCCGGCCTACCAGAACCTCAAGCTGCGCGTCGAAGCCGGCGCCACCCTGGAGTGGCTGCCGCAGGAAAGCATCGTCTACGCCGCCGCCCAGGCCGAAGTGACCACCGATATCGAGCTGTTCGGCGATGCCAAGCTGCTCTATTGGGACATGGTCGCCCTCGGCCGCCCGGCCAGTGGCGAGCGCTTCGATGCCGGTCACTTTCAATCCCAGCTGAATATCCGCCGCGATGGCCAGCTGCTCTGGCACGAGCGCCAGCGTGTGGTCGGCGGCGACGGCCTGCTCGACTCACCCATCGGCCTGGACGGCAAACCAGTATTCGCCACCCTGCTGATCAGCGGTGAAATCGACAGCGAATTACTGGAACACTGCCGTAGCCTGAACAGCCCAGTGCGCGGCGACCTCACTCAATTACCCGGCCTGCTGGTGGCCCGCTGCCTGGCCGACGAGGCCCTGCACGCCCGCGCCTGGCTGATTGCCCTCTGGCAGCTGCTGCGCCCGGCCCTGCTCGGTCGCACGGCCGTCCCCCCAAGAATCTGGAGCACCTGAAGCATGGACCTGACCCCTCGCGAAAAAGACAAACTGCTGATCTTCACCGCCGGCCTGGTGGCCGAACGTCGCCTGGCCCGTGGGGTAAAACTCAACTACCCGGAAGCCATGGCCTATATCTCCGCGGCCCTGCTGGAAGGCGCCCGCGACGGCCAGACCGTGGCCGAACTGATGCACTTTGGCACCACTCTGCTGAGCCGCGATCAGGTGATGGAGGGCATCGCAGAAATGATTCCGGAGATTCAGGTCGAGGCCACCTTCCCGGACGGCACCAAGTTAGTCACCGTCCACCAGCCGATTGCATAAGCATGATTATTCAAGACGCCACAGCCGCCGACCTGCCTGCCATCCTGGCCATCTACAACGATGCCGTGCTCAACACCACGGCGATCTGGAATGAAACCCAGGTCGACCTGGCCAACCGCCAGGCCTGGCTAAATGAGCGCAACGCCGCCGGCTTTCCGGTACTGGTGGCCCACGGTGATGCGGGCGAGGTACTCGGCTACGCCAGCTACGGCACTTGGCGCGCCATCGAAGGCTTTCGCCACACCGTTGAGCACTCGGTGTATGTGCGCAGCGACCAACGCGGCCAGGGCCTCGGCCCCTTGCTGATGCACGCTTTGATCGAACGCGCCCAAGCCGCCGGGCTGCATGTGATGGTTGCCGCCATCGAGAGCGGCAACAGCGCCTCGATTCGCCTGCACCAGCGCCTCGGCTTCATCACCAGCGGCCAGATGCCCCAGGTCGGGCGCAAGTTCGGCCGCTGGCTGGACCTGACCTTTATGCAATTGATCCTGGAGTGAAGCAGCTATGATCCCTGGCGAATACCAGATTCAGGACGGCGAAATCGAACTCAACGCCGGCCGCCGCACCCTGCGCGTAACCGTGGCTAACAGCGGCGACCGACCGATCCAGGTTGGCTCGCACTACCACTTTTACGAAACCAACGACGCCCTGAGCTTCGACCGAGCAGCCGCGCGCGGCATGCGCCTGAATATCCCGGCTGGCACCGCGGTGCGCTTCGAGCCGGGGCAGAGCCGCGAAGTCGAACTGGTCGACCTGGCCGGCCATCGCCGCATATTCGGCTTTGCTGGGCGAGTGATGGGCGACCTTTAAATGTCGACGCGTCTGCTATGGCCTCATCGCGGGCAAGCCCGCTCCTACGGGGGAATGCGGTTACATGTAGGAGCGGGCT
>NZ_JBAQLP010000075.1:0-10021 GCF_049301935.1 Pseudomonas sp. | reverse complement strand
CAGACTCGACCCAGAAGCGGTGATGCTGCAGGTTCGGCAGGAAACGACGACGGGTTTTGTTGTTTGCGTGGGAAATGTTATTCCCGGTTACCGGACCCTTACCGGTAACTTGACAGACTCTCGACATGCCTCAGCCCTCTAAAACCACATGCCCAACCCGGCATGGGTTGGCCGCTAATTATTCAATCTTGGCGCGCAGCGCCGCGTATCTCGAGGGTCTTACCGGCCGTACCTGAAAGCGCAAGAACCGGGCCCCTACAAAAGAGCGCTGCTTTATACCAGAAAGCCCCCAAGGCAACAAGGTTAAACGCACTTTCCCCGGTAGACGCCAACCGGCGATTGCAGCGCCCAGGCCAGCCCGTAACGGCACCAGCGCAGATCGACCGCTCGTCGCCAAGACTGATTGCCCTGCCGCCAGTTAATGGCCTAGGGTAAGGCCTTACGTCAGCGCGCCCACCGCTATTCAGGAGTTTGCCATGCGTCTCGCCGCCCTCCCCCTGCTGCTCGTCCCGCTTCTTGCGCCCGCCCTGGTGCAAGCCAGCACGCTCAGCGTCTGCACTGAAGCCAGCCCCGACGGCTTCGACGTGGTGCAGTACAACTCGCTGACCACCACCAACGCCTCGGCCGACGTGCTGATGAACCGTCTGGTGGATTTCGACGCGACCAGCGGCACCCTGCAGCCGAGCCTGGCGCAAGCCTGGGAGGTCAGCCCGGATGGCCTGAGCTACAGCTTCACCTTACGCGCGGACGTGCAGTTTCACCGCACCGAGTACTTCAGCCCCAGCCGCGCGCTGAATGCCGATGACGTGCTGTTCAGCTTTCAGCGCATGCTCGACCCGACCCATCCGTGGCACAAGGTCGCCACAAGCGGTTACCCGCATGCGCAATCGATGCAGCTGCCGAGTCTGATCAACAGCATCAACAAGACCGGCGAGCACAGCCTGCGCTTTAAGCTTAACCGTCCTGACGCGACCTTCCTCGCCACCCTGAGCATGGGTTTCGCCTCTATTTATTCCGCCGAATATGCCGCGCAACTGCTGGCAGCCGGCACACCGGAAGCGCTCAATAGCCAGCCAATCGGCACGGGACCGTTTGTCTTCAAACGTTTCCAGAAAGACGCCAGCGTGCGTTACAGCGCCAACCCGAGCTACTTCGCTGGCAAACCGGCGCTGGACAACCTGGTGTTCGCCATCACCCCGGATGCCAACGTACGCCTGCAGAAGCTGCGCCGTGGCGAGTGCCATATCGCCCTGTCACCGAAACCACAGGACGTGCAGGCGATCAGCGGCGATAACAATCTGCAGAGCGCCCACACTGCTGCCTTTATGACCGCCTTCGTCGGCATCAACAGCCAGCACCCGCCGCTGGACCAGACCGCCGTGCGCCAGGCGATCAACCTGTCCTTCGACAAGGCCAGCTACCTCAAGGCCGTGTTCGAGAACAGCGCCGAAGCCGCCAACGGCCCCTACCCGCCGAATACCTGGAGCTACGCCAGCGAACTGCCCGGCTACCGGCATGACCCGCAGCAAGCCCGCGCGCTGCTCAAGTCGGTCGGCCTGGCCGATGGTTTTAGCACTACCATCTGGACCCGCCCCAGCGGCAGCGTGCTCAACCCCAACCCGAGTCTGGGCGCACAGCTGCTGCAGGCTGACCTCGCCAAGGTCGGTATCCAGGCGGAAATCCGTGTGATCGAATGGGGCGAGCTGATTCGCCGCGCCAAAGCCGGCGAGCACGACCTGCTGTTTATGGGCTGGGCCGGCGACAATGGCGACCCGGACAACTTCCTCACCCCGCAGTTTGCCTGCGCCTCGCTCGAATCCGGGCTGAACTTCGCCCGCTATTGCGACCCACAACTGGACAAGCTGATCAGTGCTGGCAAAAGCACCAGCGACCAAACGCAGCGCAGCCAGTTGTATAAAGAAGCGCAGCAGATTATCCAGCAGCAGGCGCTGTGGCTACCGCTGGCCCACCCGACGGCCTACGCGCTGATGCGTAAGGAAGTCGAGGGTTATCAGGTCAGTCCGTTCGGCCGCCAGGACTTTGCCAAGGTGCGTTTGCTCCCTTAAAGCCAGCCGTACTCGGCCATCGACAGCGGCTCACCGTCGCCGACAATAAAGTGGTCGAGTACCCGCACATCCACCAGCTCCAGCGCCTCTTTCAGCCGACGGGTCAGCACCCGATCGGCTTGGCTGGGTTCGGCAACCCCAGATGGGTGGTTATGGGTCAAAATCAGCGCCGCTGCGTTATGCGCCAACGCGCGCTTGACCACCTGCCGGGGGTAAACGCTGGCGCTGTCGATGGAACCATGGAACAGCGCTTCGAACGCCAGCACGCGGTGCTTGGCATCGAGAAACAGGCAGCCAAAGACTTCGTGGGGCTCATGGCGTAGCAGCGCTTTCAGGTAATCACGCACCGCCTGCGGGCTTTCCAGCGCCGAATCGCGGCGCAACTGCTCGGCCAGATGGCGCCGCGCCATCTCCAGCACCGCCTGCAACTGGGCAAACTTGGCCGGCCCCAACCCCAGACGCTGACTGAACGAGGGCAGATCGGCCTGTAACAAGGCCCGTAGGCTGCCGAAGTCGCCCAACAGATGGCGCGCCAGGTCCACCGCACTCTGCCCGGCGACGCCTGTACGCAGGAAAATCGCCAGCAACTCCGCATCGGTCAGGGTGCTCGCACCCTGCGCCAAGAGTTTTTCCCGCGGGCGCTCTGCCGCGGGCCAATCACGAATACTCATCACACCTCCTTGTGTGTTGCCGGGCGCGGCAAACCGCCGCGTTTAAGTGCCGCAAAGCCAAGCCTGGCAAGCACTTGGCAGCGCTACTCCGTTGCAGGCTCTGTGCTATCGTAGCCCAACTTTTGCGCGGCGCCTGGCCTGGGGAGGTGTCAGCGTCGCGGTGTATATCCATCTTTATAAAAGGCAGGCCTATGCAGCGGCTATATCGGAAACGCATCATTGTTGGCGTGGGCGGCGGTATTGCCGCGTATAAAAGCGCCGAGCTGATTCGCCGACTCAAGGACCAGGACGCTGACGTGCGCGTGGTCATGACCAAAGGCGGTCGTGAATTTATCACCCCGCTGACCCTGCAAGCGCTCTCTGGCCACCCGGTACACCTCGACCTGCTCGACCCCGAGGCCGAAGCGGCCATGGGCCATATCGAACTGGCGCGCTGGGCCGATCTGGTGCTGATTGCCCCGGCCACCGCCGACCTGATGGCGCGCCTGGCCCAGGGCGTTGCCGATGACCTGCTGACCACCCTGGTGCTGGCCACCGATGCTCAGGTGGCCCTGGCACCGGCAATGAACCAGGCCATGTGGCGCGATCCGGCGACCCAGGCCAACGCGGCACTGCTGACCGCGCGCGGCCTGCAGCTGTTCGGCCCCGCCGCCGGCAGCCAGGCCTGCGGCGATGTCGGCCTGGGCCGCATGCTCGAAGCCGAACAGCTGGTGCAATGCGCCGCCGACTGCTTCCAGCACCAGGCGCTGACCGGCAAGCACGTGCTGATTACCGCCGGCCCGACCCAGGAAAACATCGACCCGGTGCGTTACATCACCAACCACAGCTCCGGCAAGATGGGCTTTGCCCTCGCCGAAGCGGCTGCCGAAGCCGGCGCCAAGGTCACCCTGATCAGCGGCCCGGTGCACCTGCCAACGCCCGAGCGCGTCACCCGTATCAATGTCACCAGCGCCCGCGACATGCTTGCCGCCTGCGAGGCCGCGATGCCCTGCGACCTGCTGATCGCCGCCGCCGCCGTCGCCGATTACCGCCCGGAAGTGGTCGCCCAGCACAAATTGAAGAAAGACCCCGCCAGTGGCGACGGCCTGCTCCTGCAAATGGTGCGCAACCCGGATATTCTCGCCACCCTGGCCGCCCGCAGTGACCGGCCGTTCAGCGTCGGTTTTGCCGCCGAAACCGAGAACCTGCTGGACTACGCCTCGCGCAAGCTACGCGACAAAAACCTCGACCTGATAGTTGCCAATGACGTGGCCAACCCCAGCATCGGCTTCAACAGCGAAGAAAATGCCATCACTATCATCGACCGTGAGCTCCAGCAGAGCAGCTTCGCCCAGACCAGCAAGAGCAAGATTGCCCGCCAGCTGGTGAGTTTTATCGCCGAACGCCTGAATCGTAGCTGACGCCCTCTCACCGACCACAGAGCCTGATATGCACGCCTTACAAGCCAAGATCCTCGACCCGCGCCTGGGCAACGAATTCCCCCTGCCGCATTACGCCACCCCTGGCTCCGCCGGCCTCGACCTGCGCGCCATGCTCAAGCAGGAGCTGGTACTCGAACCCGGACAGACCGTGCTGATCCCCACCGGCCTGGCGATCTATATCGGCGACCCGGGCCTGGCGGCGATGATCCTGCCGCGCTCGGGCCTGGGCCATAAGCACGGCATCGTGCTCGGCAACCTGGTTGGCCTGATCGATTCGGATTACCAGGGCGAGCTGATGGTGTCCTGCTGGAACCGTGGTCAGAGTGCCTTCAGCATCGCCATCGGCGAACGTATCGCGCAGCTGATCCTGGTGCCGGTGGTGCAGGCGCATTTCGAGCTGGTCGAGCAGTTCGATGAAAGCCAGCGCGGCGCAGGCGGCTTTGGCCATTCCGGCAGTCACTGATTGCCCTTATTGATTCCAGGATGAATTGCCGAGGAGACGCCGCATGAAACTCTTCAAGCGTAACGCCAAGGATGCCGTCGCCGCAGAGCCGGCCGCGCCAGCTTCAAGCAGCGCCCCGAGCAAGAATCAACAAGCCGTCAGCGCCCTGCTACCCGGCCTGCTTGCGGTCCTGGGCAGCCTGGCCCTGGCCGGCGGCCTGCTCTGGTTTGCCCAGTCCAGTAGCGCCCAGCAGGGGCAGCAGCAGCTCAGCCAGGCCTGGGGCGGCAGCCAGGCCTCCGCCCTGGATCAAGCCCTGCAGCAACTGGCCGCCGACACCAGCAGCGCAGCACGCAACCCGCAGCTGCTGGACGCCCTGCAAAGCCAGGACAGCGCGCAGGTGCAGGCAGCCGAACGCAACCTCACGTACTGGCACGGCGTGGTCGATGCCCACCTCAACGGGCGCAATCAGGCCGTGCAAAATATGCAGCGCAACGCGCCGATGAACTTTGCCGCCCTGGATATGCTACGCCGCGTGGAAACTGGCCAGACGCCTGCAGCCGAAGCCTACAAGGTGGGTCAGCGCTGGCTGGTCTACAGTGCCGCGCCCTTGCGCCTGAATGATGACGCACAGCCCTACGGTACCCTGCTGCTGGCCGTCGACCTGGAGCACCTGCTGGCCAGCCTGCCGCAGCTGCCCGCCGAGGTCGGCCAGATACAACTGCAGCAACAGTTCGGCAACACCGCCGCCCAGCTGCTGGCACAGCGCGGCCAGGCCACCGGCCATGCACAGACATTCAAGACCGGCAATCCCAACTGGACGCTCAGTTTTACCCCCGGCCCATCGCTAACCAACCCGCTGTTCTCGCCCCTGCTGCTGACCATCGCCGGCCTGCTCGCCCTGGTTGGCGCGCTGGTGGGCATGCTTCTGGTGCACAACAACCTGCAACGGCGCCTGCTCAAGGACGTGATGCAACTGGCGCAACTGATCAAAGAGCTTTCCGCGGGTAAAGCCGTCAAAGCCTTCAGTCTTAGCCTGCCCGCACTCGACAGCCTGGCCCACGCTCTGGCGCGCCTGCCGCGTCGCGCCAGCGACAATATCGTGCGCCCGCCCGCTGAAACAGCACCCACCTCAGCGGACATACAGGCTGCAGGACTGCCCGGCCTGGTCGAACCGCTATTTCAGGACACCGATATCCTCGACATCGACATCCTTGACGAAGACCAGGATCTGCTCGGCCTCGATCAGCCGGCCGCCGCCCCGGTGCAACCGAGCGCACCCAAGCTGCCGGCCGATATTTTCCGCGCCTACGACATTCGTGGCGTGGTCGGCCGCACCCTGAACGCCGAAACCGCCTACTGGATCGGCCGCGCCATCGGCTCGCAGAGCCTGGCCCAGGGCGAGCCGAATATCGCCGTCGGCCGCGACGGCCGCCTGTCTGGCCCGGAGCTGGCGCAGCAGCTGATCCAGGGCCTGCTCGATTGCGGCTGTCATGTCAGCGATGTCGGCATGGTGCCGACACCCGTGGTGTATTACGCCGGGCATATCCTCACTGGCAAATCGGCGGTGATGCTCACCGGCAGCCACAACCCGGCGGACTACAACGGTTTCAAGATCGTGATTGCCGGCGACACCCTGGCCAATGAGCAGATTCAGGCCCTGAAAGCGCGCATCGACAACCACGACCTGGCCAGCGGCGTTGGCACGGTCGAGCAGGTCGATGTACTGGAGCGCTACTTCAAGCAGATCCGCGATGACATCGCCCTGGCCCGCCCGCTGAAAGTGGTGGTCGACTGCGGCAATGGGGTGGCCGGGGTGATCGCCCCACAGCTGATCCAGGCCCTGGGCTGCACGGTGATTCCGCTGTACTGCGAAGTGGATGGCAACTTCCCCAACCACCACCCCGACCCCGGCAAACCGGAAAACCTGGCGGACCTGATCGCCAAAGTGAAAAGCGAGAAAGCCGATATCGGCCTGGCCTTCGATGGCGACGGCGACCGTGTCGGCGTGGTGACCAATACCGGCGCCATTGTCTACCCGGACCGCCTGCTGATGCTGTTCGCCAAGGACGTGGTGTCGCGCAACCCCGGTGCCGACATCATCTTCGACGTCAAATGCACGCGCCGCCTGACCCCGCTGATCAGCGGTTATGGTGGCCGCCCGGTGATGTGGAAAACCGGCCACTCGCTGATCAAGAAGAAGATGAAGGAAACCGGCGCGCTGCTGGCCGGCGAAATGAGCGGGCATATCTTCTTCAAGGAGCGCTGGTTCGGCTTCGACGACGGCCTCTACGCCGCCGCCCGCCTGCTGGAAATTCTCAGCCAGGATCGCCGCGACAGCGACCAGGTGTTCAACGCCTTCCCCAACGATATATCCACCCCGGAAATCAATATCCAGGTCACCGAGCAGAGCAAGTTCAGCATCATCGAACGCTTGCAACGCGATGGCGTATGGGGTGAGGGTAATATCACCAACCTCGATGGCGTGCGCGTCGACTACCCCAAAGGCTGGGGCCTGGTGCGCGCCTCCAACACCACACCGGTGCTGGTGCTGCGCTTCGAGGCGGAAACCGAAACAGAACTCGAACGGATCAAGGAAGTCTTCCGCGCCCAGCTGTACAGCGCGGTACCCGACCTCGACCTGCCGTTTTGATTGATTAGCGAATAGTCTACTGGAGCCCTGCATGACCCTCGAACGTGATGCCGCCACCAACGTCGCCAAGGTGCTGTCCGAAGCACTGCCCTATATCCGCCGCTTCGTCGGCAAGACCCTGGTGATCAAATACGGCGGCAACGCCATGGAAAGCGAAGAGCTCAAGCAAGGCTTCGCCCGCGACATCGTGCTGATGAAGGCGGTCGGCATCAACCCGGTGGTGGTGCATGGCGGCGGCCCGCAGATCGGTGATCTGCTCAAGCGCCTGTCCATCGAAAGCCACTTTGTCGACGGCATGCGCGTCACCGACACCGCGACCATGGACGTGGTGGAGATGGTGCTCGGCGGCCAGGTCAACAAGAGCATCGTCAACCTGATCAACCAGCACGGTGGCAGCGCCATCGGCCTGACCGGTAAAGATGCCCAGCTGATCCGCGCCAAGAAGCTCCAGGTCACCCGCCAGACCCCGGAAATGACCCAGCCGGAAATCATCGATATCGGCCACGTCGGCGAAGTCACCGGGGTCAACATCGACCTGCTGAACATGCTGGTCAAGGGCGACTTTATCCCGGTGATCGCACCGATCGGTGTCGGCCCGGATGGCGAGTCGTACAACATCAACGCCGACCTGGTCGCTGGCAAGGTCGCCGAAGCGCTAAAAGCCGAGAAGCTGATGCTGCTGACCAATATCGCCGGCCTGATGGACAAGCAAGGCCAGGTGCTGACCGGCCTGACCACCGAACAGGTCGATAGCCTGATCGCCGACGGCACCATCTATGGCGGCATGCTGCCGAAAATCCGTTGCGCCCTGGAAGCGGTGCAAGGCGGGGTGACCAGCGCCCACATCATCGATGGCCGGGTGCCGAATGCGGTGCTGCTGGAAATCTTCACCGACAGCGGTGTGGGTACCCTGATCTGCAACCGCAAGCGTCATTAAGCCTCCCCTGCCGCACGAATCAGCCCGCTGATCCTGGCTGATTCGCCCGCCTGATCGCCTGCTGTGCAGCTTGCAGCAGGCTCTCGTAACGCTGAAGCTCAGTGGCTCAGTCCTGCATGCCGAGGTGTTTCCCATGAGCAACCCACCATCGCGCGAGACCTTCAGCTTTTTCCACCCCCTGCGCGTACGCTGGGCCGAGGTCGACCCGCAGAGCATCGTGTTTAACGGTCACTACCTGACCTATGCCGATGTCGCCATCACCGAATACTTCCGCGCACTGGACATCCGCTACCCGGAAGATCTGAGCCGCGACGGCGGCGACTTCTTCGCGATCAAGACCGTACTGGAATACCTGGCACCCGCGCGCTTCGATGATCAGTTGCAGATCGGCATTCGCGTCGCCCGTCTGGGCCGCTCCAGCCTGAGCTTTGCCATGGGTATCTGGTGCGGCGAGCAGGCGCTGACCGCCGGCGAAGTGATTTACGTGCATGCGGACAGCACAAACCGCAGCAGCAGACCGCTACCCATGTGGTTGCGGGAGAAAATTCTGGCCTTTGAACGCTGCGCGCCGCAGCAATAGCCTACTGGTTGCGACCCAGCAGTTCCTTGAGCCGATCACGGTCAGCATTGAAACTGCTGTCCGCCTCTTTATGTGCGGCCTGATAGCGCTGGATGTCGCGTTTAAGCCGCACTTGTTCGGCTTTCTGGTTTTCGATCTGCGCCAGCAGATGCGCCGGCACCGCCCGCCCGGCACGCTCATGATCGGCGGCCTGGCTCTGCAGATTGGCCTGCTGCGTGCGTACCGACTGCAGGTTGCCGCGCGCCACACCAATCAGGCCATCCAACTCCGCCAGCTTGCGCGCCCGCGCGCGCTCGACGTCTTCCGGGGTGCTGTACAGGCGCAACAACTGCGCATCGGAGCTGGCGCGGGCCTTGTCGGCGAGGATGCGCTGCATCTCCTCCGCGCTCGGCGCAGGCGCAATCACCTGGATCACTCGCCCCTGGTCATTCAGCACTTCATAACCCTTGCCGATGTGTTCCGGCGGCACGCCCTGCCGGCTAAGCACCGTGGTGCCCTTGTCATCGACATAGCGGTACAACTCAGCCGCATCCGCCACAACCGGCAGCAGTAGGCCTAGCAACAGCGAACAGCGGGTCAGGGCAGGTCTAAGCATCGGTGCAGCACCTTATTCGGCAGGTTAGATTCCGTATTCGGCGCGGTAGGCTTGTACCGCTGGCAGATACTGCTTGAGTTCAGCATCCTCTGCCAGATATTCCAGTACCTGTTCGAGCGAGACAATACTCACCACCGGCATGCCGTAGTCGCGCTCGACCTCCTGGATCGCCGACAACTCGCCCTTGCCGCGTTCCTGGCGGTTCAACGCGATCAGTACACCGGCCGCTTGTGCGCCCTGCGCCTGGATGATCTGCATCACTTCTCGAATTGCCGTACCGGCGGTAATCACGTCATCGATGATCAGTACGCGGCCGGCCAACGGCGCGCCCACCAAGGTGCCACCTTCACCGTGATCCTTGGCTTCCTTGCGGTTGAAGCACCAGGGCACATCGCGCTGATGCTGCTCGGCCAGCGCCACCGCAGTGGTCGCCGCCAGCGGAATGCCTTTATAAGCCGGGCCAAACAGCACGTCGAAACTGATCCCACTGTCGACTACGGCCGCCGCGTAAAAACGTCCGAGCTGGGCCAGCGCCAAACCGCTGTCAAACAGCCCGGCATTGAAGAAATAAGGACTGATACGCCCGGATTTGAGGGTGAACTGGCCAAAGCGCAGAACCCCACGCTCGATGGCAAAACGGATGAAATCACGTTGATACG
>NZ_JBAQLP010000074.1:0-16319 GCF_049301935.1 Pseudomonas sp. | reverse complement strand
GCCGTGCGTGCTGCTGCTCAGGCCTTGGCCAAGCGTCATGGCTTCAGCCTCGGCCATGTCTACAGCCGGGCCCTCGAAGGCTTTTCGGCGCGGTTGAATGCCAAGCAACTACGCGCTCTGCGCGCCGATACGCGGGTGGCCTATATCGAACAAGATTTACCGATGTTTGTGCTGGGGGGGCCGGTGCAGGCGCAGGCCAAGCCGGGTGGCAGTTCCACTGCCCCGGCGGCGCAGGTATTGCCCTGGGGTATCGACCGGGTCGAGGCGGACATCAGCAGCACCCTGGCGGGCAATGGCAGCGGCAGCGTGAGCGGGGTACGTGCCTATATCATCGACACCGGCATCGATACGGCGCACAAGGACCTGGCTGTCCTGAAGCACGTGAACTTTGCCGGTGGCGTCAATAAGGACTGTCATGGCCATGGCACCCATGTGGCCGGCACAGTGGCGGCCAAGGACAACAGCCAGGATGTGGTCGGCGTGGCACCGGGCGTCAGCCTGGTGGGGGTTAAAGTACTCGGTTGTAGCGGCTCCGGCACCACCTCCGGGGTGATTGCAGGGGTGGATTGGGTCACCGCCAATGCGCAACTGCCAGCCGTGGCCAATATGAGCCTGGGTGGCGGCGCCAGCCAGGCATTGGATGAGGCGGTACAGAAGTCGGCCGCAGCGGGAATTTTTTACGCGGTGGCCGCTGGCAATGAAGGCAAAGATGCCTGCCTTGGCTCGCCAGCCCGAGCCGGTGCGGGTACCGACAATGGCGTGATGACCACTGCTGCCACCGACAGTGCCAACAAGGAGGCCTCGTTCAGCAATTTCGGCAGTTGCGTGGATATCTGGGCGCCTGGCGTTGGCATCCTTTCCACCAAGAAAGGCGGCGGCTCCACTACCTTTAGCGGCACCTCGATGGCCTCCCCCCATGCTGCTGGGGCTGCAGCGCTGTATCTCGGCAGCAACCCCAGCGCCAGCCCAGTGCAACTGGAAGCTGTGCTGAGGCAGGCGGCTATCCTGCCCGGCACCCTGAGCAAGAATGGCCAGCCGATCGAACTGTTGCAGGTGGGCAGTTTTTAGAGCCTAAAGATAAAGGGTGGCGAACACGGCCGACTGCCGCAGGGTGCGCTGCGCGCACTTCTGTTCAGTCCCGATCCAGCAGATGGAAACTGGGCAACGCCACATGCCAGCGAATGGCGACCAAGCGAATCAGCAACACGGTGAGCATGGCCACGCAGGTATCCAGCCAATGCGGCGTATCCAGCGCGCGCATGCCGATAAACACCACTGCGCCGGCTATGCAGGCGGTGGCGTAAATTTCCTTTTGAAAGATCAGCGGAATTTCGTTGCAGATCACATCGCGCATCACGCCGCCTGCAACCCCGGTCATCACGCCCATGATGACGGCCGTGCTATGCGGCACGTTGTGTTGCATGGCGACCTCGGTGCCGATCACGGTAAATACCGCCAGGCCGAAAGCATCCGCCAATAGCAAACCCTTTTCGTGAATTGGCTGGGTCAGCCGCACCCAGACCACCGTGCCCACCGCCGCCAGCGAGGCGACGACGATATACAGGTCGTTGCGAATCCAGCTGACCGGATGGTTGTCCAGAATCACGTCGCGCAAGGTACCGCCGCCCAGTGCGGTGACGATGGCAATCACCAGCACGCCGAACAGGTCCATGGACTTACGCCCGGCCATCAGCGCACCGGTGATGGCGAATACCGCGACGCCGAACAGGTCGGCCAGATAGAACAGCTGCGTCATGCAGACCTCAGGACGAAACGGGGGTACGCATGGTGACGAACTCTTCGGCGGCGGTTGGATGCACGCCGATGGTTTCATCAAATAGCTGCTTGGTCGCGCCGGCTTTAAGCGCCACGGCCAGCCCCTGCACGATTTCGCCAGCGTCCGGGCCGACCATATGGCAGCCGAGCACACGGTCGGTGGCAGCGTCCACCACCAGTTTCATCAGGGTGCGTTCCTGACTTTCGGTCATGGTCAGTTTCATCGGCCGGAAGCGGCTTTCGAAAACCTGGACGCTGTAGCCCTCCTCCTGCGCCTGCTCCTCACTGAGCCCGACCGTACCGATATTGGGCAGGCTGAATACCGCAGTCGGGATCATCCGGTAGTCGACCTTGCGGTATTGCTCTGGCTTGAACAGACGCCTGGCCACCGCCATGCCCTCCGCCAGCGCGACGGGTGTCAGCTGTACACGGCCGATCACATCACCAATGGCGAGGATCGATGGCGTGCTGGTCTGGTACTGCTCGTCAACCTTGATAAAGCCGCGCTCATCGAGTTGCACATGGGTATTTTCCAGGCCCAGGTTATCCAGCATCGGCCGGCGCCCGGTGGCGTAGAAAATACAGTCGGCCTCAAGCGTACGACCATCCTTGAGGGTGGCTAGCAGGCTGCCATCGGCTTGTTTGTCGATGCGGGCGATATCGCTGTTGAACTGCAAATCCACACCGCGCTTGCTCAGTTCTTCCTGCAGGTGCCTGCGCACCGCGCCATCAAAGCCGCGCAGGAACAGCTCGCCGCGGTACAGCAGTGACGTTTGCGCACCAAGACCGTTAAAGATCGAGGCAAACTCCACGGCGATGTAACCGCCTCCCACCACAAGCACTCGCTTGGGCAGTTGCTCAAGGAAGAAGGCTTCGTTCGAGCCGATGGCGTGCTCATGCCCCGGAATTTCGGGGATTTGCGGCCAGCCGCCAGTGGCTATCAGAATATGCTTGGCGCTATAACGTTTACCGCCCAGCTCAACGCTGTGCTCATCAACAATCCGCGCGTGGCCTTCCAGCAAGGTCACCCCGCTGCCCACCAGCAGGTTGCGGTAGATGCCGTTGAGTCGGTCGATTTCGCGATTTTTATTGCTGATCAGGGTCGACCAGTCGAAGCTGGCCTCGCCCAGCGACCAGCCGAAGCCTTGCGCTTGTTCGAAGTCGTCGGCGAAGTGTGCGCCATAAACCAGCAGTTTCTTTGGTACGCAGCCAACGTTGACGCAAGTGCCGCCCAGGTAGCGGCTTTCGGCAACCGCCACACGGGCACCGTAACCCGCAGCAAAGCGCGCAGCCCGTACACCGCCGGAGCCGGCGCCGATCACAAACAGGTCGAAGTCGTAGGTCATTTCAGCCTCCAGAACAGGCCGCCAGCATACCCCAAGGCACGCCAGTGGCTAAGCTTGAAGCACGCGGAACAGGAGAACAGTGATGCGCCCTACTCTTACTCATCTGGCCTTGCACGTCCCTGATCTAGAGGCATGTGTAGCCTTTTATGAGCAATTCTGTGCAATGCGGGTGATTCACCAGCGCGCCGGCAAAGGTTCAAAGATTGTCTGGATGGCCGAGCCCGGCAAGGAACACAGCTTTATTTTTGTGATCATGCCCGGCGGCAAGGATCGGCAACTGGCGGTGGATGACTACAGCCACTTTGGCTTTGCCCTGGAGAGTCGCGAGCAGGTCGACCGCATTGCAGCGCAGGCCAGGGCTGCAGGCTGCCTGGTCTGGGAACCGCGTGATGAGTCCTATCCTGTTGGCTACTACTGCGGCCTGCGTGACCCGGCCGGCAACTATGTGGAGTTCAGCTTTGGCCAGCCGTTAGGGCCTGGCGCTGAGCAGATGCCCTTGCCCTGAATGCACACAGCCACCCGAAGGTGGCTGTGTATTACCGCACCAGAAACCGAATCAATAGGCCTTACCGGTTTTGTAGAGGTTCTCGAAGCAGAAGTTGGTGGCCTCGATATAGCCTTCGGCGCCGCCGCAATCGAAGCGCTTGCCCTTGAACTTATAGGCCATCACGCAGCCGTTCTGCGCCTGTTTCATCAGCGCGTCGGTGATCTGGATTTCCCCACCTTTGCCGGGCTCGGTCTGCTCAATCAGCTCGAAGATGTCCGGAGTGAGGATATAGCGGCCGATGATCGCCAGGTTCGACGGTGCATCTTCCGGCTTGGGCTTTTCGACCATGCTGTTGACCCGGTAGATGTCATCACGAATCATCTCGCCAGAGATCACACCATATTTATGAGTCTCTTCTGGCGGCACTTCCTGGATGGCTACGATCGAGCAGCGGAACTGGTTGTACAGCTTGACCATCTGCGTCAGTACCGCGTCGCCGTCCAGGTTCAGGCACAGGTCATCGGCCAGCACCACCGCGAAGGGTTCATCACCAATCAGTGGGCGACCACAGAGAATCGCGTGACCCAGCCCCTTCATTTCCACCTGGCGGGTGTAGGAGAAGCTGCACTCGTCGATCAGGCGACGGATGCCGACCAGGTACTTTTCCTTGTCGGTGTCGCGGATCTGGTGCTCAAGCTCGTAACTGATGTCGAAGTGATCTTCCAGCGCGCGCTTGCCGCGCCCGGTGATCATGGCAATTTCCGTCAACCCGGCTTCCAGCGCCTCTTCGACGCCGTACTGGATCAGCGGCTTGTTCACGATCGGCAGCATTTCCTTGGGCATGGCCTTGGTGGCTGGCAGAAAGCGGGTGCCGTAACCGGCTGCTGGGAACAAGCATTTCTTGATCATGGGAAACCTTGGGAAGATGGGGTAAAAATCGCGTGCGCAGTTTATCAGGCTGCACTGGCCTTACAATGCCCCTGCGTGGGCCGGCCAATGCCTCGGTAGAGAAAACCCAGTTCAGCCAACTGCGCGGCATCGTAGATATTGCGCCCATCAAACAGCACGGGCATGCGCATCAAACCACGAATGCGCGCAAAATCGGGCTGACGGAACTGCTTCCACTCGGTGACCAACACCAGCGCATCCGCGCCTTCAACAACGCTGTAAGGCGAGGTACTCAAGCCTAGTTGGCCGCTGCTGATCGCCTGGCCGTAGCGCTCTGCCAGAGCCGTCGTGGCGACCGGGTCGCACGCCTGGACTGTGACACCGGCTGCCAATAGGGCATCCAGTAGAACCAGACTGGGGGCTTCGCGCAGATCATCGGTGCCTGGTTTAAAAGCCAGTCCCCACAACGCCACCACTCGCCCTTGCCAATAGCCAGAAAAATGCTCACGCAGCGCCTGGAATAACAGGGTTTTCTGCAGCGCGTTACGGGCTTCGACTGCGCGCAGGATGCCGGGTTCAATGCCCTCCTGCTCGGCGCAGCGAATCAGCGCCCGTACATCCTTGGGAAAACACGAGCCGCCATAGCCGCAACCGGCGTAGATAAAGTGCGTGCCAATGCGTTTATCGCTGCCGATGCCGCGGCGTACATCCTCGATATCCACATGCAGGCGCGCGCACAGGCTGGCCATTTCATTGATAAAGGAAATCTTGGTGGCCAGAAAGGCGTTGGCGGCATATTTGCTGAACTCGGCCGCCCGCAGGCCCATGCATAACAAACGCTCATGATTGCGCAGAAACGGCGCATACAGTCGGCGCAACAGCTCATGCCCATGCGGGTCATCGCAACCGACAATCACCCGGTCCGGCCGCATAAAGTCATCAATCGCCGAGCCTTCCTTGAGAAATTCCGGGTTGCTCGCCAGCGTCACCGTAAAGCGCTTGCCGCGTTTGCCCAAGCGACTGTTGATGCGCTGGGCCACACGCTCTGCCGTGCCCACCGGCACCGTTGATTTATTCACCACCACGCAGCGCTGCGCAAGCAGCTCGCCCAGCTCATCGGCCACGCCCAGTACATGCGACAAATCCGCCGAGCCGTCTTCCCCGCTCGGCGTACCCACGGCGATAAAGATGATCTCGGCCTGCTTGATGCCTTCATGTAGGTGCTGACTAAAGCTCAGTTGGCCGCTGCTCAAATGAGCCTGCAGCATGGCTTCCAGCCCAGGCTCGTAAATCGGCGACTGACCACGGGCAAGCCGCGCCACGCGCTGCGCATCACGCTCAACGCAAACAACCCGATTGCCCATCTCGGCAAAACAGGCCGCCGATACCAGCCCCACATAACCTGCGCCAATCACACAAATCCGCATCGCCTGCACTCCTCACTGAGTTAGCGCGATTGCAGCTAAAGCAGATGGCAGGCGTATGACATGAGTAAGGCGCTCGGATAACAGCGCCTAATAATTTCAGGTGTACAAATCACAGGCACAAAAAAACCGACTTCAAAGGCCGGTTTTAGTGGGTTTCAGGGTCATTGGGGAACATCTGAAATCATGTCAATGGTGCCCGAAGCCGGAATCGAACCGGCACGGGGTTACCCCCGAGGGATTTTAAGTCCCTTGCGTCTACCGATTTCGCCATTCGGGCGGTAGCGCTGCGTTGCGAGGTTTGGACTATATACAGCCCTTGGATGCCTCGCAAGGTTTCAAGCTTAAATGAAAAAGCCTCGTAAATCAGTGATCTACGAGGCCTTTCTAATTGGAGGCTGAGGTCGGAATCGAACCGGCGTTCACGGATTTGCAATCCGGTGCATAACCACTCTGCTACTCAGCCTTGAAACTAAACGGACCGTGTAAACGGCCCGTTGAAATCTGGAGCGGGAAACGAGACTCGAACTCGCGACCCCGACCTTGGCAAGGTCGTGCTCTACCAACTGAGCTATTCCCGCTTGTCGTGTTGACGGGCGCCATTCTATAGCTTCAGAACGGCCCGTCAACCCCTTGATTCAAAAAAGCTTATTTCTTTTCCGAGGTAATTCGCAGGTGTGGCCATGCGGCCAGCAGGTACTGCGCCATCGACCACAGGGTCAGCACGGCAGCAATGATCAACAGCGCGTAACCGAGCACAACCCAGGCAGTAAAGGTCGGCGGATTGGCCAACAAAATCACCAGGGCCACCATCTGTGCGGCAGTTTTCCACTTGGCCAAATTGGATACGGCAACATGCGCGCGGGCGCCCAGCTCTGCCATCCATTCACGCAATGCCGACACCACGATTTCGCGACCGATGATGATCGCTGCGGCCAGGGTCAGCCAGAGATTGGCATGCTCAGCCACCAGCAATACCAGGGCAA
Source organism: Pseudomonas sp. (assembly GCF_049301935.1). GTDB lineage: Bacteria > Pseudomonadota > Gammaproteobacteria > Pseudomonadales > Pseudomonadaceae > Aquipseudomonas. Next base: position 9,412 of record NZ_JBAQLP010000074.1, on the reverse strand, counting down.
CCGCCACCATCAGCTTGTCGGCCACCGGGTCGAGGAAGGCGCCAAAAGGTGTGCTCTGCTCCCAGCGGCGGGCCAGATAACCATCCAGCCAGTCGGTTGCCGCAGCGACTGAAAACACCGCGCTGGCGGCCCAATAGCTCCAGCTGAAGGGCAGGTAGAACAGCAGAATAAACACCGGTATCAGCAATACACGGAGTACGGTAAGCAGGTTGGGGATATTCATTGACACAACTTGGCGGTAAAGAGAACCGGCATTCTACTCACTGTGCAGGGCCGCATAAATCAACTCGGCGAGTTTTTTACTGATTCCAGGGGCTTTGGCGATTTCTTCGATGCTGGCGCGGGACAACTCCTGCAACCCACCGAAGTGATTGAGCAGCTCGCGCCGACGTTTTGGCCCTACGCCGGCAACCTCCTCAAGGGTCGAGGTACGCCGGGTTTTGCCGCGACGGGCGCGGTGTCCCGTGATGGCAAAACGGTGCGACTCATCGCGGATCTGCTGAATTAAATGCAGCGCAGGCGAATTGCCCGGCAGGGTGAATTCGTGGGCAGCGTCATTCAGGTACAGGGTTTCCAGGCCCGGCTTGCGGGTGGCACCCTTGGCTACGCCGAGCAGGATCAGATCAGGTACCGCCAGCTCTTCAAGCACCTCGCGGGCCATAGCCAGTTGGCCTTTACCGCCGTCGACCAGAAGGATGTCCGGCAGCTTGCCTTCGCCATCCTTAATCTTGCTGAAGCGTCGGGTCAGCGCCTGGTGCATGGCGGCGTAATCGTCGCCGGGCGTTACGCCCTCGATGTTGTAGCGGCGGTAATCGGATTTCAGCGGGCCTTCCGGGCCGAACACCACGCAGGAGGCAACGGTGGCTTCGCCGCTGGAATGGCTGATGTCGAAGCATTCCAGACGCTGCGGCACTTCATCCATATCCAGCGCCTGGGCGAGAGCATCGAAGCGGGCGGCAACGTGCTGGCGGTTGGCCAGGCGCGCCGCCAGGGCCTGCTCGGCATTGGTCACGGCAAGCTGCTGCCAGCGCGCGCGGGTGCCACGCACACGGTAGCTGATGCTCAGTTCGCGGCCACGCAGCTCATCGATGGCGGCGATCAGTGTGGGGAAGTCCTCGTGCTGCGCATTGACGATCAGCTCGCTCGGCAGGTCGCGCTCCTGGCTGCTCAGGTAATACTGCGCAAGGAAGGCCAGCAGTACGCCACTGCCCTCCTCTTCAATTGCCACCTGCGGGAAGAAGTTTTTGCTGCCCAGCACCCGACCGCCGCGCACGCTGATCAAATGCACGCACGCGCCGCCCGGGTTGACCATGGCAGCGACCACGTCCACATCACCGGTGCCGCCTTCCATGCTCTGCTGATCCTGCACCCGGCGCAGCAGCGATATCTGATCACGCAACCCGGCGGCGCGCTCGAAGTCGAGGGCCATGGCGGCAGCCCGCATACCGCTGGACAACTCGTCGGTCAGGGCATTACTACGCCCCTCAAGAAACATCACCGAGTGACGTACGTCATCGGCATATTCGGCGGGCTCTACCAGGCCGACGCAGGGGCCTTTGCAGCGTTTGATCTGGTACTGCAGGCAGGGCCGCGTGCGGTTCTTGTAGAAGCTGTCCTCGCACTGGCGCACCAGAAAGGTCTTCTGCAGCAGGTTGAGGCTTTCGCGGATGGCCCCGGCGCTGGGATAGGGGCCGAAGTACCGGCCCTTCTGCTTTTTCGCGCCACGGTGGATGCTCAGCCGCGGGAAGTCGCCGTCGGAGAGAAACACATAGGGATAGGACTTATCGTCGCGCAGCAGAATATTGTAGGGCGGGCGCCATTCCTTGATCAGCGTCTGCTCAAGCAGCAGGGCTTCGGTCTCGTTGGCGGTGATGGTGGTTTCGATCTGCGCGATGCGGCCCACCAGCGCGGCGGTCTTAGGCGCTAAGCCGCTCTGGCGGAAGTAGCTGGCCAGGCGCTTTTTCAGGTTTTTGGCTTTACCGACATAGAGCAGTTTGGCGTCCACATCGAACATGCGGTACACGCCAGGGCGAGCGCTGCAGGTGGAGAGAAACGCGCTGGAATCGAAGGCGGCGCGGCTGTCGTCAGCTGCTGGCATCAATCATGCCGTGGCGCACGGCCAGCAGGGCCAGCTCGACATCGCTGGTGATCGACAGCTTTTCGAAGATGCGGTAGCGGTAGGTGTTCACGGTTTTCGGCGACAGGCAAAGCTTGTCAGAGATGGCCTGAACCTTCTGGCAACCGGCGATCATCAGGGCGATCTGGATTTCACGCTCGGACAACAGGTCGAAAGGCGAATTGTTGTTTTGTGGCTGAAACGACTTGAGTGCCAGCTGTTGAGCAATCTGCGGGCTGATATAGCGCTGGCCGTTGAACACCATGCGGATGGCCTGAACCATTTCTTCCAGCGCGGCGCCCTTGGTCAGGTAACCGGCGGCACCGGCCTGCAGCAGACGCGTGGGGAACGGGTCTTCTTCGCACACGGTTACTGCGACGACTTTAAGGTCGGGATGGCTGCGAATCAGTTTGCGCGTGGCTTCGAGGCCGCCGATGCCCGGCATCTTGATGTCCATCAGGACAACATCGGGCTTCAGCTCGCGGGCTTTTTTCAAGGATTCTTCGCCAGACTCGGCTTGACCCACTACATGCAAGCCGTCAATGTCAGCCAGCATGCGGGTGATGCCGGTACGTACCAGGTCGTGGTCATCAACAACTAGCACCCTGATCAAGCGACACCCCGGTTTGCATCAGTCGCCAAGAGCGGCTGGTTGGGTTGGACGGCTGGAGATTGGTAAATCCCAGCTTGGCGCATAACCGTCAAAACGCAAGCGTCAATAAAGCTGCGCAAGGCTGACGGCCGGAGGAATTTGGCGGAAGCGGTGAGATTCGAACTCACGGAAGAGTTTCCCCTTCGACGGTTTTCAAGACCGTTGCATTCAACCGCTCTGCCACGCTTCCGGCGTTTGCGGGCGGCAATCTTACCCGAACGCAACACGCTGTCAAACTCTGCGTATTGGCTCTTTATCTGCCTCTGTTATGATCGGGCCTGACCTTGGTCACGGAACCATCAGCCATTTCAGGAGTGTCGCCATGAACGAACACAATTACGCACTTGACCACACGCAGGTTGAGCAGCAAGAAGTCAGCCGCGTCCTGCGCAACACTTATGGCCTGCTGGCCATTACCCTGGCCTTCAGCGGCCTGGTGGCGTACATCGCGCAGCGCGCCAATGTGCCTTACCCGAATATCTTCGTGGTGCTGATCGGCTTTTACGGCCTGTTCTTCCTCACCGCCAAACTGCGTAATTCGGCCTGGGGCCTGGTTTCGACCCTCGCCCTGACTGGCTTTATGGGCTACACCCTGGGTCCTATCCTCAATCGCTACATGGGCATGGCTAATGGCGCTGAAGTTGTCAGCTCGGCTTTCGCCATGACGGCCCTGGTATTCTGCGGCCTGTCGGCTTACGTGCTGACCACCCGCAAGGACATGAGCTTCCTCAGTGGCTTTATCACTGCAGGTTTCTTTGTTCTGCTGGGCGCAATGGTTGCCGGCTTCTTCTTCCAGATCAGCGGCCTGCAACTGGCGATCAGCGCAGGTTTTGTGCTGTTCTCCTCGGCCTGCATCCTGTTCCAGACCAGCGCGATCATCCATGGCGGTGAGCGCAACTACATCATGGCCACCATCAGCCTGTATGTATCGATCTACAACCTGTTCGTCAGCCTGTTGCAGATTTTCGGCATCATGGGCAGCGACGACTGATTGACGTAGCGGTGAATGCCTGCTTTGCAGACCGAATAAAACCGCTCTGTACTAAGGTAAACCACAACAAACGCCCCGATTGAATCGGGGCGTTTGCGTTGTTGCTGGCTGATTCTCAGCCAACCTTGGGTCCAGGCCAGCAGTTTGCCTGCTGCGCTCAACGCCAGCCTGTCAATCACATATAACTGTTAACAGGCACACAGCCTTTGGCTAACGGATACAACGTCAAGGAACAACCCATGCCGCGCTCAACGCAATTCTCCCTGGTGGTCCTGCCGATCCTATTGCTGCTGATCGCCATGACCTCGATCCAGAGCGGCGCGTCCCTGGCCAAGGGGCTGTTTCCGGAAATTGGCGCCAGCGGCACCACGGCCCTGCGTTTAAGCCTCGGCGCGCTGATTCTGTGCATTCTAATGCGCCCCTGGCAGGCCAAGTTGACGCTGCAGTCCTGCCGCTCGTTGCTGGCTTATGGGCTGTCGCTGGGCAGTATGAACCTGCTGTTCTACCTCTCGCTGAAAACCATTCCCCTGGGCATTGCCGTGGCCCTGGAATTTACCGGGCCACTGGGCTTGGCCCTGCTGTCATCGCGACGTTTGCTGGATTTCACCTGGATTGCCCTGGCCGTTTTCGGCCTCTGGCTGCTGTTACCCACCGGGCAAAGCGATGTACCGCTGGACCCAACGGGCATAGCCCTGGCCCTGGCCGCTGGTCTGTGCTGGGCGCTGTATATCGTCTTCGGCCAGAAAGCCGGGGCCGAGCACGGCAAACAGACCGTGGCTCTGGGCACCATAGTCGCAGCCCTGCTGGTGTTCCCGATTGGCCTGTGGCAAGCCGGTAGCGGTCTGTTTTCAGTGGACCTGCTGCCCATCGCCCTCGGCGTAGCCGTGCTGTCCTCGGCCCTGCCCTACAGCCTGGAAATGGTCGCCCTGACCCGCCTGCCCGCGCGCACCTTCAGTATTCTGATGAGTATGGAACCGGCGATTGCCGCGCTCTCTGGCCTGCTGCTGCTGAGCGAGCGCCTGACCCTCAGCCAGTGGCTGGCGATCAGCGCGATCATCCTCGCCTCAGCCGGTGCAGCGGCAACCATCCGGCCCAAAGCCAAGCCGCTTTAAACTGCGGTTTCGGCCTCGCTACTGAACTGCAGTTCGGCCAACCGCGCATACAGCGGGCTGCTGTTGACCAGCTCGCTGTGGGTGCCGATGGCGGCCAGTTTGCCGTGCTCGATCACCGCAATGCGGTCGGCGCTTTTTACCGTGGCCAGGCGATGAGCGATTACCAGGGTGGTGCGCCCCGCCATCAGCGGTGGCAGCGCTTGCTGAATCAGATGCTCGCTTTCGGCATCCAGCGCGCTGGTGGCCTCATCCAGCAGCAGAATCGGTGCATCCACCAGCAGCGCGCGGGCAATCGCCAGACGCTGACGCTGACCACCGGACAGCCCCAAGCCGGCATCGCCCAGATGAGTCTGGTAACCATCCGGCAGTTTCATAATAAATTCGTGGGCATGCGCGGCCTTCGCGGCCGCCTCGACCTCGGCCCGGCTGGCAGTGGTTTTGCCGTAGCGGATATTGTCTGCCACCGAGCCAAAGAACAGCGCCGGGTTCTGCGACACCAACGCAAAGCTGCTGCGCAGCTCACGCGGATCAAGCTGCTGGATCGCCACACCATCGATCAGGATGCGGCCCTGCTGCGGGTCGAAAAAACGCAGCAGCAGATCAAACAGCGTCGATTTACCTGCGCCAGACGGCCCGACCAGCGCCAGGGTCTCCCCTGCTGCAACCTGTAGATCAATACCATCCACAGCAAAACTAGCGGGGCGCGATGGGTAAGCAAAACGCAGCCCTTGCAGCTCGATGCGGCCCTGCACCGGCTGGGGCAGATGCAAGGCATCCGTAGTCGGCGGGGTGATTTCATTGCGCGCCTGCAACAGCTCGGCGATACGCTCGGCAGCGCCGGCGGCACGTTGCAGCTCGCCGATCACCTCACTCAGGGTGCCAAAGGCCGAGCCGACAATCAGGCTGTAGAACACGAAAGCGGCCAGTTCACCGCCGGAAATCCGCCCGGCGATCACGTCCATGCCGCCGACCCAGAGCATCACCCCGACCGCGCCGAGCACCAGCACGATCACCACGGTGATCAGCCAGGCACGCTGAGCGATACGCTGGCGTGCGGTATCGAAGGCCGCCTCCGCAGACAGGCCAAAACGGCGCTTGTCCTCGTTCTGATGGTTGTAGGCCTGTACGGTCTTGATCTGCCCCAGCACCTCGCCGACATAGCTGCCGACATCCGCCACCCGATCCTGACTCTGCCGTGACAGCGCGCGCACGCGGCGGCCGAAGATCAGAATTGGCGCCACCACCAGCGGCAACGCCAGCAGCACGATGCCGCTGAGCTTGGCGTTGGTCACCACCAGCAACACGCTGCCGCCCACCAGCATGATCAGGTTGCGCAGCGCCATCGACAACGACGAGCCGATCACCGATTGCAGCAGCGTGGTGTCGGCGGTCAGGCGCGACTGGATTTCCGAGCTGCGGTTGCTCTCATAAAAGCCCGGATGCAGTTCGATCAGGTGGTTGAACACGCGCTTGCGGATATCGGCGACAAAGCGCTCGCCAATCCACGACACCAGATAGAACCGGGTAAAGGTGCCGATGGCCAGTGCCAGTACCAGTACGAAAAACAACCCGATGGACTGCTGCAGCGCCGCCGGCGATTGAGTCGCCAGGCCCTGATCGACCAGCAGCTTGATGCCCTGGCCCATGGACAGGGTGATGGCCGCGGTAAACATCAGCGCCAGCAAGGCCCCAAACACGCGAGCGCGATACGGCGCGATAAAGCGCCAGGCCATGCGCAAGGCGTTGCGCTGACGGGAAGACAGGATCGAAAGCATGCAGGCTCACTGGGGCGCTGACGCCCGTTAATAAGGAGGCGATTGCGGCGTTTTACCCGCCAACTCAGCCAACACAACACCCGGGCGGCGAGATTGGCAGTCAGCGGCTTAAACGCCTGCAGCAGTAGATGGGGACTCAATAGCGTCACATCAAGCAGCAACCCAGTTAACTGCACGCGAGGCAGCGCAAGCCACTGCGGCAATAGACCCCAAAGGTTTGTTTAACAGGCCGTTCGCCTGCGTGTGGCGGCGCAAGGCCCAACCTTCTTCGCCATCTTGTACAGTAATTGTATAAACCAACCCATCATGTCCGCTTCAACGCAACAGGCCGGCATCTTGCTTATCACAGCAATAAGCCAGTTACTTCGAGCGCTTCAAGCATTTTATGGACGCCTGCGCGGTGCGGATACCGGCCAGCAAACACCAAGGCAAACCTCAAAATAAATTGTACAAAACATTATTAATGTATAAGATTTTCCCAAGAGAGTACTCAACCCCTGCTGAGACTCCCTGCAAACGCAGCAAGCAGTCGCAGCCCCATGGGGCAAGAGGAGTTGGTTTCATGCAATCACAACTGAGCATCGCACAACGTTTGGGCCTTGGATTTGGGCTGATTTTGTCACTGATGATCCTGATTACCCTGATCGGCGTGCAGCGCGTTGGTTTTATCGACGATACCCTGACTGCAGTCAGTGAGGGGGCCTCACTCAAGCAGCGCTATGCCATCAACTTCCGTGGCAGCGTGCATGATCGCGCCATCGCCATTCGCGATGCGGTACTGGTGGATAACGATGCGGCGCTGAACCGCCAACTGACAGAGATTCAGCGGCTCAAGGACTTCTATCAAGAGTCGGCCCAGGCCATGGACAGCCTGCTGCGCGAGCAAGCGCCCACGGCCACCGAGCAGCGCCTGTTGAGCGATATTCAGACTATCGAACGCAGCACCCTGAGCTTGACCGAACAGCTGATCAACCTGCGCCGCCAGGGTGATACGGACGCGGCCAAAACCCTGCTGATGGAGCAAGCGTCGCCGGCCTATGGCGAATGGCTCAAGCGCATCAACGCCTTTATCGACCATGAGGAACAAGGTGTCGGCCAGGATATTAGCGCGGTGCGCGAAGCCGCTGACGGCTTTCGCCTGCTGATTCTGCTGGTCACCGCAGCGGCCGTGCTGCTGAGCATTGGTGTGTCACTGATCATCATCAATAAGCTGAAATCCACCCTCGGCGCTGAACCCCAGGAAGTCGCCGAAGTCATCCAGCGCCTGGCCGATGGCGAACTTAACCAGCGTATCCAGACCCGCTACCCGAACAGCGTGATGGGCGATCTGCAGAACATGGTCAAACACCTGGCCGAGACCATCGCCCAGGTGCGCAGTGCCGCTGGTGAGCTGACCCTGGCTTCAGACCAGCTGCTGACCACCTCCGACAGCAACAACCAGCAGATCCGCCTGCAATCGAGCGAGGCCGAACAAATGGCCACCGCCATCAACCAGATGGCCGCCACCGTCAATGAGGTGGCCAACTACGCGGCCAGCGCAGCTTCCGCCACCCGCAACGCCGACAGCGAAGTGGCCACCGGCAATCAAGTGGTCAGCGCTACCGCCAGCGCCATCCAGAACCTGGCGCGCACCCTGGAAAGCGCCGCCGAGAGCGTGCAGCAGGTGTCCACCGACAGCGAGAGCATCGAGAAAATCATCGAGGTAATTACCTCGATTGCCGAACAGACCAACCTGCTCGCGCTTAATGCCGCCATCGAAGCCGCACGCGCCGGCGAGCATGGTCGCGGTTTTGCGGTGGTAGCCGACGAGGTACGCTCATTGGCCACCCGTACCCAGGACTCCACCCGGGAAATTCGCGGCATGATCGGCAAACTGCAAGAAGGTGCCGGCAAAGCCGCCGACGTGATGCGCAACAGCCGTCAGCTGGCCCAGCAGACAGTCGAGCAAACCGGCCAGGCGGAAACGGCGCTGAACAAGATTCGCAGCGAAGTCACCGCCATCAACGAGATGAATGCGCAGATCGCCAGCGCCTCGGAAGAGCAGAGCGCGGTGGCCGAAGAGGTCAACCAGAACATCAACCGCATCCACAGCGCCACCCTGGAAACATCGGCCGGCTCCGCGCAAGTGGCCTCCTCCAGCCGCGAACTGGCGACCCTGGCCAATCGCCTGACTGACAAGGTCAGCTTCTTCAAGCTCTAGCAGGCTGTTGCCAAGATGCCCAGGCCACTCGCACCGGCCTGGGCATTCTTAGAGCGCGAACGGACGTCATGTATTGAAACCTTTGCTTGAACATTAACCGCTGCCAAAACCTGGGTGTTCGGCTAATTTAGCCGCCTGTTTAATTCAGAGATCAGTCATGGACTCGATAACCCAGGCGGTGCTTGGCGCCAGTATTCAGGGCGCGCTGCTCGGTCGCTGGCAGGGGCGCAAGGCGCTGTTGTACGGGGCCATGCTCGGCACCTTGCCGGATCTTGATGTGGTCATCGATTACGGCGACGCCGTGGCCGATATGACTTATCACCGCGGCTTCAGCCACTCGCTGTTTGTCCTCAGCGGGCTGGCGCTGCTGCTGACCTGGCTGACCCGACGATTCAGGCATAACCCCGGCTATTCATCGCAGCGGCTATTTATCACCCTATGGCTGGTGCTGATTACCCATCCGCTGCTCGACAGCTTTACCAGCTACGGCACCCAGCTGCTCTGGCCGCTGACGCCGATCCCCACCGCCTGGTCGAGCATCTTTATCATCGACCCGCTGTACACCT
>NZ_JBAQLP010000073.1:0-6905 GCF_049301935.1 Pseudomonas sp. | reverse complement strand
TCGGTGTACTGACCTTCAAACATCAGGTGCAGGGTGTTGAACATCGGGCCGGTGACGTTCCAGTGAAAATTGTGGGTTTTCAGGTACAGGGTGTAGGTGTCTGCGAGCAGGCGCGACAGGCCTTCGGCGATGGCGGCGCGGTCCTGCTCGGCAATGCCGATATTGATTTCCATAGTATTTCTCCTCTCAGGTGGCTCGGGGCTTGGCTGCCCGCATGATGGGCTGGAGCCTATCATGGGGTTTACCGAGCTTTATCGTGGTTTATATCAATGAAAGTGATGGTTGGAGGCTATTGCTGGGGCTGGGTTCAATTTTTCTGCGGCTTAGCGATGCGCTAGCTCGGGGTGCTGTTGCAGTGTCTGGTTGAATAATTCGACCCAGTGGGCGCTGAATTGCCGCCCAGCGAGGTTGTTGATTTCCAGGATCGCGCGCAGCAGCGGGCGTTTATTCAGGGTTTGATGAGCGCGCTCATGGGTGCGGGCGTCAAACGTATCGACGATGTTGATAATCAGGGCGCCGGGGCAGGTTTCGACTTCTTTTAGGCCTTTGGGGTAGCCGCTGCCGTCGGCGTGCTCCTGATGTTGCAGGGTTATTTCTGCGGCGGCGTCCCAGCGCGGCATGCGCTTGAGCAGGTCGTAGGCGAGGCGTGGGTGCGATTGCATCTGCCGGCGTTCTTCGCGATTGAAGTGTGCCTCCTTGTGCAGCATCTCCAGTGGCAGAAAAGCCATGCCCAGGTCGTGCAGGCAGATGGCTGCCGCCAGTTGCTCGGGTTGTTCCGGGTTGCCGCCCAGTTGGTTGATCGCCAGGGCCAGGTCGAGCTGGCGCAGGCCGCGGCCTTGCCAGAAGTGTGAGCGACGCTCGCTGGCTTGCATCAGGTCGACAAAGAACAGCAGATCGGCGTCGGCTTCGATGCCATAACGTCTGAGCAACTCGGCGGCAGCGGTTTCGCCCGTCGCCATGGCTGCGGGTGGCCGTGAGCTGGGGTCGAGTTGTTGCAGTAGAGCGCTGCGCATGTCGGTTTGTTGGGCGCTTGGGGCCAGTGCCAAGGCGCTAAGCGCCTGGCTAAGCGCCTGGCTTTGGGTTGGTTTGAGCTGCGCTGGCGGGCCGCCGAGTGCGTGCTGGATCAGCTCTTTCAGGTGGTCGAGGGTCAGTAAAAGGATATCGCCCAGCAGGCTGTCGAAGCTCAATTGGCCCTCGCGTAGGCACGACAGTACATCCTCGGCGGCTTGCGGCACGCTCATCAGCGTATCCAAACCGATATAACCCAGGTTGCCCTTGAGTGTATGCACCAGGCGAAACAGTTCGCGCAGACGCTCGCGGTCATCGGGGGCGTGCTCAAGTTCGATCAGCAACTGTTCGCAACGCTGGAATTGTTCGGCAGATTCCTGGCGAAAATCTGCCAGCAAATCACTGGGTATTTCAGCCAGGTTTGGTGTGGCCATAAGTCTCTCCACTATTCGACGGTCAGAGTGCTGCACGGCTCAGTATAGGAAGGGCTGGCAAAAGCGCGTGGGGTGGCGGCTGCAAGTAGCGGCTTAACCATATATAATCCCGGGCTTTGCCGTGTTTTGCCGGGCGAGCAGTTGGCTATGTAATGCGCCGCTGATCGTTTCGCGCCCCTTAAAAGGCAGCGCAATTGCGGAAAATGGCGCCTGCGCCAGCCGGTTGTCCGGCCAACGAGCGTCGCAGCCATGCGACCCAACGAATTCAAGACTCAAGAGAAGCGACCACCACCATGATGCGCAGCCATTATTGCGGCCAACTGAACGAGAGCCTGGACGGCCAGGAAGTCACCCTTTGCGGTTGGGTACATCGCCGTCGTGACCATGGCGGGGTGATTTTCCTCGACATTCGTGACCGCGAAGGTCTGGCCCAGGTGGTATTCGACCCGGATCGCGCGGCGACCTTCGCCACTGCCGATAAAGTGCGCAGCGAATACGTGGTGAAAATCACCGGCAAGGTGCGTCTGCGTCCGGCCGGTGCCGGCAACGCCAATATGGCCTCCGGCGCTATCGAAGTGCTGGGTTACGAGCTGGAAGTGCTGAACGAAGCGGAAACCCCGCCGTTCCCGCTCAACGAATACACCGATGTCGGCGAAGAAACTCGCCTGCGCTACCGCTTTATCGACCTGCGTCGCCCGGAGATGGCGGCCAAGTTGAAGCTGCGCTCGAGCATCACCAGCAGCATCCGTCGTTATTTGGATGAAAACGGCTTCCTCGATGTGGAAACGCCGATCCTCACCCGCGCCACCCCTGAGGGCGCGCGTGACTACCTGGTGCCGAGCCGCACCCACGCCGGCAGCTTCTTTGCGTTGCCGCAGTCGCCGCAGCTATTCAAGCAGCTGCTGATGGTCGCCGGCTTCGACCGTTACTACCAGATCGCCAAGTGCTTCCGCGACGAAGACCTGCGTGCCGACCGCCAGCCGGAATTCACCCAGATCGACATCGAAACCAGCTTCCTCGATGAAGCCGACATCATGGCTATCACCGAGAAGATGATTCGCCAGCTGTTCAAGGAAGTGCTGGGCGTCGAATTCGGCACGCTTCCGCACATGACCCTGGCCGAAGCCATGCGTCGTTTCGGTTCCGACAAGCCGGACCTGCGCAACCCGCTGGAACTGGTGGACGTGGCCGATCAGCTGCAAGCCGTCGACTTCAAGGTGTTCAGTGGTCCGGCCAACGATCCGAAGTGCCGCGTTACGGCGCTGCGCGTACCGGGCGGGGCGAGCATGCCGCGCAGCAAGATCGACGAATACACCAAGTTCGTCGGCATCTACGGTGCCAAGGGCCTGGCCTATATCAAGGTCAACGAACGCGCCGCTGGCGTGGAAGGACTGCAGTCGCCGATCGTCAAGAACATCCCGCTGGACAACATCAACGTGATCCTCGATCGCGTTGGTGCGGTCGATGGTGACATCGTGTTCTTCGGCGCCGACAAGGCCAAGATCGTCAGCGAGGCCCTGGGCGCGTTGCGCATCAAGCTGGGTCACGACCTCAATCTGCTGACCTGTGAGTGGGCACCGTTGTGGGTCGTCGACTTCCCGATGTTCGAGGAAAACGACGACGGCAGCCTGACCGCCATGCACCACCCGTTCACCGCGCCCAAATGCAGCCCAGCCGAGCTGGAAGCCAACCCCGCCGGCGCGCTGTCGCGGGCCTATGACATGGTGCTGAACGGCACCGAGCTGGGCGGCGGTTCGATCCGTATCCACGACAAATCGATGCAGCAGACTGTGTTCCGTGTACTGGGTATCAGCGAAGACGAGCAGCAGGAGAAGTTCGGCTTCCTCCTTGACGCCCTGAAGTTCGGCGCGCCGCCCCATGGTGGCCTGGCCTTCGGTCTGGATCGCCTGGTGATGCTGATGACCGGCGCGCAGTCGATTCGTGAAGTGATTGCCTTCCCGAAAACCCAGAGCGCGGCCTGCGTGATGACTCAGGCGCCGGGTGAGGTGGACAACAAGTCGCTGCGTGAACTGCATATTCGCCTGCGCGAGCAGCCGAAAGCGGAATAAAGCGTCACAAGAGGCCTGGTTTACCAGGCTTCTTCTTTATGGCGGCCGGAGAGGTTCGGACTCTCGCGCCTCGAAATCGAATGTGAAATAACCGGAGTGAGTTATGGCTGGTCATTCCAAGTGGGCCAACATCAAGCACCGCAAAGGGCGTCAGGACGCCAAGCGTGGCAAGATCTTTACCAAACTGATTCGTGAGCTGACGGTCGCTTCCAAGCATGGCGGTCCGATTCCAGCGGACAACCCGCGGTTGCGCCTGGCGGTGGACAAGGCGCTGACCAACAACATGTCGCGCGATGTAATCGATCGTGCCATCGCCCGTGGTGCCGGTAATAACGAAGCCGACAACGTGGTCGAGCTGAGTTATGAGGGTTACGCGCTGGGCGGCGTGGCAATTATCGTCGAGGCCATGACCGACAACCGCAATCGCACCGCCGCCGAAGTACGCCATGCCTTTACCAAGTGCGGTGGCAACCTGGGCACCGACGGTTCGGTGGCCTATATGTTCGAGCGCAAGGGGCAGCTCAGCTTCGCCCCAGGTGTTAGCGAGGATGCGCTGATGGAAGCGGCGCTGGAAGCCGGTGCCGATGACGTGGAAATGGCTGAGGATGGCTCGGCTTTGGTGTCGACCAGCTTTGCCGATTTCCATGGGGTCAACGAGGCGCTCAGTGCGGCTGGCTTCAAGGCTGAAGAGGCGGAAATCGCCATGATCCCGTCGATCAGTGCGCCGGTTACTGATCTGGAAACCGCACAAAAGGTCATCAAGCTGATCGATATGTTGGAAGATCTGGATGACGTGCAGGAGGTCTATCACAACGCTGAGATCTCCGACGAGCTGATGGAGCAGCTTGGCTAGGGCTAGAAATTGCTCGGCGTAAGCCGGAAGACGCTCGTGGGCGCTTCCGGCTTTTTCGTGTTGGCGTGCCGGGTATCTTGTTGTGGATGACGGCAGCCCATCGACGCCCCTATACTCGCTAACTGGATAAATAGACAGTGTGGCGCTTGTCGCGTCACCAGTGGATAACAGGCATGACGCTGATTTTGGGCATCGACCCCGGCTCGCGCATCACCGGTTACGGTGTGGTGCGTGATACCGGGCGCAACTGCGAATATGTTGCCTCCGGCTGCATTCGTACGGGCAATGGTTCGATGCCGGAGCGTCTGCAGGTGGTGTTTCGCGGCGTGCGTGAAGTCATCGAAACCTACGGGCCAGTAACCATGGGCATCGAGCAGGTGTTTATGGCGCGCAATCCGGATTCCGCGCTCAAGCTCGGTCAGGCGCGCGGCGTGGCCATAGTCGCGGGCATCGAGTCGGGGCTGGATATCGCCGAATACACCGCCACCCAGGTCAAGCAGGCGATTGCCGGCAGCGGCGGGGCGGACAAGGAGCAGGTGCAGCTGATGGTCATGCACCTGCTCAAACTGGTGCAAAAACCGCAGATCGACGCATCGGACGCCCTGGCCATTGCCCTATGCCATGCCCACCATCGGCAGAGTCTGATTCCTCATGGTCTGGTCGGTGCCAAGCGGCGCGCCGGTCGCCTTCGTTTGTAACGTTATTTTTAAGGAAAGCAGCGGTGATCGGACGTTTGCGCGGCACCCTGGCGGAAAAGCAGCCGCCCCATGTGATTGTTGACATAAATGGTTTGGGTTATGAGCTGGAAGTGCCCATGACCACCCTGTACCGTCTGCCCTCGGTAGGCGAACCGCTGACTTTGCACACCCATCTGGTGGTGCGTGAGGATGCGCAGCTGCTCTATGGTTTTTTCGAGAAGCGCGAGCGCGAGCTGTTTCGCGAGCTGATCCGCCTCAACGGCGTGGGGCCGAAACTGGCACTGGCGCTGATGTCTGGACTTGAGGTCGACGAATTGGTGCGTTGCGTGCAAGCGCAAGATACGTCGGTGTTGGTGAAAATCCCAGGTGTTGGCAAGAAAACCGCCGAACGTCTGTTAGTTGAGTTGAAAGACCGCTTCAAGGCCTGGGAAACCGTGCCCGGCATGTCGCACCTGGTGGTGGAACCTCGCGGTGGTAGTGCAGTCTCAAGCGCGGAGAATGATGCGGTCAGTGCACTTATTTCGCTCGGCTACAAACCCCAGGAAGCCAGTCGCGCCGTCTCAGCTATTAAGGAAGACGGTTTGAGCAGTGAAGATATGATTCGTCGAGCCCTGAAGGGAATGGTCTAGTGCTAGAAGCTGATCGCCTGATTACTGCCGCCCCGCGTGACCGTGATGAGCAAGTTGACCGTGCCATTCGCCCACTTAAGCTGGCCGAATACATCGGCCAGCCGAGCGTGCGCGAGCAGATGGAGCTGTTTATCCAGGCGGCCCGTGGCCGTAGCGAGGCCCTCGATCACACCCTGATCTTCGGCCCGCCCGGTCTGGGCAAGACCACCCTGGCCAATATCATCGCCCAGGAAATGAACGTTTCGATCAAGAGCACCTCGGGTCCGGTGCTGGAGCGGCCGGGTGATCTGGCGGCGTTGCTGACCAATCTGGAGCCGGGTGATGTGCTGTTTATCGATGAAATTCATCGCTTGTCGCCGATTGTCGAGGAAGTGCTGTATCCGGCCATGGAGGACTTTCAGCTCGACATCATGATCGGCGAAGGCCCGGCCGCGCGCTCGATCAAGCTTGACCTGCCGCCGTTTACCCTGGTGGGCGCCACCACGCGCGCCGGCATGCTGACCAACCCGTTGCGTGACCGCTTCGGCATCGTCCAGCGGTTGGAGTTCTACAACACCGAGGATCTGTCCACCATCGTCATGCGTTCGGCGGGGATTCTCGGCCTGCCGATCGAGCCCCATGGCGCCTTCGAGATTGCCCGTCGTGCCCGCGGTACGCCGCGTATCGCCAACCGCCTGCTGCGCCGCGTGCGCGACTTTGCCGAAGTGCGCGCGCAGGGCGATATCACCCGGGAAATCGCCGATCTGGCGCTGAATTTGCTGGACGTCGATGAGCGCGGCTTTGATCACCAAGACCGGCGTCTGCTGCTGACCATGATCGAGAAGTTCGATGGTGGTCCGGTGGGGGTGGATAACCTCGCCGCTGCCATCAGTGAAGAGCGTCACACCATCGAAGATGTGCTGGAGCCCTATCTGATTCAGCAGGGCTATATCATGCGCACCCCGCGGGGTCGCGTGGTCACCCGGCATGCCTATTTGCACTTTGGCCTGAACGTGCCCAGGCGCATGGGCGAACTGCCCACGGCTGACTTGTTCGGGGGTGATGATGATTAACAAAAAATACTTGTCGAAGACGATTGGCAAGATCGGGAGCTGGCACTAGAGTATGCGCGCGCAAAACGGAGTTACGCCGTTCACCCATCGCTGTCGGGTTTATTTCGAAGACACCGATGCAGGCGGCATCGTCTACTACGTCAATTACCTCAAATTTATGGA